>PCWG01000045.1:0-285 GCA_002787235.1 Nitrospinae bacterium CG11_big_fil_rev_8_21_14_0_20_45_15
TCCCACAACAACATTCAATCCAAGAATGATGACACCCACTTCAAACGATACCAGCCAGTGGTCTGTAAACAATCGCCAACCCGCCTGCATCGCTTGCCAGAGTGAATATTCTTCCACCACCGCATAGCCTGACATATAGATAACGAGGAAAGAAAGAATAACACCCACTGTGCTCGCGAGGAGAAATACGAGAAGAAACAAAACAAAATCCATACCCGTAATATCCTGCATCATATTGAGTGTCGCCCATCCCACAGCAACGGTCAAGAGAACAAATACGCCTTT
>PCWG01000045.1:326-32809 GCA_002787235.1 Nitrospinae bacterium CG11_big_fil_rev_8_21_14_0_20_45_15
TGGACCGCATGGAAGTAAAAAAGATTCCACGTACGCCTTCGGTTCTTATTTTGATGTCGGTTTTTTTTCTTGTGTCAGTCGCGATTGTTGCGCTTTTGCTTCCACTCCTGCAAGTGCAGGCAGAGAATTTTATTCAAAATTTACCTCGGTACATTGCCGTCGTCCATGGCTGGGTTGAGCCGCTGCTCGAGCGTCTTGCCGGGATAGATCAGGCAAAAGCCCAGATTATTTTGAAGGATGCGCTGGCTAAGTTCGGTACTTTGCCTTTGAAAGTATTATCGGCGGGTTCCGATGTTTTGTGGGGATCGCTTTCCGGGCTTTTTAATATCATCTTAATGATTGCCAATCTGGTCATCATACCCGTCGCGATGTTTTATTTATTGCGCGACTTTGATGAGATCAATGACAAGGCCTTGGCGTTGATTCCCGAAAGATTTAGAGATTCTATTCTCGCATTGGTCAAAGACATCGACGCCACTCTGGCAGGTTTTGTACGGGGTCAGTTGATGGCGGCCCTGTTGATGGGGATTCTTTATTGCATCGGATTGTTTGTATGCGGAACACCCATGAGTCTGTTCATTGGCCTGGCCGCAGGCCTTGCCAGCCTCGTACCTTATCTGGGCCTGGTTCTGGGTTTTGTTCCCGCCGCTTTCATGACCTTTGCACAATCACATGAGTGGATGTCGGTGCTTGGAGTTGCCGGTGTGTTTGCGGTCGTGCAGGCATTGGAGGGCATGGTCATCACACCAAGAGTTGTTGGGGACAGCATCGGTTTGCACCCCATCGTGATTATGGTTGCGGTTCTTCTGGGAGCTGAGTTCTTCGGCTTCGTCGGTGTCCTCTTAGGTGTGCCCATCGCCGCAGTGATCAACGTCCTCTGCAAAAGAGGTTTGGATGTCTATAAAGAATCCTCCTTCTTCAACGCTTCTTAATACCCTTTGATCTGAAATATTTGTATCTGCTCAGCCTGTGTTTGAGAGACCTTCGTGTTTTCTACAGGGGTAGGAATGTGAATTGTTTCGAGCTCAATTACACCTCGCAATGACAGTCGCTCTGTTTGAGCGTGGACTGCCATTGCGAGGGATGTCGTATGTGTGGAAATGTTGGTTAGCTTCGGCTGGTGATTTCGATCAGATGATAACCAAATTGGGTTTTGACCGGTCCATGTACCACGCCTACGGCTTCATTGAAAACGACTTTGTCAAATTCGGGAACCATTTGTCCGGGGCGAAACTCCCCCAAATCTCCACCCGATGCGCCTGAAGGACATTTGGAATATTTGCTCGCAGTATCTGCAAATGAAGCACCGTTTTCGATTTCTTTTTTCAATTTAAGACATTTCTCTTCTGTTTCTACCAACAGATGGCGCGCTGAAGCTGAGGACATAATATTTTCCTTTAGGTTTTAGAGTTTGAATTAAATGTTTCCTCACATCTTTTTTGCCTGCCAGATGGGCATGACGTATTGTCGCTGGGAATCGTACAAGCGTTCTATTGTTTCAAATCCGCTGGATTCTGCCAGTGAATCGATTTCAAATTCTTCGTATTTGTAGGACTGCTCGGTTTGCAGGGTTTCCCATGCCTTGAAATGAAATTCCTTGTCGAGTGCTGAAATGTGAACCGACTGTTCGCAGGTACTGAAAAGATAACTTTCGATCGACCGGGTGTCCTTATTGTACTGAGCTTGCTGAACAAAATTTTCTTTTATGAAGTTGCCTCCAAGTGTTTCGTTGATGCGGTCTAACATGTATAAATTGAAATCTTCAAAAAACCCCTGATTGTCATTGTATGCGTTGTACAATAACTTCGGATGTTTCATGAGATCGAAGCCGATGACGACGTAATCTCCGATGTTTAAATTTCCTCTCAGACGCGCCAGAAATTTTTTCATGGAAATATAATCCATGTTCCCAAGAGTTGCTCCCAAAAAAAGGATCATGTTGCGTCGACTGGAGCTTTCTGTGGCCTGACTGAGCCCTTGAAAAAAATCTCCGATCAATCCGCTTGCACTAAAATCTGATCCCTGAAATTTTGATTCGAGATTTTTTATTAAAGAGCGAACCGCTCCGTCAGTGATATCAATGGGAATGTAATGGGTGGACTGTCCCTCCTTTACCAGGTGGTCTATGAGTACCACTGCCTTTGCCCCGTCGCCTGCCCCGAGTTCGATGAGTTGCAGTCCGTTTTCAAAAGGCAGTCGGGCAATCACCCCGGCGTGATTTCTAATGATATCAAATTCGCAGGCAGAGGGAGGATAGTTCTCAAGCTGTGTGATTTTGTTAAACATTTCTCCCCCTCGATCATCGAATAGTATCCAGGAGGGCAGGGCTTTGGGAGTCCTGGATAAGCCGTCCATAACGGTTTGCGCTAAATCGAGAGTGTTTGATTCAGAGGCGTCAGCAGAGTTGAGTTTTATAGTGTTAAATCGCATTGGATGAGGGGTAAGGTTGACGATAAGCGGAGCCTTTGTTATGGTTAAGGATACCCTTTCAACAAATTGCCACCTCTGTTGCATTGTTGCAGGGTCAGGATTTCATAAAAGTGAAGCTTCATAATACCCAAGCTTAGAGAATTAAGCGAACCCTTTTCAAAAAATCCTATGACTTTATATTTAGAGTCCCCTGTTTACGAACATCGTTTTTTAAATCTTGAAGAAGAATTTTCTGAACTCATTCGGTCAAAAGATTTACAACGCAAGGTAGATGCAGGGGATGACCAAATAACCTCTCTTGTCGCATGCATTGAAGAGGCTATTGCAGAGGCTTATAGGATAGATTCAGGGAGTCAGGAATCACACCTGTTTTTGCAACGAATTCTTTATCAGATCAACCGTATGAAGTTGTTCTGGTACGACGACCTGAAAAATTATGAAAACGAAGACTCACCGTTTCTTTTTTCGATCCGATCCAGAATAGAGTCGGCCTGGCAGGGCTGGGAGTTGCAACAACTGGATATGGAAGGAATTGCGAATGAGGACGTCGTTGCTGAGTTGGAAGCTAGAGTTGAAAAAGATTTGCATCCTCGGTTGAGTGAAACCGGTCGTTATATTCAAAACGATATTACAGAAGCAGGATATCGTCGGCTCATGGCAATACTGTCTGTCAACGGACTGGTCGAATCAAGTCAACTTTCCAGAGTTCTCGGTGGTGTGGGGAATGAAGTGCAGTCGATGCTGACGCGGATATTTCTGGAAGAGTATGGCGGCGGCAAGCTGGCGCGCAAGCATTCAACTTTTTTTGAGGCCATGCTGAATTACTTTGATATGAATGCTAAACCAGAAGCCTATCTCGATCTGGTTCCGTGGAGTGTTCTGGCAGACATCAACCACAGCTTCACTCTTTGCGAAAGAAAAAAATATTTTCTACGTTATGCAGGCGGGTTGTTGTTCACAGAAGTGACAACTCCTGCGGTTTTTGATAGTTATAAAATAGCTGGAGAGCGTTTGGGTTTCGACGAGACGGCGGTGGGTTATTGGGACTTGCACATGAAGGAAGACGAGAGACACGGTCAATGGATGCTGACAGATGTCGCGTTGCCATTGGCTGAGCGATATCCGGATTGTGCGAACGATATTGTTCTGGGCTACGAACAGCAACGTTTTCTCAATATTCGTTCGGGTCAGGAGATGCTTCAATCCATTCTGTCGGCTGAGGAAGAGGCTTGAGTAACCTGTAAAGTTCAGCTTGGAAAATTTTTCGTTCAGGTTTTTTTTGCCAGGCCAATAATAGCAAGGATTAGCATTAAAAAACCTGAAAGGGTATAGACGTACATTCCGAACGTTGTGTTGCCGAGAATGTCGACAAAGTAGGAACGATTTAAAATAAAGCCCCAGTAATACACAAACATATAGGAAACCAGCAGACCCAGGCGAAATCGACCCAGTAACATGCAGATGCATATCAGCACCACGAAAATCATCGCCTGCCCCATGGGAACTGACATGGTTTTGTCGGAGAGAAAAGCGGTGAGGGGGTCTCTGAAATCTATAGCGTCTAGTTCGTTTTCCATCAAGCCCTATCCTTTAAGGTAGAATGGGTACTGTGACGTTAATGGCTTTTCCTTCCAGTGCTTTCATGAAGTTCACAAGATCCTTTTTCTCTTGTTCCGTCAATGACAAGGGCATGATCATGGGTGAACGGTTTTTGGCAACGTCACCGCCTCGATTGTAAAATTCCACGACATCTTCAAGTGTCGCTTCACTGCCATTGTGCATATAGGGAGCACTCCTGGATATATGTCGCAGTCCGGGAGTTTTGAATGCGCCTTTATCCGCTTCATCCTTCGTCACGTTGTAGCGCCCTAGATTTTCTTTTAGAGGGCCGTGATTTTTTAAGCCGATGTTGTGAAATCCGCTGTCAGTGAAGTTGGGACCATTGTGGCAAAAGGTGCACTTCCCTTTGCCAAAAAAAACATCCATTCCACGTTGGGCAGATTCCGACATGGCTTTTTTGTTTCCTTTCGAAAATTTGTCGTAGGGCGAGTCTTTTGAAATGATCGAACGTTCAAAGGTTGCGATGGCTTTCGCAATATTTATTTTAGTGATTCCTTCATTTCCGAATACATTCTTGAACATCGTCACGTAACCGGGGATAGCGTTGAGTTCTTTGACCAACTCATCCAAATTCTGGTTCATTTCTCCGGTGGATTGAATGGGACCGAGTGCCTGTTCTTCCAGAGTTTTTGCGCGTCCATCCCAGAATTGAAAATCAAAGTAAGCACTGTTGATGATGGTGGGGCTGTGACGGCCCAGTTCTTTTTGTCCGTTGCCAAGTGCGCGCGGCAGGCCATCGCCCCAACCGAGTCCGGGATTGTGGCAGGTCGCACAACTGATCCAATTGCTCCCCGAAAGTCGAGGGTCGAAATAAAGGGCCTTCCCGAGTTCTTCCTTGTCTTTCGTCCAGGCATTGTCCGCAGGATGTTTGACAGTGGGCAAGGGTTGGTATAAGGAATCCTGAGCCAAAACTGACTGGACACCCAGCAACACGAGGCTAAGGGTTAGTATATAAAATAAGGGTGATTTCATTGATGGTTCTCCATAACGAAGATGATTTGCAGTCTTAAAGAGCCCTATCTTTAAATTATAGCAGTTGCTTGAACTAAAACTGAGTAAAAATATTGTTTTTTTAGAAGATATGATCAGAAAATGTGGCATTTAAAAACGCTTATAAAGGGAATCCGAATCAAAATATTTTTTTGAGAAACAGGTCTGTTTCTTCTTGCAGTTCGGTTCGCACCTATTTACCCTTTAAAATAAAATCGAAGCGGGGCAACAGGCATCTAATATACAGGTTAATGATTATTGCAGTACTTTGAAACAGGCTCAGGAGATCAAACGTTTTATGAAAATCATAGAGAGACAAGAAACGCCCAATCCGGCGGCGTTAAAATTTATTATGGATGGCCCGGTAACAGAGGGTAAGCCTGAATCATTCACACTGGATGAAGAAGATGAATATCACGGTAACAATGCACTTGCCAAAGCCTTGTTTGCAGTGGGTGCGATGGAGGTATTCCTTTGTGACAACTGTGTTTCGGTGACGATGTTCAATGAATCAGCCTGGCAATATTTTATCAATGATGTGATTTTTGCAATTGAAACGCATCTCTCACCCGAAGCGAAAAAAGCCGTTGCAGAAAAAGAGAAAAAGGAATCCGTTTTAGATAGAATCGATGTGAGTGAATTTCCTGGTTTTTCTGACGATGAGAAACGCAATGTCATTGACGACTTGATGGAAGAGATGGTTCGACCCACGTTGGCCAACGACGGTGGTGGAATGGAGGTGCTGCGTGTTGAGGGCAATGAAGTATGGATCAAATATCAAGGTGCCTGTGGCAGTTGCCCCAGCTCGACAGGCGGTACCTTGAGAGGAATAGAAAAAGTATTGAAAGGTTTTTTGAGCCCCGAATTGAGTGTGAAAATCACTTAAAGAGAAAGTCTTTGTTTCCCTCAAATAGCTTCACAGAATTATTTGAGGCCTCTCAATATTCTACGCCCATAGATATTCACTAATGCCAACAAGTTCCATTCGTACAGGTATTTGTCCCGTTGAGTGATTTTTTTAGCAGATTCTGATGATGTGCCGGTTGTTTGCATTCTGTGGGGCTTGTCTTTTGTCATAAGGATATCCTCTCCGTTGATCAATTCAAACCTTTATAGGATTTAGGAACATTGTCTCCGAACAACGTCTTCAGTAATTTTTGATTTTCCCGGTCAAGTTCTTGCTTTATTTTTTCAACCCGATATAATTTTTCCTGTTGCAGGCTGGCTGTCAAAATGGATTTATATTTTTCCTTTTTGTGGTTCATGATGTTCTCCTGCTCCGTAATGTGTATTAAGGTTATGAATGATTATATGCAAGCCTCATGCCACTTTTTGATTCCGCAAAGATGATCTATTTAAGTATTTATTTATGTGTATTTACAGGGCTATCTTTTTTTGTGAATGTTGTCTTGTAAGTTTATTGACACTTTATTCGTGGAATTTTGACGGGTAATTTAAAATCAGGGTAGGAGGGCGCGTGAGTCGATCTCGACAGGGCATCTTGTCATTTTTATTTTTGTGGATGGTGCTTTGGGGAGGTGCGGGTTGTTACAGTCTGACCACCGGGGTCACCGGAATGGATCCTAATCTGGTGGCCACTCTGGATGATCGTTCGCTATGTATTGCTTATGAGGGTGCGATCCGACACGGTTTTATAACCCAGTATATTGTGACTGAGATCAATCGGCGTGGTTTGCTCAGTGAGGAAGAGTGGATTTTTGTTAATAGAGGGAATTTGTATCAGGGTATGAGATTGTGTGGTGTCTATGCGGCTTGGGGAGCACCTGAAAATCAGATTGTGTTCAAGGATGCTTTTAATAGCAAACCAGATCGTTTGCAATTGATGTATAAACTATGGGCGAACGCAAGGAAAACGATTGTTATCGTAGAAGATAATTTAATCGAAAGCTGGTCGAACTACTGAAAGCAGGAGTTGGTGAATGTGTTCTGAGTGTTGTGGCAATTTTCTATTATTTTAAGGACAGTCCGCTGTGGCAATTTCAAAAGCAAAATTTTTGATCGGTCAGCCCGTTCATCACAAACGTTTTCATTACAGGGGCATTGTGGTTGGGGTGGACCTTGAGTTTGGCAGTGACGACGAATGGTATGAAATGATGGCCAAGAGTCGCCCGCCTAAAGACAAGCCCTGGTACCATGTCCGTGTTCATGATGGCAGGCGAACTTATGTTGCCGAGCGCAATCTCGAAATGGATCCAAACGCTAATAATTGATGAGCCTGTTAATCGAGTGGTTGGGAAACGGAAAGTTTTTCCCCGTTTGCATCGAATAAGTGAGAAGTCTTTAGATTCTTTTTGTGCATGAGAAACCTGAAGGTGCGTTCAAGAACACCCAGGCCGTAGATCACACTGCGCTGGAAATTGATGGACGAGGCTTCCTCAAAGTATTTTGTGGGGCAACTGATTTCACCAATTCGAAATCCAAAGAACAGTGCTTGCAAAATCATTTCGTTATCGAAAATAAAATCATCCGAATTTTCTTCCAATGGCAAAGTCTCAAGCACTTCGCGGCTGAAGGCACGGAACCCGGTATGGTATTCCGAGAGTTTGGCACCCAAAAGCAAGTTTTGGAACAGGGTCAAGCCGCGATTGGCGATGTATTTGTACAGAGGCATGCCACCGCTCAAGACCCCCCCTCCTATAATTCTTGAACCTAAAACCATGTCGTATTCGCCAGAAGCGATCATCGCACCGAGAGCCGCTGTCAAAGGCGGAGAGTATTGATAGTCGGGATGCACCATAACAACGATGTCTGCTCCCAGTTTCAATGCTTCTTTGTAACAGGTTTTCTGATTTCCACCATAGCCGCGATTCTTGGGGTGAGTGATGGTTGTGACGCCAAGCTCTCTGGAAATTTTTGAGGTGTCGTCGCTGGAGTGATCGTCCACAAGAATGATGCCGTCCAGGTATTCATGGGGTAATTCGTCATAAGTTTGTTTGAGTGTTTTCTCCGCGTTATAGGCGGGAAGGACAACGACTAGTTTTTTTCCTAAAATCATGATTCTTGCGGTATGAGGTCAAGTGGACTGACGCCTTTGATTGTGACGTCGTTTGTAATTTTATTGTTTGCGTCTGGAATATACCAGATATCCGGCAAAAATATTGGAGCCTACTGCCGTCAATGCGAGAAACCAGGAGCTGACTCCAAACAGAGAAAATCCGAGCAGGTAATATGTGAAATCGCGATTGGCTATTTCAGGTGGTTCCCCGGATTTCTTTTCGGGCACAACGGCGTCATGCGAGTCTGCCTGCGCTTTCCCTTTTATAATATTTTGGTTTAAAAGTGCAAAGGAAAGTAAATTTCCCAGAACCGCGAATGCCCCCAAGGCCTTGTAAATGCCTTGACCGGTTTCAAAATACAGTCCCATGCCCAGGCAAAAGAAAACAGAGATATGAACGATATTATCGCAAAGAATATCAAATTCGGCTCCGATTTCAGACTTCATAAACTTGAGTCGGGCGACTTCACCATCGACGCAATCGACCCATGCTGAAATTTGCAACGCGACAGCACCTGCTAATATAGCCCAAAAACTCCCCTGAAAAAATAAAAGTGCGGAACCCAGACCGATAATGAGGCTCATCAAGGTGATGTGGTTGGGTGTCAAGGCAGTGGTGACAAAATAATGCGTCAGCTTGTTGGAAATACGTCGTGTGATCACACGGTCCATAAAACTGTCATTGCTCAAGCCGCTGGCGTAGATGAGCCGCTTGCTGTGCCAAGAAAAATCAGATTCTTTTTCCAGCGGGCGGGAGTTTTGAAGAATAAATAAACGCGCTGAGGGAAATGGTGACGCATCAATTTTTTCAGGAGTTTGATCACTGGAAATGAATGGCTGTTCCCATTGCAAAATTTCTTCTTCTGTTAAGGAGATCGTTGTGTAGGTTGGCTCGTTACCTTCAATCGGCATTTCCGCGAGTGCCGTTTTTAGCACCTGGTTTGAGTGAAGAAAGGCACCGTGAAAGATTTTTACATGGTTTGTTGCTTGTAGGAATTCTTTCAGTGCAGATTTTCCTTCCAGCAATCGGGGGGTGTGTGGAAGTCGAGGGTCAGCCAATTCTTTTGATAAAAGTAAATTCTCTGCAGGTGTGCAATGTGGAATATAGATGAAAAGTTCTCTCAGATTGGATTCATTCAGCTCCAGTAAATTCCTCAATAAAAGGGATACGCCAGCGATGGGTCTCAGATACCAGTCAGTACAGCGGGTGTTCAATGGCGGTTGCTGGAGAACAAGGACCGCGGTGTTGTTTGTGCTGGACATAACAGTTACGGGAGTTCCTGCTGGGTTTTTCTCAGGGCCAGAGTTTTTAATCGGATGCGAAACAGTTCCAAAGCAAATAGCAAAGAGCCAAAACCCGCAAACCAGAGAAACCAGTCTAATTCCCCAACAATTCCAAATAAAAGAACAATGTAAACAAAATTTCGACTGGCGAGCAATTGGATGGCACTATAGATAGAGGTTCCTTTGAAAAAAGCACCTTTGCCGCCCTTTGGAAAATAGATCAGGATAAAGATACCCCCTCCCCCCAGACATAGCATCGCGAAAGGGAGCAGTGCCTGGTTCCAGCCGTCTACCTTGGCAACTCCCAGCATGATACCCGTGAAGACAAAAACATTGATGACATTGTCGCATGCGGTATCGAGTTTTTCGCCAAAATCCGATTCCATGAATTTCAAACGGGCAACGTCGCCATCGCAACAATCCCATACCGCAGTGAATGCCAGTAAAAGACTTCCGATGAGTCCGCCCCAATAGTTCCCCTGAGCAAATCCATAACTCGCCAACAGGCCGATCAGCAATCCTGCCAAGGTGATCTGGTTGGGGGTGAAAGGGGTTTTGACCAATAAAGATGAAATGCGTAATGCAAAAAAGGAATTGAACCAGATGTCCATGAGTTGACTGTAGTGGAAACGATGTTTGGCAATGAATGTCCGCTCGGCTTGCTTCAGCTCGGATCTGTTTTGGACGCTGGAAACAAAAATAGGAGCATCGGAATCGGCAGGGATAAGAGAAATATTCACAGGAGGGTTGCCTGATTGATTCCATGAGTCAAGCGCAGACAGGCACTCCAAAGGTAGCAGAAACAGAGGAAGCCTTTCATGCCTTTCCCCAGCCATCTGTACAACATGGTTGGTTTTAAAGGATTCACTCGCTTGGCTTGTTTGAAAAAAAGAGCTGATGGTTTCTTTGAGAACGATGGTATTGGCGTTGATAGCTAGGCAATGCTTGTCTTTGAGTATTTCCAGTTGAGAAAAATAATGACCCTCCTCTAACCTGATCAAATCTCCTTTGAAACGATGATCTGTAGCCAGTTCCTTGTTGAGGTGATCGCAATCTTCGAGCTTTTTTTTTGATCCAAACAATACAATATGTTCAAATCCAACCCGATTGAGGGTGAGTATCAAACGTTTGAGTAGAGGAATGCCTGCGACTTTTTTATCAAGCAAAGATAAATCGAAGGAAGGTGGAATAAATATGGCAGCAAAACAATTATTCATGGATGGATTCAGTCATTTGATCTGGCGTGTCGAAATCTTGGCGAATATACAAAAGTGGCAATGATAGAGAGCTTGTCTCTTTGAATCGATAGCGGAAATGGATAAAAAGGTGCGGCGTCCTGAACGGCTTTAATAGCGGCTACATCGAGTATTTCCTCACGAGAGGAATCCTTCACCCAAACCCCTTTTAAACTTCCGTCTTTAGAGATAATAAAACGTAAATCCACATTGCCCTGAATGCCTTTTTGAGCCGCTTCGAGAGGATAATTCCACACACGTTCGATTTGATGTTTGACACGAGCAAAATACGAGGCGTACTTGACTTCCTTGGTATTGAGAGAAATCGATTCGCCATCGTCGGCGTCCTGTGCTAACGGATCAAGTGTGTCCGAGGATGCATATTTTTCAGGATCAATCCCGTCCAGCAAAGCAGTGAGACCTTTGGATGTGGTGCTTTCAGGAATTTCCTCGGCAGGAGTGATTTCTTCAGAACTCAATAATTCACTGCCATTCAATTCTGGATCCAGTTCTTGTTTTTTTTCTTCAACTTTAGGTATTGGCTTGGTCTGCTCTTGCTTTTCTATAGCGGTAGAACTTTTTTTAGGGGCGATTCTTTTTTTACGGGAATATTTATTAATTTCCGATTGATTCTGGTCAGAGTGGGCACGTGAATCAACATTGGAAAGAAGGTTGGTTTCTTCTGGTTTTTCTGATTTTTTAGGCTCGGGAATGTTTACAACTTCTCCCGGCGATTCTTCCGCTTTAATTTCTTTATTTGGTATGTACTTGATATGGATGGGCTTGGGTTTGATTTCAACGTCTTTTTTCGGAGTGTGGATCGCCTGAAAGGAAATAACAAGCACATGCACCAAAAGGGAAAGTAAAATGAACTTTCCCGGTGCGGTTCTAGCGATGATGCTATTTGACAAATTCTTTTCTGTAAAAATTGTTTTCAGAGCGATTTTAACCTCCTTCGATTGTAACAGAAACGATAGCTCAATTTGAACCAGTAATCCAGAGTGATTCTTCAAGTGTTGAATGTTTCTTGCAGACTTATTGTACTGCAAAGAATTCGTGTGCATATGATGTTTGTGCTCTGCGGCCAAAGACAACTTTAGTCTTTTGATTTTTATGATTTTTAATATGGAATGGACTTGCTATTCTTTTTGGGTTCATGATATTTAAAGTAGGTTTCGTTGTCTATCTTGGAAGGACTTCCCCGACTGGAGAAATATGAGCGTTAAGGTTCTGTTTGTTTACCCAAATACCTACGGCATGAACATGCTTCCTCCTGCGATTGCGCTGTTTTCGGCTTTGCTGAAAGGAAGAGGGCATCAGGTGGACTTATTTGACGCAACCTATTATCAAACCGATTATGGTGTAGATTCCGACGGAACCAAGGCGACTCGTTTGAATGTTGTTCCCTTCAATCCTGATGAGAAAGGGATTCTCTTACGTACCACCGACTGGCGAGATGATATTCGCGAGAAGGTCCAGTCTTTTTCTCCCGATCTCATCGCACTGTCAACGACTGAAGACATGTGGCTTCTCGGAGTCCAGTTACTTGAAGAAATACAAGATCATATCAAGCGTCATAAAATACCTGTCATAGCAGGCGGTGTCTTCCCTACTTTTGCGCCGGAAATTGTTATCAAACAAGATTTGATTGACATGGTTTGTGTGGGCGAAGGGGAAAATGCGCTTCTTGATCTCTGCGATCGTATTGATAAAGGCAATTCCTGGGATGACGTGACGAATTTGTGGGTGAAGCAAAGGGATGGTTCGGTTCTCAAAAATTCCATTTCAAATCCCTTTGACATCAACGATACGCCTATCATTGATATTGACCTTTTTGAAGAGCAAAGGCTTTTTAGGCCTATGGCGGGCAAGTGGTACAAGATGATGCCCATTGAAACGATCCGAGGATGCCCCTATAAATGTGCCTTTTGCAATTCTCCCGATCAGTTGACTCTTTATGACGATGCAACGGAAACAACTTTTTTCCGGAAAAAAAGTATTGAGCTGGTATACCGCGAGCTCAAGCATTTTAAAGAGAATTATGGCATTGAATACAATTATTTCTGGGCAGATACATTTCTTTCCTGGAACAACCGCGAGTTCGACGAATTTTGTGACATGTATTCAGATATTGGTCTTCCATTCTGGATGCAAACACGCCCGGAAACTCTGACAGATTATAAAGTCAAGCGTCTTGCTGAGGTTGGACTCCATCGAATTTCCTTTGGCATTGAGCATGGCAATGAAAACTTCCGGAAAAAGTTTCTGAAACGCGACTGGAAGAACGATGCGATTATAAAAGCATTGAAAATTCCAGTTCGGCACAATGTTTCCTTCAGCTTGAACAACATCACTGGTTTTCCCACGGAAACCCGCGAATTGGCTATGGATACGGTCGAGTTGAACCGTCATATCGATTCCAACAATCAAAACTTATATTCCTTTGTACCGTTTCATGGCACTCAGCTTAGGAAATTGTGTGAGGAAATGGGGTTGGTATCTCCCGAGACGATCACAAAGGCACTCACCGATAAGCCCATGCTTGTCCAGAAACAGTATCCGCCCGAACAGATTGAAGGCTTGCAGAAATGTTTCGTGCTTTACGTGAAAATGCCCAAAAGCCGATGGAAGGATATTGAACGGGCAGAAGCAAATACGACGGAAGGTAACCGGATTTTTGAAGAATTGAAACAGGAATATCTGGAAAAATACGCCGTCAATTCTACGGGAACGGATTCTAACTCTGCTGATTTGGAATACGGTGTGGAAGCTGTGAAACCCTCAATTTGACCTGCAGATTTAAGTCGGGTCAATGCATTTGTAGAAAATCTCGAACGCCTTGTTCATCGACCGGCTGGAAGTAATTTTTCCTCACTTCATCCGCCAGTTCAAATTCCCGTCTCAGATCATTTGGGTCTTTATTTTTGTAAAAAACCACCGATTTGGCCAACTCTTCAGATGTGTAGCAAATTCGCCATAAGAGAGGGTCGACATCCTCCGGTATGGCGTGGTGAGTCAACCCACTGGTACTTCCAATGATAATTACAGGAACTTGCCAGGCGATGGCCTCCATGAGGACTCCCGAGCCAGCACTGATCAATACCCGGCTATCTCCCAGCCATTGTTCCAACTTCCCTTCCACAAATTGAAAATTTGAGGGAAGTGAGAAGGGAATGCTTTTAAGAATATCTTGCTGGGAGCAGGTGGGATGCATTTTTAATAAAAAATGCATATTTTCATCATTGAGTATTTTGTACATCTCATGAATGCGTTGTAGGATCTCAACGGCCTTGTCAATGAGTATCGGGAATGCAACCAAGATGAAAAATTTTTCACTGATAGATTTTTTTTCCGAACGATTCCAAATATAGCGGTATCGAAATGCGGGTGCTGTTCCCACCTTTAAATCGGGAGCATGTTCTTTGACTTGCGTGACAATCCCCTCACCCATGACCTGTATTTTTTCTGGAAGTAATTTTAATTTTTCTTCAAGTGCCGTCGGAAAGACGCAGTGATGATGTCTGGGCAACAAGAAGCCAATATAGCCAATCGTTTCGATTTCAGGATAGTATTTTCTAAAACCCGCATTCCAGCCCTTGTCCACAATTTGATTTTCAAACCAGTTGACCGCCATTTTCAGAACAATTCCTTTCTCCTTCAGGCGATGACTGAACCGATAGTTCAGCAGGGCGGTCATCGCGGGGCCTACTTCCTCCAGAGAACGAATTTCTTCAACGACCAGAGGTTTGATGTTTACTCCTGAAAATTGAACGGACGGGATTCTCAAAAATCGTGAACGCAAAACATAGCCCCAAGCATAAAAATAATCTTCCCATTTTAGAAAATCCTCTTTCAGTAAATAA
Organism: Nitrospinae bacterium CG11_big_fil_rev_8_21_14_0_20_45_15; assembly: GCA_002787235.1. GTDB lineage: Bacteria > Nitrospinota > Nitrospinia > Nitrospinales > VA-1 > Nitrohelix. Next base: position 14,765 of record PCWG01000045.1, read on the forward strand.
TTTTTATTACTGTTTCTAAGGGCCTTGTAGGTGTCTTTCAAACGGGAAGATGAAATTTTATAAAGTGTGGGGACAAAAAAAATCTTCTGCTTTTCCTTCTCACTGAGAAAATCGAGGAGACCGGGATAATAAACTTCGGTGTCGATAGAATAGTCTTGTACAAACAGATCGATCAGAATCGCATCGGGGGGGATGAATTTTTTTTCGTAGTCGGTGTCTCTTGCCTGCCAATGGGAATAAAAAATTTTCAGTGGTGTCAGGAAAGTTTTTTTCAGCCAGAGTGTGGACTTTTTTAATAAAGAAATGTCAGGTATCTGAATCTCTGGAAGTGTTTCTTTGCCGGAAAAAATGGGTGCGAGAATTTTTTTGACCGCTGAGGAATCGACAAGGATTGAATCAATTTTTATTTTCTCGGCGAGTAGCTCCTGAACAAGACGAATACAGCAACAATGATGAAAAAAAGGGCTGGCATAGCCGTTACGACTGGGGGGGCCGGAAACCCACCAATCGAGATTGGCTTCGTTACCTTTTGAAAGTCCCTCTATCAAATCGTGAAAAGGAGTGCGGATTTCCTCTGCAATCCGACCCATCCGTTGAGACAATTCCATTCCCAGTTTGCCGTCGAATCGTAAGTCAAGAATCATTGAGGAGTATTTTTTTGAGTGTGACAAACCCGCAGTGATCAGGTTTTTTAAAAATCAACGGGTTGAAGGACTTCTATAAGAGCTTGCATTTTTTCAACGGGACCGATCGAAATTCTGAGATAAGTTTCAAAGCCTTCTATTGCAAGTCCGCCGCGAACCAAAATCCCTGCTTTTGAAAGTAGGTTGATAACGGTTTGTTTATTGTCCTTGAAATCAATGTAAACGAAGTTGGCGTGTGTGTCTTGAAAATTCAGCCCCTTTGATTTGGCAAACTCAAGAAGAGACTTTTTCCCCTGTTCTGTATCGGAGAGGTAGTTTTCAGAAATTTCAGGCTGGTCCAATAATTTCATCGCGGCCAGGATACAGAGGGAATTGACTTCATACATCGGGCGAAACTTGTACAGCAGTTGAGCGACCTCAGGTTGTGCGACAAGATAACCGATGCGGAGGCCCGCCAGACCGTAAGCTTTTGAGAACGTCCTGCTGACAATCAGGTTATCGTGCTCGTTCAGTAAAGAGATAGCCGTTTGTTTGCAGAATCCGTAGTAGGCCTCATCGACCAATACGGGAACCTGAAAGCTGGCGGCTTTGACAATAATAGCTGTGAGATCTGTTTCAGAAATCAGGGTTCCTGTTGGGCTGTTGGGATTTGCGATGACAACCAATTCTGTTTTTGGCCCAATGCTATTTAGAAGGCCGGGGATATCGAGTTGTAATTGAGTGTCATAACCGATGGCCTTTTTTTGCGCGCCGTGTAATTCACAATAAATATCTACCATCGCAAAAGTGGGATCAAGAACGATGACCTCTCCGCCCGGATTTACAAACAAATCGAAGCAGTGTCGAATCGCCGCATCGGAGCCAGCGGTGATCATGAGTTGGTCCACGTTCAGCTGGTGCAGTTGCGCCAATTTCTCATACAGAGCCTCGGGCTCAGGATACGCCGTCAGATGGTCTGAACGGATGTCTGCGATAAAGGCATCGAAAAATTCTTTCGGGAAATCTGTGATGCGCTCGTTCTTGTCCAGTCTTATCAAACCATGACGGGTTTTTGATTCGCCGCGTAAACGATGGACGCTTTTGACCCATGCTTTATGTTTTATCATTTTTAAATTCCTAGATCACCGTGCATGCGGTGCAGGGTTTTCTGCTTTCGCGTTTGTTGTTGAGATGATCGGCTCTCAGTTCTTCGTAGTCGGCAGAACGCCACAACTCGGTCAAATCAAGGTCCTTTAGAAAACCTTTTGACAGAGTCGATTTGTAATCAACATCGCAGGGGTTCGCTTGACCGTCCCACCAGACGAACATTCGACGCCATAAATCCGAACAGGGTTTGCTGATTCCGTTTGCGGGCTGGCTGTAAACATTTTCCCAGGGATTGTATTGTACGAACGCGACCTGGTCGACAAGATCGCCCCAGACTTTCTGCATGGAATTGATGTCCTGCTCGTCCGAAAATTTAACGCCTGAAACACGGGTGATGACGGGAAGGTTGGAATACTGGATCTGTCGAATTTTTTGGAATCGCTCGATGTTGCTGAGAACAGTAGCGAGATTGCCGTTAACGCGCAGTTTACTGTACAGAGGCTCCGTTGCAGCATCCGCAGAAAATACCACTGTTTTTACGCCACCGGAAAGTATGGCGTGACATTTTTCTTCATCCAGCAAAGATGCATTGGTGTTGATTTTCAGATTGAGAAATTTTCCGCGTGTGTATTCCAGCATGGGAACGATGTCTTTGCAGATCAACGGTTCTCCTCTGGAAGCCAGTGAAATGAACTCAATGTTCCCCACGGCCTGATCGATGATTTGTTTGAACAGGTCCAGTGACATTTGACCCATGAATCCATGCGATTTGTCGGAAAAGGTAGGGTCCGTTTCAAAGCAGAATACGCACCGAAAATTACAAATCGAGGTGGGTTCGATTTGAAGATAGGGTGGATACGCGTCAAGAATTCTATTTTGAGGATAGATTTCATAGCGGTAGCGATGCACCAGATAACGCGGTAAATCGGCATCGGATACGGTTGCGATTTCTTCCACTACATTTGGACTGAGTGAAAAACACGGTCGATTGTTTTCCGGCGTTGGAGAAAGCAGGTCTTTGCAGAGCTGATCAAAAATGGGTCGATGCGGCTCCGACAAATTTTTGAGGCAATCTTCCTTGTCGGACAGCTCGGCAATACGCTTCATGGATACAGCGAGCAGATCATTGTTCTGGTGCCGGATCTCGACAAAGCTGTTGTGTTTTTCGTAGATGGGGCGATTTTTCTCGGTCACTTTTTGTCTGTCCTCTACGCTTCTTCAAATCCGTGTTTGCGAAGCCAGAATTCAACCATAGGCACCTGCCATTCGTAGTCAACGTCGCATCCGCCCCAGTTTGGAATAGGGGCGATGTTCTGTCCCATCCATTTTTGCGGTAAAAGTCCCTCTGCCATTTTCTCCAGACATTTTGGGCGGACGACAGAAACCCCCATATCGGCAAAATGGACATCTCCCTGAGAATCGCGGTCACAATTCAGAGAACGAGGATCTCCAAATGTTTCGAAAGGAACCATGGGGCGCAGACACCCGTCGGGCCCCAGTTTGCGTGCGCGAAGCGGACTCCACATATTGTAAACCGAAGTGGTGACTGCGGAGTCAAAGGTTTCATCATTGCGAAGAATTTCGATTCCCTTGTCAATCAGTACGCTATTCAAAGTTGCGGCGTTGGCAAATAATAAGACGATCAGTTCGACGCGTTTGCCTTCTTCAGCAAGCAGTCGTTTGATCTCATAATACCCGTGGGCAAAGACATCTTCTCCCAATGCTTGTTTGGTTGCCAGTTCGGGTGGACGTTCGATCAACTCAGCACCGTGCTCTTTGGCAAGGGTCATGATTTCAGGGCAATCGGTTGAAACAAAAACCCGTTTAACATGAGAAGATTCCTTTGCCGCTAACAGCGGATAGCTGACGAGGGGACGCCCTAAAACGGGATAAACATTTTTTCCGGGAAACGCAACACTGCCTTTACGTCCAATCACAAGCGCACAAACAATAGATTCACTCACTGATACATTCCTTAAAAAAAATCAAAAATTTAAATCATCGAAAGAACATCCCTGCAACCGTTTTTGCAGATCTTGATTGAAAGGGGTACGGCGCAGTAAAAAGGACACGTTATTTTTCTCGGCGGCATGGAAGTCGGTTGAAGAATCTCCCACCACCAAAGCCTGTTCGGCGGGACAACCAAGGCGGTTCAATACCTCGCTGACGACTTCGGTTTTAGGCTTCGGTGCGCCGTAAATTTCTCTAAAATAATGGGCGATTCCCAACGCATTCAATATGCTTTCAATTTCTTCCTGAGGGGTCGCGGTGATCAAAATAAAATGTTGGTCGGTGTGGTTTATCTGCAAATATTCGCGTACCCCGGGGACCCATGGAGAATCAACCACGGCTTGCTGAACTAAATTTGAAAATTGCTCACAAAGATCCTGAATCCGTTCTGGGGAGCTTGTCGTACCTGTCCAGCTCAAGTATAGCGGAATTTTCTCATAACGGGAAACACCCCCATGAAGACTGTGGTGATGGCGTACCTTTTTGATCACATCCATGCCGTAGGAAGAGAACAGCTTCTCATATCCCTCTGACTTTACAGTGACAGAATCTTTGATCACACCGTCAAAGTCCCAGAAGATCACTTGCCGGGATTTTAATAGAGCGCAAGCCTCTTGTTTTAAATCAGTCATGGCAGTCACTGTGCTTGCGTGCGATGCCCTGTTTGATTATGTATTTTCTGGTTATGAGTCTTCATTGTCGATGGGATTTCCCTGAGAATTCGATTGTTCAATGCGTACTTCGTCGATCAATTGCAACAGGCCTTGCCCCAGATCCACATGAAGTGGTGGCACGTATTTTCGGCCCAGACGGGGTTGATACGCATAAGGTGTGCGAACGTAGTGTCCGATCAATTCTTTTTCTATAAATTCAACTTTATCAGGGATGCCCAGAATTTCGGCCAGCATCTTTAACAAATCGCTCACGCGCATGGGTTCCTGACCCGTGAGGACGACACTCTGATTGCGAAAGTCATTTCCCAATGCGACGACGCTGGCTTTGGCGGCATCTTCAACGTGAATGTATTCGCGTAAGGAGTCCGAGCTTCCTTCATAGCTTACTTTGCCGGTTTCCATCGCTCTGCGAACAATGCGGAGGAGACCATTGCCATCGTCCGCTCTGGGGCCATAAAGAGAACCGTAGCGCAGGATGGTGTAGTCAAGATTGAAAACGCGTTGGTATTCTTCAACATAGTGCTCACCGGCCTGTTTACTGCATCGGTAAAATCCGCCTTCGCGGCTGTACACGTAAACGGTGCTGGCATAAACGTAACGTTTCACATTGTGTTTCTTGCAGGCTTCCAGTGCATGAACGTTACCGAGTACATTGATTTTTACGGTTTCTATCGGCTTGTCAAGAGCTTGATTGAGGTCTGCGAGAGCCGCAAAGTTATACACTGCCTGAGAACCGGAAATCGCTTGATCGAGTCGATCCAGGTCGAGCAGGTCGCCGATGATCATTTCTTGTCCGGGTTGTTTCCAGGGAGAGTCCACCCAGTCATAGATGCGCACCTGAAATCCGGCCGCGCTCAAATGATCGGCGACGTGGGAACCGATGAAACCGCTTCCCCCAATCACCGTTACAATGCCCTTTTTATTTCCAGTCATAGATTTTGGCTTTGAATGCGATATTCTTCTTGAGGAACTTCACTCTCTAGTGTTTTCCCTGTTAAAAAGCGTACAGCCTCTTCAGTGGCTTTGATTTCCATTTCGGTACGACAGTCAATGGACATGGAGCCCATGTGGGCCGTCAGCAAACATCGTTCAATTTGAGCGAGCTTGCCATTGTAAGGTTCATTTTCAAACACATCCATAGCCGCGCCACTGAGGTGTCCTTCAGCCATGACATCGTGGAGATCGTCCTCGTTGATGATGCCCCCGCGTGATGTGTTGATCAGCATCGCGTCTTTTTTCATTGCCAGTAATTGCTCGCGCCGGATCATGTCCTGGGTCAATTGTGTCAAGGGAAGGTGCAGGCTGATGAGGTCTGCCTCTGAATATATTTTTTCCTTGGAGACCCAGGCAAGTTTGAATTCCTTATCCAGTTTGTGATTGGGCTGGATGTCGTTGGCCAGGATTTTGAGCATACCAAAGCCTTTCATGCAACGCAATACACGGGTTCCAATCCTCCCCATTCCTATGATACCAATGACCACTTCGGACAGTCTTCGCCCGTAAATGCGATGCCATTTCCCCTGATGCATTTGCGTGTTGGAAACATGTGTCGAGCGCAGGAGGGTCAACATCATTCCCAGCGTGAGTTCGGCTACCGCCGGGCTTGGGCTGTCGGGTGTGTAAGAAACTTTGATTCCCCGTCGTTGCGCTGAAAGCAGGTCGACACTGTCCAGACCGATGCCTACTCTTGAGATCAGTTTGAGTTTGTTGGCATGTGCCAGAACCTTTTCGGTGATCGGTTCCGTTCCTGCAATCAAAACATCGAATTCAGGAATCATATTGGCCAACTGATCTTCCGTGAGCTTTTTGTTATGCGGATTGATCAGATACTCGATATTGGCTTTTTCGAGCAATTCCAAAGGCCGAGGATTTTTATCTCCAAAAGGGACCGTGGTGATGAGTGCTTTTGCCATTTTGTATTACCAGCGAGACTCTAAAAAGTCTTGAAAATTTCTGCTATTTTTAAAATCATTTCTAATTTGACTGCTCGCATCTCTGTCCAATAGCCAGGTACCTCCCAAGGTCAGACGAACGGGCAGGGAGGAAAAATCGGTTTTAGATTCAAAAGCTGTGTCCAGAGTTTTGCCTTTTGCAATTCCCGTGGCCAAAACAAAAATATACCGGGCGCGAGTGATGACATCGGGAGTTACGGTCAAACGTTGACAGGGTGCTTTGGGTCCTGTGATGGATTCTACCCCCCTTCGTTCTGAAAGCAGGACCGGGTCGTGAGGGAAAAGCGATGCGATGTGGCCGTCCTCTCCCATGCCCAGAAGCAGGACATCAATGGTTTCTGGAAGCATTTGAGCGTAGGCTTTTGCCGCCGCCGCCCGGTCTGGGTTTTCAGCTTCCATACGAACGATGGAAGTCACTCCGGGCAAAGTCCTCATCACCAACGCATAATTGCTTTCGGGATGATCGGGTGCCACGCAACGCTCATCACCCAAGTAGAAGTGTATTTTATCCAGTGGCAACGCAGAAGTGCGGGACCAATACAGATACAAACGTTCTGCGACGGTTCCACCTGTGAGCATGAGATTACAAGTGCCCTGTCTGGAGATAACAAGTTCTACAGCTTTTCCGACTGCTTCCGCCGCCATCTCTGGCCAACTGTCCCAATCGTCACTGGTCAAAATACATGGTTCCAAAATCGTTCACCTGTTGCAAAATTATAAAACTTCAGATTCTCACTGAAATGCTCAAACTTTGCGTTGCAACTCCAGTAATTTACGCGAAATTTCATCTCTCCGCAAAAGAACTTTAACCGCAGGTGACAGATCAAATTCATTGACGGTGGAGTCAATCGCTTGGAGGGGTTCGGTCCCATCCATGAGCAGACCGTCCATGAACGCTTCAATCTTCTCTTTACGTTCTGAATGCGTCTTATGTGGATAGTCGGCTTTCGACATCAAAGCAAAATCGATATTTGGCCAGTACTGATTGATGAAGTCGTCAAAGTCCACAGGGACTCCCTTGCTCAGAGTAATGTCTCTGGCTTTCTCCGGGGCCTCTTTGAGAAGTTTGTTGTAAAGGGAAACGATCGATTCAACACAATCGTATATGATCATCGAATGAATCTCATTCATGGTCTCGTACGATCCGAAAGAATCCATCGACTTGACCAGAAGGACCAGCGCAAAGTGAGTCGATTCTTTGTCGAGAAAATTTGCGGTCCAGGGAAATCGCGAATGATACCAGGCATCGATATCGCTGGGATATTCCTGACGGGAAGAATCCGCGGGAGGCTGAAAATCGTTTTCGACATAATCCAGAATATCGTCCAATTCTTTATACGATAGATCAAGCCCGGCTCGAACGATTGTGTAGGGAAACAACTGTCGATAATAGGTCTCGCGTTCCCTTTGTTCGGTCGGGATATTTTCATAGATAATCGACTCAGGACGCTGGTCGATGGCTTTTGCAAAAATTAACATAACAAAACCTTTGATGTGAAGGGACTGATAAAATTCAGATCGACCATTCTACCTTCTTGATAGCATTTTTAGGGATTTTTCAACAGGCGGCCTAATAATTTCCAGAGGCAGATATTAAATCAAAAAAAACATTTTTGTTTGCATGGTTTGCAAAACGATTCAGTTAGGACTATATTAAAGTATAGCTTATCATTTACCGTAACTAATGTTATGAAGAGTTTTTTCAAAAAACACAGGGCGATTTTTCTCTCGGCAATAGTGGTTTGTCTGCTATTTGTCGCGAGTCCTGCTTCGGGTGCGGTCCATGACGGCATGCAGGATTGTGCCATCAGCACCACCTGTATGCATTGTGCCGTTCCCAATTCTGCCACATCATTGGTGTTTTCGGTGTTTCTTAAAACCGACCATTTCAGTCCATTTGCGTTTGCTATTTATATCCCCCCCACATTGCAACCGCTCACACCCCCTCCCAAAGCGTAGTCTGTAGCCCATCCGTATTTGTATTTTTGTTTGCTTGAGTTTCGGTCTCTTAGACCGTGATAACGCGTGCACTTTGTTTGTTTCTCCGTTCGTACTGAATGTTGATGGAACAGGCTTTGTGTATTTGCGAGCGAATTTTACCCTTTCATAAAAAATATGGAGACAGTCATGCGTCATTGGACTGGATGGATTGCCGTTTTTTGTCTACTGGGGGTGGTCGTGTTCCCCGGTCGGCTTTTTGCAGAATCTTTTGAAGAGGTTCTGAAAAATTTTATTGATACCGCCGTGCAAAATCACCCCCTGCTCGGAGAAGCCGATCAACATATAAATGCGTTGAATGAGATTCCGGCACAAGTGTCTTCTTTGGAGGACCCGGTTCTGGAATTCGGTTTGTACAATTTGCCGACAAATTCATTTGCGTTCGATCAGGAAGCGATGACGCAGAAAAAAGTGGTCGTTTCGCAGATGTTTCCATTTCCCGGAAAGTTGGGACTGAAAGAGTTGTCCGCCGAGAAAGATGTGGAGATGGCTCGTCAACATCGGGACGAACTACGCTTGCTGATTGAGCGTGACGTCAAATTGTCATTTTATGAATTGTGTTTTCTTAAAGCGGCCCAGGAAACAACCCTCGAAAACAAAAAACTGCTTCAACAATTTGTTGAAATGGCGCAAACGAAATATTCGGTTGGCAAGGGACTGCAACAGGATGTGATCAAGGCGCAGGTAGAGCTTTCCAAGATCATGGATGAGTTGCTTCGTCTGGGACAATTGGAGGCAACCGAAAAGGGCAAGCTGAACTCGCTGATGAATCGTCTTCCGCAAGATCCCTTGCATATCCCGCATGGAATTCAGAAAACACAATTCAACTTTGATATCGAACAACTTCAGGAATTATCAGTAGATAATCGACCTTTGTTGAAAGAGGCACAGGCCCTGATAGCTCGTTCAATGGCGGGCAATGCTTTAGCGCAGAAAGAATATTATCCCGATCTCAATGTGGGTGTGAGCTATGGGCAACGGGAAGATTCATTGCAAACACGACACCCTGATCTGGTTTCGGCATTTTTCAAGGTCCGCATACCACTGTGGCAAAGTAGCAAACAGAGTAAAAAAGTTTCGGAAACTTCTTACCGGATTGAGTATGCAAGGGAAACGTACCGAAAATTAAAAAACAAAATTTTCATGGAAATCAAAGAAGCGACAGACCAGGAAAATAAAGGAGCCCGGCTTTTAGAGTTGATTGGTGAAGGAATCATCCCCCAGGCACGTCATTCACTGGAATCGGCCATGGCCGGTTACAGCGTAGATAAAGTTGATTTTTTGACCCTGCTGGATAACGAAGCAACGTTGTTCAAATGGCAGATCAAATATCATCGAGAGCTGACTAATTATGAAAAAAATATCGCGACATTGGAGTACACCGTTGGCAAATCTATTTTCTAAAATTCAAAGTTTTCTAAAAAAAATCTGCGAATCAGAAAATATTTCTATCGTTGCGGATAAGAATGAGGAACATGTGACTTCCGATAAGGAAGAGTCTGCTTCGTCGTCCGTTACCCTGCCGACTGCGCCTGTCGCCGCAAATCTGCTACCAGACGACGTGAAAAAGTGGGAGATCATATTTCCAGTGGAGCCCGAGGAGAAAATGCTTGAGGAACGCAGAAGCTCTTTTGCAATGGTGGTGATTCTTCTTGTCTGCATGGCTGGAGCTTTTTCTTATGGTTATCTGAGTAGCCCTGAAAATATAGCGGAAACGCGCAATACACTCATGCAGATTTGGATGGATGGCAACGAGTTGGCTCAACCTTATATCAGGCAGATCAAAGACGAAGTAGAGACTCTGAAGAAATCTGAAATACTGCCTCGTAAATCTGCCGGTATGGAAGGGATGGTTTCTTCTTCCACAAAAGGATCGAGTGACAAAAAAGTAAAATATTGGAAGGCTCCCATGACCCCCGGTTTCAAGTCAGACAAGCCAGGAAAATCTCCTATGGGAATGGACCTGATTCCTGTTTATGACGACAAACCTCAGGGTTCCTCAACTCCGATCGTGAAGACAAACCGAGGTTTTCGGCAATCATCGGGTGTTAAAACTGATGTTGTGCAAAAGAGAAAGCTTTCTCGGACTATTCGCGCCGTCGGGGCGTTGACTTACGATGAACGAATGCTCATGCACATCCATACGAAATATGAAGGATGGATAGAAAAATTATATGTTGATTTTACCGGTCAAGAGGTCGCGAAAAATGAGGTGTTGGCCGAAATTTACAGTCCCGATCTGGTGGCTACACAGGAAGAGCTTTTGTTGGCACTCAAATACAATCAGACTTTGAAGAATAGTTCCATTCCAGAGATTGCTAAAGGAACGCAAGGGCTATTGGATTCGGCGAAAAAAAAATTGGAATTGCTTGATGTTCACCCTCACCAGATCGAAGCCTTGCTACGTGATAAAAAAATCATGAAGACCATGCACATCCATTCACCGGGACGTGGATTCGTCGTAAAAAGGAATGTGAACCATGGCTCGTTTATCAAACCTGGAATGAATCTATACACCTTGGCCGACCTTACCAATATATGGGTGCTGGCCGATATTTATGAATACGAATTGCCCTGGATTCGCTTGGGGCAAACAGTTTCTATGACGCTTTCTTATTTTCCCGGACGGTCATTTGAAGGGAAAGTGACTTTCATAAATCCGGTGGTTGACCCTAAAACACGCACCATACAGGTGCGGATGGAATTTGATAATCCCGACTGGGAGTTGAAGCCGGATATGTATGCCAATGTGATGATTAAATCCCCTATAGAAATAGAAGCCCTTGCGGTTCCAGAGGAGGCCGTCATTCGTTCTGGTTTGGAGAATCGGGTCGTGGTTCAAAATGCAAAGGGACAATTTTCATCCGAAAAGGTGACGCTGGGGGCTCAGGCGGAGGGATATATCCAGGTTATTGATGGACTGAAGGAAGGGGATAAGGTGGTGACCTCGTCCAACTTTCTCATTGATTCGGAAAGTAATTTAAAAGAAGCGTTGGGAAAAATTGAAGATACCTCGAAATAAACTGCTGGGCGTTGAGCCCATGCAAAGGTTTTAACAATTATGATTGCGAAAGTCATTGGATTTTCTTTGAAGAATAGATTCCTGATTCTATTATCGGCCGCTCTGATTGTGGCATCAGGAATCTACGCTCTGAAAAAAACGCCGCTCGATGCCATTCCCGATCTCAGCGATGTGCAGGTGATTGTTTTTGCCAACTATCCAGGGCAGGCACCGCAAATAGTCGAAGACCAGGTGACTTACCCTTTAACGACGGCGATGCTTTCGGTTCCACGTGCTAAAACAGTGCGAGGCTATTCCTTTTTTGGGTTGTCTTTTGTTTATGTGATTTTCGAAGACGGGACCGATTTGTATTGGGCGAGAAGTCGAGTGCTGGAATTGCTTAATTTTGTTTCCGGGCGTTTGCCCAAAGAAGTACAACCCACACTGGGACCCGATGCTACCGGAGTAGGCTGGGTGTATGAATATGCGCTGACCGACAAAACAGGACGTTTGGATTTGGCCGAGCTCCGATCCTTGCAAGACTGGTTTTTAAAATACGAATTGCAAACTGTTCCGGGAGTGTCCGAGGTCGCCAGTGTTGGCGGCTATGTGAAACAATATCAAATCGAAGTCGACCCCAATAAACTTTTTGCTTACGGGATTCCACTCGAAAAAATCGTCCACGCTGTAAAAAGAAGCAACCGCGACGTGGGTGGGCGTGTTCTGGAAATGGCAGAAACCGAATTTATGGTAAGGGGCAGGGGTTATGTGGAATCCATTGAGGATATTGAATCCATTCCTCTGGGTGTCAATGCCAAAGGGACGCCCCTGTTGCTTAAAGACGTGGCTTATGTTCATTTAGGGCCGGAGATGCGACGGGGCCTGGTTGACCTGAATGGTGAGGGCGAGGTTGTTGGAGGTGTTGCGCTCATGAGGTTTGGGGAAAATGCGTTGGATGTGATCAATGGTGTCAAACAAAAACTGAAGGAATTGCAATCAGGGCTTCCCGAAGGGGTCGAAATTGTTCCTGTTTACGACCGCTCTGGACTCATCCTGCGAGCCGTTGAAAATCTGAAAGAAAAGCTGATCGAAGAATTCATCGTTGTAGGCTTGGTGTGCGCGGTGTTTTTGTTTCATATCCGTTCCTCTCTGGTTGCCATGAGCGTGATCCCCGTCGGAATATTGATGGCATTTCTGGTCATGCACTTTCAGGGATTGAACGCGAACATCATGTCACTTGGCGGTATCGCCATCGCCATCGGCGCGATGATCGATGGTGCGATTGTGATGATTGAGAATGTTCACAAACACATGGAACGTGAACAAGGGAAAAAAAATCATTGGCAAATCGTGTATGAAGCCTGTTCGGAAGTCGGCCCGGCCCTGTTCTTTAGTCTGTTGATCATCACCGTGTCCTTCCTTCCAATTTTTACTCTGGAAGCGCAAGAGGGGAGGTTGTTTGCTCCGCTGGCTTTTACAAAAACCTATGCCATGGCCAGCGCGGCTTTTTTATCAATCACATTGACCCCTGTTTTGATCGCCTTGTTCGTGCGCGGTAAAATTCTTCCTGAAAAAAGAAACCCGATCAACCTTCTGTTGACGTTTCTGTACAAACCGATTCTTTATCTGGCTTTGAGAATGAAGACATTGATTATTCTATCGGCATTTGTGCTCCTGTTCATTGCCTGGACGCTTCTGACGCGCATGGGGTCCGAGTTCATGCCGCCTTTGGACGAGGGTGATCTTTTGTATATGCCAACCACCTTGCCCGGAATATCCATCACAGAAGCGCGGGACCTGCTTCAGAGAACAGATCGCATCATCAAGCAGATTCCAGAAGTCAAAAGAGTCTTTGGAAAAGCAGGTCGGGCTGAAACAGCCACCGACTCTGCTCCTTTGAGTATGTTTGAAACCATCATTTTATTGCATCCGAAAGAACAGTGGCGACCGGGGCTGAGTGTAGAGGATTTGAAACGTGAACTGGATGCAGCGATCAATATTCCCGGGGTGACAAATGCCTGGACCATGCCCATAAAAACTCGGCTGGATATGTTGTCCACAGGAATAAAAACCCCTGTCGGAATTAAAATTGCGGGTAATGACTTGGATGCGTTGCAGGCATTGGGAAAAAAAATAGAGGGCATTGTACGGGATATTCCGGGAACCTCCAGTGTCTATGCCGAACGCGTGGCGGGGGGGAACTATCTTGACTTCAATATCAACCGACTGGAAGCGGCTCGCTTCGGCCTCACTGTAGGCGACATTCAAGACGTGATCGAGACAGCGATCGGCGGCAAAAATATTTCCACGACGGTTGAGGGACTCGAACGTTACCCCATCAATCTTCGTTACAGTCGCGAGTTCAGGAATAACCTTCCCGTCTTGCGAAGAACGCTGATCCCAGCTCCCGGCGGCGAGCAAATTCCCATGGCACAGGTTGCTTCTATAGAAATAAAAAAAGGTCCACCTGCAATCAAAAGCGAAAATGCGCGTTTGAATGCCTGGATTTATATTGATATTCGGGACATTGATGTTGGAACCTATGTCGAAAATGCAAAACAAATTGTTGAGAGAGAAGTCTCGCTCCCGTCAGGAGTCAGCCTGACCTGGAGCGGACAGTATGAGTATATGCAGAGGGCAAAAGAGCGACTCAAAATAGCCGCACCCTTGACCTTATTTGTGATTTTTCTGCTTCTTTATTTAAACTTCAAAAAAATATCCGAGAGCCTGCTCATTTTACTTTCGCTTCCGCTCTCCACCGTTGGTGGTGTCGGCCTGGTCTATTGTCTGGGTTATGATCTCAGTGTTGCTGTTGCGGTGGGTTTCATTGCACTTTCGGGAGTGGCCGCAGAAATAGGGGTTCTGGTTTTGGTTTATATCGATCAGGCGTATCAAAGAAATTTGCAGGAAGGAAGCATAAGGAATGTTGCCGATTTGCGCAGAACGGTGATCGAAGGTGCCGTGGGCCGTGTGCGACCGATCATGATGACCATGACGGCGATCACTCTAGGCTTGGCCCCCATCATGTGGGGCGAAGGTACCGGTTCACAAGTGATGCAACGCATTGCCGCTCCAATGATCGGCGGCATGATTTCCGCGACCTTGCTGGGTTTGATCGTTCTCCCTGCCGCTTATGCCATTGTTCTCAAACATCGAATGAAAAAAATATGGCGAAGGCAAAAGTTGGAAGACGAGCGCGCACAACAACTCAAGCTGAAAGGTTTTTTAGCTTGATATCGCCGGTTTGATTAAATCTTGTTGTTGTTAATTTGATTGGAAGTTTCTACTTTTTGAGCTTTTTGAACAGAAGGGCATGGCCTGCTCCCATAGGAACAAAAAACACAGCAATCCCCCTGCTTGGGACGCAGGACTCTTCCACAGTTCGTGCAATCGTAAAAAAACTGACAGGTCTCGATTGGTAAGATTTCTGTTTTTGCATGATTGCAAAAAGGACAGGTGATAGTGGATTGCAGACTGATGGGAATCATGGAAGGTGACATGTGTATTTTAGGGAAGAGGTTTTGTGAGTGAGGCATTGTACCAATTTTTAGTTCCATTCACGATACGCACCACGGAGAGCATGACGGGAACCTCGACCAGCACACCCACCACCGTTGCCAACGCCGCCCCCGATTCAAAACCAAAAAGACTGATGGCGGTTGCGACTGCGAGTTCAAAAAAATTACTGGCTCCGATCAGCGCAGAAGGTCCGGCGACACTATGAGAAACCCCCAAAGACTTGTTCAACAAATAAGCCAATCCAGAGTTGAAATAGACTTGAATGATAATGGGAATGGCAAGTAGAACGATGATCATCGGCTGAGCGATGATTTGTTCTCCCTGAAAACCAAACAGTAAAACCAGAGTAACGAGGAGGGCTGAAAGTGAAAACGGATGCAAGGTTTGTAAAAGCTTTTCCAACTGCGCTTCGCCCTTTTTTTTCACCAGCCAATTTCGCCAGAATTGAGCGACGACAACCGGCAAAAGAATATAAAGGGCCACGGAGAGGAACAGGGTTTCCCAAGGCACGGTGATGGATGAAAAGCCCAGCAATAAACCGACCAAGGGCGCAAAAGCAAAAATCATTATCAAGTCATTCAAGGCAACCTGACTGAGGGTGAAATTGGGATCTCCTTTGCAAAGATTGCTCCAGACAAAAACCATTGCTGTGCAGGGAGCCGCCGCCAACAGGATGAGTCCTGCGATGTAGGCATCGATTTGTCCGGCGGGCAGGTAGTCGGAAAAGAGATGGGATACAAATATCCATCCCAGAATCGCCATTGAAAAAGGCTTGATCGCCCAGTTGATAAAAACCGTGACGCAGATGCCTTTCCAATGCGACTGCACCTGGTGCAAAGTCTTGAAATTCACCTTCAAGAGCATGGGGACGATCATCACCCATATCAACAGAGCCATGGGAATATTGACACGGAATATTTCGGCCTGACCCAGAGATTGAAACGGACTCGGTAGAAAATGACCGAGGGTGATTCCTGTCAAAATGCAGAGAATGACCCAAAGACTCAAGTAACGTTCAAAAAAATCCAGAGAAGGTAATTGATCTTTCTTCTTGCTGGAGATATCCACGGATGCGTTCATTTGGAATGATCCTTATTTCTCAAAGATTATGAAACCGAGTCTTAGGAAACGCATGCGCCGGGGACTTCACAATCTTCAGGTTGTCCCTGACAACAATTTTCTGTGAGATACGCTAACAGAGTGTTCATGGTCTCGTATTTTGCCGAGTAGAATAAGGTTCTTCCCTCTCGCTGGCATTGAATGAGCTCCGCTTGTTTCAGTTCTTTCAAATGGAAAGACAGTGTGGATAGAGGAATATCGAGTTGCTCCCCGATTTTCCCGGCGGGAACTCCCGTTCGGCCTGCCTGAACCAATAACCGGAAAACCTTGAGACGGTGTTCTTGTGCTAAAGCGGACAAGGCTGTGACTGCGTTTAATATTTCCATAGTTCTAGAAATATCAAATTATTATGCTTAAGTAAACTGATTTTTAATATATTTTTCTGAAAGGGAATGGAGGCCGAGCTTGTCTATGTATCATCGTTGTTTGTGCCGATTCAGGGCAATGCCTTTCTATGGAGGGTATTTGCCGGCTTGAAGCCTAAGGCTGTTTGACGTATCATTCCCCAGCTTCATTAAATGAAAGCATTTTTCCTGTTCCCGATTCGCAGGTACTTCAATGTGATGTTATTTTCGCTTTCCGTTTTCGTTCTAGTCGCTGTTCTGGTGTTGGCTGTCATCGCCATCGCTCCGGCATTTTGGGGTTCGCCCTGGCATCCCTTGCGCCGACAATCGATCAAAAAAATTCTGGAATTTTCAGAATTGAAAGCGGGTGAAAATTTTTTCGAACTGGGTTCTGGGGACGGTCGTGTTTCATTGTCTGCGGTACAGGATTTTGGCGCAAAAGCGACGGGATTTGAGATTGACCCGATCAAAGTCTGGCTGGCTCGCTGGCTGGCACGCAGAGCGAATGTTTCTGAGAGTGCCCAATTTTTCCGCAAGAATTTTTTTGAGACGGATTGCTCAGATGCGGATGTTGTTTACCTTTACCTGACGCATCAGGCGATGGATCGATTGTTGCCGGAATTGAAGAAACAACTGAAGCCTTCGGCGCGGATCGTGTGTTACCGGTTTTGTTTTCGCGGGCAGGCACCGGATAAAATCAATGCCGATAACAATCTCTTTCTCTATCGTATGGGTAAGGGCAACGCGATGAATGCTTATTCCTGAATGTATTCAGATGAGATGGTTTTCTCTTATGGTGTTGCAATAAAATATTTTACAAAAATATACAGTCCGTTTATCGTGACGAGCATTCTTTGCGGTGGATTTGCGGACAACATATAAAACTGACATAATAGAAATATGAAAAAAATAATCATTATTGGCGGCGGCATTGCGGGACTTGCAAGTGCCTACCGTATTCAGGAAGAAATCGAAAAAGGTGCGGATATCCAATGCGAAGTTTTGGAAGCTTCTGCTCATTTCGGCGGGAAAATTCACACCGAACGCTTTGATGGCTTTTTGGTAGAGCGTGGGCCCGACTCGTTTATTTCGCAAAAACCCTGGGCGATTCAATTGTGCAAAAAGATCGGTCTGGCCGATCGTTTGACTGGTACCAATCCCGATCAAACCAAGACTTATGTGTACACGGGCAAGCGTATGGTGACGATGCCCGATGGGCTGAGCCTCATGATTCCGACGAAATTTCTGCCCTTTGCCTTGAGTCCGCTATTCAGTTGGGCGGGGAAAATACGCATGGGAATGGACCTGTTTCTTCCGGGCAAAGGGGATGACAAGGACGAAAGTCTGGCCTCCTTCATTCGTCGGCGACTGGGCGAAGAAGCCTTGCGAAAAATGGCGGAGCCGATGCTGGCCGGGATATACGCGAGTGATCCCGAGACGATGAGCATCAAAAGCACTTTCCCGATGTTCTTTCAGGCCGAGCAAAAATACCGTTCTTTGATCCTTGGGGCCTTGGCGCGTAAGCGCAGTGCGGGTGCGCAACCTGCGGCACCGAAAGGACCTTCGCCATTCACCTTGTTCATGACCTTGAAAAACGGTCTGGGCGAAATGACGGAACGCTTGCTGGAGAAATGTCCCAATATTACTTTCCGGGAAAATACCAAAGTCCGTGAAATTTCAAAAACGGAATCGGGTTGG
>PCWG01000045.1:32954-57870 GCA_002787235.1 Nitrospinae bacterium CG11_big_fil_rev_8_21_14_0_20_45_15
TTCCCGAGGGGTATGTGATGTTGCGATGTTTTGTAGGCGGCGCGACGCGAGAAGAACTCGCAGAACAGGCCCCGGAGCAAATTGAAGCGATGATTCGTTCCGAATTGCGTGAGGTGATGGGGATCACGCAGGAACCCGTTTTCTGCAAGGTATTTCACAATCGCAAGTCCAACGTGCAGTATCGGGTTGGGCACGCTGAGTTGATTGCGGAAATCGAGGCTTCTTTATCAAAAAATCCCGGCTTGTATCTTACGGGCAGTGCCTACCACGGTATCGGAATTCCCGACTGTATTCATGATGGGACTCAGGTCGCAGAAAAAGCATTGCAGGTTTTAGCCATGCCAGCTTAGTTTGCAGTGCAGGGATTAGATTTGATCCTTGTAGACAATGAAACTGTCGAGCGGATAAATCAAATGGGTTTCACCCCATTGATTTGTGGATGACACATCCCATGCCGATTCATCTTCCAGACGTTTGAGACGAATTCCTCCCGATCCGCCATAGATCAGTAAAGCGAGTCCGTCGCCCGACTCTTCGATGGGGCAGGCATAAGCAGGACAAGGTTTTCCCGTATCAAGATCAAATCCTGTAATTTGCACCGGCTCGTCCGTGCCTCGTAATTCGTACTTGATGCAATACACCTCACGCGGTGATCCTACATCTCGATACAGAGTGCTGACACTGGAATTGATATTATCGTTGGGTTCTACGTCGATGAACATGGTTGTCGGCTCCACCCGGTTTATTGAGTCAATAAAATCCTATGCTGTATTTTGGCATCTAAAAAAAAAGATTTCCTGAAAATTAATTGGAGAAAAAATATGAAATGGGCTTCGGCTATATCCACACAGGAAAATTTGGATTCCTGTATTAAAGAAACAATCGCAGACATCAAAAAAAGTCTGGGAGGCGTCGAGCCACATTTGACTATTGTATTTGTGTCTCCTCATTATGCGGGAGAAATCGACAAAATTCCTGAAAAAATTCGAGCTGAGATGACACCTGGAATCCTGTTTGGTTGTACGGGCGGAGGCATCATCGGCGCGGGCGAAGAAGTGGAACAACAGCCTGCCTTCAGCATCACCTGTGCCCACCTGCCCGACGTCGAGATAAAAACGATTTATTCTGACACGCTGAATTTGCCGGATCAGGACACTTCTCCCCGAGTGTGGCGCGAATGGCTGGATATTTCTGATGAAAAAAAACCGGAATTTTTATTTTTGGCCGATCCATTTTCGTTTCACGGCGAAGAATTTCTTGCGGGTATCGACTTTGCCTACCCTAACAGTAAAAAAGTCGGCGGTCTGGCCAGTGGCGCGCGTCAAGCTGGCGGCAATCGTATGTTTCTTGATGATAAGATCTACAGCAAGGGAGTGATTGGACTGGCGTTGTGCGGAAATATTCAGCTCGATACGATTGTTGCTCAAGGGTGTCGTCCGATTGGCGTGCCTATGAACATCACAAAATGCGATCAACAATTCATTCGCGAACTCAACGGTCGTCCCCCTATGGAGATTTTGCAGGAAATTTTTGATACGCTCAACGAAAAGGATCGGGAACTTTTGCAAACATCTCTTTTTCTTGGAATTGAGATGAACCCCATGAACGAACATCCGAAACAGGGAGATTTCCTGATACGTAATTTGATGGGAGCCGATCGCGAATCGGGGGGCATTTCCGTGGGGGCTCTTTTGCGTGAAGGGCAACTGGTTCAATTTCATTTGCGCGACAAGAGCATGTCTTCAGAAGATTTGAACATGGTTTTGACTCGGTATCAGGAGGAGAACGATTATCATTCTGCCGAAGGTGCGTTATTGTTTTCTTGTCTGGGGCGTGGGCAATACCTTTATGGGAAACCCAATCACGACTCCGAATTGTTTCAGGAAAAAATAGGCCGCCTGCCCCTGGGCGGTTTTTTCTGCAATGGTGAAATCGGACCGGTCGGCAGTTCGACTTTTCTACACGGCTACACCAGTTCATTCGGGATCTTTCGACCGGCTGTAGTGTAAAGGCGCAAGTGTTTTGCCATCAAAATCAAATGCTGAAGATACCCTTTATGTTTTGATGGGAGCGAGCAATCTGGCTCGCGGACAATACGCTCTGGTTCAGGCTTTGGAAAAATTCGGCTCGGTCTCTCGCAACGATATTCTTGTTGCGCTGGGTCCGGGGCGGGGTTATTGCGCACGCGGAGGCTTCCTGAATGTCCGTTACGATCCTGTTCATGATTGCGGTATCCTCTCTGCCGCAGAAGCGCGGGCAAAGACAACAGGTATTCAGACGGTTGCCTTGTTCATGGACATTGGCAATGACATCATGTATGGCTTTTCCGGGGAAGAAATACTGACCCGGCTGAATGCGATGGTCGACCGTTTGAAGCTCCTCAAAGCGCGCGTCTGGGTCACCCCCATTCCGGTTGACATGGAAAATGATGTCGACGAGAAAACCTTCAACATTTTACGCAATCTGTTTTTCCCGAACAGTTCTATTTCTTACGATCAGGCCCGGCGTGCTGTTTTGTTGATCAATGGAGAATTGAAGAATTTGTCCGGCGAACGTCTTTCACTGATTCCTGATTTGAATAAATTCTGTGGAATGGATAAAATCCATTATCATCTATGGAAAAGCAACCATGTCTGGACACTGATTGCTCAATGTCTTTTGGGTGAAGGCGGTGCGGCTGTGAGGGTCGGTAAAATAGATTCGGGAATTTCTCTGGGATACAATCTTCTGCAACGTTGTCTGTGCGATATACTGGGCGTAAAAGAAAACCCGCGCAATTCCTTCTAAACCAGCGTAGCTACGAGGAGGGCCTGGGATAACCAAAAGATTTTTGGAATTTTTCTCTAGGGACAGGGGGATGAGTTGGGTGCACTGAGGGCTTTGGGAAGAGTAGCGATATTGGCGATTGTTTACCCGATTCTGGGGATGACCGCAATTTTCCTGTTGGCGATGGAAGGAGGTCAGACCCCGCGTTATCTTCGCAGGGTGCAAGTGCTTGCAAGAATATGGCATTGCATTTCTTGCAAAGTTCTTAACATTCATATAAAAGGATTTGGTTTGTCGCGTTTGCCTTCAGGTGGAGCCTTGCTGGTTGCCAATCATGCCGGAACTCCGGACATTTTTGTGTTAGGATCCTGCGTTGATATTTTTTTTGTGTCCAAGGCAGAAGTTGCCAACTGGCCTCTGGTAGGGTGGTTGACGCGATTGGGTGGCACGCTCTATGTGGTGCGTGAAAAACGCATGCAAGTGCATGAAGTGATCTTAAAAATAGCCGAACGGCTGGATATGGGATTCTCCGTTCTCCTGTTCCCAGAAGGAACGGCAGGGGCCGAAGAGACGACGTTGCCCTTTAAGACCGCACATTTTGAGTCTGCTTCGAGAAGTGGTAAACCCGTTGTTCCCGTTTCGATCATTTATCATGATGGAGGAACACCCTCCGTTGCCTGTTGGGTCGATAAAACATTTGGTGAACATATTTGGGGCTTGTTGACGCTGGCAAAATTGGAAGTTTCGGTTAAAATACATCCCCCTTTGAGCGCGGAGAAGGAACGTCGCGTTCTGGCCCGGAAAAGCAGAGAACAGGTGGATGCAGGAATGATCGAATTGAGAGAAAGATACGAACTGGAAAGGACTCGGGAATGATTTATCCCTTTAAAGGAAAAACCCCAAAAATTGATGCGAGTGTTTTTATTGCGGATGGTGCAAAAATCATCGGTGATGTAGAGATTGGCGAATTCAGCAGTATCTGGTTCAATGCAGTTGTTCGCGGTGACGTGAATTACATTCGTATTGGCAAGCGAACTAATATTCAAGATTGCAGTGTATTGCATGTCACTCGCAGATTGCATCCTTTGATTGTGGGAGATGATATCACGATCGGTCACAATGTAACGCTTCACGCCTGTGTGGTAAAAGATCGTTGTCTCATAGGAATGGGAGCGGTGGTGATGGATGCCGTAGAAGTCGGTGAAGATTCCATCATCGGAGCCGGTTCGCTGGTTACAGGTGGGACCATCATCCCGCCACGCAGTATGGTTTTGGGTTCCCCTGCAAAAGTAAAACGAAGTTTGACCGATGCCGAGGTCTTGCGCATCAAAAAATCCGCCGAAAATTACATTGAAGACATTCTTAATTATAGAAACAGTTGAGTTCCCATAGAAGCTTTGCTTGCTGGATTGAGTAAAGCTTTGTCTCTTTTTGTTTAGACCCAAAATAAAATTATGAAACGATCCCCGCTCATTTATTTTCTCTTTTTTGCATCCGGCATTTCCGCGCTCACGTATGAAATTGTTTGGGCGCGCATGCTGACCCTGTCTTTTGGACATACCGTCTATTCCGTTTCCGTGACACTTTCCGCCTTTATGGCAGGTCTCGGTTTGGGGGCGTTTTATTTTGGTCCCTGGATTGACGCACTTTGTAAAACCAGAAGGGGTGCAGGCGATGCGTCTGCTTCTGAAAATGAAGAGTGGGACAATTCGGCTCCCTTGCTGGTGTATGGCTGGATTGAAATTGGGATAGCGATCACCAGTGCGTTGTTGTCACTGATATTTTCCAATTTTTCGGGATTGTATTCCTGGGTTCATACCTGGTTGCCCGATTCGGTGTGGGTTCACAATCTGGTGAAAGCCGCGATGGCCTTTGGTTCGATGGTTGTGCCCGCGACCTTGATGGGTGCGACCCTGCCGATCATCAGTAAATATGCAGTAACCAGCCGCTCCAAGCTGGGCGCGCAAATTGGTTTCTTGTATGGCTTGAACACATTGGGTGCGGCCGTGGGAGCTTTGGTGACGGGCTTTTTTATGATCGGTACTTTCGGCGTTTTGCAGACGGTTCTGTTCGCGTCGTTTGTCAATTTGATGGTTGGTATTGGTTCGATTCGGATTTATCAGGAGATGCCGCAGGCGGAACGCAAACCCATACGTTTGCCAGATTTTTCTTTTCCCTCAATGCGTTGGGAAAAGGAACATCGTTTGTGGATCGGGATCAGCTTCTTGTGTGGTTTCACCGCTCTCGCATACGAAGTGCTCTGGACACGTCTGCTGGTGTTCAGTATTTCCAGCACGGTTTATTCTTTCAGTATGATGTTGGGGGTTTTCCTTTTCAGTATCGTGATTGGAAGCTTGATTGCAGGATTTCTAAATTCCTGGTTGAAGGATTTGCGTGGGACGCTGGCGGTGCTTCAGATCGGTGCGGGTCTGTTTGTTGTATTTTCTATCTACACGATGGATTCGATCTTGTCTCCCCCATGGAACAGTTACAATTTACAGAATCCGATCCATGCCTTTACGCGCTATTTTCTGGATTCTTCCGCATTGATGCTGGTACCGACGGCTTTGATAGGAATGAGTTTCCCCATTTTGATAAAAATTGTAGCCGAAGATCGGGATCATATCGGTCAGGGAACGGGGTGGATTTACGCTTTCAACACACTGGGTGCGATCATGGGTTCGCTGTTGGCAGGGTTTTTACTTCTGCCCAAACTGGGGGTGCAAAACAGTCTGGCGGCGATCTCCGCTCTCAATATGCTGGCAGGGGTTTTGTTGTTTCGTACCGGGTCTTATTTGACACCCGCGGTGCGCAAGGGTTTGACGGTTGTGTTTGCGGCTTTGGTCCTGTTTGTGAATATGAGTATTCCTTCCGGTTTGCTGGACCGGTTTTTTATGCGCGACAGCGCGGGCAAACGTGCGGTTTCTCAACTGCTTTTCTTTGAGGAAGGCTTGACCGATACGGTGGCTGTTTTCAAGGACAACTACGGCGGTCTGGACCCCGAAGCCAAGCGTTTGATCACCAACGGCATCTCCATGTCGGCATCCAATAAAATTGCGACGCGCTATATGAAGTTGTTTGCCTATGTCCCGATTCTTCTTTCAGAACATCCTGACGACGTGCTTGTGGTCTGTTTCGGTACAGGGCAAACCGTAGGGGCCGCCGGTGCTCATCCTTTTACGAAGGCGGTGACGGCGGTGGATCTTTCCCCTGGCATTGTTCGCTCAGGAAAGGTGTTTCAAAAAGAGAATCATGATGTTTTGAACAATCCGAAAGTGGATATTGTGCTGGAAGATGGTCGGAACTATTTGCTCACGACGGACAAACGTTATGACGTCATCACTTCCGAACCGCCACCACCGCGTACGGCGGCTACGGTGAACTTGTATACCCGCGAGTACTATGAGTCCGCTCGTAACAGGTTGAAGCCGGGCGGCATCGTTGCTCAGTGGATTCCTCTGCACAGTCAAGGGGAAAAGGAAGTGGACATGCATTTCAAAACGTTCCTTTCCGTTTTTCCGCACGCAATGGGCTGGCTCTCGGTTGCCAATGAAATATTGATCATCGGTTCGGAGAGTCCCATCACGCTGGATTTTGAAGTTCTGAAAAAACGCTTCAATGATCCCAAGTCCCGAGCCTTGTTTTCGGCGATAGAAATTCCAGACATTCATTCTCTGCTAAGCAATATCTGGTATCTGGAAGATGAGATGCAGGCGTTGGGGCAGGGCAGTCCCGAAATCACGGACAATCGGCCCTACGTGGAATTTTATCTGGATCTTGGCGATGTTGTCGGGCTGGAGGCTCAGGAAAAATACGTTTTCAACCGGTCGTCATTTGAGTCGATCGCGGAGCGTATAAAAAATCTTCCCTACGAAGATCGTAAAATTCTCAAAAGTGATTATGAGATGATGGATTTGTATCAAAGAGGTGTCATGTATGCCAACAGGGGACAACTCCTTGCGGCTTCCCATTTGGAAAAGGACAGCGCATTATTGCGATACCATTTACAGGCGGGGGAAGATCATATTCAACGATTGATTCTGGCCAGTGAGGAGGAACCGGAGAAACTCGAACATCACCTCAATCTGGGGCATGCCTATTTTCAAATGGGGGACTACGAAAAGAGCATTGCATCTTTAGAGAAGGCGTTGTCCATCAATCCTGACAACCCCTACGTCAATTTGTACATGGGGTATAGCTTGATGGAAATGGGCAAGAGGGAACCGGTGCGTAAATTTTTCAAACTGGCCGCAAAAAATGATCCCGCAAATTTCCGTGCCATTATTCAGGAAACGGCTCTTGCCGATTTGCTGGATCAACTGGATTTGAAGCCGGACAGTCTGGGGCTCATCCTCTCGGCGGCGCAATTTTACAACATGAAAAAGGATTATGAGAAGTCGCTGGAGTATTCATTGCGGGCTTTGGAAATGGATGCGAATAACGTCAAGGCATTGCAGAGTATCCTGTTCAGCTATCGTTCACTGGGGATCCCGAGGGAAGTGATTATGTATGGGGAGCGTTTGGAACTGCTTGATCCGGAAGATATGCACATGCAGTTTATGATCGGTGAGATGTATGCAAAGACACTGCACTGCCAGAAGGCACTTCCTTACTTGAGGCAAGTTCTAAAAAAAGACGATACCTATCCCAATGCACAGAAATTGTATGATTTGTGCGAAAGCCGAACTGCAAAGGAATAAGAACATTCCATAAAGCAGAATCAACTGGCTTTTACGGCATTATGTTGAACCAGTCGAATGATCTTTAGACTGTCGTTGATTTCTTCTGGATGATCTTTGAATTGCTCGACGATCCTTCGCATTTTTGGCAGAGCCTTCTTGAAGGCGGTGACAAGTTCCGGATCGAAGAACAGACCGCTTTTCTCCTCAAGAAAAGCCATCGCATTTTCTATCGTATTTGCTTTTTTATAGGGGCGCTCGCTCAATAATGCGTCGAAAACATCGCACAGTGCGGCAATACGACCTTCCAGAGGAATTTCAGTTCCTTTCAACTGTTTTGGATAGCCCGATCCATCCCATCGTTCCTGATGGTTCAAGGCAATGATTTCTGCCATCTGCATGGTGTGCGAAGAACTGCCGGATAGCAGTTCAGCACCGATTTCGGGGTGCATTTTCATGATCTCCCAATCTTCCTCGTTGAGTTTGCCTGGTTTGAGCAAAATTCGATCGGGGATGCCGATCTTCCCGACATCGTGCAGGGGGCTGGCATGCAGGAGAATTTGACAATCCCTTTCAGACATTCCTATTTCATTTCCCAATTGGGCGCATAAGTGGCTCATGCGAACGACGTGTTGACCGGTTTCATTATCCCGGTACTCTACCGCTCTTCCCAGTCGCAAGATCACTTCCAGCCGACTCTCCTCCAGTTGCTGGGTTCGGTCCATCACTTTTTGTTCAAGAATGTAATTCTGGTAACTGATTTTTTTATGCAACAGGCAGATCTCAATGAGATTTTTGATGCGGGGGAGGGCCTCAAACGGGTCCATGGGTTTTTGAATAAAGTCAGAAGCTCCCGCCTCTAAGGCACTGACGCGTGTTTCCTTGTCGATCTGTGCCGTCAAAACCAGTATGGGAAAATAGACGTTGCCCATTGCTTTATTCAGCAAGGTGATGACTTCGAGTCCGTTCAAATGCGGCATGTTCAAGTCGAGAATCGTCAGATCCGGCTGAAACCCATTGAATGCAGTCAGGGCTTCTCGCGAATCGGTGATGGCTAATATCTTGTCATATCCCGCATTGCGAAGCAGTCGGCTTAAAACCTTAATGTTGCCTTTTTCATCGTCAATGATAAGAATTTTTGCAGATTTATACTCCAGATCAGTGGTCATGACGGACCTCTCTCTTATTGGAATTAAATTACTTTTACCTTTCGGGTAATTATATAATACGTGCATTGGCGTGTCTTTGCAATGCAAATATTATGGCTCAAATCATTGCCTTTCCAATATTCCAATTAGGGAAAATTGTTGTGCTTTGTTTTAATTCGACTTACCTGGAGAAATTTGCAGTTAGAAGGACTAACGGCGGAAGAGAAAAAAGTATATTTTTTTGAGGAATTCCATAACTTTGTTCTTGAGATAGGCCTTGCGGTCAAATAGTTGATGGTGAGTTTCAAATAAAAGTCGGGGAATGTCCAATTTCTCAGGACATTTTGGGAGGCAGTCGCCGCATTCGGTACAGGCAAAAGCAAAATGACCCGGGAACCAATGGCCTTTTCCTTCCAGCATGTTGTAGCGGTATTTCCCGTAATCTTTCATGTCGTAAGCTTTCAACAGGTTTCTGAAGCGCAATATTTCCGGGATGTTGATGTCTTCGGGGCAGGGGAGGCATTCACTACAATAGGTACACTCACTGGAGAAATTCTGCAGTGGAAAACGAACCCGTTGTTCTATTTCTTTCTGTTCCGGAGAAAAATAAGTATCGCCTCCCAGAATTTTCAGATTTTGATCAAAATGTTCAGGATGGTGAATTCCCAGACTCAGAGTGGTCACCTGCGGAAAACTGAGGCAATAGCGTCCGTTGAATTGGATGGGGGTGAGTGGTGCGCAAAGTGTTTGCAATTTTTCGGGCGGATTCCAAAGCATCCCTCCTTTTTCGTTGGGGGAAATGATAAATACTCCGATGTCCATTGCTTTGGCCAATTCCACAGCAGGCAGGTTTCGCTGGAAAAAGAAATAAAAATGAAGATTGACGAAACTGAACAAGCCGGTTTGCAGGGCTTTCATGATGACATCGAGAGGGCCATGGGTGGAAAATCCGACGTGACGGATGATTCCTTCTTCGCGCATTTGAAGCAGAGTTTCAACCGGTCCATTCTTTTTGATTGCGATGTTCAGTAATTCTTCGTTATTGATTCCATGCCAGCCATAAAAATCGAAATAGTCCATTTTGAGGGCCTTCAGTTGCTCTTCAACCAGTGCACGGGTGTCATCGGCTGTTTTCGGAGCCCCTTTGGTCATCATCTTGAATTTGTTTCGTGGAGTTCCCAGTTCGCGAAATGCATTACCGTACAGATTTTCGCTCTTCACATAACCATGAGCAGATTCAAAATGATTGATACCGAAATCCAGCGCACGGCGGGTGATGTCGATGCAATTGTCTATCGACTCGAGGGGCAGGTGATTGCGAGGCTGATCCCAACCCTGCTTGAAACGCATTCCTCCCAGAGTGATGACTGAAATTTGTTCTTCTGTTTTCCCAAATCGTCGGTATTCCATTTTGTCTTCCCGGCGTGCTCTACTGCGCCTTGTGCGTTTACAAGCAGGTCATTTTATTCTAAAATGATTTCCTGTAATCCTTCAAATTTTTCCTCAAAAGAACTCACCTTGTCTCATCCTATAACATTCAGCCTTTTTCAGGGGAAACATAAGGCTCCTGTAACGGTTTTATGCACCGCATTCTGGGTGCTTGCTAACGGGATAGAACTGGAGGCTTCCATCATTGGCCAAAGCCATCGGATCTATTGTACCCAGGGCAATGACTGCGTGACAGAATACATTGCCTGTACTCCCATGGACGCTGACATCAAGGCTTTGGACTCAATGAGCCTTGAGCCTGGGACACGTCATGCCAATTCACAAAATATTTCTGGTTTGATTTATGAATATCAGATCGAAGTGGTACCCATTTTGTTCGATGACATGTCCGCCTATTGCCAGGCCATTTCGGCGGGACCTCAGGTAGAAATCCTGCAACGTCAGTTTCCCCATCATCCGGAAAGTGCGAACAAGGGACAAAATCCCTTCACGGGAATAGCGGTTGATCCTTCAGCGAATCAATTTTATACCGTTCACACCTATCCAGAAAGTCAATTTTCCATCATCAGCCGCACACGTATCCATTGCTCGATGTAGAATTTTGATTCTTTTTTCATTTCTACGAGAGGTACGAGATCACGAAGGCTACGCCACCTCTTTGTCACAAGAAGCGTGTGATGGTTGCGGCAGGGGACCGTTAATCGTTCTGCAAAACTTTTTTAAGTTCGTTGGGGGGGATGTCGTCGACGATTTCAACCGTCCCGATTTGTGTGACGAGGACGAAACGTATTTTCTTCTGCACGGCTTTTTTATCGTGAGTCATGGACTCGACGATTGCATCTACGTCCAGCTTGGGCAAGGTCGTGGGCAAGCCGAGTTTTTCGAGCAAGGCCTGAATTCTTTCGGGAACACCGGGATCGCATTTGCCCAGATTTCTGGAAAGCCGGGCGGCGTAAACCATGCCAATGGCGACCGCTTCACCGTGCAGATAGTCGGTGTAATGGGTCAGGGCTTCGACCGCGTGCCCGATGGTGTGACCGTAGTTCAATATCATGCGATGGTTAGATTCGGTTTCGTCTTTCTCGACGACCTGTCCCTTCACCGTGCAGGAGGTTTGCACAATACGTTGCAAGCATTCAGGATCTTGAGCGAGAATGGCCGTGCTGTTATTTTCAAGAAATTCAAAAAAATCAGGATCTTCAATGATGCCGTATTTGACGACCTCTGCGAGCCCGGCTTTGAACTCATTTGCGGGCAGTGTTTTCAAGGTATTCAGATCAATGATGACTCTTTGCGGCTGATAAAAAGCACCGATCAGATTTTTCCCCTGCGGGTGATTGATGGCCGTCTTGCCGCCAACGCTACTGTCAACCTGTGAGAGCAGGGTGGTGGGGACTTGTACGAAAGGCAGGCCACGCAACCAGACGGCTGCAATGAATCCGGTCAAGTCTCCGATCACTCCCCCGCCCAGAGCCACGAGCAAGGATTTTCGGTCGCAGTTGAGTTCAAAAAGTCGGTCGAATATTTCACCGGCCTGTGCGAGTGATTTACTGGATTCCCCTTCGGGAATTTCTATCCAGTGTGGTTTCATCCCCACCGAACTCAAGGCCGAATCCAATTTTTCACCATAAAGAGCTTTGATCGATGGATGCGTGAGGACAATGACTTGGCTTGGAAAAAGTACTTCAACAATGATCCGACCGGTTTGTTCGATGAGATCGGTACCAATGAGGATATCGTAACTGCGTTGACCGAGGTCGATGGTTAGTTTCTTCATGTGAGGTCTGGCTAGTATTTCTTGACGACGGTCGGGGTGATAAAAATGAGCAGTTCGGAAATCGACTCGGACACAGTTTTATTTCTGAAGAACCAGCCTACGTAAGGAATTCTAGCAAAGAAAGGAACCGCTTCTTCACTGTCGTTGGTGGTGTTTTCATAGACCCCGCCCAGTACCGTTGTGTCGCCGTTGGCGACGAGTACTTCGGTGCGTGCTTCGCGGGTATTGACAACAGGGTTGCCATTAACGGTATTGCTGAAGTCAGGCGCATTTCTTGTTGCAAGGATGTTCATGTAGACAAAGTTGTCCTGAGTGATGTGTGGCGTGACGGTCAGAGACAATTGGGCTTCAATGAATTGAACATTGGTGCCGCCATTGTTCGAGGTTGTCTGAAACGGAATTCGCGAACCACTGGCGATACTTGCCTCGCGGTTGTCGGCGGTGGTCACTTTCGGGCTGGCCAGTACGCGGCCTTTGCTTTGTGTTTCCAGAGCCTTGAGTTGCAGGTCGAGATTGAGTCCACTGAAGATGTTACCTACCAGCAGGTTGATACCACCAAAATTACCCGCCGTTGTGCCCGTTGGCAAAAGATCGACGAGAAATCCGCCTCCGTTGTTGGCCAGTTCAGTACCTGCCGTAGCACCTACAGAATTTGATGCTGTAACATTTTGCGGCGGTGCGATCAACAGTCTGGGACGTCCACCACTGGACTGACCCACAGCACCCGTAAAACCCCATTGCACGCCGAGTTGTTCTGCGTAGCCTTTGGTGACTTCAACGATGCGCGCTTCTATCATGACCTGCGGTGTTGCCACGTCGAGGACTTTGATCATTTTGAGCATTTCCTCGATATGCGGTGGGATATCGGTCAGTATCAGCGTATTGGTGCGAGCGTCAACGGCTACGGACGCGCGTTCGGGATTGCGCTGAGAATACAAATTCTCTATGAGCAGGTTCAGGTTGGCTACCATATCCGTTAAATTGGCATAGTTGATGCGTACCACTTCGGTGGTGACTTCCTGAGACAGACGCTTGGCGATATCGGCGGCATTTTTGTTGCGCCCTGCTTCGTTGCGGGTTGCCTCTTCAGCGGCCAAAGTTCCGAAAGTAGCGACTCGAATGGTGTTATTTCCGAAACACTCTCGGCCCAAACCGTTGTTGCGTAAAACGAGGTCAAAGGCCATGTTCCAGGGGACATCGTTGACACGGATGTTGACTGTGCCATTGACATCAGGTGCGACGATGAGGTTGAATCCGCTCACGTCGGAAAATAAACGGAACAGGTTGCCAAGACTGGCACCTTGAAAATCCAGAGAGATTTTCTCCTTATCACCTTTCAATAAAGCATCGCAAGGATCTTCGACGTTGGTTTCATCTGCCGTAGCAATTTTAGATGTATCTTTAGCGGTTTTATCTCCCGTCACAGTTTTTGCTGTACCATTTGCGGGTGTGTTTCCCATGCTCAGCAGTACGGGTGTTGTAACCTCAGAACTTGCAGGTTGGGTTTCTTGCACAGGATTGATGGTATCGGCAGATACTGTAGCAGTTTGAGCGGACTCTGCTGGAATTTGGGCCGTAGCTGTTTTCTCTTTAGTGGAGGCTTGAATTTTTATCAGCAGGTTTTTTCCGTCGGGTTTTTCGATATCGTAATCGGCGGCCGCAGAGAGAATGATTTCGAGTCGCAGGATTTTCTGCACATTGAAATAGACAGGACGCACTGAGTCCACAACACCTTGTTTGACATCGAGGGTATTCAACTCGACCGGACTCATATTGGGAATATCCAGTACGAGCCTGAGAGGATTGCTTAGTTTGAAAGCTGTGTACTGGATGATATCCGAAGACTCAAAGGCAACGATGGTTTCCTTTTCCTGTCCAGGAGCTATTCCCAGACGCAGAGCCTGCCCGAGTTGCACCGAATTTTCGACTTGCGCAACCTGAAGCGGACGTTGAAAGGACTCCTCCGCAAAAAGCGGATTTGCCAATAGCATCAAGCTGAGAGCTGATAAGGTCGTTTTGTGAAATGACATTTTCACGTATTTTCTCACTATAGATTTTTAATTCGTCTCTGATTGCAGGTAAGAGATTTTTACCTTTTTAGAAAAAATATTTCCTTCAAAATCCCGGACGCTTTCCAGTACGATCACATTATTTTCAGTGATGGAATCAACACGACCAAAATTGGGGCCGACGAGGGTTCCCGTTTTAACAATATGACCTTTTTTATCTTCAGTTTCGACAAGGGCAACGCGCTCAGATGTTTTCAGAAGACTTCCGACCCAGCGCAACGATTCCAGCGGAATTTGCAGGGGCGAGCTGATGATAGACGACTTTGCGCTGTTCACTTGTTCGATGAGATCACGATACTGATTGATAGCTGAGGTTTGTTCTCCAGTGGTCATTTTACCGACACGCGCTTTGTCGGAAAATAAATTCTCGTAGTATTCGAGATCCGCATATAATTTTGGATTGCTTTGTTGTACGAATTCGACCACAGGGACAGGGATGGTCGGGAATTTGTCCTTTTGTTCTTCCAATTGTGCGGCACCCTGTTTGCTCAACTCCTCATTGGGATCGACCACTTCAGAATCGAGAACTTTGATCACTTTCAGCATTTGATCGATATAAGGTCGAACATCGGTGATGATGATGCTTCGGGTTCGTACGTCACCGATGACTTGGGAGTGGTCGGCACCACTCAGCATTTCTTTGAGGATATCATCAATGAGTTGTTTGTAGACGCTTGGATCAATATTGTTGATTTTAACAACCTCTGTTTCCATCGGTTGCACGAGTTCTCCGGCCTCTTTTGCACTTTTCTTGCTTTCAATGACAGCGACCAGGGTTTTGTTCTCTTCTGATATGCGGTTGAGCGGTGCGACACGTACCACATTGTCGCCAAAACATTCACGGCCCAATTTATTATTGGCGAGGATGATTTTGAAGGCTTCATTCCATGGCACTTCTACAAGACGCAGGTTGAGTTTGCCTTCGATACCGGGTCCAAATATCATATTGAATCCGCTCACTTCGGCGATCAGACGGAGTGTGTTGATGATGTCTGCATCTTGAAAATCGAGCGTGATTTTCTCTTTCACACCTGCAAGAATCGGGATACAAGCGTCTTCTTTGCTCAAAGACGATGTCTTGTCTGCGGTCTCGTTATTTTCGGAATTGGAAGACTTTGCAGTATCTGTCAGGCTTGTCTCTTCAATTGGGGATTCGGGTACTTGTAGATTGTTGTTGTCAGCATCGGCTTCTACTGGAGCGACAAGATTCCCTGCTTCTGCGAGATGAATTCGTAACTCATTTCCTTTGGAGCGCATGATTTTATAATCGGGAAGACTGCTCAACTCAATTTCCAGTCGCAGAACTTTGGATTCTTTAAAGTATAAGGGACGTATTGTTTTAACAATCCCTTTATTCAAGACAATAGGATTGGCGGCGGCTCCAGGTTGCATATCGGATAGGTCAAGGATCAATTTGGGCGGCTTGTTCAGCTTGAACGCAGTGTATTGAATCGGGCCGCTGGAACCAATGGCGACGGTCACTTGTCCCGCGCCTTCTTCCGTGGCCGATAGTTGGGTGATCTCGCGTTTGCTGGAGTCAACTTGTGGGTTTTCTGCCGCATGGGCTAATGAAAACCCAAACAGACAAGCGTAACAAACCGCAAATAATTTGAAAATTGGAGTGGATTTTTTCATGACCGTGCCTCGCTCCTGTCTTTCCTATTATTAGAGAATTTAAGTTCCTTTTTTTTGGAAAATATATTACCGGTGTAATCGCGAACTTGTTCCAGAATCACAACTTTTTCTGTATCAATTCTTTCAACGATGCCAAAATCGGGTCCAATCAAAACACCCTTTTTTATGGTCAGCCCCATATTTTGAGTTTGGATCATAGCAACTTTTTGCGAACCTTTTTTCAAAATGCCGACCAACTTGAATTTTTTGTAATCGGTCTGCAAAGGAGTCAGGGCTATGGTTTTTCTAAACTGGTTGGCCGAGCGGATCAGCTTTTTATATCCTGTAAGATTTGCGTTGAATGTTTCATCATCCATTTCCAATAATTTTCGGCGGTTGGAAAAAATACCGGCGTAGTGTTCCAACTGGGCCAATAACTCTGGCTGGGCGTCTTTCATTTGCTTTAAAATTTCTACAGGAATAGGGGGGAGGCGCGAACCCAGATTTGCCATCCTTTGCAGATTTTTTTCAGCAGTAGTGGATTTCTTTTTGCGTCTGGATGTTAACTTTTCCTCTTTGTCTTTACCACTGGCGCGCCGAGTGGAAACGAGAGGGGAGAAGGGGTCGCGTTGTACAATCAACCTATAGCGCTCTCCGGGTGGGAAGATCTCTTTCAATAGAGAAACTCCTCCCTGTCCAGATTGAATCTGTGACACAACCTTATTCAGTAAGCCGATTCCTTTGTCGACAGAAGCATCGATCAATTCGATGCGACTGAGCTGATATTCTTTGTCAAACCACGTTTGGGCTGGAGATTCTAGAAAATCAATGTATTGCTCCAGTTCAGCGGTGCTCAGATTCCGGTAACGATGCAGAAGGGTTTGTGAAATGTATCCGCTCAAAGATTCCAGACGATTTTGGATCAGAGATCTTCCTTCTGCCAGATTCCTGTATGGAAACGTCAATTGCATAATGATTTCTGCGTTTTCCTTTGATAATTCCAGCAGGTTTTTCACCTGTTTCAATTTATCGATCTGTTCTAATCGTTTTTTATAGGACGGATCATTTTGAAACGCCTGGAAATACTTCTGAATTTCCTGATCGGTGCCTTCTTGCGCGGCTTTTATTTCTTCCGATAAAATCTTTTTCCCCAAAGGAGACTGGTACCACTGCTCAAGACTTTTTGCGTAATTTGGTTTGAATTTTTTATTTAATTTGCCGTTCAGAGTTTTAACGAAAGATGCTGGAACATAATAACGCGCAATGATATTTTTCAGGGATTGTATTTCACCATCTCCCAGTTGCAGTTCGCGAAAATATTCAAAATAGATATCTTTGCTGGTGAAGGGAGAGTCCTGGTCAAAACCACTTTCCTTCAATAATCTATCTATTGATGATCCTGTTTCAGCTCGACTGGTTTGTCCTGCAACTAGAATGACCAGTAGCGACAATAGAACCAAACGTCCCAGCACTGAAAATTTTCTAATTATGTTTTGTTTTGCAGGTATCATCTTGGGCTAATTTTCCTGGTAAATTTTAAAACCAGATCCTTCTGTCAAACAATTAAAATCTTCTATTACTTGTCTTCAGCCCCTTCTACATAGGAAAATGTCTTGGCTGTAAAACTGGTGAATAACACGGGCATACTTTTGTCAGAGCCTTTTTGCGTCACATTCTTAAGTTCCAGATTTAATTCTGAAAAACCAATCAAACGTAAGGTGTTTTCCATTTTGTCAAAAAAGTCCATTACGCTTCCAAAGTTTCCCTGAAAGGTGATTTCAAAGGGGATTTCCTTGTAGAAATCACGTATTTTTCCTTCCTGAAGCTCAAATAAAGTCATGTTAAAGCCGTCTCTATTGGAACCAAAAGAAGAGATTTGTTTGAGAAGCCCTGGAAGTTCTTCTTCTCTTGGCAGTTGCTTCTTTTCCAGTCGCAATTTGCCTTCAGTCAGAATGAGTTCTCTGGAAATGGTTTCCTTTTTATCTACGGTGCGCTGGTATTGCTTTAATTTGAGTTGCAGTTCATCCTTCTTTTTGTCAAGAGCGGCAATATCTTCACTGGTGGTAGTGTTTACGGTAAAGATATAAACGACGATCAACAAAATCCCGAAACCGAGGCCGGCCAATAGAAAATAAGCCTGCTTGAAATTCTCAAGGACATCGTAGGGGAGTTTTTCGAAAAAGGCATCCATTCTTCTAGTTCCTCATGCGATTTTTAAAGGCTGAATGGGCATATAACAATAAATCGAAAATTTGACCGTTGGCACCCCTGCTGTTTCTCCATCTTGGGTTTTTAAAATAAAAACCTTTTTGAAGTACGGGATCAGGCTCAAGCTCCGGGTCAATTGGGCTACAGAATTGCTGGCATTCATGCCTGCGGCTTTGCCATTTATTTCAATGAATTCATAAAAAAGGTTCGTGTCTTCATCGTCGTCGTCTTTTTTCTTTTTTTTCTTTTTTTGATTTTTCTTTTCTGGATCTTCAAAAAGAATGTAGGGAATTCTCTTTCTTTTAAGATCCTTCCAGTTTCTTTGCTCAACGGATGTCAACCAGATATCGTCTGGAATTCGCAGGTAGAGGTCGTTTAGAACGCGGGTTGTTTCGAGTTGACCGTTCCTGAGTTTTTGGATTCCATCGACGATTTGCAGGAGACGTTTGGATTTTTCCTCCATGGATTTTACGGCGTTAAAATCCTTCTCCAAGGCTTTGACCTGTTGGTTTAACTCTTCTATTTCAATTTTTTTGCGATCTATTTCGTCTTGTGCCACTAACCAGTGAGCGGCGGCAAATAGGATGCAAGCCACAGTCAAAACGCAGGCTTTGACTATGTATTTTTGGATTCTTACCTTGACCAGCTCAAAACGGTAATCATGTAAATTAACGGCAATGAGTTGAATGCCGAGTTTCTCTGATTGCGAGGCAGTCGTGGGTTTTGAAACGGTTTTGCTTGCGACCGTTTCATCCGATGACGTTGCAGTTTCGGCTTTACGCTTGCCAAAGCGGGGAAGTTTCCATATGGGCTTCTTGAATTTGATTTCCGGAAGCTTAAATTTCTTCACTGATTGCGAGGCAGTCGTGGGTTTTGACACGGTTTCGCTTGCGACCGTTTCATCTGATGACGGCGCAACTTCGGCTTTACGCTTGCCAAAGCGGGGAAGTTTCCATACTGGCTTCTTGAATTTGATTTCCGGAAGCTTAAATTTCTTCATTTATGATCAAATCTGCGTGTCGCCAGCCCGATGGCAACTGTGGACAACGGTGCCAATGCATTGATGGCGTCTTTGTCAAATTGTTTTGGATTGAAACGAAGTGATTGTATTGGATCAAGAATTTCCGTTGACACTTTAAAATGATCGGCGATGTGATGAGAAATACCGGGAATCAAAGCCCCTCCTCCGCTTAAAATAATTTTTTTCAGTGGCTGAGAATGCGTCATATTGTATTGCTCAAACGTATTGCCGATTTCGTCTAATATTTTTTCAAATGATTTTTTTATTGTGGAAACGATTTCCTCTGCCTTGGCTTGGGAAGGTACGATGCCCGACTTCATTGTCATCGCTTCTTTAGCAGGGGTATCGTATTTCGACATCAATTTTTGAGTGATGGAGCCTCCGCCGATGGGAATATCCCGGCTCAAATAGGTGATTCCGTTGCTCAGAATATTCATGTGAGTGTAGGAATCTCCCAGATCGATCAAAGCCACTGAACCGGAGTGCCACATATCAGCCTGAAGATTGAGTGCATTGACTATGGCAAACACATCCAGATCCATGATGACCGGTCTCAAGCCTGCGGCTGTCAAAACATCCATCCGACTGTCTATGATCTCTTTTTGTACCGCAACGAGGAGAACTCCCATCTGAGGTTCTGAGGGCTCGCTGAGTTCGTCTAAATCGGGATCGCTTGCATCAGGTTCTACGGGACCTAAAATCTGAAAGCTCAAGCTCACATCGTCGATGTCAAAAGGAATGTATTGGTCAACCTCTTCGTTGATTCGACCTTGCAATTCTTCCTGACTCATTTCCCTGACTTTTATCTTCTTTACAATGACGGCTTCGCCAGACAGGGAGGAAACTGCAAATTTTGTTTCTATTTTTTCTGCCTTCAAAAGACGGCTCAATGCGTCGGAAATTTCATCGGGCTTCTTGATAACCCCTTCGACGATGGATTCTGCCTCTTGCTCGATGATGCCAAAATTGAGTAGCTCAGGCTCCTTTTTCCCTAAGGACAACTGGGCCACTTTAATAGAATGGGACCCGATGTCTACGGCTACCAGAGGCGTGTCTTTGGAAAGAAACATAATGCTAATCTTTTTTGAAATCGTTTTTATTAACTCGCTTCAACTCACCCGCCTATTGACTTATAACAGTCTCAATGAGTGCAGATGGTTCGACGCTGAGTTTTATCAGGTTGCGAATGGGTTGAGTGTTTGCTCCGGTCTGCCAGATTGTTGTCCTCAACGCAGTTACATTATAAAAGGGACTTAATGAAATTGTAAGGCTATGTTCTGCTCAATCGTGTTGAACGGAGTTTAATGTAGCGATGACATTTTCATTGTTTTCTTCATTCATAAAAATCCGGGACCGGTCTGCCAGTTTGTAGCCCAACGCCAGTATGATCTTGCGTTTGGTATCCACACGGCATTCTTTGCCTTTTTCAATTCGATCAATGGTCTGAACTGTCACGCTGGCCTTGCGTGCAA
This sequence comes from Nitrospinae bacterium CG11_big_fil_rev_8_21_14_0_20_45_15, assembly GCA_002787235.1. Taxonomy (GTDB): domain Bacteria; phylum Nitrospinota; class Nitrospinia; order Nitrospinales; family VA-1; genus Nitrohelix. The sequence continues at coordinate 53,158 of PCWG01000045.1, forward strand.
GTTCTGCTTTGCTCATCATCATGTTTTCTCTTAACTGCCTCACGCAATTGGTTTCGGCCACAATAAAATCTCCCTTCTATATTCTATGTTATAAGTAGTTAGTTGTGACGCCTTATGTTTTGAGGTAGATTATCAGAACTATCGTATTGTGTAAATGAACACCCTAAAGTTTATATAATGCGGGTAAGTTTGTCTATGAAAAATTAAGTTTATATGGAATTTGTTTAAATTTATATAAATTTAAACAAATTGATATAAATTTGTTACCGGGTTTATGCCTTGAAGTTTTTCGATTTTTCCTTTAAATTCAATCCACTATGAAACAGGTATTTTTAGAGACTCACGGTTGCCAGATGAATGTGGCAGATACGGATAGAATGGAAGCTTTGTTGTTCCATTCGGGATATTTGCGCACGGATGCAGTGGAAAACGCTGACTTGATCATTGTAAACACCTGCTCGATTCGTGAAAAAGCGGTGCATAAGATTTATTCGCTCTTTGGCACTTACCGACCTATGAAAGAGCGTAATCCCGATCTCATTCTGGGTCTGACGGGTTGTCTCGCGCAACAGGAAGGCGAGAATCTTGTGAAGAGGGCTCCGCATATCAATTTTGTGATGGGACCGGATGGAGTGGATCGGGTGGTTGAAATTGTGCAAGCGGCATCCACTTCCAACGAACCTCGCATCTGGATAGAATTTGACAAGCACAAGGAATACTCGATCCCGGAAATCGCACCGCTTCCGGGGCAGGCGGTCAGTCCAAGTGCATTTGTAAACATAATTAAAGGCTGTGACAAGTTTTGTAGCTTCTGTGTGGTGCCCTACACCCGGGGACGTGAGAAGTCTCGGACGGCGGATGAAATTTGCGCCGAGGCCCGTCAACTGATCGATCGAGGAGCGCGCGAAATCATCCTGCTGGGTCAGAATGTGAATGCCTATGGAAAGAGAGATCTCGATCCACCGGTAGCCTTTCATGAGTTGTTGTATCGGGTGGCAGAAATTCCGGGGCTGGAGCGTCTGCGCTTCACGACCAGTCATCCCCGAGATTTCACACCGGAAACGGTTGCGGCGTTTGGGGATCTGGATGTTCTGGTCAATCATCTGCATTTGCCGGTGCAAAGTGGAAGCGACCGTGTGCTTGAGGAGATGCGCCGGGGACATGGGGTGGATGAATATCTGGGATTGATTCAGGCTTTGAAAGACACCGCACCGGATATTGAATTTTCGACCGACATCATTGTGGGTTTTCCCAGTGAAACGGAGCGCGATTTTGAAATGACTCTGGAGTTGATGGAAAAAGTGGGCTTCTCCAACAGTTACATGTTCCAATACAGTGCTCGGCCCAATACGCCGGCGGCAGATTGGCCGGATACGAGCTCTGAGGAGGAGAAAAAACGTCGTCTGCAAAGAACCATCGACCTGCAAAACCGTCTGACTCAGGAGCAGGGGCAACGGTATCTGGGCAAGAATGTTGAGGTTTTGGTGGAAGGGCTGTCCCGAAGATCAGAAAATGAGGGCACGCCACGCTGGCGAGGACGAACGCCACATTACTGGTCGATTCAATTTGATGATCCTGAATTGAAAGTCCAGCCGGGAGACCTCGTCACGGTTCAGGTCGAGGGTCAGCGTGGTCAATCTCTCTTTGGCTCAATGATGGATTGTCACGAAAAGAACTCGCGCAAAAATTCCGTCACCGCCTGAAATTTTTTTTAAAATCACCTGAATCAATTCAAGTCCAAATCTTGCAAGTAAGGAGACACTGATGTTCCTCAAAAAGTCCATTCTATTGTGTGCATCGCTATTTTTATTTTCATGTGCATCACAACCCCCGACTCTGAAAGAATGTCATTGGCGTTGAATTTGATGTTTTCCTGGGATTCTATCCAGAATGGAAGGTACAACGATGCGATACAGGATTTAGACCATGCGATCGCAGGTGGACCCAACGCTCCTCTCTTGTATGCGGCCCATTTGTACAGAGGAATGGCATTTTACGCCACGGGAGAATATGACGCGGCAGTGGAAGATTTTGACAAAACCAGCCAATTGGCACCTGAAGATGGAAAAGGTTCTTCTGTCAAACCCATAGCGATTATTTTCAGAGACAGGGCATCCAAACATATTCCTTTCAGCAAGGAAATGCTGCAAAAACTAACCAAACTATGAAAACTTTATTAAAAGGCTAAGGTTATTTTGACTTTTCCCCTTCCCGGGGGCTCTCGTTAATGGCTCTTTTTTCGCCTAGCGACTCGCGCAGGCAACGCACACGACGCTTTCGGGGAGTAGCAGGATTCTGGCTCGGGGGATGGGTTCGTCGCACCGCATGCATATCCCGAAGTCTGGAGATTCGACTTTTGTCAACGCTCTCTCCAGTTTGGTGAGGCGCAAGCTGGCGGAATGGAGGGATGCTTCGCTCACACTTTTGCTGTTGATCGCCTCCATGCGGGTGAGGCGGCCAATGGCGTTGTCTGGTGCGACGGGTTTGGAGGTTTCTTTCAAGCCTTCGATCAGGTGTTTTTGAGCCTGGATTTCTGCTTCGATCTGTTTGCGAAATTCTTCTCGTTCGTTAGCTTCCATGTCATCCTCCGTTGTGCTTGATGGACACAGGCCGCTGAATTTGGCTTTGAGCGGTATTGTCCAATACTTGCCTAAAAAAATTCCTTTTCGAAAATTTTATAGCGCGCGTCTTCGAGACCCAATTTATTGTAAACGGCCTGTGCTTGCAAATTGTCATTTTCGACATAGAGTCTCAGCCCACAGACTTCAGGCCGTGATTTCGCCAATGCTTCGATATGGGAAAACAGAGCACTGAAAATCCCCTGATTCCGAAATTCCGGGCGCACGTAAACGCTGTGAATCCACCAAAACTCGCCATTGCGCCAGTCGCTCCATTCATAGGCGATCATGGCCTGCCCGACGGTTTCGCCTGCAACTTCTGCAAGGTAAAATTGACAACGATGTGATTTATTGATTCCCGCCAGTGCACCTTTGTGGGCGGTGTCGATGTTCAGTGATTTCTCTTCTGTTTCCCATGCCATTTTTTTGTTGTTCTCGGCGATGAGGGCAGAGTCCTCCGGGAGGGCCGACCGAATATGGATGGAATGTTTCATTCAGGTTTTGCGCACATGCATGGCAAGGCTATGGGTGGGCAATGGTGCTACTTTTTAGCTTTTTCAGCGGCGGAATCTTTGGGAATCAAGGCTTCTTCAAGCTCTTTGATCAGGGCCGTTTTGGTTTCCTGTTCGGTTTTGGCGCGATCCCGTCGTTGCACGGCTCGGGACTTGCGAAGGGAGTTGTTTGGACTCAAACGCCGGGCATCTTCGTCTTCCTTCGCACTGGTTTTCAAAAAGCTGGCGGTTTTTTTCAATACCTCCAATTTGAAAGCAGATAACTTGTCGGCCAGAGCAATTTTCTGATCCAAAGCTCCTCTCACTACATGATCGATATTCAAATCAACGGGCTTGTCTATGTAGGGGGTGTAACGTGCTATATCGGCATTGAGGAACCCAATCGCTTCGTTGATGGCACTGGTTTCTTCGGGGCTGAGTTGAGATTCTTCTTTTGCCGTTGATCTGGAAAAGGGCGATACCGGTTCTTCTTTTTTTGATTCTTGAGGTTCGGGGGTTTCTGTACGCAACAGAGGACTGCGCGGGGTCGGCGCGGAGAAAACTTTCTCCATATTCTTCTGATGCTTAAAGGGGATGCTGGAAGGATCGTCTGTAAAGTTACGACGTCCCTGATCGTCGGTCCAACGGTACACCTGTGCGTGTGCATTGGGTGCCCACAGTGAGGAAATCACGGGGAGACAGAGAAAAAAGAAAGCAAATAGAAAAATTCTTAGCAGTTTCGGCATAGTACCCCTTGAAGAGCCTACAAAAATAAGCGACCCAAAACTAAAAATCCTCAGTGTGTGTTCTTTCAGGTTCTCTTACTGTATAGAGAAGAATATCAGATTTTAAATTTTACTGAAAAGAGTTTTCACCCACCCGATGATTTCACCGAACCAGTTGGAAACCTGGTGAATTAGTTTTTCGATCAAATCAAGAAAAGCGACGACTTCGGGACTGCGATCAGAATCAGAATCCCCATGTGATTCCGGGTGTGCACTGGTAACAGCGTGTTCCTCCGCAGGAGCTTCTTCGTGTCCACTGGCTTCCGCATGTTCTTCCGCAGAAGCTTCTTCGTGCTCAGTGGCTTCCGCGTGTTCTTCCGCAGGAGCTTCTTCGTGAGCACTGGCTTCCGCGTGTTCTTCCACAGGAGCTTCTTCGTGCTCAGTGGCTTCCGCGTGTTCTTCCGCAGAAGCTTCTTCGTGCTCAGTGGCTTCTGCATGTTCTTCCGCAGGAGCTTCTTCGTGGTCAGTGGCTTCCGCGTGCTCCTCCACAGGAGCTTCTTCGTGGTCAGTGGCTTCCGCGTGTTCTTCAGCAGGAGCTTCTTCCTGGTCAGTGACTTCGGCGTGTTCTTCAGCAGGAGCTTCTTCCTGGTCAGTGGCTTCTGCATGTTCTTCCGCAGGAGCTTCTTCGTGGTCAGTGGCTTCCGCATGTTCTTCAGCAGGAGCTTCTTCCTGGTCAGTGACTTCGGCGTGTTCTTCCGCAGGAGCTTCTTCGTGGTCAGTGACTTCGGCATGTTCTTCCGCAGGAGCTTCTTCCTGGTCAGTGACTTCGGCATGTTCTTCCGCAGGAGCTTCTTCGTGGTCAGTGGCTTCCGCATGTTC
>PCWG01000042.1:0-227688 GCA_002787235.1 Nitrospinae bacterium CG11_big_fil_rev_8_21_14_0_20_45_15
GATTAAACAGGAGGAAATTCTTGCAGGTGAGCGCTGGTGTAGCGACAGCTATGGCGTTGACGAGTAAGAAAGTGGGAGCGCAGTTGAAGCCGGTAGTAAAGGTAGGCAACCCGCTGGAAGCCTATCCAGACCGTCGTTGGGAAGAAGTATATCGAGATCAATATAAGTATGAGCGATCGTTTACGTATTGTTGTTCACCGAATGACACCCATCAGTGTCGAGTTCGTGGATTCGTACGTAACGGCATTTTGATGCGTATCGAGCAGAACTACGACCATCACAAGGTTCGCGATTTGTACGGCAACCAGGCAGATGCGGCGTGGAATCCTCGAATGTGTCTCCGTGGTATGACGTTCCCGCGTCGTGCATACGGTCCATATCGCAATAAGTACCCCATGATCCGCGTAGGCTGGAAGCAGTGGGCGGATGATGGTTTCCCGTATCTCGATAAAGAGAACCGAGAAAAATATAAGTTTACGAGCCGTGGTACGGACGAGTTCGTTCGTATGACATGGGATCAAACGTTCACATACCTGGCTAAAGGCCATGTCGCTGTAGGTAAAGCTTACAGTGGAGCACGTGGTGCTCAGCGTTTGAAAAACGAAGGTTATCAACCAGAAATGATCGAAGCAATGGGTGGATCTGGATCACGCGTAATGAAGTATCGCGGTGGTATGGGTCTGTTGGGCGTTGTTGGTAAGTATGGTATTTACCGATTGGCGAACATGGTAGCCCTGTTGGATGCGATCATTCGTGGTCGAGGCCCGGGCAAAGTGTTGGGCGGCCGAGCATGGTCGAACTACACCTGGCATGGCGATCAGGCCCCTGGTCACTCGTGGACACATGGTATGCAGACGTCAGACATTGACTTTGCAGATCATCGTTATGCGAAGTTGACGATTCAATGGGGTAAAAACCTCATCGAAAACAAAATGCCTGAAGCGCATTGGTATACAGAGATCATGGAGCGTGGTGGTACATTGGTATCGATTGCTCCAGAGTACAATCCTCCTGCAACGAAAGCAGACTACTGGGTTCCGGTACGAGCCGGTCTGTCTGACATCGCGTTGTTCCTGGGCTGTGCAAAAATCATCATGGACGAAGGCTTGGTAGACGTGAACTTTGTTAAAGAGTACACGGATATGCCATTGCTGGTTCGAACGGATACGTTGATGCGTTTGCATCCCGATGATTTTATCCCTGGCTACCGCAATCAAGATCTTCCGAAAGATGGTTTCACGACCAAATGGATGAAGAACTTCAACCGCGACAAGATGCCCGACTTTGTAGTGTGGGACGCAAATACGGACAAACCTGTAGCGATCACGCGAGAAGACATCGGATCGAAGATGAAGAAGAAGAACATCGATCCAGTGTTGGACGGCGTATTTGATATTAAATTAGTCAGCGGCAAGACGATTCCTGTAATGCCGTTGTACGAAATGTATAAAGTTCATCTGAAGGATTACGACATCGACACGACGAACCAGATCTGTCATGCGCCGAAGGACTTGATTGTCCGATTGGCTCGCGACATCGGTACGATCATGCCGGTAGAAATCCATTACGGTGAAGGTATCAACCATTACTTCCATGCAACGATGCATAACCGAGCTTCTTATGTTCCTCTGATGTTGACGGGTAACGTAGGACCGAAGGGTTCTGGATCACACACATGGGCAGGAAACTACAAAGCAGGTAACTACCAGGGATCTCATTGGTCAGGACCCGGCTTTGCGGCAATGGTTGCAGAAGATCCGTTCAATCCGGTTATGGACATTGCAAAGAACACGGACTGGGCAAACGTTAAAGGTTACCTGAAGGGTGAAGAAGTAAGTTACTGGGCGCATCGTGATAAGGCGTTGATCGTTAATACGCCACGTTACGGTCGAAAAGTATTTACCGGCCGATCCCATATGCCATGTCCGACGAAGTTGGTATGGTTTGTTAACGTTAACGTAATCAACAACGCAAAATGGTTCTACGAGCTGGTGTTCAACACGAACAACAACGTAGACATGATCGTTGCACAGGACATCGAGTTCACGGGTTCCTGCGAGTATTCGGACATAGTATTGGCTCCGAACTGCTGGGCGGAATTCGAGAGTTACGAGATCACGTCAGCATGTTCCAACCCCTTCCATCAGATTTGGGGCGGAACGGGCATTAAGCCGATCTTCGATACCATCGATGACAACTTGATCCATCGACAATTTGCACGTCGATTGGCAGAAGTGACGGGCGACAAGCGTTTCTCCGATTACATGAAAGTGTATGAAGGCGAAGCCCCTAACCGCACGAAAGCGATGATTCGTCGCTTGTTCACGACGTCAACGACGGGTATGGGTTATAACATTGATGACATCATCAATGGTAAATATGGTGAGCCCGGATGTTGTCTGTTGCTCTTCAGAACCTACCCTCGATCTCCCTTCTGGGAAATGTACACCGAGTCCAAACCTTACTACACGCCAAACGGCCGCATCCAGTTCTACAACGATGAGCCTGAAGCGATTGAGTGGGGTGAGAACTTCATCGTACATCGAGAAGGTCCAGAAGCAACGCCTTATCTCCCGAACGTAATCGTATCGACGAATCCTTACATTCGCCCTGATGATTACGGTATTCCGGAAGACGAGCAAGATCCGGATCTTCGTCACGTACGAAACATCAAGAAACCTTGGTCGGCCGTACGAACCACGAAGAACTTCCTTTGGGAAAAAGGTTATCGTTTCTACTGTGTTACTCCGAAGTCTCGCCACACGGCGCATTCTTCATGGGCAACAACAGACTGGAACATGATCTGGAACAATAACTTTGGTGATCCATACCGAATGGACAAACGTTCACCCGGTGTAGGTGAGTGGCAGGTTCATATGAACCCGTTCCTCTGTAAAGATTTGGGCATCAACGACGGTGACTACATTTATTGTGACGCGAATCCGGCAGATCGACCCTACATGGGTTGGAAGCCATCCGATCCACGTTACAAAGTAGCCCGATTGATGTTGCGTGCGAAGTATAACCCGGCCTATCCGTATCACACCACGATGATGAAACATGCAACGTGGGCATCTACGGAGCGAACGGTAAAAGCGCATGAAGAGCGTCCAGACGGTCGCGCAATGTCGATGACGACTCCATATCAATCAAACTTCCGATATGGTGGACAGCAATCGATCACGCGTTCCTGGTTGATGCCGATGCATCAAACGGACAGCTTGTTCCACAAAGCTAAATCCAAAATGAAGTTCAAACATGGTTACGAAGCAGATAACCATGCAGTAAACGCCGTGCCAAAAGAAACGCTGGTTAAGTTTTCCAAGGCAGAGGATGGCGGACTTCACGGTAAGGGATTGTGGGAGCCAGTACGAACTGGTTATACCCCGGAGTCTCCGCTGAAGGATCGTTTTGCGGAAATGTATCTTGCGGGTCAGTACATCCGCGTGAAGATTTAAGTGGGACGGGGGTCCCCTGTGGGCCCCCCGTTTTGTCTTGAATAACTAAACTTAAACCAAAATCAGGGAGGAAGTATAATGCCTGAAGTTTATAACTGGCAGTTGGGCCGCAAAGCAACCTACGTGTACGAAGAGAAGCATCCGAAAGAGCAGTTCACCTTCGTCTTCAACACCAATCGTTGTATTGCTTGCCAAACATGTACGATGGCGCATAAGTCCACATGGACATTCTCAAAAGGCCAGGAGTATATGTGGTGGAATAACGTAGAGACCAAACCTTACGGTGGATACCCGCAATTTTGGGATTGGAAGATCCTGAAGATGTTGGAGCAATCCAACCCGGGTCAAAACGTATGGAACGTACGTAAGACGTCAAACAAGGCGATCCACGGCGTATACGAGGGTGTAACGATTTTCGAAGCACCTGCGAAGATTGGTCTGAATCAACAAGCAATCGGTTATGTACCGACAGACGAAGAGTGGCGTTTCCCGAACTTCGGCGAAGACACAGCGCATGGACGAGAGTTCACGCAGTCTCGCGAAGGAACGTTCGGCGGCGACAACGGCACGAAGTCGGTATTGCCCGAGCACAAAATCTGGTTTTTCTATCTCCAGAGAATCTGTAACCACTGCACGTATCCGGGCTGTTTGGCAGCTTGTCCGCGAAAAGCGATCTACAAGCGTCAAGAAGACGGAATCGTTCTGATCGATCAGAGCCGATGCCGAGGATACAAGAAGTGTGTAGAGCAATGTCCTTACAAAAAGCCGATGTTCCGTGGAACAACACGGATTTCGGAGAAATGTATCGCATGTTATCCCCGAATTGAGGGATTGGATCCGTTGACAGAAGGCGATCAAATGGAGACACGTTGTATGGCGGCTTGCGTAGGCAAGATTCGTTTGCAAGGTCTCGTGAAAATCGGAAGCAACGGAGAGTGGGCACATGATCCAGATAATCCACAGTATTATCTGATTCGAGATCGAAAAGTAGCACTTCCCCTGTACCCGCAATTGGGAACAGAGCCGAACGGTTACTATGTGCCATCCCGACATGTGCCGCGAGCCTATTCGCAGCAGATGTTTGGTCCAGGCGTGGATCATTCGATCGATCAATACATGGTCCCGGATCGAGACCTGTTGGGCGTCTTGCAGTTGTTCCGCACGACCCAGCGTATCATCTTCAAATGGAAACGTGAGCCCGGCCCGAAAATCTTCGAGACGAACATTCACGGCAAGAAGTTTGAGATGTTTAACGACACGATCATTGGTTTCAACAGAAAAGGCAAAGAGATCATCCGCGTGACGGTTGAAGAGCCTTTCTATGTAAGACCAGAAGAGAACGTCGGCGCAATCTAAGGAACAACCACGGCGCTTTTGGAGCGTAAACCAAGCAATCAGGCGTTGTCTGTGTGGGCTAATCCCCACACCGGCACGCCCGGTTTTTGCCGGAATGGAGATATGGAATGGGAGAAGCTACTCAAGTAACGGATCAGATGCTGGCTAAGTTGGGATCAACTGGAGCATTGGGAGATCTCAAGGAAGAAAGAATTTCGCTTAATTTGTCTCGTGGTCGTATTTACGATATTCTTTCGCATGGCTTTAGTTATCCGTGGAATCGTAAGTTTTTTAGGCCCAAGTCTTTGTTGGAGCCCATGGATGTTGTTCTTGTGGCAGAAGAAAGCTGGGAATCCTTGAGGACAATTGTAGACGGGTTTTCAGAGTACTTGCCACAAATGACCATTAAGCAAGTGCAGGGCGAGTATGTAAATGTTTTTGGTCACGCAGTGTCTATGGAATGTCCTCCTTACGAGATGCAGTATGGTACTGAAGGGGGTATTCAATCACAGACAGACGTACTGATTCAATTGGGGGGCTTTTACGAGACGTTTGGATTTGAAATGCCGAGAAATCGTTCAAAGGAGAGAGTAGATCATATCTCCAATGAATTGGCATTTATGTCTTATATGTGTTTTCGCATGGCTTTCGGTATTCAAAACGATCATGACGAAAGAAAGATTGCCGTGTTATTCAGCGGTATGAAAAAATTCATTCGCAATCACATTGGGCGTTGGCTCCCTCTATTTTGTATCTTTGCCGCAAGAAAAGCAGAGCGAGGGTTGTATCGAGATATGGTCGAGATTCTTTCTATTTTCGTGCAAAACGAAACCGCTTTATTGGATGTTAAGCCAGTGACAGTGGAAGAGCCAGAATACCGATCCATGTCCTACAGTATGGAAAATGACCTTGTCGCAAACGCTCCTGCAGAATGCGAACCACGTACTTAGCTCTAAACAGATATATTTAAGTGTTTTTAACCTTGAATCCGAGGAGATGAAAGTGAAAAGTAAATCAAAAATTGCAGTAGCTCTGGTATGTGCTGCGGCTCTCGGCATGAGTGTTGTGGGCAATGCAAGCGCAGCAGTGATTGAAGCATTGAAAATCACTGGCGACATCCCATCCGATCCAGGCAATGCATTTTGGTCGAACTACGGTCCGACCAAAGGCAAGCATGTAACGGTGACGATGGATCCGCAAATGATCACGAATCCAATGTGGCCCAATCCATCCACGAAGTGGGTGAATGTTAAGGCAGCAACGAACGGCAAGCAGATCGCAGTTCGATTGGAGTGGAGCGATCCGACACGAAATGACATCATGGTTCGATCTCAGCAGTATAAAGATCAAGCCGCGTTGATGTTCCCCGTGAATCAAGCTGGCGAAGAGCCTCCGTTTACAATGGGCGGCGACGGCGAGCGCGTGAACATTTGGCAATGGAAAGCAACCTGGAACAAAGAGGCAGCAGGAGCTGCTGGCAACGCAGGTATGCAAGATGTTGAAGATCAATACACGAACATGGCAATGGGATCAGGCAGTTACTACATGTTTGAACCCGATGGCAAGCTTTCCGGCTTGGACACGGCCCATGAGAGTGGAACGAAGGAAGCATCTCGAGCCAATCGAGGAGCAGGTGATCTTTCCAAACGAAGCACACACGTTGACTTTGGAATGGGTAAGAACGAAGGCGTATACAATCCCGGCCGAGCAACAGGCAACATTATGTCTGATGCAAGCATGAGAGTATCCGCAGTAGAAGACCTGAACGCAGAAGGATTCAGCACCTTGACGACCCAAGCACATCAAGACGTGCAAGGCCAAGGCACCTGGGCAAACAACCGCTGGGCGGTAGTATTTGTTCGTGATTTGAAGACCTCCGATGAAAATGATACGCAATTCACCGGTACGAAAGCACCGATGGCAATTGCTATCTGGAATGGTCAAAACAAAGAACGAAACGGCCAGAAGGCAGTAACCCAGTGGAATGAGCTGCAATACTAAGCTTTACTGCTGACAATAAGTACTTAAAAGCCCAGGCAGAAGTCGCTAACGCGACCTCTGACCTGGGTTTTTTATTTGCTTCATAATTCCCGAATAACTAATACGTATCTGTAAATTATCCTTTCCTTAAAAGGATAATTTTGATTTACGACCTTGTCATACTTTTTTGAATATGCGAGTTGATATTTGAGTGTTGAAAGTACGTCGTTGAGAAGAATAAAATACTATTTGATAGCTAACAGATGGGCAAAGGGTTACCGATTTTTAAATCTCAATTCTAATTAAAAATTTTCTCGACATTGTATCCTTATATAATGTATTTACATCATTTGTAGGAATCATATATCTTGAGAAATAGTCTTGTTCCTATCAATTTTGTTGAATTACTAGAATATTTTATTACCAATTTTCTGCGGGGCTGTTTGTTTCGCACGAGTTTTTAGGTATGAAACTGCTCCTCTATCAAATTTTGATGTCTCTTGACTGAGCTATTTTTGAAATAAGAGTTAGCGGAGGCAGGTTCTGATGCAGTGTGCTGTTTATAATTTATTCTTTTGTTTTAATTTTAACACTGTATAGTTTGAATCTTTGAGGGTGATTTTCTGTATATTTCCGAAATGAATCCTGAAAGAAGTATGATTCAGATGAATTTGTGGTCTTTTTGTTTTCATTCGCTAATAATATTTTGCTGTAACCTTTCTCATGATTAAGGGCTTTAAACCAATGTCTAGTGCTACTCCTAATAATCAGCAACCCGTAAGTTCAAAATCTGCTTCTCGTAAGAAAGAAAAGAATTCTTCTAATAAAACATTGGGACCCGTCTCGGATTTGGAACGCCATCTGCCCGCTGAATGGTGGAAGGATTTGTTTAATTCTTTTTATCTCAAGACAGATGGCGATGTGGTTGAGAACAGTTTGAATACGGTTCGTGATGTTGATTTGATCATTGAGTCTACTGGAATCTCATCTGAAGATCATATTTTGGACTTGTGTTGTGGTCAAGGGAGGCATTCTATGGAATTGACGTCCCGTGGGTATCAAAATGTTACTGGCATTGATCGGTCTAGATATCTTGTCCGCCTGGCTCGAAAACGTGCCAAAAGCCGTGGTTTGAAAACGAGTTTCTCGCAAGGGGATGCGCGCAAATTTCGGATTCCAGATGATTCTAAGGATTGTGTACTGTTGATGGGTAATTCCTTTGGATATTTTGAACGAGAAGAAGATGATACCAATGTGCTGGAGTCTGTCAAACGTGTCTTAAAATCAAAGGGAAAATTGGTTTTGGATATTGTGGATGGTGTATGGATGTCTCAGAATTTTGAACCCCGGTCTTGGGAATGGATCGATCAGGTTCATTTTGTGAATAGGGAGCGATCACTTTCTACAGATGGAAAGCGTATCATTTCACGTGAAGTCATTACCAATTCAGAAATAGGTGTTTTGGCAGATCAGTTTTATGCGGAACGGCTCTATTCTTTGGACGAAATCACTAGTTTACTCAATAAGTTAGGTTTTACGGATGTTAAGGTTTTCACCAAGCTGACTTCTGAATCCACCCGTAATCAGGACCTTGGTATGATGGCTCATAGGTTATTTATGACGGCTGTGAGCCCCGTAAAAAAGGTTACCAAACCAACGCCAAAGGTTAAAACCATTCAGGTTGCAGTGTTGATGGGTGATAGCAACCTCCCCGACACGGTCAAGATGGGAGGTAAGTTCAATGAAGAGGATTTTGAAACCATCAAAATTCTGAAAAAAAATCTTGAAAGCCTCACTGACTATAAATTCCAATATTTGGAAGACCATAAAACATTTTTCAATCGATTATCCACAAAAGCACCCGATTTGGTGTTCAATCTTTGTGACGAGGGTTTTAAGAATCAGGCGACGATGGAGTTGCACATCCCGGCCTATCTTGAGTTATTAAATATACCCTATACGGGTGCCGGACCGGGGTGTCTGTGGTTGTGCTATAACAAATCCAATGTCCGATCGATCGCGGCGAGTTTGGATGTGGATGTCCCGACTGAAACTTATTTTGATCCGGCAGATCAGGCCGCAAACCTGCCATCTTTATTTCCTGCACTCATCAAACCAAATTGTGGGGATAGTTCCATCGGTATCACTCAACATGCAGTGGTACACAATGCGATGGAATTGATGAGTTATCTCGATCATCTGCGTGAAATTCTGCCGGGGATTCCTTTGCTCATTCAGGAATTTTTGGAAGGGACTGAATACAGCGTTGGGCTCATTGGGAATGCTGATAAGTTTGAGGTTCTCCCCATTCTGGAAGTTGATTACAGTAAGCTCCCTCCAGAGTTGCCACAAGTACTTTCCTATGAATCAAAGTGGGATCCGGACTCTCCCTACTGGTCTGACATTCGATATAAGGAAGCGGTTTTGGATGATGAAACGCATCGAAAATTAATTCATTTTTCAAGCCGATTGTTTGAACGACTGGAGTGTCGGGATTATGCCAGGTTTGATTTTCGTACCGATGCGACGGGGCGAGTTAAATTATTAGAAGTGAATCCAAATCCAGGTTGGTGCTGGGATGGTAAATTGAATCTTATGGCAGGATTTGCAGGCTATGATTACTCAGATCTTTTGAAGATGATTTTGCAAGCAGCAAAGGAAAGAATCTGGGGGAATTATTGATCGTCAGGAATTTTAGCCTGAACGATTTTAACTCAATATGAGCTTAAGTCCTTATCAGCATCTTGAAAAACGTTTCAAACGTGTTCAGGTGCTACGTAGTATTACCCATTTGTTACGGTGGGATTCGGAAGTTTTAATGCCGTTGGGCAGTTCCCGTATACGTTCGGAACAGTTAGCTCTTTTGGATACAGAATGCAGTGCCATTCTTCTTTCAAAAAAAACTGCGGTGCTGTTGGATCGGGTTGAGTCATCGTCCTATTCTCTGGACGAATGGGAGGAAGCCAATGTAAGGGAAATGCGCCGACATTGGTTGTATGCCAAGGCTATCCCAAAATATTTGATGAATTCTTTGCATCGGGCCACTACAAAAGCGGAAGTGGTTTGGAGGCGTGCTTGTGAAGAAAATAATTTCAAAATATTATCTCCACATCTTGAAAAAGTAGTTGATGTCGTCCGCGACAAAGCCCAATTTCTTGGGAATGCTTTTGGTTGTTCATCCTACGATGCCTTGCTTGACGAGCATGATCCGGGAAGAAAATCGGCTGAAATTGATCCAATTTTTCAGAAGCTGGATTTGCATCTCCCCCCGTTGATCGAAAAAATAATTGATAAACAGTCAGCAAACCTTCCTGTAAAAATTTCGGAAAAGATTCCAAAGTCAAAACAAAAAGACCTGGGAAGGTTTATCATGAAAAAAATTGGCTTCCCGTTCAACAAGGGACGGTTGGATGAAAGCCTGCATCCCTTCACAGAAGGTACTTCGGAAGATCTTCGTATCACTTCATTGTTCGCTGAATCCGATTTTCTGTCGGGTCTAATGGGAATTCTTCACGAAACCGGACATGCAATGTATGACTTTGGATTACCCCCTGACAGGTTTTTCCAGCCCGTGGGTCGTGATCGTGGCATGACGGTTCATGAATCTCAGGCACTTTTTCTGGAAATGATGATCGGACGCACTCCTGAATTTATGAACTTCGCAGGTCCGATCGTATCTAGAATTTTTGGAGTTTCCGGACCGGCATGGCAACCTGAAAATTTATATCGAATGGCAACACAGGTTCGCAAAAGTTTTAATCGAATGAATGCAGACGAAGTCACCTATCCCATGCATATCCTGGTCAGGTATGAGTTGGAAAAGGATATTTTTTCAGGTTCCCTTCGCGTTAAGGATTTGCCTGACGCCTGGAATGAAAAATTCCATAAACGTATGGGGATATTCCCCGAGAATGTTAATCAAGGCTGTTTGCAGGATTCGCACTGGCCACAAGGTTATTTCGGTTATTTTTCAACGTATGCCTTGGGGGCTATCATGGCAGCTCAGTTGCATAGAGCATTGAAAGTGGAAATACCCGGCTTTATGCAGGAAATTCAGCAAGGTGATTTTTCGAATTTGTTTGACTGGCTCGGAAAGAAAATCTTTCAGCACGGTGCAAAATTATCCAGCCAGGAACTTTTACGCCAAGCCACGGGCGATAGTTTAAATTCGGATTTTTATTTGGACTATTTGAAGGAAAAATACTTTGTTGATACGGACATTCATTCGTGAGATGGGAGATTTTTTTGTTTAAGAGCTTGTAAAGATAATGAAAATGTTTTTCTTTCGTCCAATACAACTAAAACCTGTACGCTAGACTTGCGGCTCCAAAAAGCTCTTGAAGCTTTTGTGTTTCAAATTCTTTGGAACGAAGGGTCAGTGTGTAGCTCAGATTTACTCGACCGTGTATGATACCTATTCCTAAGTTTGTATCTCCCACTATTGGTAATTTATCGACGTTGTGGCTACCTTCAAAGGTGTTGCCATCGAGAAAAATATTGCGTCCTATCAAACGTCCTTCAAATCCACCAAATAAGTACCAGCCCCATCCTTTAGTTACTTCAAAAAAGCCCGTCCCCGGTAGTGCAGGTCTTACTCTAATAGGTGCGTCGCTCAATCTGGCTTTGTTTGAACTGATCCGAAAGGACAATCCAGAATTCGCATAGGTATAAATATTTCCCAGACTGATTCCAAAATGAGGGGCAATTTTAAGCGTTAGTAGCGACGTTTCATAAAGGAAAGCTCTTGGCCAACGGCGTTGCCATGACAATATAACTCCCAATTCATTTTCAAGCTGGTTGGACCAGCCATTGGGTGTTGGGCTATTGGTAACACTCTTGTGTACAAATTTTTGTATTGGTTCTCCCAAAGCCATCGGTCCGATAAAGCCGATTGTTGCTTCCAATTCGTCAACATGATTATCGGTCAGAGTGGCCATTCCTATAGAACCATATAAAAAAGCCGCCCATGGTCTGTCGTTTGGGTCCTGAACAGGACTGCTTATATCATTGGGAGTATAAAGATTCTGCCCAATGGAGTAATAGATGCTTGATGTGCTATTAATACTAAAGGTTGGAACGTAATCAGCTATTTTATGGGCGATACTTGGGAATTCGGCATTGATGTCAAAGTAAGTGAGTCGGACGCCATTGGTATAGTTATTGTCAGTACCGCCCCCGATAGAATCATTTTCAAAGGCAAATGTAATAAAGTTTGTATGTGAGCTATCTTCAATTTTCTTTGATACATCTTTTTCTAATGACTCGGTTTCTCCTTGCGCATATGAAGTGGTGGCGCAGGACAAAAAAAATATTAGAATTATCAGACATTTCATACTGTTTCTTTGAAGCCTAGAGTGGAGAAAAACCATTAAGAGTCATTTGAACTTTTTAAATAGTGATTATCCTTATTACCTGCTAATCAGCAAGGGCATTTGTCCTCTATAATAATTTTGATTACAATTGTATAGCAATTTGATTTTTTTTTGGGGTATTTGGGCAAAAAAAAACCTCCCAATAAATGGGAGGTTTTTCGTCTTAGAGCTTGAAAAATTATGAGAAGGCTTTTTTCGCCACATCCAGCAAGGAATTCAAAGGTCGGCATGCCAAGAGCTCTGCATCTTCTCGTGCTACTTGCTCACCGTCTGCGTTGACAGCAATAGCGGAGCGTGTCAGATATCGGCTACGCACACCGTCGAGAACCAAATTGTTGGCTTTTCCAAATTCCATGTCTACGTCTTGAAGTAAATTGGGCATCCCATGTCCCGCATTGGTCAGGATATCGGTTCCGACAATGACGACCACTTCATCAGCCCCAGCGGCTTTGAATTGTTCGGTATTTTCTTTTACAAGATCCAACTCCTTGTTGCAAAAACCACCAGCTCCAGGAAGGGTGATGATCAGTCGGTTGCCTTTAATATCATTTACGGACAGGTTTTGTTCGATCGGTACAGTAGCTGCTTTATCTACGCTCCAGTCCGGGTTGAGTTTGATTAATTTTGCATCGCTTCCAGAGAGTTTTGCCATATCATTCTTCCTTTCGTTAAGAAAATATACAACCAGGGTAACTTGTACTTCATAAGATGGAGGAAATTTCAAAAAGATGCAAATCTTATGTATTTTAGATGTCGCCAAAATGCCAAATAAATCATATTTTCAGATAAATTTCACGCCTTTTGGATTGAGGTTTTGTTATCCTGAATGCAACGATAAATTTTTTTCGAGGTCTCAGAATGAAACCGTCATTACATATTTTTACTTCTCTGCTTTTACTTCTGATTCTAACGGAGGTGCCCCTTCTTGCAGAAGAAGAGAAGCCTAGGATTAGAAAATATTATGAATATTCGGGCAATTACCGTGACCAGACAAATGTCTTAAAAGAAGCATTCCAAAAGAAATTTGGTTATGAGTTGATTGATGGCGATAAGGAATGGACGCCCAACGAGATCAATGAGATGGAGAGAACACTCGATGGACTTCCCGCAGATTTCTTTAATTTGAAAGGATTTGAGGGTTTTTTGAGGATGGCACAAATCGACCTTGGCCCAGAGGCTAAAGGGGGAGATGATGTTCCTGCAGGTACTTTCCCAACCTTCAGTACGGTTCACAATGTACAGACGGGAAACTATGTATTGCGTGTGGGTGATGGGCCATTGCGGATTGAAATTTACAATCCCCTGTTTTACGAAGAGAAGGAACTGTTGTCTCAAATTGTGCAACATGAAATGGGCCATGTGTTCGATATGACTCATGGCTTTGTGTCAATGACGGATGAATGGATTGCACTTTCAAATTTTAAAATTTTGAACTTGCCGCCTTTGGATGCCAAACCCGATGCGAGTTTTATTTTTACCCTCGTGGATGATCCCGATCGGGCGAATTATGCTCCGGTTTCTACGCGCCAATTGCCGACTTACTCAAGGGCAAGTATTCAGGAAGATTTTGCCAATTCAGTTTCTGCTTATATCAATTATCCCTATTTCCGTATTACAAATCCTGAAAGATATCGTTATTTAAAAGATCATATTTTTAAGGGTAAAGAATATTTTGAAACCGAAGGCAATGGTGAAAATACATTGGAAACTCTTGTGCTTCGAGATTTCAAAAAAGCACTTGATTCGTTGAATTGGAAATCAGTGAAAGACATTGCGATAGAAATAAATCGTTCACATTTCCCGGCACTGGATAAAAAGCTAACCGATCTTTTGAAAGAAAAAATGGAGGGCTTGAATCCAGGTCCCGATGATATGTTCATCGCTAAAGCCAGTTGTTATTTGAAAGATCCTTCTGCGTTGCTTATTCGACAATCATTGGCTAGGCAAAATCGGATCACATCAGATGATTTATTCAGGGAAGCTCGTTGTGTTCAGATAGGGCGGGATAATTTTGAAAAAAACATGGCCAAATGGCCACCTATGGGTTTGTATTATTACAAGGACGAAGCTAAAAAAGATATTTTGCAGTTCATGGATTCCGCAATACAGGTTGCAGACTCACGAAATTTTTCAACCTCTTACTTTTGGAAATTGTACAAGGAAGGTGCAAAAGAACCTTTTGCAAAAGGCAGTATGGGGGTCATGGATGCCAATGCCGGATCATTGCAGATTGATTTAAGGGCAACCGCTTTGAGCGAATTTTCCTGGCCGGCAGAAGGTAATGTGATTCTGGAGTTGAATGCAAAAAGAATTCATCGGAAAAATATGAATGCTCTGGATTCGGACCCTGCGAAAATCAGGTTCAAACCTTTAGATTGGTTCACATATACAGGGCCGAAAAATCCTGGTATTTTTGTTCGTTTCCCATTGGCCTTGTCTTATCTCGATCGGCCTTGATTGGAAGGTGTATGAATCATTTCAAGGGGCGGACCATACGAACGGCCATATTCATATTTGCGTATTTTGAGGGCCAGACTTTTTGTCCGTCTTCGTATTGAACGATCAATGCCGCAGAACCTTTGTCATCCATACACCATGTCGTTCCACCGCTTCCCGGTTCAAAGATCGGGCTCAAGTAAATTGAATCACCGTATTTATCAGTATTTGTTTCTTTGAGATCGAACAAGCCCCAAGCTTCGCTTTCTGTTGGGTAACGCCAGTTGTCGAAACCTGCAAACCTTTCCAGATTTGAAATCTCAACGTAATCCTGACATTTGAACCAGTTCATCCATTTCTTTGTATCCTGAAATGAATCCGTCTTCTTCCACATGACATTGGACTTCAGATCAGTAATTGTTCCGTTGCCGTTATCGATCAAATATTTTTCTTCTGACATTGTATTCTCTTCTCTGAATGTGAGTTACCAACCTTGACCCTTTAGGCCATAAGCCCGACTTCCTTTTGAACCAGATTTTAAATAGTCTTCCAGACTTTCGGGAGTGGGTGGGTCGGTATTTATAGATTCGGCAAGACTTTGTTCGATGCAATGATGAACAAATTTCTCAATGTCTTCTTGATTGCCGTTAAATTTCTGTATCAGGTCGGCCGTAATTTTTTGATTTAATTTTATACTCAATTCATTAGCCATAGTTTTTTAAACACTTAATTATGTTAAAAAGACAGGGTTTCTGATTTGTTTTCTTCAAAGAGACTTTCTGCTTTTGATGCAAGTTGCATGGGTAATTCTATAATAAAAGTGGTGCCTTGAGGCGGATTATCTTTGACTCGTATTTCGCCACCGTGATCGGCTACGATTCGGGTAACGATTGCCAGTCCGAGACCTGTCCCGCGTTTTTTCGTCGTGAAGTGAGGAAGAAATAATTTGTCCCGATCTTTTGGGGAAATGCCTTGCCCTGTGTCTGAAAATTCGATCTGGACCGTTGATGAATCCGGTTTCAACTGAGTGGAAATTGTGATGCTTCCCTCTCCATCTATGGCATCAATGGCATTTTCAAAAAGGTTGATGAATACTCTGCGAATTTGCTCTGAATCGAGAGGCAATATTGCAACCTTGGGTGACAAATTTTTGTGTAAATTCTTTAGCTTTTCATGTCCCGTATAAATCTTTGATACGTCTTCAATCACTTGATTGAGATTGGTTGGTTGGGGATTGGGAGTAGGCATTCTGGAGAACCGTAAAAATTCGTTGAGAAGTTCTTTCATACCCTCTACCTCTTGCGAAATGATGTCCATACTCTCGTCAAATATTTTATCAAAGTCCTCTTTATTCTCATGGTATTTTTTTCGCAAACGCTGAGTATTGAGCTGGATGGGTGTCAGAGGATTCTTGATCTCATGCGCGATGCCCTGAGCCACTTCCTTCCATGCGGCAACTTTTTGGGATTTGATCATTTGGGTTAAATCTTCAAAAACGATGACGACCCCCATGTATTTTCCCGCAGGGTCTCGTTGTACCTGGATATTGACTAATAAAGACAGGTTGGTTCCACCCAGATGAATGTCAGCCTGTTCTTCCCAAAACTCTTTATTGTTCTGATTCATATTGAGAATCATGCTGCGAATGGGTTCCTGGAAAGAGGGCGGTAGATGGTCTTTATAGTTAAATCCAAAAACTTGTTGAGTTGGGATTTGTAAAATCTGCTCCGCGGCTTTATTGAATGTGGCAACACGCCCGCCTTTGTCGATAGAGACCACACCGGCCCCAATATTCTCAAGAATGGAGGCAATATAAGCCCGCCTTTTTTCCAGTTCAATGTTGCTGTCCTGAAGATTTTTATTCGCTTGTTGCACCTTTTTCCGACTCTCGTTCAGTTCGTCGGTCATGGAGTTGAACGACTCAACGAGCGTTCCGATTTCGTCGGTGGCCTGAACGTCGATTTTAAAATTCAAGTCACCTTCCGCTATTTTCCTTGTCGCAAAAGCCAATTGCTGGATGGGTATCGTGATTCCCCGCGCAATATAGATCCCCAGCCAAATGGCGGAAAACAAAATGAGCAGGGTGATCATTAAGAACGTAGTGTAATAGTTTGCGCTGACGGGGAGTTTGAGAAAACTTTGCCGCTTGTAGTCTTCATAAGTATTTTGAATGGACGTTATCTTTTCAAGCGCACTTTCTGGAAAATGATTCAAGGTTACAATGAATCCCCAGACTCTCAGTTTATCTTCCACGATTTGAGTGAGAGGTACGGCGATGGCGAGATAATTCCCCATTGTTGTGGATTGATATTCTGGAGCCATATCTTCCTTGGGGTTTTTACGGATCATTTCCAGAAACTCGGGTTCCATATTCAACTGCGCAAGATTTGGATGAACTGCAGATACCACGACCTGTGACTGGTGGTCGTAAATGATGATGGTGCCCAGATCGTATTCATCGAGCTTTTGAGCGATCAGATTTTGCAGTTGCTCACGGTTATCTTTCAGATACAACTGATCCCGAGTGATAAAATTTTCTATTTTTCGAGTTTTGAGAAGGGCATTGCTCTCCATGTACGCGTAATGTTCTCGCGCGATTTCCATGGAGGATTGCAGAGTTTGTTCAACTTGAAGATTGAACCAGCTCCCAATGCTGTAGCTGAATAATTTACTGGCTACGAAAAACAGCAGGGTAGAGGGGACCAGAGCCAGTATAAGAAATGCGACAATCAACTTTGTTCTGAACTGTGCGCCCTGGGTTTTACTCTTGCGTTCGCTGTACAGCTTGATGAGATTTTTGATGATGAGCACAATCATCAAAACAAGCAGGATCAGAATGATGTTGAAAAGGGCGAGAACAGCGATGTTGTCAGAAACCGGACCAGCACCACCGGTTTTGATGAAGTAGATTTCCAGCACCGTGAGGCCTGCCAAAGCGGACAAAATGATCAGCAGTGTCCTGCGTGCACGTTTTTTCTTAAGTGCGGCAGTTTCTTCGGAAAATGGAACGCCTAAATTATTACCTGTTGAAGGTGCGTATGACATGTTTTAAAGCCTTTGATTTTCCCGCCGTGTCATTGGCTTTAGGTTCGAATGCCTGCTGTTGCTCTGCCAGATTGGGTTCGATAGAAAGCAGAGAAGAGCTGGCCCAGTCGGTCTCCATATCGTTGAGGGGAACAAAAAACAAGATATAGTTGAAGGGAAACCAAAACCTGTCAATTTGCAAATCGGCTTTGACGCGAATGTAGTATTTGTCGTTTGGATTGAGTTTGTATAATGGAGTGAGCGGAATGCTTTCCAGGGAAGCCATCATTTGTTGATAGCGTTCACGCTTTCGCGTCATCAACTTGCGTGTGATGTTTTTACCGTTCTCTGTGAAGCGATAGACTTTCTTCAGGGAATCATAATGAACGGTATGCTCTACTGTATTTGAACTCACGAGACTGTCCACCCACAGGGATTTGTCTTTGCGAAGTTCTATATGGAATGTGTAAGTCATCGGCACGCCGGACTCGACAGCTTCAAGAACTTCCTCTGGAAAACCATCGGTCATTTGCGCGCTCATGGCAATGTGATTGTCTTCAGCGGAAACACCCACGTTAACGAGAGTAGGGGAGGAGGCATACGCAGTTCCTGATATAAGCAGGAAAAACATAGATGCGATTGCCAGTCCCTTCAATCTTGCCATGAAATTAATTTCCCAGGGTTTTAAAATATTCAAGTGTTTCAAAAAGTCCTTTTTCCAGAGTGACGTTTGCACGCCAGCCAAATGCGGTATTGAATTTTTCAGGATCAATACAACTTCTTTTTTGTTCGCCGGCTCGCGCCTCTGCGTACTCTATTCCTGCAGTAGCACCTGCCAGATGGGCCAATGATTCTGCCAAATGATTGACTGTAGTTTCTTCCCCTCGTCCCACATTGTAAATGCCATGACATTGGGGTGATAACGCGATTTCATTTGCCGCCACGATATCGCGCACCGAAATAAAATCCCGGGTTTGTTCTCCATCCCCGTAAATAATCAGGGGTTTGCCTTCAAGAATTCGTTTGCAAAAAATAGCAACCACACCCGCTTCGCCATCAGGGTCCTGTCTCGGTCCGTAAACATTGCTGTACCGCAACACAGTCCCGCTCAAATTGTAAGTTTTAATGAAAAACCTTATGTAGTGCTCAGCACTGTATTTTGCGATGCCATAAGGGCTGTAGGGATTGCAGGAATGAGTTTCGTTTGCAGGAAATCGTTCCTGATCTCCATAAATCGCACCCCCGGTCGATGCAAAAATGAATTTTTCAACTCCAGATTCTACCGCTTTTTGAAGCAGATGTAAAGTCCCTAAAATATTGGTTTTAGCGTCGTTAAGAGGATTTCTTACAGAGCCGGTGACTGAAATTTGCGCGGCATGGTGATTGATTGCATCAAATTTTTCTTTTTGAAGCAATTTCTCAACTTCGGGATCAAGAATATCCATCTCGATAAATTGGGCATCTGTGGGTACAAAATCCCGATGTCCTGAAGACAAGTTATCTAGCACGAAGACCTGATGTCCTTGACCTAAATATGCCTGTGCAATTTGCGACGCTATAAAACCGGCTCCCCCGGTCACTAATATTTTCATTGATTGTGTTCTCTTGCCTGTTCGACCAGTTGATAGAGGATATCCAGTGCTTGACGCGGGCTGAATTCATCGGGTTTCAGTTGATTCAATTGTTCGACGACAGGGTGCAGGGAAGGGGCAAACAAACCCATTTGTTTGGGAGTTTCGTCCGGCACCGACTTTTCCATGTGGCCGATTCTGGAAGCATCCGGTTCTTGAAATTCAGCACTTTCCAGATTGTTCAAAACTTCTCTTGCGCGTTCCAGAACTTGTTTGGGAAGACCCGCAAGTCTGGCGACCTGAATCCCATAACTTTTATCTGCACCTCCCGGAGCAATTTTCCGGAGGAAAATAATTTCGTCGTTCCATTCCTTGACTTGCACGTTGAAGTTTCTAACTCCAGGCAGTTCAGCAGACAGTTGAGTCAGTTCGTGATAATGCGTTGCAAAAAGAGTTTTGGGTCCGAAACTGTTTTTCCCTTTATGCAAATATTCGACGATGGACCAGGCGATGCTGATTCCATCATAGGTACTGGTGCCACGACCGATTTCATCAAGAATGATCAAACTTTTTTCAGTGGCATGGTTGAGAATGTTTGCCGTTTCATTCATCTCGACCATGAATGTGGATTGTCCTTTTTGCAGATGATCCTGTGCGCCCACTCGTGAAAAAATTCGATCCACGATTCCCATTTCGACTTCATCTGCGGGAACGAAACTGCCTATTTGCGCCATCAATACGATGAGTGCCACTTGCCGGAGATAGGTGGATTTACCAGCCATATTCGGGCCGGTTATTATCATGATCTGATTGTCGGCTCCGTCGAGATCAATGTCGTTAGAGACAAAGAGATGGCTTGTGTCGATTCTTTCTATTAAGGGATGGCGTCCATTGGTTATTTTTAAAATTGAATCATCGCGCAAAACAGGACGGCAATAATTGTTCTGGCTCGCGGTTTGAGCAAAGCCACACATGCCGTCCACATCGGCGATGAGAGAAGCCATCTTTTGAATCCGTTGGCCATGGCTGAGGACATCTTTTTTTACTTTTTCAAACAGCTCGTTTTCGAGTTCGGCGATCTTTTCTTCAGCCCCACTGATTTCAGTTTCAAAATCTTTTAACTCCGGGGAGATATAGCGTTCGGCGTTGACAAGTGACTGCTTGCGAATGTATTCGACCGGAACGCGATCAACATTCTTTTTGGTGACCTCGATGAAGTACCCGTAAATTTTATTGTAACCGACTTTGAGGATAGGGATTCCGGTGCGTTTTCTTTCACGAGTTTCCAGTTCGACTATCCATTGTCGAGTGGTTTGTTTGATTTTTTTCAATCGATCGAGTTCTTCCGAACATCCCGCTTTGATAACATGCCCGTCTTTGATGGATTGCGGCGGATCGTCTTCGATCCACTGTTCAATGAGATCGAATAGATCTTCCATGCTGTCCCACTCTTGAAGCCATTGAGAAAAAAAATCGGAGCCGATGGACTGGAGTTGATTGTGTATCGAAGGCAGAACAGCAAGAGAACTTTTTAACGCGATCAAATCCCTTGGCGAGCCTGCAACAGCAAGCGTCAAGCGGCCCAACAGTCGTTCCAGATCGTACATGTTTTTGAGGGACTGACGGATTTCATCACGGTGCAAAGGGTGCTTGAGAAGAGACTCAACGCGGTCGAGTCGGTTGCAAATGACATTTTTATCTAACAGAGGTTTCAAAATCCATTCACGAATACGCCGCGCACCCATGGGTGTCTGGCTTTGATCGAGAGCGTCGAGCAAAGAACCCTTTCGGTTCCCATCGCTGGATTGCACGAGTTCCAAACTGCGGATCGCACTCTGATCCAGTAGCATGTCAGCATTTAAATTGTAAGTGGATAAGGATCGAATATGTGGAAGAGCGTTCTTTTGGGTTTCCTGCAAGTACCGCAACAAGCCACCGGCAGAACTGACAGCCAGGCGCAGGGTTTCACATCCAAAGCCTTCGAGCGAATGAGAACCGAAATGTTCCGTCAATCTTTGATGCGCGTCAGAGAATGAGAAGGCCCAGTCTTCTTCAGTTTGCAGTCGATCGGCATGCATTTTCATCCAGGCACTGTGGTTTCTTTCCGCACTGGTTTTAGGGATCAGGACTTCACGAGGACTTAGTTTTTCCAATTCATCTATCAGCAGATCCTCAGCCGAAGGTCCTGTCAACTCAGCGGTTTTGAAATGACCTGTAGAAATATCAAGGGTTGCAAGGCCGTAGCCGTTTTGATCTGCAAAAACAGCGACCAGATTGTGTGGACACTTGGGGTCCATGTGTGAATCGTCGAGAAAGGTACCGGGGGTGACGATGCGAACGACATCTCTTTTAACCAGTCCCTTAGCCAGTTTGGCGTCTTCGACCTGCTCGCAGATGGCGACATTTTTTCCAGCCTGAATGAGCTTCGATATGTAGCCATTGGCAGAATGGTAAGGGATGCCGCACATGGGTGTTGGATTGGGACGATTCTTGTTGCGAGCGGTGAGAGCGATTTGAAGGATACGCGAAGCTGTCTGAGCGTCTTCGTTGAACATCTCATAAAAATCGCCCATCCGGTAGAACAGGATCGCTCCGGGATACGATCGTTTGATGCTTTGATACTGTTGCATCATTGGAGTATCGGGATCGACCGCTGTGCTGTTTTTTGTCATCGTGCAGGTCAAGGATAGAGAGGTGCAATTTCGAGAAAATGGGGGAGCAATTTATTGTAGGTCGCTTTTAAATGTTCGGGATGGACTTTGGTCTCACTCAATACCGGCATAAAATTTGTGTCACCCAGCCAGCGCGGAACGATATGACAATGAATGTGTTCGTCAAACCCCGCTCCTCCCGCCTTGCCCAGATTGATGCCGATATTGAAGCCTTCAGGAGAATGGACGGATCGGCTGATGGTCACACATTGCCCCACGAGGTAGTCCAGTTCGCGGCGTTCTTCCTCAGTCATTTTAGTGATACAGTTTTTATGACTGTAAGGGGAGACCATGAGATGACCTGAATTGTAGGGGAAAAGATTCATGATAACGAAACAGTACTTCCCACGATAAAGAATGTTGTGCTTGAAATCGTCGTTGATCTTTGGAAGTTCGCAAAAAATGCAGTCGTCACTTTTATTTTCAGCAATGTATTCCATTCTCCAGGGAGCCCATAGTTGTTTCATTTCTTTTTACCTTATTTCCGACTTTAATAATCGCAATTGAGGGAGGGACTTCGACCGGGAAAAATTTTCTGAAACAACTCCCGCGTTTTGCATTGCATGATCTCAGCGTCTTCTTCAGAGCGTTCGTGATCGTAACCCAGTAGATGCAAAGTTCCGTGAATGAGCAGAAGCATGATTTCTTCATCCAGATTGAGCTCGTGTTCTACCGCTTGTTGTTTCGCCGTTTCAACGGAAACCACGACATCGCCGAGCAGGTTCATTTCCAGCAGGCCTGTCGGGTCCTCAACCTCATCTTCATCTTGAGGAAAGGCCAGAACATCCGTTGGACTGTCTTTTCCTCTGTAATCACGGTTGAGGCTGTGAATGCCTTTGTCATCGGTCAACAGAATGCTGAGTTCCTTGTCGAATATTTCCAGTTCCTGAAAAATAATACGCAGTTGAAATTCTATTTGTTTGGCATCTATTTTACAAATTTTTTGCTTATTTTGAAGGAGGATTTCCATATCGCCGAAACCAGATTGGGTGAAAAACTGTGTTTAGTTCTCTAGACTTTCGGCTTCGTAAGCGGAGATGATTTTCTTGACCAGTTCGTGGCGTACAACGTCTTTTTCCAGAAAAGTCACGAAGCGAATGCCTTCTACTGATGATAATAATCGCTTTGCGTGCAAAAGACCAGAATCGGTTTGGTGGGGAAGGTCGATTTGGGTTATGTCGCCTGTTACGATCATTTTTGCGCGGAAACCGAGCCGAGTCAAAAACATTTTCATTTGTTGACGGGTCGAGTTTTGCGCTTCGTCCAATATGATGAATGCGTCGTTCAGTGTACGGCCTCGCATATAGGCCAGCGGGGCAATTTCGATCACGCCTTCTTCAATGAGGCCACGCACTTGACCGGGTTCCATCATATCGTTCAATGCATCGTAAAGGGGCATGATGTAGGGATTTATTTTCTCAATCATATCCCCAGGGAGGAAACCGAGCTTTTCTCCTGCTTCGACGGCAGGTCTTACGAGGATGATTTTTTTATATTTACGTTTGAGCAGGCCCTCCACAGCCAGGGCAACGGCCAAATAGGTTTTGCCTGTACCTGCAGGACCGATGGCCATGACGATGTCGGCTTCTTTCACAGCCAGGATCAATTCCTTCTGGGTCGATCCTTTGGCGTAAATGAATCCTTTGGCGGGGGCAACATGCACGCGCTCAGAAAAGATGGCATCCAGATTGACTTCAGGTTCTTCCCAAGCCAGACGGACGGCATACTTGACATCATCGCTTTTAAGCGTGGCTCCAGAAGCAATGAGCCCTTGTAAATCCTGTAGCAATTTGGCAACTCGTTCTGAGACTTTGGGATCACCGTGGATTTGGACTTTTGTTCCGCGTGCGTTGATTCGAGTATTGAATTTCTTTTCAATCAGTTTGATATTGACGTCTTGAGGACCGAAAATTTCAGGGATAAATTCGGGGCGGTCTAGCTCGATCTCTATAGAGGAGGAGTTGTTCAAAAGAGATTCTTCAGGTTAAAGGTTTCTATCCAAAAGAAAATAGGTTTGTTAACCATTGTTTCTACTTCGTATCAGGCTTAAAAACTCTGATCGGGTACGAGCATCGTCTTTGAAACATCCTAACATGGCACTGCTGGTGGTAAAGGAATTTTGTTTCTCAACACCACGCATGGCCATGCATAGGTGCATGGCTTCAATAACAACCGCAACGCCCTGTGGTTTCAGAACATCATTGAGACATTGGGCGATTTGTGTTGTCAATCTTTCTTGTACTTGCAAACGGCGTGCAAAGACGTCAACCAGCCTAGGGATTTTGCTAAGCCCTATTATTTTCCCTTTTGGAATGTACGCAACATGAGCTTTGCCTATGAACGGAAGCATATGATGTTCGCACATGCTGAAAAGGTCAATGTCCTTTACAATCACCATCTCATCATAGGATTCGGAAAAGAGCGCATCGTTGACCAATTGGTCTATGTCGGCAGTGTAGCCACTTGTGAGAAATTTAAGAGATTTTTCTACACGTTTTGGAGTGTCTTTCAAGCCTTCCCGTTCGGAGTCCTCTCCTAATCCCTGGAGTATTTTTTTAATCGACTCTTGCATGTGCGCTTCCTTTATAGGTAACGAAATTTCTTTCGGACTCGTATAATTTCAGTTTGTGTAAGGTACCATTTTCTATTTTGGGTTCAATGATGTCCCAAAATTTGATGGCAATGTTCTCTGCTGTAGGGATGATACCTTGCAGAAAACCCACATCGATGTTCAGGTTCTTGTGGTCCACTTGGTCGATGATCTCTGTGGTGATTAAATGTTTCAAAGCCTTCAGGTCCAGGACCATTCCGGTATCGGGGTCAACTTCGCCACGGACGGTTACTTCGAGAACATAGTTGTGCCCATGACCGTTCGGGTTGTTGCAAAGCCCAAAGGTTTCAGCATTTTTCTCATCGGAAAAATTTGGGTTGTACAATCGATGGCTGGCACAAAATTCAAGCTTGCGAGTGATATAGATCATGCTGTTTTGGTGTTATTTGAGATATTTCTTTTTGTTATCGGTCGAATAAAATCCGGGACCGTACAAATGGAAATTCATAGAAGTGAATGCTTTGCTTATTTTACCGCCGCACTTTTCACAGGTTTCTAATGCGGGATCGCTGACTTTTTGTAAGTATTCAAAAGTTTCTTTGCATTTTTCGCATTGGTATTCATAAACGGGCATGATTCTGGCGACTCCTTATATGCGTTTCAGATTTAGGCCGCTTTGATTGTGCGGTAATACCAACTGAATGTTTTTGATGGAAAATAATCTTCTAGGTTGCTCATATCCGCGAATTTTTTTTGCGGGATTGCTCCCCCTGAATACATTCAGAGTTTTTTCGATTTTTTCTTTGATTTCTGGTAGCTCAAAGATCGTTGTTGGCAGTGTCAGCTCCCAGTCAGGGTGATATATACCGACCAATAATTTTTCATGTACAAGTGCCTGTAATATAATAAACATTTTCATGGAATGTTTTTCCTGAATCTCCAGAGGCATCATATAGGTCTGGTTTTCTTTGCGGGGGCCGAAACGCATCACAGCCTGTCCTGTTTCGACCGATTTGAAATTGAGAGTATGGAAATAGCTCTTCAAATCTTCGCTTTGATTCTCTGGAGGAAAAACGACGATGCCAAAATTTTCAGCATTCTTGTAAAGCTGATACTCCATTCCCCACGAAAGAACAGGGGTGAGAATGCTTAACATCCCCGCCACTGCCAAGTATAAAAAGAAGGATGAAATGGATTTCGTAGATTTTACTTTCATCGTAAATACTCCAGAGAGTTCATCGGATATCAAACATTAGACACCTTCAGTTTAGCACGCCTCAGGAGATAATCTCCAGTTGGTTGAAGAAATATGAAATTTCAAATGCCGCTGTTTCAGGAGCATCGGAGCCGTGAGCTGAGTTTCTGCCCAGATCGATAGCAAAATCTTTTCGAATTGTTCCGGGTGCGGCATCTTTGGGGTTCGTAGCACCCATCAGATCTCGCCAGGCTGAAATTGCATTTTCTTTTTCAAGGACCAATAAAACGACTGGGCCCGTGCTCATGGAGTCGGTTAACTCACCAAAAAACGGTCGTTCTTTGTGGACTGCGTAAAATCCTTCTGCATTTTCTTTGGTCAATAAAGTGCGTTTCATTGCGACGATTCTGAATCCCGCGCTTTCAATTCGTTCGAGGATTTTACCGATTAGATTGCGTTCGACGGCATCTGGTTTGATAATGGCGAAAGTTTTTTCCATTGTTATAATCTTTACGTTAAGGGTTTATAAGGGGGAATAGATTGCTGATGTTTTTACGAAAAAAGAAAAAGGCATCCACCGGGCTTTAGAGCCCGACGCAATGCCTTTTTCAATAAACTTATAGACTTATCTTAAAACGATGCCCGTTCGTTTGATAACGAAACCGTCTTCAAGATCTTCAATCCACTTCATTTCGATGGCGTTGTTTTTTGCTACGTCATTGCAGATGTAGACGCAAATCTCGCAGGCTTTACAGCGGTCAACCGAAATAAAAGCAGACTTATCAGCTTCACTGTAATTGATACAGTTGGATTCTGGACAGAAAGTAGTGCAAAGATGACAGTTCTTCGCTGAACAGATTTCCTTATTTACTTCAGCTACGTAATACATTTTTTCTCCAGGTCAATAAAGGTTATACCGTCGCAGATTCTTTTTTGGAGCCGGCACCTTCATTTGCCCAGCCTTGTTCAACGGCGTATTGATAAGACGCTTTCAGCGTATCATGATTGGCTTCAAGAAGTTTTTGCTTTTTGGCAAACTTTTTCTCGATAGCACTATCCAGAGCTGCGGTACCACCGGAAGTAACAATGCCCTTTCCGATGAAGCGGTCTTTAACGGATTCAGCAAGGGATTCCAGATCTGGCAGACCGAAGATTGCTGATATGGCACCACACATTGCCATATTGGTCGCAAGATCTGTCTTTGCGACTTCATTAGCGATTTCGGTAGCAGGCAGATACCACAGTTTTGCTTCGGTATCATCTAACTCTTTTTGCTCATCGCGTGAAAATTTAAGAGGAGTTTTGTTGTTGATCAGGATGATTCCGCCTTTTTTCAACCCTGTATAGAAGGGCATCGTGTAAGACTTGCCCAAGGTAATTACCGAGGGATGGAATATCATGAGAACGTTAGGGAAAATGATTTCTCCAATCTCGAAAATTTCCTGATTGGATATCCTAACGTAACTTTCAACAGGTGCATTCCTCTTTTCCGAGCCGAAGAAAGGCACAAGCGAGCTGAAGCCGCCTGATATGACCACTCCATTCGAGATGATGTGGGATGCGGTTACGACGCCTTGACCGCCGATCCCCGCCATTCGAACATTGTATCTTTTGACTGCCATGAAGTTTCCCCTATTATTAAGATTATTTCTTTTTCTTTTCGACTTCGTCTAAGAACTTTTGGGCTCGTTCAGAAATAATTTCTTCGAATCCGTAACGTTCTTTTTCAATTGCAAAGGCGTCTTTCATTACTTCTGGAGTGGGTATTGAATATTCAATGTTGCAAGAAGTGTAGGCTTGAATATAGGTGGACCCAATTTCTCGGCCAATGAGGATTGCTCTACGTACTGTTCGTAAAACTCGACCTGGATTCGTTGGCGCAATACGTGCAATGTAGTCTACGCCTGCTACTTTAGCGAGGCCCACTACATCCATTTTTTCATCAACTTTACCACGGGGAGCCATTTTGAGAACTTTGCCCTTCATGGTCATACCGCTTTCCTGACCGCCGGTGTTTCCGTAAACTTCGTTGTCGAGCATGATCGTTGTGAACTTCTCGTTACGGAACCAGCTGTGCATCAAGCCTTGGAACCCGATATCAACCAGACCGCCGTCTCCACACATTGTGATGACGTCTTTTTTCTGGTTGGGGAAGCGCAATTCCAAGCCTCTTTTCAATCCTGATGCTGTGGAGTTGGTATCGCCATAGTTACCGTAGATAAAGGGAACGTTGCCCTGGCTGATTGCCAAACGACCACAACCGGCTGTGCCTACAATAACGGTGTGCTCTGGTCTAGGCAGGCCAATGAATACCAAGCGGATGAACAGGGTCATCGCACAACCGGCACACATGGGATGCTCTTCAACCAATTCTTTAAATTTGCCCATATCACTGGCTTTGTACTGTTTGCCGTACTGGCCGTGATTGACAAGATCTTGATACTCAATGGGTAGGTGCTCAAGAAAACCTGGTGAAGGTCTAACTGTGTCTAGAGACATAATATTTGTCCTTATATATTTAAGTTTTTTCTTAGTTATTGTGAGTGAGAAATGGAGCCAATGACGTCACAACCATCTCTCTAACTTTACTACGTACTGCTTTCATATCCTAATATTCCTGCAAAATCAGGCAAAATCTTTTCGTGTTTTTTGCAACCATTCGAGAATCATTTCCGTTGGCATGGTCATACCACCGTACACTCTGGGTCCGTTAACGATCTCTGCTTTACATTTGCCATACAGTGCAGAACAAACTTCTTTATGCAACCAACCGGCCTGATTGAACTCGGGTATCAAAATGCGCTTGGCATTTTTAACGGCCGCGATGATCTGGGCTGATGGGAAAGGTCGGATGGTTTTAACTTTGACCAAACCAACGGTGCGACCATTTTCGCCTTCTTGTCGTATTGCTTCGCGTGCCTGGGATACGGCCGATCCAGAGGCAATGATGAATTCTTCTGCCTCAGGATTGATGACCTCGACGCGACCTTTGAGCAGTACGTCAAAATATTTTGCGGAGCGCTCCACTGCGGCAAATACTTCCTGTTGCCAGCTGGCATGCATATGGTAACTGATGAAGTTACTTTTCTGGATTGGCGCGTCGCGGGAAATACGTGCAGGCGGATTTTCATTGTCCATTGCAGGAACTGCATTTTTCCAGCCATCTCGACGATTGAGCTTGTATTCGTCTGAAGGTATGGATACAGGGCCACGTGCATGTGTTACAAAAAAACCATCTACCGAAACCATTGCAGGTAAGGTAACGTCTACATGTTCTGTAACTTCACAGGCGGCTATGGTGTAGTCAAAAAAGTCTTGTTGGTTTTCTGCGTGCAACATGATCATTCCCGTATTCAAAATGAATGACATTTCGATGTTATCGGGCTGAATGGCGAGTGGGGTGTTGATGACTCGACACATATTGAGCAGTACAGGAGTAACACGTGCGCCAGGCCAAGAGCTGATGGCTTCCATTCCGCGCATGAGGCCCGGGCCAGATGTTGCGGTCAATGCACGTACGCCAGCGCGTGAAGCCCCTGCAATAGCAGACATAACGCCGATCTCTTCCTCACCACGATAATATTCTTTAATGTAGCCTTCATCGAAAAGGTAACCTGCTTGTTGCATGGTTTCACTTTGCGGTGTGATGGGATACGATATTGCGCAGTCGATGTTTGCACGTTTGATAGCTTCTCGGGCGGCTTCACTACCCGTAATGAACTGAAGTTCGCGAGGAAGTTCCAATAACATTTTTTCTGCTGAAATTTCTTTTTGAAGGTCGCCTTTGGGAACCCAGCTTGCGGGTTTAGCTACTGCATTAGACATAAACTGCTCCTGTTTATAGTAATTATAAGTATATTTTTTATAGTAAGTATATTTTTTGGAGGTCCCTTCAATAACGTTAGTGCGGAACCTGAATAATTGTCTTTTTGAAACTGATTCAGATCAGTGTTGTCCAAATGATACGGGGTAATTCCTTTCAGATTGTCACATTGTACAACTTTTTTGTCTCGAATAGGCAATTCTAATGAAAATCCTTACAATGTCAAGCTTTTCTGGCATTTCAAATTGACAGATTTATTCTTCTGGTAGCATTTTCTCTAATGATCCCAATTCCTTGAAATATTCAAATGCTTTCTCAAGAAATTCATTCAGGGTCGAATCATTTAAAAATTTAAGGGTTTTGCTTGCGAGTTCGGTTGTGTGACAAACTTCGTATGTTAAGGGAGTTTCACTGGTGTAGCGTATAACATCTGCTTCCCAATGAATTTGTTGTATTTCTTCCTGTGGTTTGCTTCCCAGAGAAACTCCATAGTGACCTATTTTGTATAGAAATTGATAACCGCCTTGACCGCAGGGGTTGCTTCGAGTCAGTATTAGATTTTTTTGTGTGAACATTTTTTATTAGTATTTTTTAGAAGATTTTGTTTGTCTCTCTATTGCATTACATAATTGCGACTATGATACTATATTTTTGGTTTGAAGAAAAATTATCAATTTAAATTTTATCTTTAATTTGGGAAATGAATCAATGCAAGCTATCGAGTTGAATGACCCTGCGGAAATATGTGAGTTCTTACAAAATATTGCACTTTCGGGCAATGGTTTTAATACAGAGTGTCTTTTGTTGGAGGTTCTTGAAGCGGGGTTGGATTATCCGGATTTTTTAAAAGCTGAAGGGGAAGATGCCAACGCAAGTTATAAGGGAAAAATGCCCGCTTGGGAAAAATATCATGTGCGACAGGGGAAGAGGGTTTTTATGGTTTATGGTGGGAGTGGGGCGCGTCGGACGCATTTTTCGGAAACACCTTGAGGGAATTTTTGAATTTGAGATTTTTCAGTTGAATGAAGGTTTTTTTTGGAATCGGGTTTGATTAGATATCATCTTAGATATTGATTCGTGTTTTTAAAATAGTCTGATTGAAAATAATTTAAATCTAACACACAAAATAAAATGCAATTTGATAAAGAAACGCAGGTAAGAATTTTACGTGTTGCGGCCGACCGCATTGACGGTCGCCCGATCGGGGAAGTCGATGCTCGTATCGCGCATATTATGGACATGCATCCTGAATTCGAAGAGTCATGGCAATTGGGAGAAATGGCGGTTTATCCTCAAGAGATCAATGGTCAGATTGTGAATCCGTTTGTTCATACCGTTTTGCATGTGATCATTGACACGCAACTCAATGACGGAAATCCTGAAATAGTTCCCTCTACGTTTAAGAAGTTGATGGACCAAGGTATGACGGAGCATGAATGTCTTCACGGTATCATTCATTCTTATGCAGACATTCATTTTTCGAGCTTCCGTAGTGGCAAGCCTTTTGATCATCTTGATTATCAGAGTCGCCTGAAGGCTTTGAGTTATGATGACGTAGAATAGATCTGATTTCTTCTTTCCACCTTATGACCGGAGTCTTTTCCCCACCGCGTTGGGGTTCGCAAACGCGGTGCTCACAATTTGTGGATGCTGTGAATTGAGTGCTCCAATTCTCTCGGGATGCTGGGGAGGTGGGAAGATCGCTCAGCTCCAGAGTTTTTAAGGGAATATCCGCATTTCTTTTGCGATGCCTGACATCCTCGATTTCCAGACGAGGTAGTTTTCCTGTCTTGCATCGTCCCTCCTGTTTTCCTATTCGTTAGTCTGTTCTAAAATGTTTAAAAACTTCGATTCGGGCTGTTTTTAAAGCCTCGGCGGATGTGTGGTGTGTCCCGATTCCATCGGACGGTGTTTTTTTATATTGTTCTCTTTAAAATGGAAAACTGAGGTTGACTGCTGGGGGAGGGCAACTATTTTTAGGGAAGGGTGGTGATTATTCCCATTGCCCGGGTTTCAGGGGCTCGTGGCAGGCTTCGCAATAATCATCGAGATAGCTGTTGACATGGAAACATTCGGGGCATCGAATTTCCTTATCGCTGCCATAAGGAGCGGGGGCCGGGGGAGGTGTGAAAATTGCCAGACAGTTTTTACACCAGGAGGCGTTGTCTGTATTTTGGGTACCACATTTGGGACAGGTTTCTATGCTCATAGTTGGGTTAGATGAAATGCAGGGCTGTAAGATTCAAATGGAAAAACTTTTTTTAAAGGTGTGCTTGTTGACTGTTCACGAGGCAATGCTCGCAAACGATTGTCTGGAATCACCATTGCACAGGTCGCAGGTTAAGAGAGGGATTGAACGCGCTCCATGGGTGATATGATGTCTGTCAGACGTACTCCAAATTTTTCGTTTACTACGACGACTTCGCCACGCGCTACGAGTTTTTGGTTGACCAGTACTTCAAGAGGCTCGCCAACAAGTTTGGTCAATTCCACCACGGAGCCTTGACCCAGTTGGAGCAGGTCGTTGATCAGCATTTTTGTGCGCCCCAGTTCTACGGTAACTGTCAGGGGAATATCCAGAATCAGATCGAGGTCGCGGCTTTCTGTTGGTTCGTGGGTTCTGCTGTCCATCTCCCCGATATTTCCGCCACCTTCGTCTCCTCCGAGGTCGTCAATATCTTCAAGAGAATCAAAATCTTCCGTTGCGTCTTCAGCCATAACGCTATCCTTCCCTTTTGATGGTTTCTGTTATTTGAATACTTTTGCTTCCTCTGGAAACACCTGGGAATCCTTTGAATTTAGGGATTCCTTCAACTTTCATGATGAGTGGATCGGTCACGTCGTTTCCCAACATCAAGGTGTCACCGGGTTTCCATTTCAGTATTTGATCGGGGTGTACGACTTTGGTTCCCAATTCGACGACGATTTTTGCTTCGGTACTCATCAGCTCGGATCGTAGCCGCCGTACCCAGACTTGATCCACTTCCATTTCTTCGGATTGGAACTGGGCCTTCAATTTTGGGATCACGGGTTCGATGGCGGCGTAGGGCAAACAAATGGTGATAGAGCCGGATATGGTTTCCATTTCTATTTCAAACAGAATGACCAGAACAATGTCGGTTGGCGGCACGATAGCCGCGAACTGGGGGTTTACTTCGGATCGAACATAGTTGGTTGAGACGGGGTGTACGGGCTTCCAGGCCTTTTCCCAATCTTCCAGAGCGTTCAGTACCACGTTTTTGGTCATTCGTATTTCAATGGAGCTGAAGTCGCGCCCTGTTATTTTTGCTTCCTGTGCGCCGCTTCCACCGAAAAAAGTATCGACGATGGCAAAGACGAGTTTGCTTTCGATGATCATCAGTCCGTGTCCGCGCAATGGTTCCATTCGGAAAATGTGCAGACTGGAGGGGACTGGTAGAGATCGCAGAAATTCGCCGAATTTTACGGTATCGGTTGATACTGTGCTGACATCGGCGGACCGTCTCATCAAGGTAGAAAATGTATTCCTGAATAAGCGGGAAAACATCTGGTTGATGATGTCCAGAGTGGGCAGTCGCCCGCGGATGATTTTTTCCTGACTTGTAAGGTCGTAGGGAACGACACCAGAGACCTCTTCAGGCTCGTCGGTTTGGGTGTCGACATCACCTTCATTGACGCCTCTTAACAGTGCGTCTACTTCGGACTGGGATAGTACTTCACTCATGGCGGCTTGATCTTGTTATGGATCTCCAGCAAGTTTCTGCTGACAGGTAAATTACATGCGGTGCTCTCAATGAGGGGAAGGTAACCCTGCGTTGAGGACCCCTTTTAAAATAATCCAAATAGAGTTCGATTTTAAAAGATTGTTAGTTTATTGAATAATAAATTCTGTGAAATAAGCGTCTTTAATATGCCCCAAAGCCAGAAATCTGTTGACTCGGGTTGTGATCTCATCTTTAAGCCGAAATTTCCCCTGGACGGAGTACACGTCTTCAAAGGTTTTACTGCTTAGAAGCACCAGAATCGAATCGGTTATTTTTTGTGCATTCTGTTTGATTTCTGTATGCACCGTAGGCGCACTGAGTTCCAGAGAAATGGTTACTTTTAGAAAACGTTTGCCACCACTCCCGGCCAGATTGACAATGAAAGGGTCTAGAGAATACATGACACCCAGATTGGGTGAGATATCTTCCTCTTTACCACCGGATGTCACAATTCCACCTTCTTTAGGGGTTTCCCCTGCAGGGACGGCCGCTTGATCTGCGGGCTTTTCTTCACTTGGGGCCGCTTGAAAAAAATTGGTATAAGCGTACCAGCCACCACCTGCCAAAACAGCAATGGCTACAATGCCTCCCAAAATTTTCATCATGGGAGATTTAGCCGCGGCGGCTTCTTCTGCGGCTTCTAGTTCATCTATTATTTCTTGGTCTTCTGCCATTTTTTCCTCTTCTCAACTAAATATTAGAGGTAAAGCAAGCTCTGTGCCAATATCTACAATTTGTTCTGTCAAAGATATAAATACCCTTAAATTAAGAACTATTGGAGAGCTTCTCTTCCTAACTGGATAATTGAGATGGATGCGTACGTCAACGTTTAACAATTAATTGACGACATATTTTAACACAGTCAATAACTAAAAACTATTCAATTACTTAACGTCAATTGGGAGGGTTTTCTGAATAAAATTATAGTTTTGTTTTATTTTAAGGCATTTACCAGTCACGTTGCCCTTTTAAGTCGCATTAATGGCCAATGGAGAATGTTGCACTGTGTTCGTGTTTGCACAATTTAAATTTTATAAAATGTTTAAATATATATAGTTATGAGTTTTATTGCTGAAAAAAATATTTTTGGAGTCCTGTTGGTACGGGCCTTGTAAAGGTTGAACTGAGTGCCTGATTTTTTAGGCGATGTGTTGTCGATTATAAAATCATCGGCGAATTCAATGAGATGCTGAAGTTTCTCTTTGGAGGCGTCAGAATGCAATGCAGTTCAATCATTATATTCAGGAATGAGGTTTCGTATGCTATTCGGGAAACGTTTTAAAAAGATTTCTTTGATGGTTATTTTTTTAATTTCTTTAGCGATTCCGGTACATGCTGAAGAGACAGCAAAGATCAATTTTGCAGACACGGCCTGGATCATGGTCTCCTCGGCATTGGTCATGCTTATGCTTCCTGGGCTGGCTTTGTTTTATGGTGGCATGGTGCGTCGAAAGAATGTGCTTTCTACAATCATGCAAAGTTTTGTCCCGTTAGGAGTCATCACAATTCAATGGGTATTTTTTGGCTATTCGCTGGCATTTGGTGAGGATATCGGTAACTTCATTGGTGGATTGGACAAGGCCTTTTTATCCGGCATGGATATGCACACCGTCAATGGTACCATTCCAGCTTTTCTTTTCTGTATGTTTCAGTTGATGTTTGCCATCATCACGGTGGCTTTGATCAGTGGAGGGATTGCAGAACGCATCGAATTCAAGGCATACATTGTCTTTATAGTGGTTTGGTCCACTGTGGTTTATGACCCTATTTGCCATTGGGTCTGGGGTGGTGGGTGGTTAGGGGATATGGGTGCACTTGATTTTGCAGGGGGTACGGTGGTGCATATTTCCTCGGGTGTTGCCGCTTTGGCTGCGGCTTTAGCTCTGAAAACGCGTAAAGGTTTTCCCGGTAGATTGATGATTCCACACAGTTTGCCATTCACATTATTGGGGGCGGGTCTTTTGTGGTTTGGTTGGTTTGGTTTCAATGCAGGTAGCGCATTGGGTGCTAACGAATCGGCGGTTCTTGCATTCACAAATACTCAGATCGCATCGGGAGCGGGTATGTTGGGATGGATGGGTATGGAGTATTTTAAAATGGGTAAAGCCAGTGCTTTAGGTGCGGCTTCGGGTGTAATCGCTGGGCTGGTCGGTATCACGCCTGCGGCTGGTTTTGTTGAACCTTTATGGGCAATGGTCATAGGCGTGGTTGCGGGTGTTGTGTGTTACCTTGCCGTGATTGTTAAAATGAGAATGGGCTACGACGATTCTCTTGATGCGTTTGGTATCCATGGCGTGGGTGGTATCTGGGGAGCTCTGGCTACGGGATTGTTTGTTACTGTTGGCGGTTCAGGAATGTTGGCCGGAAATTTCAAACAAGTGGGTATTCAGCTTGTTGGGATAGCCGCCGCGGCTATTTACTCTTTTGTAGTTACTTATGCCCTTGTTGTGTTGATTGAAAAAACGATGGGATTCCGGGTAAATGCTGAGTCGGAGGAAGTAGGGCTGGATAATTCTCAGCATGGAGAAACTGGTTACAATCTCGTTTGATCGTTTTAATTCATGCTGGCTTTCAGGGTTTTGTCTTAAAGCGAGAACCGAATGTTTAGGACTTGACCCAATTATTATGAATGTGAAATTTACACATGAGTTTGTTTTTTAGGTTGACAGATTATTTCTTTCTAATAGACTCCGCAGTCATCAATCAAATTTGAATTTTTTTTCACATAACAGAAGTTAATACTTTGTAATGGAGGAGGGTCCATGAAGAAGTTTTTTATTTTTAGTTCACTGGCGGTACTTTTACTGGTTTCTAACAGGACAAGCTTGGTTTGGGCGGAGTCTCTGCCGGATATTTTTAAAGGCATGGAGATTCATGGTTTTGCATCGACATCCTATAATTACAATTTCAATAATCCGGTAACAATTGCCAATGGCAACACGACAAACCGGGTTTATGATCGGGATTCCAATACCTTTAAATTTGACAGTGGCGAACTTGTTTTTTTAAAGGACACTCCCAACATTGGTGATATTGGTTTCAGGACCGACTTGAATTATGGCAACAGTGTTCCTACCGTCAATGCCGCAAATGGCCTGACAGGTGCCGGAGTGGGATTGCGGGATGATTTCGATGTTCAGCAGGGTTATGTCTCCTACAATGCACCCGTTGGCAACGGATTACAAATCGACATGGGAAAATTTGTTACTCACGTCGGTGCTGAGGTGATCCAGGGTCACGATGGTTTCAACTACAATTTTTCCAGATCTTTTATGTTTGGTCTGGGCGGGCCTTTTGTACATACGGGGATTCGCACCCGTTATGCACCGAGCGAAAATCTATCTCTTTTGCTCATGATTTCAAATGATCCACTCGGAGATGATGTGGATAACAACAATGACAAAGCCTATGGTGCTCAAGTGGGCTATAAGTGTGACGAGAATGTTTCCGTCTTGTTGAACTGGGTGGGAGGAAACAGAAGCATCGGT
Organism: Nitrospinae bacterium CG11_big_fil_rev_8_21_14_0_20_45_15; assembly: GCA_002787235.1. GTDB lineage: Bacteria > Nitrospinota > Nitrospinia > Nitrospinales > VA-1 > Nitrohelix. The sequence continues at coordinate 36,688 of PCWG01000042.1, forward strand.
GTCAATAACAATTCCTGGATGAGTCTATGGGATATGGTTGTTGATATCAGTTTGACAGATAAAACCCTGCTACAGGTAGATGTCGATTATGCTGTTCAGGACGCTGTTTCCAATGTTGTATTGGGTCGTGATTCAAATTGGTGGGGAATTTCTACCATTGTGCGTCACGATTACAACAAATGGTTTTCGATCAATGCCAGAGCCGAATATTTCAGTGATGTGGATGGCACACAAACGAGTCTGGGAACAGTGAACAATCGTACCGCAGGGCAACAGTTATGGGAATTCACACTCACTCCCGAACTCAGAATCCAGCAGAATCTTGTGGTCCGATTTGAGTACCGTCACGACCAGTCCACACGTTTTGCTTTTAGGGATACAAATAACAACGTGCTGAATTCTTCGCAAGACACGGTAGCGGCAAATGCGTTGTTTTACTTTTAACGATTAGGATTATTGTCTTCAAAAAAACAGCGGGGCGATGATTCGTCCCGCTGTTGTTGTTTTCAATCCCACCATCCTCATTTACTCTTCTTCAAATACCACGTACAATAATCAGCCTGACAAGCCATTCATTTTTTTTTGTTGTAACTCTTGGATCCCTGATGTTGACTTTGGAACAAAACGCGACGATTTATCTGATGTTTTTGAATGGGCTTCTTTTTATGGGACTCAATTTCATTGCCAGATCGATCCTGTATCCCGGACCAAGAGGGTCGAAAAGAATAGGCTATGTATTGATCATTTCTGCCTTGTTGGTGTTTTTGCTACAGGAAGAATACACCACCTTGCTGAGCCTGCATTTCCCGCCTGAAAAAATCAGGGAAGTTTTGTTGGCAGGATTTTGCGTCCCGGTGTTTTTTCTTTCCCTTTTGTTCTACCGATTGCGACGCGGCATTCGCGAAAAGAAATCTGCAGAAAAACTTTGCAAAGATGAGGACGTTAATGGAGATCGTTGATTTGAGAAGTGACACCATCACCCACCCAACGGATAAAATGCGCTACGCAATGGCGAACGCAAAAGTGGGGGACGATGTTTTTGGAGAGGATTCTACTGTTAATGAGCTGGAAAAAAAATCAGCCGAATGTACAGGAAAAGAGGCGGGATTATTCGTTCCCAGCGGAACGATGGGAAACCTTGTGAGTTTGCTGACCCATTGTCCACGCGGAGGTGAGATGATTGTTGGTGATCAAAGCCACATTTTGTTGAACGAAGTAGGCGGCGCTTCCGCATTGGGCGGGATTCACCCGCGCACGGTCGCCAACAATCCCGATGGGACCATTGATATCAGCGTATTGGAACAAGCCATCCGACCCAAGGATTTGCATTATCCACCGACATCCCTGATCGCGTTGGAGAACACCCACAATTATTGTCAGGGAACGCCGTTGACCGTGGAGTACAGCCAAAGTGTCGGCGACCTGGCCCGAGCACACGGATTGGCTCTTCATCTCGATGGAGCCCGGTTGTTCAATGCGGCAATTGCCTTGAAGGTGTCGGCAAAAGACTTGTCCACCCCGTTCGATTCGGTCATGTTTTGTCTTTCCAAAGGTTTGTCTGCGCCCGTAGGGTCGTTGGTTTGTGGCAGCGGCGCATTTATCAGGCAGGCGAGAAAATATAGGAAAATGGTGGGTGGCGGGATGCGTCAGTCCGGCATATTGGCGGCCGCAGGGCTTGTCGCGCTAGAGACCATGAGCGAACGTTTGATCGACGATCATTCCAACGCCCAGACATTTGCTTTGGGAATCAGTCAAATTTCTGAAATCGAAATCGATCCGACATCCATAAAAACCAATATCGTATTTTTCAAACTTCGAACGTCCGACCTCAAACCAGAAATCTTCTTGCGCAAAGTGGAAGAACAGGGACTGCGAATTTTGATGATGGCAGAAGGAGTCTTTCGTGCCGTTTTTCATCGGGGAATTTCCAAAGAACAAGCAGAGGAAGCTATTCTCGCGATAAAGAACTCTTTTGTTTGACAGATTCGACACGTTAAGGATAGAATAAAGTTTTTATCACTCATTCGTTAACATAAGGCATCACCATGAAAATGCAAGAAACCCTTGAGTTGGTTAAAGACGCTCAGGATGTTGTTAAAAGCCGTTATCTGCTTTGTATTTTGGTTGCACAGAGAATTCATCAACTCGAAAAAGGTGCAGAGCCGACCATTGAAGTTGACGAGACAGAATACTCATCCCCAAAAACGTTCTTTGAATTGTCATTGCGCGAAATCAATGAAGGCAATATGGATTTGGAGCAGGTGGAAGAAGCGTAAAGATTTCTTTCAGCTTGAATCCCATCGTTATATTGATGCAGAAAGGGCTTGAAATAAGCCCTTTTCTCCCCTGCCAAAGCTAGCACATACCTGTTTTTTAAACACAGACAGATTTGTTTCTTCAGATACTCCCCCACCTTTTTTTTGCGGTAATACTTCTTCAATAAGTGCTAGACAAAATTAATTGGTTTTGCGACGATTCTCCCGGTCCAGGCGACGGCAGGATATGCTAGAATACGCCTACCATGGATGAATCAAACGAAAGTAAAAATCTGATATCTCGCCCTTCAATGGAGTCGCCCGTTGTTCGACCCCTTTTGGAAGAATCACAAGAATGGGTGATTGAAGTCTATCGAAGAAGATTGCAGGTTAAAATTACTGCCTGGCTGGATGCCCATTTAGGTCCGGGAAGAGGGCGAAAATCGCTCCTTCCACGTGTGCTTTTGGATGCCAATCCCGTTGCATTCAGACAAAGCCTGCAAGAGATGGTTTTCCCCACGCCTCGCGCAATCAATGAAGCTATTTGGGATTTGGGTAATGGAAAAATTATTCTGGAATCCCCTTCTGGAACAGGAAAAACGACTTATCTGCATCGTTTGATTGAGTCATTTTTGCAAGAAGAACCGCATCCCCTTTTTCCCGTTCCGGTGTATTTCCATTTAGGTGCCCTGCCCGAAGGAGAGGGCTTTGGCCCTTTATTTGAAGAAATTTTTAAGAGCATTCGAGACATCGTCTTGTCTGAAGTTGAGGACGACCCCAGTCTGGATTTGGATGAAGCGATCCTTTTGGAAACCATTCGCTCATTAGGACGGCAAAGTAAGCTGATGTTGGCGTTGGATGGTTTGGACCAGCTTCAATCGGAGGATCGCTTCAGAATTTATTTTGAGACATTTGTTGAAGATCAATCCTACCGAAGTAATTTTGTGATCGTTACCGCACGCAGGCTGGATCTGGGTGCTTTGGCTACCGATTCCATTGTGCAAAGAGGAAAAGACGGTGGCTTTCAGGTTACATTTCAACCCTTGGAAGAGGGGGACTGGAGTGCATTTGTTGGCGAACACGCTGTCAAGAATAAAAATTTACCGGCTCTTGCCAATTATTCGCCGGAATTTCTGGGAACTCCCCTGATTTTGAAAATGATCAAAGATTTGGGAGAAGAAATTGTCGATGTAGAAACCCGGGGGCAAGTTTACCGTAAGTGGAACGATCTTCAGCGCACTGTGGACAACGAAAGCTCAAGCGACCATGAGTTTCAGCAATTGAAAGAAGTGGCCTACGAACAAGCCATTGCCTGCGAGTTTCAACGCTATGAAGAAGGGGAGTCGGGTTACCGTAGAGCGGACTCCAGACTGCCTGCAATAGTCAATAAAGAAGTGCAGTGCTCTGACTATCTGAGAGCCTTCCTGCACCAGACGCCTTACCGTTGGGAATATCGTCACCCCTCTTTTCAAGAATATTTTTCGGCATTGCAACTTGCGGATGACCCAGAATGGCAGAAGATCGTTCGCGAACGATGTCGAGATTTTAAATGGGAAGAGACGATCAAATTTTTAGCAGGGATGGTTCCCGCGAACGAATTGTTCGATATTCTTTTGGAAGAAGGCGCGATTTTTCTTGCCGGAAATTCCATTCGTGAGGCTCCTGAACTGAGCGAAGACCGGGCACTGCTCATCGGTCAATTATTGAAATACCAATGCAAAGAAGAATTTCCGCAATTTACCAAGTGCCGTTTGATTTCGGTAGAGAATGTTTTGGAAAAACACGATCCCTCTGCATTGAAGACATTGACCCAGCGATTGCTCAAACGCGAGCATCGTGACAGCCGGATTTTATATGCCGTCATCGAGCTCTTACTGGCACTGCATAAAATGGACTGGCTTGAAATCGTAGATAGCCAGAATTTCGCAAAACTCAAAACCATTCCAGAAATGGCAGAGTTTCTTTCCGAATGCACCCAGTCGCAAAATGTCGATGCAAAAGTTATTCGTCGCTGGGCGGAGATGGTCACCATCCCCGAAGGGAAGTTCATTTATCAGGACGAGAAAGATCCGGAAGACCAGATTCATTTGAGCGAATATTCCATAATGAAATTTCCCGTTACCAACGCACTGTACAAGGAATTTGATCCCAACAGTCGACTGCGATTCCCAAAATATTCTTATGAGCCCGATCAACCCGTCATCGGAGTCAATTATTATGAGTCCGTTGTTTTTGCACTTTGGTCGGGAAAACGACTGCCTCTGGAGCTGGAATGGGAGAAAGCCGCCCGTGGGGTAGATGGCCGGGATTACCCTTGGGGAGAAGCCGGGGGCTATCAGACGGGTTATACGAACACTTGTGATTTTACCGTTGGGCACACCACTTCGGCGACAGAATTTGAGCGTGGGATATCTCCTTATGGTTGTTATGATATGTCTGGAAATGTTTGGGAATGGTGTGCACAAAGAGGGTCTTCCCGCCACACGACCCAAAAAACGGTGCGCGGTGGTTCCTGGTTTAATTATATGGTTTATTCCAAGTGTACTTTCAGGAATACCTTCAGTCCGGAAGAACGCCATCTGTCTGTGGGTTTTCGTTGTGTTTCCCAGCCACAGACAGAAATAGACGAAGGCGATGAAGATGAATAGGAAATAGGGATACGAATCATTGTATTTTAAAGACTTGTGTTTTTTCAAGGTAGTTGGATTGTCTCCCTATTGAAATCTTTTATAAAATCATTATCATTAAAGCTTTAAACTAAAGATTCCAGTTTGAATTCCGTTATGAAGAGTTGGTATCCTCTCTTTAAATTTTTTACCAGTACGTCAATAGAAACAAGAGGAGTTGTGATTCTTGGACATCGCTAAAAACGCAAAAAAATTTCTTTGTATTGACGATGATCGAACGCTTCAATTGATCGTCAAACAAATATTGAACAAAGCTTTCGGCCCCCAGATACTGGAATGCTACCAAGCCGTAACGGGTGAGGAAGGGATTGCGATGATTCAGGACATCTTGCCGGATATCATTCTTTGTGATATCCAAATGCCAGGAATCGATGGATTCGAAGTTTGCAAAAAAATTCGGCAGATACAACCTCATTGCGCGGTAATTTTGATGTCGGCATACGATGCCGAAAGTGACAATGCCATCAAAGCCAGTGAAGTCGGTGCCGATGCCTACCTGTCAAAGCCATTAAAAAAGGGAGAATTGCTGTTCATTACCAATTTTGTAATGCGCGTTGCTCATCTGAACGACGCGCTTTACGAGAAAAATTGTCAAATGGAGCATTCTCTGGATCAGCTCAAGAAATTCCATCAAAAACTGGCCACTCTGAATGATGAATTGATTTCCGACAAGCGCAGGTTGGGTGCCAGCCTCAGAGACATGACGGAATTGAACAAACAGATGGAAGAAAAAAATGCGCAAATTTCTTCGATGGTAGATGAGCTGGCGGATCGATCCGAGTCTACAGTGGGTTTATTGGCGAGTATTATTGAACTCAACCAATCGGGGCATCGGGGTCATTCCGAGAGAGTAGCAAATTCGTCGGGGTATATTGCCGAGAAGATGGGATTGACCGATTACCAAATTCGCAACATCAAAACCGCCGCAAGATTGCACGAATTGGGCATCGTCGCGCTTCCCTCAGTGGAAAAAAAAGAGGAAGCGGCAGACGAAGCAAAAGGCCGAATTTTTTCCAATCATCCACTGGTAGGGGAAATGCTGCTGAAAGGATTTCCTGGATTTGAACTGATAGCAGACATCATACGTCATTTGCATGAAAATGTAGACGGCTCCGGCTCTCCCGATGGTTTGTATGGAGACAGAATCCCTGTAGGAGCGCGAATTATTTCCGCCGCAAGTTATTACGATCACGTCAATGTGAGTAATCCCGAACTGTCTCCAGCGCAAGTATTGGAGAAGATGGAACAGAAAGCCGGGATTATTTTTGATGAAACAGCCTTGGCGCATCTCAGTCAATATGCTCTTTCTCAGGACGATTCGGGTGAAGAAAAGACTTTGGATTGCACCGTATTCACCCTCGCGGATGGGATGGAACTTGCTTCAGATATTTTCTCAAAATCAGGGATCAATTTGCTTCGCAAGGGAACGATTGTAAATTCAGAAATTTTGACCAAACTTTTAAAGTTTCACAATGTAGACCCGATCGCAGGGACCATTAAAGTCAAACAATAGTTTTTTAGAATTTTTCAAGTAGTGGATTGAACTGATCTTGTAGCGGATTTTAATTTTGCACAGTGAAGTTACCAAATCAATCGAGGCACTCAATAGTATAGGCTTATGGATTTAGCAACACTTATAGGAATTATTTCAGGTATCGGACTGGTTATCGGTTCGATCCTGATGAATAGCGGCCTGGATCTCTTTTGGTCTGCACCCTCTGCGGCAATCGTTATCGGGGGCACCGGAGCGGCTATTATGATTGCCTTCCCCTTACAGGAAATTCTTCGAGTTATCGCCTTGGCGACCCGCGTTTTCAGGATGAAAAAATCAGACAACTATCAGTTGATCGAAATGATGGTTTCTATCTGTAACGTGGCCAGAAAAGGCGGAGTGTTGGCCATCGAGTCCAAATTGAAAGAAGTGGATAACGAATTTTTGAAAAAAGGTTTGGAACTGACGGTAGATGGTAAGGACGAAGCGACTGTAAATGCCCTGTTAAAAAGAGAAATCAAACAAATTCTGAAATCACATAAAGATGGTTGGGAGATCTTCAATCAGGCCGGGGCTTTCGCACCCGCATTCGGTATGATCGGTACCCTGATCGGTCTGATTCAGATGTTATCCGATCTTGCTGACGTTGGTTCCGTTGGACCCAAAATGGCTATCGCCCTGATCACCACATTTTACGGCGCGGTCATGGCGAATCTTTTCTTCATCCCGATGACTGTAAAGTTGAAAAGACGAAGTGCCTCCGATACTTTGGAAATGAACCTGGTGCTTGAAGGCATCAGTTATATTCGAAAAGGCGTGAATCCCCGATTCATGCAAGAAATTTTGGAAAATTATATCGATTCTGCAGTAGGAAAAACTGAGAAGAAAGACGAAAAGGGTGACGGCGAAAAGAAACCCGCCAAAGGTAAGAAGAAATAATCATGGCTGAAGCTAAAGGACAAAAAGAGCCTCCTCCAGAAGAAGAAGAGGATGAAGAAGAGGAGCCGGATGAAGTAACCGAAGGTGCCCCTATGTGGATGGCGACGTTCGCCGACCTCGTTACACTTCTGATGGTTTTTTTCATTCTTCTATTTGCTATGGGAACGATTGAGGAACAAAAATGGAAACTCATCAAGGAATCCCTCAAAGACGCATTGGGGCAGGATGAGGTTCCCAAGGCCGGTACTCGCGAAGGACTGGATGTTCTGAAAGAAGCGGTGCTTGAAGAAAAAACCATTCACGCTGTCGATGAAGTCGGTGCAATGGTGGCCAAAGAGGTTTCTGACATCGCTTCCGAAGTTGAAGAATTTGTTTATAAGAACAAACTGGCCGGTCAGGTAGAAGTTTCCTCCGACGAGCGAGGCGCGATCATTACCCTTTCCGATACCGTTTTGTTCCCAGCCGGAAAAGCGCGTATGACTTTTACCGGATCAGAAATCATCAAAGAAGTTTTCAGTCTTCTGAAACAATTTGATTACGACGTTAAAATTGAAGGACACACCGATAATATAGCGATCAGTACCGCACAGTTTCCTTCCAACTGGGAGCTTTCCGCAGGTCGTGCGGCAGATGTTGCACGTATGTTGGTGCAAGCCGGTTTCCCTCCTGAAAAATTATCCATCGAAGGTTTTGCCCAATACCGTCCTAAAGTTCCCAACGACAGTGTGAAAAATCGGGGGATCAACCGGCGGATTGAGATCGTTTACCAGCGTGGCAGTATCCGCAAAAAAATGGTGGACGTGTTGCGAAGATAGTGTTCTTGTTGCAAATCCAGAAAGTTTTCCATACCGAATGGCTCCAATGAATGCAGAGACAGACCACGACTGGATGAAGAGGGTTTTACTTCTGGCTCAAAAAGCACGTGGGAAAACCAGCCCCAATCCTATGGTGGGGGCCGTAGCGGTTCAAAACGGGAAGGTGGTGGGAGAGGGCTATCATCATCGTGCCGGCGGACCACACGCCGAAGTCATCGCTCTGAAAAAAGCCGGTCAATCCGCAAAAGGCTGTGACTTGTACGTCAATCTGGAACCTTGTTGCCATCACGGACGAACCCCTCCTTGCGTGGATCTCATCATTGCCAGTGGTGTACGCAGGGTGATTGTCGGTATGAGAGATCCCAACCCGTTGGTTGCCGGTGGCGGAATCCGTCGATTGAAATCTGCGGGAATTGAAGTTCTCAGCGGCGTGATGAAAAAGCAATGCAACGCATTGAATGAGGTCTTCATCAAATACATTCAGACCTCCATGCCTTTTGTGATTCTGAAAGCGGCGATGAGTCTGGATGGGAAAATTGCCACCTCAAAAGGTGAGTCGCAATGGATCACAGGCACTCACGCACGTGCCATCGTTCATGAAATAAGGGCCGAAGTGGACGCTATTTTGATCGGTGCCGGTTCGGTTGTCAAAGACAATCCAAGCTTGACTGCGCGCCCTAAAAAAGGAAAAGTCTGTTTCCCGACCCGGGTTATTCTGGACAATGAAGAACGGGTATCACTAACTTCAAAGGTTTTTAACAACGCTCAGGAAGAAAAAGTGATTTATGTAGCGGGGTTGAATCTCAAACCCATTCGCGAACAAAAATTGATCGCCAAAGGCGTTGATGTTCTGAAATTGAGGGAACGGCGCGGTTTGCTTCCCATGAAAGCAGTCATGAAGGAATTAGCTCAACGTGAGATCAGCTCCGTATTGATTGAAGGCGGTGGCGAGGTCTATGCCAGTGCCTTGAAAGAGGCCGTTGTGGATCGAGTGGTTTTCTTTTATGCACCCAAGATCATAGGCGGAAGAAAGGCACCGAGTGCTGTTGGCGGTGACGGAGTGGCTCGATTACAGGATGCCTTGAAACTGAAGGACACCTCGATCCGTCAGGTTGGAGACGACTGGATGGTGGATGGTCGTTTGTGAATTTTTGATTCCTCGTTGTTTGCATGTCTTACCCTGAAGAATTCTGAGAGCTTTTATAATATAGAAAAAAATATTATAATCATTGTCCCACCCGTCATTTAAGTTGTGGGAAAATACGCTGTCTTTATAATTTGCCCCCAGACAAATTGCGGCTTCAACCTCAACAGCCGTTCATTAGTATAAATCATTTTTTAAAATACTCTGTAAATTGCAGAGAGGAGTCTGTCTTGTTCAGCGGAATTGTGCAGCAACTGGGAGAAATTGAACGTTTCGTTCGAAAAAAAGATTTTGTTGAAATGACCGTCAAAACAAAAGGCGATTTCGAACGATTTGATTTGGGAGAAAGTATCGCAGTGAATGGCGTGTGCCTCACCGTGAGATCTGAAGGCAAATTCTCGTTCATAGCGGATTTGAGTTCCGAGACGCTCGACCGAACTTCTTTTAAAAACGCAAAACAAGGTGATATTGTCAATCTGGAGAGAGCGTTGACTCCCTCGCAATCCATCAGCGGACACTTTGTTTCCGGGCATGTGGATCGCGTTGGGACCATTGAAAAGATTGATAAAAAGCCAGGTGAAATAGAATTCTGGTTTTCCTATCCCGAGGATTTGGCACCTTTTCTGATAGAAAAAGGTTCCGTTGCTGTAGATGGTATCAGTTTGACTGTTGTGGCATGCAAGCCAAAAAGCTTTTCAGTGTCTCTGATCCCATTCACTCTGGAGCATACCAATCTGGGAAAACGAAAAATAGGAGAACTCGTTAATATCGAGTGTGATATGATTGGGAAATACGTTTATAAAGCCTGCGAGACCCTGCTAGGAGGGCGACAAAAGGCCCCCGGGGTGACTCTGGATATACTGCGTCGGACTGGATTCATGGATAACGATGTATCCTGAAAGCCGTGGATTGAAATCATAATATAATAGCTAGCTGACACAGGAAAAATTGAATGGAACCTTTTAGCACCATAGAAGAAGCCCTGGAAGATGTGCGCCTGGGGAAAATGATTGTCATCGTTGACGATGAGGACAGAGAAAATGAAGGCGACCTGATGGTCGCCGCAGAAAAAGTGACCCCCGAAGCTGTGAATTTCATGGCCAAATTTGGGCGTGGCTTGATTTGTCTTGCCCTTACGGAAAGTAGGACACGGGAGTTGGGCTTGAATATGATGGCGGAAGAAAACGAATCGCAATTCCAGACACCGTTCACAGTATCCATAGATGCGCGTCGAAACATCACGACAGGTATCTCAGCCGCAGATCGAGCGCATACGATTAAAGTTGCCATCGATCCCAAAATGACAAAACTCGATCTGGTTTGCCCGGGCCATATTTTTCCGTTGCGAGCCCGCGATGGTGGCGCATTGGTGAGAATGGGACAGACCGAAGCTTCTGTCGATATGTCGAGACTGGCCGGCCTGGATCCTTCGGGTGTGATTTGCGAAATTATGAACGATGATGGAACCATGTCGCGTGTGCCCGATTTGACGAAATTCATCAAAGAGCATGATCTGAAAATGATCACGATCAAAGACCTTGCCGAATATCGTTTGCAAAGAGAAGCACTGGTCGAAGAAGCGGCGTCCACTGTATTGCCGACGGAGTTCGGAGAATTTAAAGCTGTTGTCTTTAAAAATTTATTGATAGATCAAATTCACATTGCATTGGTCAAAGGTGAAATCGATCCTTCAACACCCACTTTGGTACGCGTGCATTCGCAATGTCTGACCGGCGATGTCTTTGGATCTTATCGTTGTGATTGTGGCGAACAACTGCAAAAATCACTCGAAATCATCAACGAGGAAGGCAACGGGATTTTGCTGTATTTGTTTCAAGAAGGGCGCGGCATAGGTATTATCAATAAATTGAAAGCTTATTCCCTGCAAGATGAAGGTCGAGATACCGTGCAGGCCAATGAGGATTTGGGGTTCAAGCCAGACCTTCGCGAATACGGGATAGGCGCACAGATTTTGCAAAAATTGAACGTGAAAGAGATTCGTCTGTTGACGAACAATCCTAGAAAAATTGTTGGTTTGGAAGGCTATGGTCTGCAAATAGTGGAAAGAGTTCCTATTGAAATCCAAGCCAAGAAAGACAACCTGAAATATCTGCGTACCAAACAGGAGAAGCTCGGTCATCTTTTTAAAAATATTTCCTGAAAATAAAAAACTCGTAGCACATAACACGAAGGATAAAAATGGTTCAATACATCTCAGCAGGATTGAATGCAGACGGTTTGAAGTTTGGTATCATTGTCAGCCGATTCAATGACGTGATCACTCGCTCTCTCGAACAGGGAGCCATCGATGCTTTAGTGAGGCACGGTGCGAAAGAAGACGACATTCATATTGCCAAAACCCCCGGCGCATTTGAAATACCAATGGCCGCCCAGCGTCTTTGTGCTTCAGGAAAATATGACGCCGTTATTTGTCTCGGTGCTGTTATCAGAGGCTCTACCCCGCATTTTGAGTATGTCGCAGGAGAAGCCGCTCGCGGAGTTGGTGCCTTATCTCGAACTGCCAATATCCCTGTATTGTTTGGTGTTCTGACAACCGATAATCTGGAACAAGCATTGGAAAGAGCTGGCGGAAAATCTGGCAATAAAGGATGGGATACCGCCATGGCAGCTATCGAAATGGCCAATCTTTACAAAAAACTTTAAAGGAGAGTTTTGTTTGTATTTCTTTCCATTTTTTTTAATACAATTTAAATCTAAGGGATCAAATGGGTAAAAGGCGGACCGGTAGAGAAATGGCTTTGAAATATCTTTATCAAAATGAATTTCGTCCCATAGAATTGGCAGAAGGCTGGGCTTTGTTTCAGGAAAATGTAACGATGGATAAAGACGTTGAGCTTTTTTCCCGAGACCTGGTCAAAACCTGCATGGTAAAAAGAGATTCTGTAGATGTGTTGTTAAAGGAATTTAGCAAACACTGGACTCTGGCAAGGATGACAGTGATAGATCGCAACATTCTTAGACTGGGGGCATGCGAGTTGTTGTATATGAAACAAACCCCACCCAAAGTTGTCATCAATGAATGGGTTGAAGTGTCCAAAAAATTCAGTAATGCCGATTCCCCGCCTTTTATTAATGGAATTCTCGACAAGCTGTTCAAATCTTCCGAAGCAGAAAATAAAATGTCATCGTAGCAGGCATTCCCAATGAAATACGTAATTTTTTCAGATGTGCACTCCAACTTGGAAGCCATACGGGCATTTCAAAATGAGATTCAAAATCTGGAATACGATCGCATTGTATTTTTGGGAGACAGTGTGGGATATGGTCCCGATCCCATCCCAGTATTGCAATGGTTGCGAAAACACGTTGATATATTTCTTGCAGGAAACCATGACTACGCAGTATTGGGGAGGATATCCACTATCAAATTCAGTCCATATGCGCATCAGTCTACAATGTGGACCCGGAAACAGATCAATGATGAGAATAAAATATTTTTGGTAGAGCATCCCATTCAAATTTCTCAAGATGAAATTTTTTGGGTTCATTCATCACCTTTCCAACCCGAAAAGTGGCATTACTTGACATCTGTAGAAGACGGACCTAAAAATTTTTCTGCCTTTACCGAGCCCCTTTGTTTTATTGGACACAGTCACCATGCTTTTGTTATGAGTCAAGACCCAGACTCAAAAGTCACTATGACACGCGACTCAGAAGTTCGATTGGAACTCGATCATCGCTATATCGTTTCTGTTGGAAGTCTTGGACAGCCCCGAGATGGGGACCCCAGGCCCTGCTTTGTCACTTACGACAGTGTCGAGAAAATAGTTGGCTTCCACCGCTTCAACTATGACAGGGAACTCACACAAAAAAAAATAGAACAAACCGATTTGCCCTCCTTTTTCGGTGAAAGACTGGAATACGGTAGATGAAACGAGTTTTTTGAGCGATGAAGTTTTCCAGGTAACTCATCATTTTTTTCTCCAAAAGTGTCAGACCTTCCCGTATCCCTCTAAAACGATCGAGTGTGTGTGGCGATTTTTGCCCTGAAAGAATCACTTTCAAAGGGGTTGCTATGCCGAATTTGTAGTTGTCTCGAGTTGTTGACGCAATTTTTTAAAAATGATAAAATGTTAGTTTGTAACTGTAATAAAAATAAATAGTTATAGGGACTTTCGTTGCCTGATGGATTGTTTTTATCTTGAAAACGTTATCAAAGTAAATCTATGTCAGAAAATAGCAGGAAAATAGGATTTTTCAAGGTTCTCTTTATCTTCATATTTTTATGGGGTAGTTCGGTTGCGCTTGCGCCAGCGAAGGCAAAGGCAGAATCGGCTGAAAGCCTGTACACAAAGGCCAAGCATTCGTTTTATCAGCTAAAAGGTTCACCTGATAAAATGGCTCGGAGAGACCAATGGATCAATACTGTCGACGATTTCCTCAAGGTGTACCATTCGAATCCAAAGAGTTATCCCGCTTACAAAGCAATTTTTACGATTGGAAAACTTTACGAAGGTTTGTATCAAATTTCCAAGAATCCCAAAGATTCGGATCTGGCTTTGGGGTATTACGGGAAGCTTCTACAGGAATTTGAATCGGACCGATTGAAGGACGATGCGTTGTTTCGGCGGGGTGAGATATATTTTGATCGAGGGCATTACACTCTGGCTGAAAAAGAGTTTGAGAAAATTGTTCGTGAGTACTCCAGAGGGGATCGATCTTCAGAGGCTAGACAGCGTTTAAAACAAATCGTTGCATTATCCCCCAATCCTTCGCAGATTGAAGTGGCTCAAACACCACTCCAGGCAACAGCCCCTGTAGCACCACCCGCCGTAGAGAAGAAGGTCGCTAAAAAAGAAGAAGTGAAAACGAAAGCAGATTCGGAATTATTGCTTGCTCAATTGGAGCAATTGTCTCCCGTTGCCGGGGTGGGTATCGAAGCAAAGCCATCCGCTCCGGTTTCTTCAACTCCCGTGGAAAAAGTAGAACCTGCTGAAAAAAAAGTTGCGGAAAAGAAAGTTCCGCTTGTAATTCTCGATCCCGGACATGGCGGGAAGGATTTAGGCGCAAAAGGGAAGCATGGCGTGGTTGAAAAGGAGTTGAATTTAAACCTGGCCAAAAAGGTTAAAGCGATACTGGAAAAGGAATACAAAATACGAGTGCACTTAACGCGGAGTGACGACACATTCATTCCATTAAAAGAGCGAGGTCCTATTGCCAATGGGATGAAGGCCGATCTGTTTGTTTCCCTGCATGCCAATGCCGCCAATCGCGAAGCCGCGCACGGCATTGAAACGTATTATCTTGGACGTGGGTTGAGCGAACAAGCCAAGGAAACAGCGGCGAGAGAAAATGGGGATCTTGTGTATTCTATTCCCGACGATCAAACCCAACAGATCCTTGCTGACCTGATAAGCAATAACAAGATGAACGATTCCTCACGTCTGGCAGGGCGTGTGCAACGTTACCTGTACCAGAAGGCAAAGAAGCGTTTCAAAAAAGTCAAAAACCTTGGTGTCAAGGAAGGCCCGTTTTGGGTTTTGCATGACACCAATATGCCCAGCATCCTCGTGGAAGTGGGTTTTGTTACAAATGCCAAAGAGGAGGCGCGTCTCAAAGACGAAAAATATTTAGACTTACTCTCCGAGGCGGTCGCAAAAGGAATTCGTGACTTTTTACACGAAAATGGACCCATGATTTGAAGGAGAATAAACGGATGAATCTTCCTGTTGTAGCGATAGTTGGGCGGGCGAATGTTGGAAAGTCCACGCTTTATAACAGGCTCATAGGACAAAGAAGTGCCATTGTGAATGATTTTGCAGGTGTGACACGGGACCGCTTGTACGGGGAAGCCGAGTGGCAAGGCAAGGCGTTCACCTTGATCGATACCGGTGGATTTGATTTTGAGGGTGTCGATGATATTGAGTTGCAAATGGTTCAGCAGGCTCGTATCGCAGAAGAAGAAGCAGATGTGGTTCTTGTCATTGTTGACCTTATGGCAGGGTTGGTTGAAGCGGATAGAGAAGTGATCAGGCGCTTGAGAAAAACGGGAAAAGCAATGCTTCTTGTACCTAATAAAAGCGATTGTGCACGTGGGATGGACAATCTGGGGCAATTTGCAGAAATGGGCATTGAAACTTTATTTCCCATTTCCGCAGAGCATGGCATCGGAGTCGCAGAACTGCTCGATGAAATTACGTCACGACTTCCTGAAGTGGAAGAAGTCGAAGAAGATCCCAACTTGATCAAGATTGCGGTCGTTGGGAAACCCAATGCCGGGAAATCTTCATTGGTGAATCAATTGCTGGGTTCCTCGCGTTGTATTGTTTCTGAGATTCCTGGTGCCACCAGGGACGCTATTGATACGCAAATGGAATTCGATGGACGACCTTTCATGCTCGTAGACACAGCCGGAATCAGAAGGAAAGGTCGAACTCAAAGTGCATTGCAAAAATTTTCCGTAATCATGGCCCTGAAGGCTCTGGATCGTTGTGACATTGCGCTGTTAATCGTGGACGGAGATACGGGTGTCACCGACCAGGATGCCCGGATAGCGGGATATGCCGCGGAAAAAGGGAGAGGTTGTATCATTGTCCTCAATAAATGGGACACCTTGAAAAAATCAGGTGAAGCTTTTGATGACTATGTAAAACAAATCAAAGGGAATTTAAAATTTCTTGAATACGCTCCCGTAGTGGCACTGTCGGCTCTTACCGGAGAGGGCGTTCACAAACTGCTTCCCAAAGTGTTAGAGGTGTATGAACAATACGCCAGAAAAATTCCCACATCGCAATTGAATATTTGTTTTGAAGCGGCCATCGCGAAAAATCCCATGAGCAGTTATCGTGGCAAGTTTATAAAAATGTTTTACGTCACACAAGTGCGGAGCTCTCCACCTTTGATCCGTTGCTTTGTTAATTTTCCAGCAGGCATTCATTTCTCGTATAAAAGGTATCTTACGAACAGTCTGAGAAAACAGTTTGGATTGGTCGGGACTCCGGTGCGTCTGATTTTTTCAGGAAAAGAAGAGGAAGGATGAAATCCGGTGGAAAAGGAAAAAGCATTTAAAATTTTTAAAGGCCAGAATTTCAGGATACTGAGTATCCCGGGATTCCCCGATATTGCTTTTGGATGTCCACCTGGTTTGCTCAAGGAGGTCAAAGCGAGAAAACAGGCTTTGCCTTCACATTATGTGATACCGCTCAGAACTTTTGTGAAGGGGCGAAATCACTTTGACTTTGAGTTTATTATTTACACCTTTCTTTTTTTTAAGGACAAAAAAGAAAAAGTCACTATCTATTGCAATGAAGATCAGCACAATCGTTTTAAAATTATTTTAAGCGAAACCCTTTTTGGTCCCACCTTTTCAAACCTTCTCAACGCCTATTTCCGAAAGTTTTCTTCAAAGCATTTTGAAGATTCTGAATCTGCGAAATCCTTTTCAAATTTTACAAAGAAACTGGGTGCCAATAAAAAATTATTTCGAATTTTGGTAAATTCTCTAAAAAATCATGATACCGAAAAAGTTCGCACTCAAAAGATTCGGGAGCAAATCAGTTTAGAGATTAAAAAATCTCCAGGGCTTACTAAAAAAAAGATTGCCCGTTTGGAATTTATTTTGACGCGGGGCTACCTGACTTGCGCAAAACTGAAAAGAGAGTTTGATCTCTTTTCGTTGACGGAAGAGAAAAATAGAGAACAGTTCATTGAGGACATCACTGATTTTCATATTTTTGATAATGATGGATATGTTGCGATTGTTTCTCCATTGGACAGACGGAAAAAAATTAAAATCAGGCAACCTCAAGCTTCTGTTTTTGAATTTTGGCAGTATGGAAAAGTAATTGGCGTCATTGATATGGGAGGGCTTGATAAACCTAAATCAAGGACTACCGTTTTTCCTTCCTCAAAGCCCTATATGGGCATAACCTACATGGGGGTCGGGTCTGGATTTTCAGAAGACAAAAATAACAGCTGTTTGATTGTCTGGAGTGAAGGCAAGGGTATCATGGTTGATGCCTTTTCTGGCATTGAGCAATTGTCCTGGAATTACGGTATCGCAGAGCAAGATATTGTCTACTACTTGCTCAGCCACGTGCACTCAGATCATGACGCAGGATTGGTTGAAAAAGTACTGTCAGGGATTCGTATTAAAATCATTTCTACCCGAATTATTTTTGAAGGTTTTCTACGCAAGCTGGAAGCTATCATCTGTTTCCCCAAAGAAATGATTGAAAGCTTCATCGATTTTTTTGAAGTCGAGCCGGGCAAAGAGTTTTTATTGCCGGGATTCAATCGAACCTACTTTACCTTTGACTACTCCTTGCATTCAATTCCGGCAGGCCGTTTTCGTCTTCGTTACGAAACTACTGAAGGAGAAAAGAAGGTAATCAGTCATTCGGGGGATACCAAGTACAACGTCGAGCAGATTCAATCCTGGTATCAACAGGGTTACTTTACAGCCTCCAGACGCGACGATTTATTGGGGTTCATTTGGGATGCAGATCTCATTGTTCATGATGTCGGGGGAGGGCTTCTTCATACCGATGTGGATGCCTTGGACACCATTCCCCGGGAGGTTGCAGAAAAAGTGGTTTTAGTTCATCAACACTATGCCCCGAAACCTGGCACCCCTTATTGTTATGCCAATGAAGGGGACGTCAGCGTTCTCATTTCTAACTACGAGGGTGATAAAGAAAGAAGTGTCGAACAAGTAAAATCCATCCCGATTTATGAAGATCTGGACGAAGGACATTTGCAGAAAATTTTTAAAAATTCAGATATGCAGAACTTTGATACGGATGACATCATCTTTTCCCAGAATGAACTTGGAAATGATTTTTACGTCATTCTTGAAGGGCTCGCGCAAATCATGATAGACGAGCAACCGTTTGCGATTTATGAAGCCGGGAAGTTTTTCGGTGAGTTGGCAATCACCACCGATAATCCTCATCGCCGGGCGACGGTTTTTGCAAAATCTTCACTTTCAGTTTTAAGAATACCCAAAAATTATTATAAAGCGTTCAGTCTGCCCGCAATTCAGGACAGGTTCAATCGCATACGCAATTATTTCTGCGATTATTTGCATCCCCGTCTCATTGCTTCGTTGACCTTTGGAAGGATGGAGCATTGGACGGAAATTAAAAAATTGACCCTTCCGAATGATGGAAAAACACTTTATATTATTATTTCAGGGGAGCTAAAAGTTAAGTCTCCGGGTAGAAAAAAAGTGGTAAACCTTGGTGTGGGTGACGTCGTCGGAGGGGTAGAGATTAATAATGATAAAGTCAAATCCCTGCAGATCAATACATCAAGTGAAGATGTCTGTGTCATCCATTTGAAACAGTCTGAGATGAAGAGACTTTTTAAGCTTTTCCCGTCATTTTATGTTACCGTGTGCCAACGTATGAAAAAACTGGAGGGGTTGTTGACTTAATTGTGGATAATGAAAGTGGCGCACAGTGGCGTCCTGTTATAAGTATTTAATAATGTGATGTTACCAGGCACCCTTTAAAACCAATGAAGTCCCCTAAGCTCTGTCTTTTCTCGATTGTCCTGACAGATTTTGGGAATTTAGCGGGGGGGAATTGTGAAAACATACAAACTTCAGGATATTAGAAATGTAGCTCTCATCGGGCATGGAGCCAGTGGTAAGACCTCATTGGCAGAAGCCATATTATTCAATGCCGGTGTGTCCGACCGACTGGGAAAAGTCGGCGACTCGACATCGGTGATGGATTACAACCCTGACGAAATAAAGAGAGGTCATTCCAGCAATGCTTCTCTGGCCTTTTACGAATGGGATTCCAGAAAAGTCAACCTTGTTGATTCCCCAGGCAACGACAATTTCATAGCAGACACACCCGCTTGCATTCAAGTCGTGGATAGCGCAGTTGTCGTCATCAGTTCCGACGATGGTATTCAATATTTTACTGAAAAAACCTGGGAATGGGCAGATGACCGAAACTTGTCCCGCCTTATTTTTGTCAATAAAGTAGATCATGAGCGGTTCGATCTCCCCGGTCTACTCCAAAATCTGAAAAATAAATTCAACGTATCTCCCGCCCTGTTGTTCGCCCCTGTATACAATAAAGAGGGCTTGGTTGGAATCGCAGACCTGTTGAGCCGAAAACTTTACACCTATGGTACGGATGGAGGAAAAGGAACGGCAGAAGAATGGCCAGTCGAAGTGAAGGACGAGTTGGAAGCCTACCGGGCAGAGTTGATAGAGTCCGTCGCTGAAACCGACGATGATCTGCTCGAAAATTATTTTGAAACCGGTGAGTTAGAGGAAGCGCAGTTTGCAGAAGGTTTGGCCAAGGGAATAAAAAATGGAAGTTTGATTCCAGTGATTTGTGGTTCGGCAACTCATAATCAGGGTGTTGATCATCTGATGAAGGCGATCGGCAATTACCTGCCATCCCCTGCTGAGTTACCTGCTGTATCAGGAAAAGATCCTAAAGAAGAAAAGGTAGTTTCTCTGGCTCCCGATTCCTCAGAGCCCCTATCCGCACTGGTTTTTAAAACCGTAGCCGATCCTTATGCCGGAAAATTAACGATGTTTCGGGTATTTTCAGGTTCAGTGAAGGCCGACTCCAGTATTTTAAACGCAACACAAAATTCATCCGAAAGAGTCGGACAGCTTTACGCAATGCAGGGGAAAAAGCAAATAGCCGTTTCCGAAATTTCAGCAGGCGATTTGGGAGTGGTTGCGAAACTCAAAGTCACCACGACAGGAGACACTCTGTCTGATGCCAATCGGCCCATTATTTTTGATGCGATAAATTTCCCATCGCCCGTTTATTCGCGCGCTTTGATTCCGAAAACGCGCGCCGACGAAGAGAAAATCAGTTCTGCTTTAAAGCGGATTTGCGAGGAGGACCCCAGCCTGAAAGTAGAGCGCAATCCGGAAACTCATGAATTATTGGTTTCGGGAATGGGGCAAGTGCATTTAGAAGTGGTACTGGAGAAAATGAGCCAGCGGTTCGGAGTTGATGTCGATGCTCAGCCTCCCAAGATTCCCTATCGCGAAACCATTCGCGGAACGACCAAGGTGCAGGGCAAATACAAAAAACAGACGGGTGGAAGAGGGCAGTTTGGTGATACCTGGATCGAAATATCCCCATTGCCCAAAGGGGGCGGTTTTGAATTTGAAAATAATATTGTAGGTGGCGCGATTCCTAAACAATACATCCCCGCTGTCGAAAAAGGCATCCAAGAAGCTATGGCTGAAGGTGTGCTGGCCCATTACCCCATGGTGGATGTGAAAATATCACTTTACGACGGCTCCTTTCATAACGTAGATTCCTCTGAGATGGCTTTTAAAATAGCGGGCTCACTGGGATTCAAAAAAGGGGTTATGGAATGTCATCCTATTTTGCTGGAACCTATAATGACGATGAAAATCATTGTTCCTGCAGACCATGTTGGTGATATTATGGGTGACTTGAATTCCAAGAGAGGGAAGATACTTGGAATAGAATCAAAAGGCGAAAGTCAGATCATCAAGGCACATGTTCCCATGGCTGAGATTTTAAATTATGTGGCAGATTTGAGATCCATGACCAGTGGTCGAGGTGTTTTTACAGTTGAGTTTGATTATTATGATGATGTCCCCGAACATTTGATGCAAAAAATAGTCGACGAGGCCAAAGCAAGGTATGAAAAAGAGCATGCCTGAATTTTGTCCTGAAACATTTAACTCAATGGAATTCATTTATTTTGGTTAAAAAAATAACATCCCATACCATGGTTAAGTCGGACCTGGTTGACCGTGTTTACGAAAAAGTAGGTTTCACGAGAAGAGAGGCTGTCGAGGCAGTCGAAGCCTTGTTCAATGAGATCAAGGCAGGGCTTGCTCGCGGTGAGAATGTCCGTATTTCAAATTTTGCGAGTTTTTATCTGCGCGAAAAAAAGCTTCGCAATGCACGGAATCCAAAAACGGGAAAACCCATCTGCATACGTCCGGGGAAATCCCTTACCTTTAAACCCAGTAAGCAACTTTTGCTTTCGACAGACCGGTCTTCGCATGACTCGTCCGATTCCCGATAAATTATTCTTCAAAATTGGCGAAGTTGCTGAGCTTGTAGAAATTGAACAACATGTCCTGAGGTATTGGGAAGAGGAGTTCGACGTCCTCAATCCCACTAAAAATCGATCGGGACAGCGTTTGTATCAACGCAAGGATGTGGATATTGTTATCGAGATCCAAAAGCTCTTGTACGAAGATAAGTACACCATTGCCGGAGCCAAACAGCGTCTTAAAAGTGGCAAGAAAGCGACCGCTCAATTGGATTTTGCTTTTGATCGAGAAAAATTTTTAGTCTGGCGAAAAGAAATGAAGTCAGAACTTGAATCACTCATAAAAATCATCGATTCCTGATTCCCCGCCGTAGCAGGTCTGATCCGCTTCCAAGAAACACATTGCAATAAAATGAGAATCCCGGTAGCGTTTATCTAGGCTCAATACTGGAAATTTTCTGGAATATCATTTGAATCACGAAGCCAAAGCCAGATGGTCCGTGGATACAAAGGAATATCTTCTATGTATTCACAGCGGATTGAATCTATTGCATAATTTCCCATACTCAGTGGATTGAAGATAATGAAGTTGAAGAGAGGTTATTTATTTGTTCTCGAGGGAATCGATGGGTCGGGAAAATCAACCCATTGCAAAATGCTGGAGAACTGGTTTGCTGAACAGGGGATTACTGTTTTGCGATTGCGCGAACCCACCGACGGTTTCTGGGGAAAAAAAATACGGGTGCTATTGACAGAAGGACGAAAGGGTGTGTCCCGCGAAGAAGAACTGGAATGGTTTATCAATGATCGCAGAGAAGATGTGGAATTGAATATCCTTCCTGCTTTGAAAGAAAAAAAAGTGGTTGTTCTTGATCGATACTATTTTTCCACCGCCGCTTATCAGGGTGCCTTGGGGCTGGATCCTCAACGTATCATCATTGACAACGAGTCCTTTGCACCCAAACCAGACCGTGCATTTTTTTTTAAAACACCGATTGAGGAGTGCCTTCGCAGAATTCATTCTACGAGGAATGCCGTTTCCTCTTTTGAGAAAAAAGATTACCTCGAAAAAGTTCAGAGTTTGCTGGATTCCTTTGATGACCCCATCATTCGATCGATAGACAGTTTTCGTGACAGAGAAGAAGTTCATCATCAGCTCATAAATGAAATCAGGGAATGCTTCAATGAGGGGGAGTCGTGAACCGGTTTATCATTGCCGTGACAGGCGCGAGTGGGATCATTTATGCCAAGAGGTTGTTCGATTACCTTAAAAATAAGGCCGAGCTGCATGTCATTGTTTCCGAGCGTGGAGCGGAGCTGATCCGCCTTGAATTGTCCAGTGGCATTTCCTGTTTTTCAGGCGATAATGTTACTCTTCACAAAAATTCGAAGGTCAACGCCTCCATAGCCAGCGGATCATTCAAAACAGGAGGGATGGTCATTGTGCCTGCGAGCATGGGAACATTGGGGCGCATCGCAGGAGGAATTTCATCCAGTCTAATAGAACGCGTGGCGGATGTGACACTTAAAGAAAAACGCAAGTTGATCGTCGTCCCCAGAGAAGCTCCTTTGAGCACCATTCATTTAAAAAATCTGCTCGCATTAGATCAGGCAGGAGCCCTCATACTCCCCGCATCGCCAGGATTTTACAACCACCCGAAATCGATCGATGATCTGGCAGATTTTGTGGTCGCACGAATTTTGGATCATCTGGACGTAGACCAGGATTTGGTCCCGCCTTATCAGCCTAAAAATTAGAAAGACCTAGTGATTTATTTAGATAATTCAGCAACGACTCCAATGTATCCAGAAGTTGTGCGTATCGTTCAGGAATCTTTTGAGAAAGATTATGCCAATTCAGGAGCCGTGTATCAATTAGGGTTGGAGAGCAAAAACCGTATCGATACGGCGACGGGAGAGTTGCGTGAATTATTGAATGTTCCCAACACGCATCGGATGATTTTCACCAGCGGAGGGAGCGAATCCAATAATTTGTTTATCAAAGGGATGCTCGCATCAGGCAAACACCCTGCCAGTCTGGGCCTGGAGCATCCCAGTATCCGCGAAAGCCTGCAGGCACTGAAATCGGAGAATGTCGAACCGCTCACTCTGCTGGCCCATCAGGAAGAGGGCAGGTTGAATCCCCAAAGCTTATCCAACATGCAAGACACACGACTGTTGTGCTTGTCGCATGTGAACCATGAACTGGGCGCAGTGAACGATCCCGCAAAAATCGGGCCCCGACTTAAAACCATTTCTCCACGAACCCGATTGTTTTACGATGGCGTGCAGGCACCCGGAAAGATTCCCCTGTCGTCACCAGAATGGAAGTACATCTCAGGCTATTCTTTATCCGCTCATAAATTTGGCGGCCCCAAGGGAATTGGTTTATTGATTTATAATGCAACGCTGGATTTGAAAACGCAAATTCACGGCGGCGGACAGCAATACGGTGTTCGCTCAGGAACGCTTCCTGTGCCTTTGATCGTGGGTTTGGCCAAAGCACTGCAATTGACATTTTTAAATTGGGGCGAGACTAAAAACCGATTGATTGAACTGCGTCGCTTGTTGATCGACGGATTGAAAAATCTCGAAGCAGAAAATTCAGATCTTAAAATCAAATTCAATTCATCCGAGAGTGAAGACATAGAGCAACAAACACCTGCGATTGTTAATTTCAGCTTTCCTCCAGTGCAAGGTGAAATCATGTTGCATCATCTGGAAGAGAAAGAAATTTACGTTGGATTGGGCTCAGCCTGTAGTGCGAAAAGTAAAGAGCCGTCAAAAATATTGACGGGAATAGGACGAACAAAAACCGAAGCCTTATGCAGTTTGCGCATATCCTTCGGACCTCAAAACACTAAAGAAGATGTCGAACAATTTGTAGAAGCTTTTGGGCTGGCTTACAAAAAATTGTTCCCCTCATATACGAGTAAAAAAAATGAACGAAGCTAGAACCATCCTTGTGCGTTACGATGAAATCGGACTCAAGGGCAAGAACCGCGGTGTTTTTGAACAGAAATTAGTGAGTAATATTCGCCAGAAATTTGGTGAAGCTAGTGACTGCGTGATTTATACGCCGCGCGGCAGAATACTAATAGAAACAAATTCAAGCCTGGCTCCAGAACTGGCAGAGAAATTGGCGTATGTGCCCGGTATCGCCTCCTACAGTGTCGGCGAACCGGTCCATACAGACCTTGATAGCATGGTTAAGTGCGGAATTGAAAAGGTAGCCGCCCATATGAAAGGTCTGACTTCACTGAGATTTTGCGTGCGTTCCAGGCGTTCAGACAAACGATTTGAACTCACCTCACCTGAAATTGATTTTGAGGTCGGGTCAAGAATCATGGAAGCTCTCGCGGATCAAGGTTTGAAAGTCGATTTGCATACGCCGGAATATATGTTGGAAATCGAAGTCGGATCGACCGCCACTTTTCTTTATGATCACAGGCGTCCAGGCATTGGCGGCTTGCCCGTAGGATCTGCGGGGAATGTGCTGTGCCTGCTATCAGGCGGAATAGACAGTCCCGTTTCGGCCTTTCAATTGATGCGGCGAGGTTGTCAGGTGCATTTCGTTTTCTTTGATAACCGGCCTTTTCTTGGTGGCGGTGGTAACGATAAGGTGCGCCGTCTGACAAAACTATTGAATCTTTATCAAGGATGCGGTGACTTGCATATCGTCCCTTTCGAAGACATACAAGTCTCCATTCGCGATAAATGCCATCCCAAAAACCGCATCGTATTGTATCGCAGGATGATGTATCGCATTGCAGAACGTCTTGCCAAAAGAATCGACTGCCTCGGTCTTGTCAACGGCGAGTCCTTAGGCCAAGTGGCTTCGCAAACATTGGAAAATATTCACGCGGTTTCTCAAACGGTATCGCTTTCTGTCTTTCGCCCCTTGATTGGCATGGATAAAAGAGACATTGTCAATCGTGCCAAACAAATTGGGACCTTTAATGTCAGCATTGAGACGCAACCCGATTGTTGTTCCGTCTTCATGCCTCAGCGTCCCGCCACTCGTGCAAAAATAAAAGACTTGGAATACGACGAAACCCGTTTCCCCATGGAAGAACTCATGGAAAAAGCCCTGAATAATATTGAAACGGTTGTCCCTTAATATCAGGATAAAACTTTAAGTTATGTTATGAAAAGGTAAATCCAAAAATAACAGGGATCAAATCTTGAATTCATATAAATATATAATTTAAAGTACTGAAATAAACTGGTTTAAAAAACAAGCAATCTTTGATGGAGTGGATAATAAAGGGCTTTTCTTATAGGTAAGGTTTCGCCTTTTTTACGAAACAATTCCTCATAGGCATCGAGTTGTGGCTTGTAACGTATTTTTTCTTCACTGAAAAATTTTTCCAATCCCGCGCCTTCATGTTCTCCCGTTTTAAAATCAATGATCCATCGTTTTCCGTCCTCTATAAAAGTCCGGTCGATGACTCGATTTTCAAAGCGGTGTCTGGAGTATGAGGTCAGTGAGTATTCGGACTTTGCAGAACCGTGATGGGAAAGTACCCATTTCCCGTTGGGGTCTTCAAGCGCGAGATTCAAAGCTTTAAGACCCTTTTCAGTTTGAATTTTAGCCATTTCACGGGAAAGTCCCTGTGCTTCCAGACTTGCAGTTATGCGGGGTTGCAGAGCTTGAACGCGCTCATTGTTCCACTTTTCCGCACCTTCGGAAGCAATGCTCTGCAGACATTGATGAAGCACGACACCGAGTGAGCGGGCAGTGACACCGGCCCAGTAAAATAGCGGAGACTCTTCTTTCTCCTCGGTTATCTCTTCGGTATCACCCGACTCGATGTTGGGCGCGGGAGAAGGCATGCTAAAGTTTGAAACCAGTCTTTTAATGGAAAGCATTTCTTCTTTTGGTTCTGCGGAAGATTCTTCAGAAGAGTTGCCTTCGAGATTTTTTCCCCAATCGGCTTTTAGAAAATGCCATAAAAAATCCAAGGGTGATCTTTTTCTAGGTTTGGGTTCATCGTCTTTTATTTCAATGTGACCGAGAAGATGCAAACGTTTTCTGGCACGTGTGGCGGCGACGTAGAGCAGACGAACGGCTTCATAATCATATTTTGAACGGTTGATTTCTTTGATGAATTCATAAATGGGAGAAGGCTCACCGCCTTTTTCCTCAATCGGCGCGATGAGAACGCGGTCATTGTGTGGCATCCAATAGGCCAATCGTTTGCCCTCTGCTTTAGAGGATTTTCCCAATCCTGGCAAAATCACATAATCGAATTCCAAACCTTTCGCTTTGTGCATGGTCATGATTTGCACAGCCGCTTCCCCTTGGGGAGCGGCGTAGAGGGAATCGAGACGCCTGTGAAAATTCTGGAGTTGGGAGATGTCACCGCTTTCTGTTGCGCTTTCAATTTCATCAAAAAATACATCCGTGTCTTCTGATGAACAATTGCCAAGACAGGCGGGGCCGCCCAGACAAATCCATAAGCTTTCTAAAAGATCACGAAAATTCAGAGAGGCGCTTGCAGATGCCATAGCGGGTTCCATGATGCTTACAAAACGTTGCAGTCGCTGTCTTCCGTCGGAACTGATGCGGTTGGTTACTTCTATATTGCGAATGACTTCCCACAATGTGAGTTTGTTATCTCCCTCGCGCAGAATTCTTAGATCCGCGATAGACAGACCGCAGAATGGTGCACGCAGGAGTGAAGCCCAGGCGATGTTGTTATTAGTGGACAACAATGCGCGCGTCAATGCCAGTAAATCGAGTATTGCGGAGCGTGAAGTGAGTGGATCGATTTCTTCGGCGACAAAAGGGATGCCCTGATTTCTGAATTGACGCACGATTGCGGGCAAGTGATTGCGTGCACGGACGAGGATGGCAACGGAACTGCCGCTTTGATTTTTTAAATAATTTTGTGCAATGTTTGCAACCCGTTGAGCTTCGTCAACGGCGGCGGAACGATCTTCGGGTGATCCTTCAAATAGATGTAATTCGACTTCTGAACCGGACTCTTCGGGCAATACGGCTGAAGAGGGAGCATAGGCAGTTGCGCCCAAGTTTTCATCATCGCGTACTGGAAAGGCAAGTGTGAAACAATCATTGAACCATTTTACGAGATTCTTCTGTGATCGAAAGTTTGATTGTAGAGTGAGCGATTCCAGTTTTTTGGGTCCGATGCCTTCATCTCGTGCTTTCAGAAACAGTCCTACCTCGGCGTCGCGAAACCGATAGATGGATTGTTGGGGATCGCCGACTATGAACAAAGTTCTGCCATCACCAGGTTCCATCCCTTCTGTCAATAATCTGAGCAGATTGAATTGCTTGAAGGACGTGTCCTGAAATTCATCGATCAAGAGATGGCGTAGCCTGAAATCCATATACAGCATGAGATCCGTGTACTCAAACTCGCCAGAGCTCGATTCCCTCACAAGCGATTTCATTGCGGATAGTGAAATTTCTGCATGGTCCACTTTTCGTTTTTCCATGAATACCTGC
Organism: Nitrospinae bacterium CG11_big_fil_rev_8_21_14_0_20_45_15; assembly: GCA_002787235.1. GTDB lineage: Bacteria > Nitrospinota > Nitrospinia > Nitrospinales > VA-1 > Nitrohelix. Next base: position 64,477 of record PCWG01000042.1, read on the forward strand.
CGGAGCGTTTGCGAAAGGTCGGGGAATAATTTCAATGTGTCTTGCAATACTCCCCATTCTTCATCGGTATAATTTGGTGGTGGGAGCTTGCTCACACCCACCAGAATTTCTAACAGTTCTTCTTCGTTTGAGACAGTTTCTAGCAATGATACAAAGTTGGCTTTAGATTGTTTTTCGACTTTGTCCTTTCCTGCAGGGAAACCCAGGGCTTTATTGATTCCCTTTGCTTTTCTGGGGTTCCCCTCTTTTGTGAGGAACAGATGTGCAATGGCTTTCCAGATATGTAAATTTTCTATTCGACCGTCGGGGGCATGGCTCAAGTCTTTCAGCGAGCTGAGCAAATGACTTTCTTCAATGTTGTTTCCTGCATAGCGAGCCAGAGGTATCAAGGCTTCCAACAAGCTTGCGGGAAATTTTTTGCAGACTTCATTCAATTTGGCTGATATCAATTCTTGCAGAGGTTCTTCAAAAAATGCACGTGTTGCAGAGGTTATTGCAAACTTCTCAAAAAAAGGTGTCATCCATTGATCGCGTTTGTTGAGAAGGTCTACCATGTGCGAGCGAAATCCAGATTTCGAAGCATCCAGATGTTCCAGCAGTCGGCGGATGCGTTCGCCCTGAGGGGAATCGACTTCGGCTTTGAACAAGAGCCTTCGGGCGGTTTCCTGATACATGTCCTCTGCATTGTCTTCGGGAGTGAGAGGTCCGCCAAGCTTTGACAGGAGAGGCATTTGTCGTACGAGGCTCATGCAAAATGAATCGATGGTTTGCACCTTGAGGCGTGCAGGATTTTCCAGCAAGTTCCATTCGCATTTTTTATTTTGTTGCAATGCCTTGCGTGCCAGATCCCAATTGAGTCGTTGATGGGATTCTTCCGGCGGATCGTTTTGCTCCGCCCTTCGTAATGATTCGATGATGCGGGCTTTCATTTCTCCTGCGGCTTTGCGGGTGAAGGTCATCGCCAGAATTTGTTCTGGCTTTTCAACCGTTGCGAGCAATCCCAAATAACGTTGAATGAGTAACTCTGTTTTTCCCGAACCAGCAGGTGCCTGAACGATAAATGATTTTGTTGGGTCCAGTGCACGGATACGTGCGCCCTTATCAGGGATTTCTTCAGTCATCTTCGTCCTCCGCGAATGCTAAATCATCGGAAGCTTCTATGATTCTGCAGAGGGTTGTGTAGTTACAATTTTTGCAGGTCTGTGCTTTGTGCAGTGGGTCTGGGTGCAATCGGCCCGCGATCAATTCCTGGGCGAGGTTGTTCAGTTGCGTTTCCCATCGTTCACGAATAGCATTCCAATCTTCGGTTCCTGCTATTTTAAGTTGTTTCTGCTTTTCCAGATTGGGCAGGTTCAGGTTGAGGTCGCCGACCGGACGCAGTTGTGACTTGTTTTTGAGCAGGAGTGCGATTGCAACGGCATCGCTTTCCTTTGCGATGGAGTAAAGCGGTAATTGCGGTTCTTCAAGACGATCTTCAAACCAGCGTTTCAATGCCGAACCATGATTGTCTGAGGTTTTGTAATCGATCAAAATGATTTGACCGTTTTCTGTTTGATCGATGCGATCAATGTACAATTTTAGTTTGAGTCCATTGATTTCGGCTCTGACTTCTCCTTCCTGTTTGAGGACGATAAAATCATCGGTGCGAAGTGTGTTTTCTTTTTCGAGCCAGTCGCGTACCAATGCAAAGACGCGCTTTTGCTCGACTGCTGAGAACAAGGGTTGCCATTTTATTTTTCGGGCCGATGATGATTCGAAGGTTTTCTTGATGGCTTGCCACAGGATTTCGTCAAGAGTGTTTGATTGAATGAGATCTTTTAATTTTTTTTGACTGCGAATTTCTTTCCAAAAATACTCCAGAGTTTTATGCACTATGGACCCGCGTTCGGATTGATCGTAATCATTTTCTGGGATATCAAAATTTTTTAATTGCAAACGATAGGCCGAAAAAGCTCGAAACGGACAGGCCGCTTGATCGCGCAAGGCTCCACTCCCGCCGGGAAAATTTTTGACCGAATAAAAAGCATGCTCCTCTGGTGTGAATGGAAGATAGGGCGAATCCTGCCATGTCTCCAGATAAGATTGAGATTGCAAGGCAGATTGCAAGGTCGAAGAAGTTTCGATGGGTGCTTGATTAGAAATAGGGACACCGCTCAACAATGGGCTGAGTTGCAGTTCCTTGGTTCCATCCATCTCTGGATAACTGAATATCACCTGATCGGCAGCGGCTGACAGTCGCTCTAAAGATTGCTGTGCAAATTTTCTTTCCCAGTCGGGATCGGCATGAACGACACCGGCTCTTTTTTGAACGGATAATGGCAAAAAAGGATTGGGAGAAGCGGGGGTTGGGAATGTTTCTGAATGACAACCCATGACCCACAAATGGTCGAAGCGCATTCCCGAAGATTCCAGAAGGCCAACGATCTGTATCGGACGCTCGCGAGTTTTGGCCTGGAATAATCGTTCGGTCAGGATTTGATTCAATATCGTTATGGCGCGCGGTTTTGTGAGACTGCCAACCGCATCGTCGAGAGATGACAGGTTATCGAGACATTCCTTCCAGGCAGAGTAGATCTGATAATCGTCTGCGCTGACCCAACCAAAATCTTCTTCCCCGGGCCAACCCATTTCGGTAAGAGTTTCAAAAAATAATTTGGCCCATTGACTGGGTAGGCGTTCTTTATTTTGGGATAAATATCCGATCCAGCTTTTAAAAAAAACATCGAAAGGAGAAGGCGGCGCGGAATTGATATTCAAAGCATTCATGCGATGTGAAGACCATTCCTGTTCCAGAACGATAGCATCTGCGAAATGATTACGGCCACAAGCGAAGAAGGGACTTTTTATTAGAAGAGCCAATGCACTCAGGGGTTGAAGTGCCGATGTGGAATTCAGAATCTGCATTCCGGTCCAAATCATCGGCTCTTTTGCGAGAGGAGTCCCAAGAGAAATATTGAAGGGCGGCTCGCTTTTTTTTTCGGGAGATACTGAGTTTGGGGTTAACTCCATTTTAAATTCCCTGGCGATCAGGGAACGGTATTGGTCCAGTGAGGAAACGACTACGCCAATCGTTTTATCGGACGAATAAATGGAGCGAATCCACCGCGCACATTGTACGACTTCATTTTTTCTGTTTTTATAGGAACGCAGTTCTGTGCCGGTAAACTGGGAATCGGTGGGTGGCTCATCCCAAATAGCCGCGCAACCTTTGCGTTGCAGGAATTTGACCCAATCCATCAGCCGTGGTGGGGCTTCGAGATAACCCGACAGAGAAATGCGCGGAGGAATTGCAATTTCTCCCTGCTCCATTTTTTTATGTACGGAAGTTAGAAGCAAGGCAGGGTCAATGGCGTTCAGTTCTGCAAGCCGTTTTTCGTAGCAACGTTTCCATTTGAAGAACTGCCGCGTTTCCTCATTCAAGATCAGATCGGGAGGGCTGGCCGTTAGCCCGTAATCAACGATGATCTGGTAAGCTTCTTTGGCTTGTTCGGCGGAGGAAGCGAGATGAATGAGGGGAATATCTTCTTGCGGCAGGGATTGACGGATGATGGTTTCCCAGATTTTCCTGGCTTGCAGGTCGCTGAGGAGGCGACGGTCTGGCAAGGATTCCACCCAGACCTGTTTGAGCCAGGTATCGAGGGGAAGTATTGCAGGAGCGTCCCAAACTTCGAGCCCTTCGTTCAGGCGATCTTCATTGTATTTCAGCGTGAGCCAGCGGGCGAGCCGGACGCTTACGGTGAGTACCAGAGACGGCTCAGTGGGTTCTGACATGATTTGTCAGGGGGTGTCCTGAACCCATACTTCGCCATTGGTCGTGGTTTCACGTTTCCAGATGGGCGTGATGCGTTTCAATTCCGCAATCGCCCATTCACAGGCAAGAAAAGCTTCTTTCCGATGTTCGCCTGCCGCAACGATGAGCACGATGTTTTCACCGATGTCGATTTTTCCAATGCGATGGATGATGCTCATGTCAATGATCTTGTAATCAACAATGGCTTGTTGCCGGATCTCTTCCAGTTTTTTTTCGGCCATTTGAGGATAATGCTCAAAATTCAATTCGGAAATGGTTTCGCCTTTGGACTGCTCGCGACCGGTCCCCAAAAAAGTAACGATGCCACCGATATTGGGGGAAACTTTTTTTATCGCTTCGATCTCATCGCTGACGACAAAATCTTCTTTCTGGATTCTGATTTTCGATTCGAGTGCCTGAGTCATGATTTATTATCCCTTGATTATTAGATTCCGCCGGAGAAGGGTGGCAGTAAGGCCACTTCATCGCCGTCGTTGAGGATATGATCCAGCGAGACAACGTCAAGGTTGACAGAAATCATGACTTTTTTCTCCTGGACCATTTTACCCAATTGCGGATTGGTTTTTGAAATAGCCTGGCAGAGTTCGTTGAGAGTCGATCCATTTGCCAGATCAAAACGGTCTTCTTCTTTTCCTGCAATATTTTTTAGGCTAGCGAAGTATTTTACAATTATCATAAGATTTGTTTGGCATTCAATCCAGCCGGAGCTATTGGTTATTTTCCCGATTGAATACGCCCGATTTGCCGCCGGATTTGTGTGAAAGTTGGATGTTATCAAACTTCATTTCGCGGTCAATGGCTTTGCACATATCGTATATGGTCAATGCGGTGACCGAAACTGCGGTGAGTGCTTCCATTTCGACACCGGTTTGTCCGGTCACTTTGACGGTTGCGGTGATGTCGATGGAGCTGAGCCCTGTTTCTGGGGCAGGCTCGTCATTTATGCTGAAATGAATGTCCACCTTGGTCAATAATAGAGGGTGACACATGGGGATGATGTCGAAAGTTTTTTTTGCACCCATGATTCCCGCAACCTGCGCGACTGCGAGAACGTCACCTTTTTTGATTTGACCTTCTTTAATTCGGCTGAGGGTTTCCGGTTTCATGTGTACCCGGCCCTCGGCAATGGCTACACGTTCGGTGATGTTTTTTTCACTCACATCGACCATACACGCGCGCCCGTCTTTATTGAAATGTGTCAGTTCAGAGTTCATTTTGTAAGTCTACCTGATATTTTCCCTATTTTCACGTTTTAATCAGCTATGAAAAAACGAAAACTGCCAATCATGTTAGGGGCATTTCTTTTGCTTTGTGCACTATTTTTAGCAACGCACAAAACCGTTTTACCCTTGTTTGCCGATTTTTTATACATTCAATCACCCCCACAAAAAACGCAGTTGGTCGTTGCGGCAACGGCGACGTATTCCCGGTTTCGCTATGCTTTGGACTTGATAAAATCGGGGCAGGGCAAAAATTTGCTTTTGCTTGGGGATACCCGCATAAAAATGCCTGAACTGGACAGTACCAAACTGGAGCTTGCTCGTAAAGAGGCTATTGCGGAAGGGATCAATTCTCTGTTCGTCGAGCATTCTACCAGCACACGACACGACGCGCAGTTGACCCGTGAATTGATGACCGCAAAAGGCTGGACTTCGGTCACAGTTATCAGCGACGCTTACAACATGCGTCGCGTCAAGATGGTATTCGAGGCAGTTTTAGGAACATCTCCAATTGAAATTATTTATCGCAGTCCCCCTGCGGACAAAAATCCTTATCGTGCTGATCAATGGTGGCGATCACCGGGAAATTTTTCCTATGTGATCAGCGAATGGATCAAATTCCCCATAAATAAAGTTCTTTTATCACGGGGGCAGGGGTGATGAAATTTGTGAACCAATGGACAAAATGGGGAGTGTTTTGTTTTGTATTGGTGTTGTTTTTCTATTTGCTGGCTCCGAAAGTATTGACTGGATTGGGTAAATTCCTTTTAGTAGAAGACGCATTGCCTGCAAGCCTTGTCGCTATTTCTCCTGCATTATCAGAAAAAATTGCTACGGCGTATCGTAAAGGCGAGGTATCCAGGATCTATGTATTCGTCGGGGATCACCGTCGATCCTGGAAGGCTCTGAGAAAATTTGATTTCAATCGATGGGTGATGGATCGCGCCAAAGAATTTGGCATCAAAGAAGAAGCGATACAGGTTGTCCGCAGGAATCTGGATGTGAGTCCTGAGGCGATGAAAACGCTGGCGCATTTTCTGGCAGAGGAGAAGATCATTTCGGCAGTGGTTTTTAGCCCTTATTATCAAACGCGTGGTTTTCGTTTTTTTATGGATCGGGCATTGGGTGTCGGTGCAGAATCGCTTTATGTGCAATCTCTGATGAAGCATTCAGAGGAAAATTTTGACCATTGGTGGTTGAATACGGCTTTGGACAACCTTTATCTTGACCAGTATTTGAAAATATTTTGTTATTACTTCAATGAGGTGTTGGGAACTTCTATTTTTGAAGAGGCCTCGTAAAGGCCCAGAAGATTGCCGTCGGGATCTTTAAAACGTATGAGCTTCCCATAGGGGAAAACTTGAATTGGTTCTTCAAATGAGATGCCTCGTGTTTTCAACTTTTCGACAGATACTTCGATAGACGTTGCTCCAAAATACAAAGTGGAACGGGGTGTGCTAGCGGTGCATGTCATTGAAGGCTCCAGATGTAGGGCGAGGCGTTGATCCTGTATTTTGAATTCTGCCCAATCACTTTGCTGGAATATCGGATCGACACGAAACAGATTTTTGTAAAAAATAACAGCTCGCTCCATATCGGTGACGGGCCAGGAAATAAAGGCAATGTTTTTTATTACTTTATGCATGTTTGCAGTCGGGGAGGGGGACGCTTGTCGTTAATCAGCATCGTTCTCGTTTTGTTTTCGTGTCTGTGTCATGCCTACTGGAACATTTTAACGCGTTCCAGCTCCAATTCACTTTTTTTTTCAGGTTTGAAGGGAACGGGTATTGTTTGCCTGGGGGCGTTATTCTTTTTAGATTATGACTTTCAAATGATGGACTCTGCCCTGATTTTCTGGGCAACCCTGTCCGGTGTTTTGCATGGTTTTTATATTTTCTGTTTGTCGCGCGCCTATCGTTCGGAAGACATTTCCTATGTTTATCCGATAGCGCGATCGGCTCCTGTGTTTGTTCCACTCTTTGCATTTTTGTTGCTTGGAGAACGTCTGTCTCCCAATGCATTATTGGCGGTCGTTCTGATAGTATCAGCGGTGTATTTATTGCATTTCGACGGCAACTGGGCTCAGGGATGGTCCAATCTCTATCAGGCGATTCTTCATAAAAATTTGCGCTGGGCTTATTGGACGCTGGGAATGGTTGTGGCCTATTCGCTTGTTGATAAATTGGGGATGGATCATTTTTTCATGCTCTCGCCTGAAAATGGATTGCACAATGGTGCTGCATTTTTTTTCATGGAATCGGTCGTTTGTTTTTTCTTGTACAATGTTTATTTGTTCCAGACGTATGAACAAAGTGAAATCATGACATTGTGGAAGAACGAATGGCGGAAGGGTTTGTTGGGGGCCATTGCCACACTGGGATCTTATGGTTTGATCTGTGGTGTTTTGCAGTTTGAAGAGGTGAGTGCGGTGGTATCATTAAGGCAGATTAGTGTTTGCATGGTGATATACTGGGGGTGTTGGGTCAAACAGGAACCCTTTGGCAGGGAGAGGATGGCCGCTGGTTTGTTGATCGTAGCGGGTGTGGTTTTGATGGCTTGGTAATCCAGGGTTACTGGCTGGCAGTGAGTTTTATATAAAATTTTTCAGGAGATATCTTGTGCAGAAAATAAAATTACCAATCATATGCTGTTTGTTATTTATCTGGATGGCTTGTTGCAGTTTGGCTATCGCGGCTGACCGAACAACGCAGACCGTTCGTTTGGACAATGGACTTGAAGTTTTATTGATTTCAGATCCGGAAGTGCATCGTAGTGCGGCCGCCTTGGCTGTGGGTACCGGAATGCTTTATGATCCGCCAGAGAAACAGGGCCTGGCCCATTATCTGGAACATATGCTGTTTCTTGGAACAAAAAAATATCCGGAAGTAGGATCTTACAAGAAGTATCTGGATGCCAATTCAGGTGCCAGCAATGCGTATACCTCTTCGGTGGTTACCAATTATTTTTTTCAGGTTTCGCACACAGGATTTGAAGAGGCTTTGGATCGATTCAGCGACTTTTTCAAGGAGCCACTGTTCGATGAGAAGTATGCCGAAAGAGAAGTCAATGCGGTTAGCAGTGAACACGACAAAAATAAACGAAGCGATGGCTGGAGACTGTCACGTGTGGAACAATTAACCGCTCGTCCCGGACATCCCATGCGTAGTTTTGGCACCGGTAACAAGGACACTCTTGCGGGTGACAACAGGCTTGCCTTGCGTGAATTTTTTGAAAAATATTATTCTGCTCGAAATATGAAATTGTCTATGATTTCAAATCTTCCTCTACAACGACAGGAAGAACTGGTGCGTAAATATTTTTCTGCGATTCCCGACCGACCGGTTGAAAAACCTTTCATTGATCCGGTATTCAGAGCCCCTTTGGATGGGAAGTTTCGTTTGCTAAAAGTTAAATCCCTTATGGACTTAAGAACGCTGTCGGTGGAATTCCCTACGATTCGTCTGAACGATTATCTGGAAAGCAAACCTGCGGGTATCCTTGGATCGATCATTGGTTTTGAAGGGAAAGGGTCGTTGTTATCGCAATTGAAAAAAGAAGGGCTTGCTCTGGGCTTGAGTGCAGGCGGGGGGAACAGTCATCCTGATCTCAATACCTTTAGTATCAGTGTTGCCCTAACTCCCAAAGGGGAAGAACAATACTTGACGGTGTTGGAACGAATTTTTTCCTACATTGACATGTTGAAAAAGAAGGGTTTTGAAGAGTACACATATCAGGAAAGTGCGGCGATGGCCAAAATTGATTTTGAGTGGAAGGACCCTGATGAAGGGATGGGCTATGTTTCAGGACGCGCGTCTTTAATGTTTGATTATAAATTAGAAGATGTGGAAACGCTTCCGTACCTTTACAAGAAATACGAGCCTTCTGCTTACCGGGCTATATTGAACACCTTGGAACCCGAAAATGCACTCGTTGTCTTGCAAACCAATTCGGTGGAGGTGGATCAAATTGAAGAATTTTATGGTGTTGAATATTCTTTGACTGAAGTAGGTGGCGATGCTTTTGCGCGCTTGCAGTCACCGCAGATGATTGCAGAGTTCAGTTATCCAGATAGAAATAATTTCATTCCCTACAATCTGAAAAAAATTGACGAGGAACCTCATAAGGTTTGGGACGATGACAGAGCCCGTGTTTGGTTTAAGTTTGACGACCGCTTTCAACAGCCCAAAGCGTATATGAGTTTCCGCATCGAAACCCCTCTTATTTACGACACGGTCAAAAATTTAATGACGGCTAAACTGTACGATGTTGCTGTTCATGAAGGTTTGAATGAGTTGGTTTATCCCATTCAGATGGCAGGTCTTTCGTATGCATTGAGTTTGACCAAGAAAGGATTTATTTTCACCATTGGCGGTTATTCAGAGCGGTTGGAAGATTTGCTGGTCCTGGTTACGAAACAGTTGAAAGAAATCAATATCAATGAACAAAAGTTCATAGACTTCAAAGAAGTCCTGTTGCGGGAGTTGGAGAACAACAAGATGGAGCAGGCGTATAGCAGGGGTGGCTACTATTCGAATTTACTGGTGATGAAAAAACATTTTTCTGACGAGGAAAAAATAGCCGCACTGGAAGGGGTAAAATTTGAGGATATTCAAAACTATGCGAAATCAGTTTATCGCAAAACATACATTATCGGTGTGGCGCACGGTAACTTGACAGACGAGCAGGTGAAGAAGAGTGTCGCACTTTTGTTGAACGAGCTGGGTGGGGAACCGCTTCCAGAATCTGATCGTTTTAAAATTGAAGTCGAACGGATGGCTATGGGTGACCAGGCCGTTTTTTCTCATAAAGTTTTGGATAACAATAATTCTATTTCCTACAGCATTCAATTGGGCGATGAAAGCATCGAACTGCAAGCCAAAGCCTCTATGATTGCCTCTATTATAAATGGAGATTTTTACACGCAGATGAGGACCAACCAGCAGTTGGGATATATCGTCTGGAGCTTCGATCAAAGAGTTGAAGATTTGATGTTTTTCAAATTTGTTATCCAATCGGCTACGCACGATCCTTTTGAATTGAAGCGTCGCATAGAAGGTTGGCTGGACACTTCGTCTAAATTATTTGATGACTTGTCAGACGAAGAATTTGAAAAGCATCGAGAGGGTTTGATCGTTTCTTTAGAAAAGAAGGGCGATAGCATTGGCGAAGTTTTAGGTGAATATTTTCATTTTGCTACCGAGGAAGAAGCCGATTTTCAATACAAAGAAAAACTGATTCAGGCGGTGAAGTCGTTGAACAAGAAAGAAATTGCTGAATTGGCCCGAAAAACATTTGTGGATCATACGGCACCACGCCTGTCAGTGATGATGCTTTCGAACAGTTATGATAAAGAAGTTCCGCAAGGAACATTGTTGACTGTGGATGAATTTAAAAAACGATTTACTCGATAGATCAAGCAAATCAACAAATATGAAATTTATTTCTTTAATCAAGCGCGGAGCCAATCTTGTAAAACTTGGCAATGCCGTTCGGGAGTTCAGGCGTGCTGGTAGTGAAGAAAAAAAACGCTGGGCGAAGAATTATTTGACCGAAGCTTTGGGTGCTTCTCGCGGAATTCCTGCGAAGGTGGGGCAGTTGATGACGATGGACTCTTCTGACTCCGAGCAACGGGATATTTTAAATCAGTCGATCCCACCGTTATCTATCGAAGAAGTGGAAGAAGTTCTGGAGAATGGCTGGGGGGCTCCGTACTCGCAGTTTTTAAGCGGGCTGGAGCCTGTAGGTATATCCGCATCGTTGGGGCAAGTTCATTTTGCTCGGTTGAAAGATGGCAGGGAGGTCGCTGTCAAAGTTCAATATCCAGGGATTGCAAAATCTGTCGAAGCTGAGATGGATTTGATGGGCTGGTTGCCACGTGTGGGGCCCGTTTCAAAGTGGGGATTCAATCTGGAAGGATACCGGGATGTTTTTTGGGAAAATCTCAATGAAGAGTTGGATTACCTCAAAGAAGTGGAACAACAGAAGACGTATAAAGAACTTCTGACTCCTATCAAAGAAGCCATCGTTCCCGAAGTCATCAGCGAACTCTGCAGACCTGGGATATTGGTGCAGGTAAAGGAAGAGGGCTTTGACATTGAGCAGGCCGAGAAAATGGTCCCGGATCAGAAAAAGGCAATGGGGAGAGCATTGCTCAAACATTATTTGCACATGATTTTTCATTGCGGTTATGTGCATGCCGATCCGCATCCGGGAAATTTTGCTTTCAGGAAAATGGGGCGCGATGGTTTTGCCGTAATCATTTACGATTATGGATCGGTTTTGAAGATTCCCACCGAAGTCCGTCTCGTATTATTACGGATGATTCTGGCATTGCGTCGGCATGAAAATCTTTGCCCGGTTGACTGTTTGAGTGCGATTGGTTTTGATGCTGAAAAGTTGGCGGATATCCGGTCTGCTTTGCCAGCACTGCTCAGTGTTTTGTTCGAGCCCTTTTTGCAGGAGGCTCCATTTTTAGTGAAGGACTGGCATTTGGGCGACCGTTTTGACCGAATCGCAGGTGATTTGAAATGGTGGTTTCGATCCGCCGCACCGCCCAACCTGATCTACTTGATGCGAGTCCTGCATGGTCTTGCAACGATGCTCGACCGTCTGGATGTGCCTGTATCCTGGTTCTTTTTCCTGGACCAGACCTGTGGCGATCTTTATACAGAAGCGATGCAAATTGTTATCCCAAAAGGAAAAGACGACAGTGGAGTGCGCTTTGACGGTTTGTCGCGTTACTTGAAAATAAATGTGGTCAAGGCGAATGGGAACAAGGTGCGCTTGACGATGCCAGCTCGTGTTGCTGATGATCTTGAAGATGTGATCGAACCCGATGTTTTGGAATCGATCAAGCGGCAAAATATAAATTTGGACGAAATACAGGAACGAGTCGTGAAGTCGGGCTTTGTACCGCAGGAAGTTTTCCAACTGGTTGATGAAGAACGGGATGTGCGCGTCTGGCTGGAGTGATTCGCGTTCAGTTGCGTTGTGCTTTTTGCAAAGCGGAAAGATTGTCCTGCGCTTCTTTGCATTCCGGATTCAGCTCCACAGCTTTTTGAAAGTTTTGGATAGCTGAACCGAATTGCTTTTGCGCTTTGTAAAGAATACCAAGATTACTATAGGCGTCGGCATGGTTTGGATTGATGCGAATCGCTTCTAAGTAGGCTTTCTCGGCTTGTGGAAAATTTTTCTCCATGAAATGGATATTTCCCAGATTGCTGTGCGGGTACGAGAAATCCGGATCGATAACGATCGCATTTTGAAATTGCTCAAGAGCTTCTTTTTTTTTCTTTTGAGTAGCAAAGATGCTTCCGAGCAAATTATGCAGACTCGAACGCGTTCTTGTGGCCCCTGCCTGCAATTTCACACCTTCTCTGGCCAGAGTTTCGGCGCGGACGAGTTCTTGCTCGTTTAAAGCCTGAGTCGCCAATTGGAGATAGTCCTCCGCAGTCAGTGGGGCGGTGGGTGGTATGTTTGGCAGGGAAGGCTCTGGACGTTGATTTTCACGAGATTTATAAATAAAAATCCCAATCATTATAATGATTGCGGCGCAGGCGGCCCAAATAGTTTGTTCGGTCTCTAGTAACATATCATTTTCCAAAAGCTAATCTAGCATTATTCAGGGATCAAGCGAAAGAAGCATTTTAACGATAATGGGTGACAGATATGATAAAAAACGTTTTCCCTTGTAATTAGTAGTTAAAAAATTATAGACTATATGACTTCAAAAGGTTTCAACGCCGACCGATTTAATTAGCGGATGAGCCGCATTGACGGTTACGATAAATTTTCAGGAGGGCAGACGATATGATGGGCATAGGATTACCTGAACTGATGATCATTTTAGTCATTATCATGATCATTTTTGGAGCGGGAAAATTGCCGGAGATTGGAAGCGCATTTGGGCGAAGCATTAAGAATTTCAAGACTTCAATGAAAGAAGCTCAAGAAGAAGAAGAGACAGGTGGCGCAGAAAATCAGAATGAAGCCCAGGCGAAAATTGATGAAGCCAATTTGACCGATGAGGAAAAAGCGGCTTTGGCCAGACAAAAAGCCGAAGAAGAAGGTGCCGCTAAAGATAAGGCCATGTTAGACGAAGCTCAGGCTTTTACTGATTCGCTTCCTCGAAAAGGTTCTTACGATTACGCGCAAGATCAAGCGGATCAAAAAAAGGCTTAAACGATCAAATTTGATCTGTAAAAGAAATTAAGAAAAGCCCCTTTCCGGTACGGAAAAGGGGCTTTTTTTATTCAAGGTTCGTCAAAATTATTTTTTGACTGGCATCACTTCAAAAATAGAATCCTATTCTTCGTCGTAAGACCAGGGTTCTTTCAAATTGTCTGCAGTCCAGATGGTGAGACCGTCCATATCCTTATAAATTCCCTTGGTGAAAAAGTTAAAGGGGTCAAAAAAACGAATTCCCTTTTTTTCATCCAACTCAAAATTGACCTTTTCGGTTTGGAGAGGGTTGGCTTTGCATTCAAGGAATCTATCTGGCGCGACTTTGGACAGCAGGAAAGCTTCTTTAATTTTCTCGGGATCCAGTGTGCTTTCGGCGACAATTTCTTTAACTTTTCCCATAACGGCAGACACATCTTCTTCTGACAAGTGGTGCATTTTCATAATAAAACCGATTTGTTATATGGTTGAGTATTGCAGGCTCTTTTCCGTTTAAAGAAAAAAGCGATTTTCGTTTGCGTTTTTACCTATTATACTCTGAATTTTCTTATTTCAAACCTGTCTGACCGTGTTTATAGACAGTTTTATTCGAAGTAATGTTCGAAAATCTCGTTTTTTGATAAGTGGAAGCGTTTTTCTTTGAATCTGGACGGATTTCTTCTTCCTGCGGAATATCTCACTTCAAAGGACACATACTCCATTTGGAGTGAGATACGGGATCAAAATACAGGGTCGTTGCTAGAGTTCGTCGGCAATAACAGCTTTGAGTTTGCTACGCAGTCTGAACACGGCCTTAGAGTGAATTTGCGATACCCGAGACTCTGTGATGCCTAAAACTTCGCCGATTTCCTTCATCGTAAGTTCTTCGTAATAATACAGCGAGATCATCAGGCGTTCTTTTTCAGGAAGCGTGTCGATGGCCTTGGCGATGATCCCTTTCAATTCTGTGAGACGCAGTTGGGTTTGTGGGTCGGCTTCACTTTTTCCAGCCAGACAGTCGAGCAAACTTTGTTGTTCCCCGGTATCTTTCGAAATGCCCAAATCCTCAAGGCTTAAGAGAGGCATGCTACGTGTTTGATTGATGGCTCCGTAGAAATCGTCCATCGAAACACCCATTTCCTGAGCAATTTCTTCGTCCTCTGGAGGGCGGCCCAGTTGGGCTTGAAGCTTTTGTACAATTGCATCCATTGTTGAGGCCTTTTGGCGTACCGAACGTGGAACCCAGTCCATGGAGCGCAGTTCATCGAGTATGGCTCCTCTGACACGAAATTCGGCGTAAGTTTTGAATTTTGCACCGCGCGTGGAATCGTATTTCGAGATGGCGTCAATCAAACCCAGGACGCCCACGCTTATCAGGTCGTCGACTTCGATATGCGGCGGCAGGCGCAAGGCAATGCGATTGGCCACATACTTGATCATAGGCGCGTATTCCTTGATAACTTCGTCTCTATTTTCAGCGCTGATTTCTATTGGGTCGATCACATTTTCTTTATTCATAGGGCGTTACACTTCTCAATCTGGGCACTGGGATTCAATTAGCCGTTTTCTGATTCCGTTGTTTTATTTGTTTCTGGCACTGGTTCTGTATTTTTTCCTTCTACCATCAAGCTTAACAATCCAAAGGCGGCCCCTCCAAATAGAAGGATAGCTGCGGAGCCTCTCAAGAACGCTGTGTAAAAAGTTGCTCCGCTGATGATACTTCCAATCACTACAAAGCCAAAAGAGAACAAGCCAAATGACAATGCCAATTTCTTGATCGTTAGTTCGCTCATTGGATTTGTAACGCACTTCTCCAGAACAGAGGTTGATTTTCAGGCGCAATCTGTTTTTCTGAAGAAATTTTGTTGGCCAATTCTTTCATGCAGAGACTGGCTTTTGTGTACGGATACAATTGCATGAAAGGTTTCTGGTTTCTTACGGCTTTTGACACATTGGAGTCATAAACAAGGTGCCCGAGGTATTCAATCGAAACGCCTCGTAAAAATTTATCGGTCACGGCACTGAGATGTCTAAAAACACCTTGCGCTTCAAATTCTGATTTAACAGAGTTGATAACCACTCTGAAATGTTTTTGTGCGTGCTTTTGATTCAGTATTTTGATCAAGGAGTAAGCGTCTGTCATTGAAGTGGGCTCGGGGGTGATGACTAAAAGGATCTCACTCGCGGCACTGCAAAAATAAGTGACGTTGGTTGAAATTCCAGCCCCCGTGTCAAACAAAAGATAATCATAACCCGCGCTGATCCGGTCCAGTTCGTCCATGAGAAGCATTTTCTTTTCGGAGTCGATCTGAGTGAGTTCTTGAAGACCGTCACCTGCAGGAAGAAGTCTGATGCCACCCGGGCCTTCGACAAGAATTTCTTCTACCGTTTTTTCGCCTGACAGGACATGCCCTATATGAAATTTTGGGGCCAATCCTAAAAGGATGTCGATGTTATTCAATCCGAGATCGGCATCGACAACGATAGTTTTGAAGCCTCTGCTTGCCAGGGCAAATGCCAGATTAGCGACGACATTGGTTTTACCAACGCCGCCTTTGCCGCTACTCACAGCTATGGTTCTCAATGAAGAGCGATTCATGTTTTTGCCTGCAATTTTTCTCAATGTTTCCGCTTGGTTGCCCTTTTGCACTTAGATCTCCTAATCTAGCTTGAATTCAGTTAAAAATCAAACGAATTACCTTTTTCTGGTTCGCAATTTCAATGTCTTCGGGCACACGTTGTCCAGAAGTGAAATAGGAAAATGGCAATCGGGTTCGTAATGAAAAGTTTAATAATGATCCGAAATTAAGGCCTTCGTCCAATTTTGTGAACAGGGCGCGGTCAAGACCCAGGGGTGCTAATTGTCGATGTACGGCATTTAATATTTTTTCTTGCGATGCGATGCTTGCGACAAGATGAGTTTCTACATTTCCTACCGTTGCAAAAATTTCCTTCAATTCTGCGGCGTACCCGGTGTCTTGATGGCTTCGACCCATTGTGTCTATGAGGATCAAATCTTTGTCGCTGTGTTTTTTGACGCTACTTTGAAATTCATATTTATCAGCGGCCAGCTCGGTGGGTATTTGCATGATGTCGCCATAAATTTTGAGTTGGTCGAAAGCTCCCATGCGATAGGTGTCTAAAGAAATCAAGGCGACTTTCTTTTTTTGGCGCAGTGAAAAATCAGCGGCGAGTTTGGCAATCGTCGTAGTTTTTCCGGCTCCCGTGGGGCCCACCAGGGCGACACGTTTTTGACTGCCTTCGATGAGTTGGACCGGGCCCGCGCAGTCCATCACCCGGGTTAGCAATTTTGTGATGTCCTTATTCAGTTCGCCATTGGTTTCAGAGGCGGCTCTGCCTGCTTTCCCAATTATTTTCCCGGCAAGTTTTTCATCGACTCCATTCCCGGTCATTTGTTGAAATATTCCCAATTGTGATTTGTCCAGACCCAGAAGACGTGCTCTTTCGCTCTGGCTTGCCATTGACATGACGAGGGAGGGCAGGTCCAGAGAATCGTTGTTCCAGAAATGGGGATCGGGTTCGTTTGTACCTGGCTTGTTATTGCCCATACTCTGCCAGTTTTCAACAGGAGCGTAGTCGATAGCGGCGGTGATCTCAACTTCTCCTGGCACTCCCGGTCGGGCAGGTTTGATGCAACGCGAACTGATGATTAAAGCGTCTTCGCCGAGTTCGCGTTTGACGGTATCCAGTGCCCTTGCGTAGCTGGATGATATGAATTTTCTAACTCGCATTGAGGCCTATGATTTTAAGGTTGTTGATTTGCACACTGGGTATGATTTCACTGTGAGATAAAACGACCAGATCGGGCATGAAGCGTTCTGTAAAACGTCGAAGATGCTGGCGAATCGACGGTGATGCGAGCAAAATAGGAGCGGTTTCCAATTTTGGGGTGATCGCTTCAACCGCTTCTTTGAGCCCTTTCAATAATTTTTCTGCCACACTCGGTTCCAGAGCAAGGAAAGAGGAACTGTCCGTTCTTTGCACCGATCCCTCCAGAATATCCTCAATACGACGATCCAGTGTCATGACGGCGAGTGTGCCATCGCTGGATTGGTATTGTTTGGTGATCGGTCGAGCCATGGCCTGGCGAACATATTCGGTCAACAGATCGGGATCCGTCGTGGTTCCTGCGTAATCAGCCAATTGTTCGAGAATGGTGCGCAAATCGCGTATGGAGATTTGTTCCCTGAGCAGGTTCTTTAAGACACGCTGAACTTTACCGAGGGGGAGCAGGTTGGGGATCAGTTCTTCTATTACTTTTGGATTGGTTTCTTTAAATTTATCCACCAGGGCTTGAACTTCCTGACGTCCCAGCAAGTCCTGTCCATTTCTCTTGATGGTTTCTTTGATATGGGTCGTGATCACGGTAGCAGGATCGACTACGGTGTAACCTGCCATTTGAGCTTCCTGTTTAGCGTTCGGAGAAATCCATACGGCAGGCAGACCAAATGTGGGCTCTTGTGTTGGAATACCGGGGATCTCCCGTTCAGCTGTTCCTGGATTCATTGCGAGTAAGCGGTTTATCATAATCAGGCCACGAGCAACCTCTACGCCCTTTATGAGGAGAGCGTATTCGTTGGATTTTAATTGTAAATTGTCACGGATATGGAGTGGGGGAACGATGAATCCCATTTCTAATGCAAATTGGCGACGAACGGATTTAATACGATCGAGCAGTTCTCCATTGCGGTCGGAATCGACGAGAGGAATCAACTCATAGCCGACTTCCAGCTCCATCATGTCGAGAGGCAAGATGGATTCCACTTTTTCCTGAACAGGGGCTTTTGCGGATTCGACTTGTTTATTCGCCGCAATGAGATTGGTCTTGCCGATATCTTTGTATCTTCGTACACCGATCAGCCCCGATAGAATCGATAATATGACAAATGGGAAATGTGGCAGACCGGGAATCAAGGCGAAAAAGAACAGTGCACCTGAAGATATCAGGAACGCATTGGGTTGATTGAGCAATTGTTCGATCAAATCTGCCGGCAGATTTTTTGCGGCAGAAGAGCGGGTAACGACAAGACCTGCGGCGGTGGATATGATGAGTGCCGGGAGTTGGGATACCAGACCATCGCCGATGGTCAGCAGGGTATAAACCTGTGCGGCTTCAACCGTGTCCATTCCCAGTTGAAATACGCCAATGGCGAACCCGCCCAGAATATTTATCAAAGTGATGAGGATACCCGCGATGGCGTCACCTCGTACGAAGCGGATCGCACCGTCCATGGAACCGTAAAAGTCCGCTTCATTTTCCAGCTTTTCCCGGCGTACACGCGCTTCCTGCTCGGTGATGATTCCTGCGTTGAGGTCAGCGTCTATGCTCATTTGTTTTCCAGGGATAGCATCGAGAGTGAATCGTGCGGCGACTTCAGAGGTTCGCACCGAACCTTTGGTGATAACGATAAAGTTGATCATTACCAGAATAACGAATATGACGGTTCCAACAACGAAGTTGCCACCAACGACGAAGGAACCAAACGATTCGATCACTTCTCCTGCGGCTCCAGAACCTTCGTTGCCTTGAAGCAGGATGACACGGGTCGTGGCAACGTTCAGTGACAGGCGGAGGAGGGTGACAACCAGCAAAATCGAGGGGAATACCGTAAATTCCAGCGGACTCGTCATGAATATGGAAACCAAAAGAATGACGAGTGCCAGTGTGAGACTGAATGACAAGAGCAGGTCCAGCATGAAGGGTGGAACGGGCATCACCATAATGGCGAGGATTCCCATAATTCCAGCCGCAATGATAGATTCCTCCGGCTTGGCAGAAAATAATTTTAAAACGCCCTCTGCTTCTAATGGTTTAGCCATGATTTTAGGTGCCGGTATTTATTCGTTCAATAATTTGACGGTTTTTTATAATCGGTTGAGTCGGCAAAGTCCTTTAAACAAATGGGCTTATTAAACGTTCAACCCGAGGGTTTTAAACTGACCCGCTCATATCAAATTAATGCAATAGCTATGCCAACGTTTTGTTTTTTAAACGGTAAACGTAGGCCAGGATTTCGGCAATGGCTTTGTAGAGGCTGGCCGGGATGGTTTGTCCGATATCTACTGTTTTGTAGAGAGTACGAGCGAGGGGTTTGTCCTCGACCATGGGGATATCGTGCAAGCGAGCAACTTCTCGAATTCTTGCCGCCATTTCGTCTTGTCCCTTGGCGACAACGATGGGAGCCGCGGCACCTTCAGGATCGTATTTGATGGCGATAGATATATGGGTTGGGTTGGTCACAACAACATCGGCCTGAGGCACTGCCGACATCATACGTTGACGCGCCATGTTCATTTGCGCTGTTCGGATACGTTGTTTGATCTGAGGGTTTCCGTCCATTTCCTTACGCTCGTCCTTGACCTCCTGCTTGGTCATTTTGAGGTTTTCCATGTAAGTAAATTTCTGAAAAGCGAAGTCGAGCGCGGCGAGGATCAACAAAGTCAGAAAAACCTTGAACATGATTTCCATGGCGACATCGCCCATAAATGTCATGATCTGGCTGGAGTTGAGCCCCATCATGGGAGGGATTTCTTCCCAATGTCCTTGGATCGAATAATAGGCGACGATGGAGATGACAGAGATTTTAAATAGAGATTTGAATAACTCGGCGACCGAATTTTTAGAAAATATTCTTCCAAATCCTTTGAGTGGATTTAATTTATTGAATTTGGGTTGTAAGGGTGTGACAGAGAAGTGGAATCCCTGTGTCTGAAATAAATTAGCGATGATACCGGCGACCATGATGGTGAGCAGGATCGGGGCCAGAATCATGAAAATATGATCGAGTACCCATTTGAACAACGCATACATTTCTTCAGTTGTAAAATTGGTACTTCCGGCACGGCCCAATATGTCACGCCAGGAGTACATCATTTTTTGAGTGAGTTCTCGACCCGAAAACATAAAGATGGAAACAGCACCGAGTAGAACAAAACTGGAGGTAATTTCTTTACTGTTGGCAAAGTTACCTTTTTTCTCGGCGTCGGAGACACGCTTGGACGACGCGTCTTCGGTTTTTTGGTCTTTATTGTCGTCTGACATTTTTTTCTCGCGGTTTGTTTAAAAGGAACTCAACAAACCTTTGAATTGCGCAGGAAGTAAATTGATCTGGTTTTGTATGATAATACTGAAAAATGACATGGATATCGCAACCATGACAAGTCCAACTCCAATTTGCAGTGGAAATCCGACGATAAATACGTTCATTTGCGGTACGGTTCGAGCGACCAGCCCCAGTCCCACCGCGATAAAAAACAGTATCGCCATGGCGGGGGCGGCAATGCGTATTGCGACAGCAAATGAAGACACGAAAAAATTTAAAATCACTTCCGGGGCATGCGAACCCAGATTGATTGCGCTGACATCTATGAGAAAAAAACTTTGTGTCACTGCCTGGATCATTATGTGATGAGCATCCAGGGTCAGAAACAGCAAGATCGCTAAAATATTTTGAAACTGTGCGGTGACGGAAACACTGCTCTCAGTCTGAGGGTCAATGACGTTGACCACACCAAAACCCATTTGAAAGTCGATAACCGTTCCGGCAATTTGAACGGCGGTGAATATCAGGCGTGCCGTGAAGCCGATTCCAAATCCTATCGTTACTTCTGCAAACAAATAAGTCGCCAGATCGAAAAGTCCGCGAATGGGTGCGACGGCAACAGTGGGCTGAACTACTGGAAATATGGTGATGCTCATCAGGAAAGCCAGCCCGATTTTCATTTGTGTGGGAATCTGGCGGCTTCCCAGAATAGGCATGAACAGGAACATGGCCCCGACGCGAAAGAAGACGAAGAAGAAAGCTTCTACTTCGGCATAATTCAGGTCGAGGATGTCCATTATTGAATATACTCTGGAAAGTTAATCAAAATTTTGGCGGTGAAGGAGAGCATGGTTTGTATCAACCAGGGAAAAAATAATAAAACGGAACCGAAGACCGCAAGAATTTTTGGTATAAAACTCAAGGTCATTTCCTGGATCGAAGTGACTGCCTGAAAAATGGATATGGCAAGTCCAGTGACCAATCCAAACCCCAGCATGGGAGAGGAAAGAAGCAGGGTTGTTTTTATGCTGTCTATGGCAAAATCTACAATGAAGGCCTGGGTCATGGGTGTCTCCTTAGCTGAAGCTTTTCATCAGGGAACCGATGGTCAAGTACCATCCATCCACCATAACGAACAGCATTAATTTGAAAGGCAGTGATATTAAAACAGGTGGTAACATCATCATACCCATGGAGAGAAGTATGCTGGCCACGACCATGTCCAGAATCAAAAAGGGGATATAGATCATGAACCCTATTTGGAACGCCGTTTTTAATTCGCTGATTATGAATGCGGGAATCAAGGCCTGAATGCTGACATCTTTAATGCTGTTGGGCTGTTCACCGCTATTAGAGAGTCTCAGAAACAAAGCCAGATCTTTTTCTCTGGTTTGAGCCATCATGAATCTTTTCAATGGGATAAAGGCAGAATCAATGGCTTCATTTTGGGATATCTTTTCGTCAAGATAAGGTTGCAGAGCCTTCTCATTGATCTCCATCCATACAGGGCTCATGACAAAGAGTGTCAAAAACAATGCCAGTCCGATCAAAACTTGTGTGGGAGGCGTTTGCTGAGTGCCCATGGCTTGCCGCAAGAATGAAAGAACGATGATGATGCGGGAGAATGAAGTGGTCAAAATCAATATCGACGGTGCCAGTGTGAGCACGGTCAAAAGCAACATGATTTGCAGAGCACTGGATACTTTTTCTGGATCGCTGGCATCTTCCATACCGATCTGAATGTTTGGCAAGGAGACAGCCTGGCTTTCGCTTTCGGGCAATGCTGTGAAAATGGCCAGAGCCAGTATGACAACCGAAAGCGTTTTTTTAAGTACGGAGTTCATGCGATCCTCGTTTTCCCCATGCGTCGACGAATCTGGCGGGTTACAGCGGCGACAGAATCTTCTTTGTTAGGTTTGTTATCGGTTTTTTCGTCATCAAAGTCTTGCATGTATTTATTGAAAGCACTTCCGCTGACGGGTTGAGAATCGGTTTTACTGGCTTTGGGAGCTGGGGCACTTGATTTTTGTTTCTGAAATTTATTGCTGATTTGTTTTGCCAGATTATTGGAGTCGTTTGATTTGAGTTTTTCAATCATTTCGGGATTGTTGATTTCTGCAAGGAAGGAGATATTGTCTTTGGAAACACCCAAAGCAAGTATTTGCCCCGCGACTTCTACTAGTGCTATGTGTTTCCGGGGTGCAATGAATCCGGTTCCTAAAACTTTGACGAGGCGTTCTCCGTTCCCGAAAGGAGTATTCTTTAAGACGTATTTTTTAAATATGTAAAACAGACCCAGCATAAAGCTCAAGACGATGGCCAGCATGCCAAATAATCTTAATATAGAGGGGGTTTCATCCAAGGATTTCCCCTGCTCACCCAGGTTAAAATAAGAGGGGTCGTTCTCTTTTGTGGTTCGGGTCTTTATATCTGTCGATGGTGTTGGTGAAACCTTGTTTGTCGTTGAGATTTCATTTGAGCTGAAATTGTCCTGAGTGACAATCTCAGTGCTTGCCGGGATGTTTTCGGTAAGTGCAGGTCTCTGGTTATCTTCCAGTTCTGCGGCTTCCACGGTTTGGGCTGTTTCAGCAAGGAGACGACTTAGAAAGTCAGTTTCTGTTTTGTTGATGCGAACCGTCAGAGTATTGCCACGTGTCTCGATATGAATTCCATCTTTTTTGGATTCCCCATCTTCTGTAAACATAAAACGGGCGCGGACGGTTTTGGAGTCGAATTGGGCGAGATAAATTTGCGGAATTTGGGAATCTTCCGTTTCAAAATATTTCTTTGCCGGCTCAATATAGGTGCTGGGAAAATCTATTTGAGCCGATTTTTTATAGAAAATGGCTGGTTTGTAGGATTGAACCGAGTCTCTGAATATAAATCGTACGGTCAGCGCGTCATCTTTTTTATCAAAGGATACGTTTTCCAGAAGGTTCAAGCCCACTAGATTTGCGGCGTCGCTCTGTCCTTGTACCCCGAATATGAAAATGGAGAGGGTCCATAAAATGATTTTTTTGCGTAGATTCATAACAAAGCCTTTTACGGGTAAGTGTTTGACGGCGTCAATATTTCGTCAAATCATGAGTATGACCGGTATTTAGCAATTGCTATGCCGTTTTGAAAATTTTCCCGGTATAAAACAATATTTAAAGATTTCTTTGAACTTGGGAGGGTAAAAGGTTCTGCGGCGAGTATTTGAAATGGTAAGTATTTTGGTTTTTTTATTAAGATAGATTTTGACAGTTTTTTTTATCAAAAGCAGAAAGATTCTCCCTTATAATGCATCTGTAGCAAGATTTTGCTTAAAATAACACTTATAAAAACGTTACTTAAAACAAGAAACGTGACTATTTAGAAAGGAGATGAGAGATGGGGGTATATGACACACGAGACATTTCTGACGATGGTGCCAGAAAAGTTTTGCGAGCGGCTATGGAAAAGTCTAGGGAAATCAATTGCAAGATGAACATTGCTGTTGTTGATGCGGGGACCAATCTGAAAACGTTTTTCAGAATGGAAGGAGCCTGGTTGGGAAGCACTGACATTTCCATCAAGAAGGCCAAGACCGCCCGGTATTTTGATATGCCTACAGGTGAAATCGGTAAATTGAGTCAACCCGGCGGCCCGCTCTATAATATCGAACACTCCAACGGAGGTTTGATTTCCTTTCCCGGTGGTGTTCCGCTTAAGGATACGAATGGAAATATTGTGGGTGCTATTGGAGTATCAGGATCTTCCGTTGAAAATGACCACGCTGTCGCGGAAGCTGGAGCACAAGCCCTTCTGAGCTGATCAAATCAATTCCAAGACCCTTTAAATCTAAGCTTCAATCACTGTAGCGGTTGACTTCTTGACCGGGTGGAAGTTCGGCAAGCAGTTGACCGCTGGTTTTGTTCAGTTGAGGATGATTCCAGTCGGGTGCAAGTTCGTTCAATGGCTCCAGCACGAAACGGCGGTGGGAGAGTTCCGGGTGGGGAATTTTAAGGCTATCGGTGGACAGGATTTGCTGGTCGTAAAAAAGAATGTCCAGATCAATTTCACGGGGTCCCCATTTTTTGCGGGCTTTGCGGCCCATTTCTTTTTCTATGCTGAGGAGATTGTCGAGCAATTCCTGCGGATTGTAGGTGGTCGATATTTTCACAACAGCGTTCACAAACCAATTCTGTTCGGTTACGCCAATGGGTGCCGTTGTGTAGAAAGAGGATGTTGCGAGCAGGCGAATGCATTTTGTATTTTGCAAATGCTCAATCGCCTGCTCGCAATTTTTTTTAGCTGAGCCCAGATTAGAACCGATTCCTATAAAAGCTGTGATGCTCATAAATGCGGACCTTTGGTTTTCTGGACTCTTGAATTCAAAAGATGAATTTTACCGAAGACAGGCGTTCACCGATTTCCTTCATGATGCGTTTTTCTTCTTGTTCGCCTTTGGCGTTGAAGGTTGCTGAGAAACGTACAAAAGGTCCGACATCATCCCAGGGAACGGTCGAGATCATCATTTCCTTGATCAGATATTGCGAGAAGTCTTCGCCGGTTTTAAATTCGGGGCCGCCTTCGATTCCCTTGGGTGCGCGAACATAGAGGAAAAAGGAGCCGCCGGGCATGGAGGCATTGAATCCTACGGCTCTGAGAGCTGTCACGAGCATGTTTAGGCGTCTGCCGTATTTTTTGACGATTTCCGCTGTTATTTCAGGATGATCCAGTGCATAGGCACCGGCTTTTTGGATGGCGGCAAACTGACCGGAATCCACATTGTCTTTGACATGGGCAAAACCTTTGACCATCAACTCGTTGCCGGCAACGAAACCAATGCGCCAGCCCGTCATGTTATAAGATTTTGAAAGTGAGTGTAGCTCGACTCCAACATCCATCGCGCCGGGCACTGAAAGGAAACTCAAGGGTTTTCCGCTATAAGTGAGGGCTGTGTAAGCGGCATCCTGAACGATAGCGATGTCGTTTTCTTTGGCGAACTGGATGGCCGAAGCGTAAAACTCACGTGTAGCGTTGGCACCGGTCGGGTTGTTTGGGTAATTCAGATAAAGCAATTTGGCGCGCTGGCGTATTTCAGGAGAAATACTTTTCAAGTCGGGAAGAAAATTATTTTCCTCTGTCAGAGGCAGGTTCACGACTTCTCCCCCCACATATTGTGTGTGAGTTCCCAATACCGGATAGCCAGGAACCGTCATGAGGACGACGTCTCCGGGATTGATGAATACCGCCGGTAGCATGGCGAGGGCTGGCTTGGCACCAATGCTGTGAATGACGTGCTTGCTCGCGTCCAAACCGGAAACGTCACAAACGTTTTCCAAATAGCGAACGGCGGCTTGTTTGAATTCATCAATGCCGTTATCGGTGTAACCCCGGTTTTCCGGTTTTTCTGCTTCTTCTTTGAGGACTTTTACGACACCGGGAAAAGCCATTTCGTCTGGTTCACCAACGCCCATGTCGAACAATTCCCGGTCGGGGTTGGCTTGTTGAGCGGCGCGCTTGGCGCGTTTGATTTTCTCAAACTTATAGATTTTAGTGTCTTTTCCAAACTGGTCCCCACCCAATCGATCGGCGAAAAGGGATTGTATATAACTTTCTGGCATGGAAGTAAGCTCCGGATGAATGTGTGTTGATTGGATTAATGATTTAACGGTGTTTCAGACTGTGTTTACTTAATGCAGAACTCAGAAGGGGCAATCTAGCTAAATTTCAGAGTGCTGTCAAGACAGGCCTGTTTTTACAGGTTCAGGAGTTTTTCCGGAAATGCCGGCCGAATCAAAGGTCGCCATTTCATTGTATATTTTAATGGCAGCTTCTATCAATTGCATGGCCAGAACAGCTCCCGTGCCTTCTCCCAGACGGAGACCGAGATCGAAAAGAGGCGTTTGTCCGCTCAATTTGAAAAAAGTTTCATGTCCTGCTTCGCACGATCGATGCGAGGCAAAAATATAATCCCGTATGAGGGGTTGAAATTGCATCGCGAGAACCGCACCGGCTCCTGAAATGAGGCCGTCTATGATGCAGGGTTTTCTACGCACTGCGCAACCGATGATGAACCCTGCCATGGCACCGATTTCAAATCCTCCGATTTGAGCGAGAGTGGCGAGAGGATCTCCCGGATTGGGCTGGTGAAGCTGGAGAGCGGATTCTATGGCATCGATTTTTCGTTTCAACCCTGCGTCGTCTACCCCGGTTCCGCGTCCGATGATCTCGGAAGCCTTTACGGAACCATAAACACACATGAGTGCCGTTGCGGGTGTGGTGTTGCCGATTCCCATCTCCCCAACAGCGAGCAAGTCATATCCGGCATCAATGGCTTCATAAGCCAATTCAATTCCTGTGTGGATGGAAGCGCGGGCCTGCTCAACAGTCATTGCTGTTGTGCGGGACATATTTTGAGTTCCATGAGCGATTTTTTTGTGGATCAGACCCGCAACATTTTTGAAGTCGTGGTTGACACCAATATCGACAACCTTCACATCCGCGCCGACATGGCGGGCGAGGCAATTGATCGCCGCGCCACCATTCAAAAAGTTGAGAACCATTTGCGGGGTGACCTCTGCGGGGTAAGCACTGACCCCTTCCTGAACAACACCATGATCGGCGGCAAAGATGTAAACGGATTTCTTTGAAACTCGAACGGGTTGATCGTCATGAATGGCCGCAACTCGGCGGACAATCTCCTCCAAACGTCCCAGACTGGATGGTGGCTTTGTCTGCGAATCGAGCCGGGCTTGCGCTTGAACACTGGCATCCAGAGATACCGGCTGAATTTGCCGAAGGACTTCTTCTAATGACACGGCGGTCAAAGGGATCTTTTAAGCGGGGTCATCTTTTTCCTCGCTTTCGCTACTGGCAGTCAACCCTGCGGCTTTCTGGGAGTAGCGCAGGTATTTGATGATTTCATCGACTTCTGAAGCGTTGACCTTGTTTTTCTGAGCAGGCATTTTTTCAGAACCGTTGAGGATTTGTTCGATCAATTCTTTGTCAGAAAAATTTTCAGGCAGATAATCTTCGTCGATAAGTTTAGGAGCCTTGGAGTTTTTTCCAAGAGCGTCGGCACCATGGCAATTGCCGCATACCTTATGAAAAGCCTTTTGACCGGCTTTATATTCGTCAGGAACGACCAGAGTCGGCTCTACACCGCAGGCCGATAAATAAAAGGAGGTGGATATTGCAAATAATAAAGATTTTATTTTCATTTATTCGGGTTGCCTTCTAATAAAGTCAATTTTTCCATCATGGTTACGATCCATTTCTATGCGCACGAGTTTTCCGCTCGTATCATAGTATTTCCAGCGGTCGATTTTACCATCGTTATTGGTATCAAATCCGGCTTTTTCCAGAATTTTTTTGGCTGTGAAGTATTGCCATTGATCCGGTTTGGCATCGCCGTTGGTGTCAAACGCGACCGACAGGAGTGTCTCGTCGGGACCGTATTGCTCCCATCGGTCAAAACTTTTATTATTGTCGGTATCAAACTCAGCACGCTCAAGTTTTTCATTGGTATCAAAAAACTGCCGTGTATCCATTATATTATCGTGGTTGCGATCCACTTCAATGCGTTGTAATTTTTGATTGGGACCATAATACTCTTTCCAGTCGATCAGGCCCTTGAAGTCTTTATCTTTTTCTATTCGAATCAATTTGCCATCAGTGGAATAGATTTGGAATTGGTCCCTTACTCCGTCGAAATTACGATCGATCTCAACTTTAACCGGTTTTTCCCCTTTGTTGTAAAAATCGATCTGATCGATGTTACCGTCGCCATTTTTATCGTACTCAATCTTCTCTACTTTGTTGTCCTCGGTCTGGTAATGCCATTGGTCCATTTTCCCATCAAAGTTGGAGTCAATTTGTATGATTTCAGCCGAGGCGGAAGCACCCGTTAAAAGGCCCGTAAGGACCCATGCGAGAGTGGGGACGTAAAGGTTCATTTTCATTTCAGTGAAAAAAGAATGGGTAATAAAAAGGTCATTGATTCCAAACCCAAAAGGTCAGGAATGGGTGGATATGGCGTAGCCTTGCGTACGGCTGATAATGCGGCAGAATCCAACAAACTGTAGCTGGAGGATTCGTGCAACGACAAGTCTATAATAGCGCCATTTTTGGCCAAGGTAAATGCTACGACGGGTTGACCTTCGTACAGTCGTTTGCGAGCAATTGGCGGGTAATCCTGATTATTCGCGATGCGATTGCGGACTTGCCGGGTGAATTCTCCTTTCAACTGCCCTAAATCAACAGAATCTCCCTGGGAGCCCGATGCACGGGTTTCAGTTGTTGGAGCGTTCATTCCTTTGGTATCAAGCGATGCCGATACCATCTGATTGGAAAATTGAGAGTCGTTGTCACTGCTGTTTTCATCCTTTTGATCTGTCTCCGATACGATGCCCTGCTCAAGAAAATCAAGTTTTGATTCGGAAAGAGCAACGATGGAGGATGCTATTTCTTTGATTTCTCTTTGCTCCGAATCAACGACCGGATGAGAGGGAATGGCGGTATCGACTTCGGTATTCAAACGTTCCTTAAACTCAATGGCCTTGATGTCACCATGCCTGGAAAAATCATTGGATTGTTGAATCACACCGGAAGATCGGGCTTCCTCAGCCTTTGTGATGGGAGCCTCAAAATCTGCATCATGTGTTTCCAATGGGGTGATTTCGTTTGCGACATTTGTGAAATCAGGCCGATTTGAAACCACATGAATTCTTGTTTTGCTTGAAGCTTTAGACAAAGGAATTACTGCTGTTGCAGATTTTGGAGATACCTTGCTGCTTGTCCTGAATCGAGAAGTTTGAATCAAGGATATTTTTTGAACCGTCACCGCGAAATTTTTTGCAGGTTGTTGCAGGGGGGTCACCTGATTTTTTTTGGGAAGAGCGGAAGGATGACTGGCGTGAATTTCCGTTCTATGCGTCTGAGGTATTTTAATCGCAGGATTTTTCGGTGAGAATTGAGCGATTTGTATGGTGGCCGTTTGCAGGGGAAGTACCGTTCTTTTTAAGAGGGTGACCGGTTGCGCAGACTTTGGTTTTGCAAGCGCGGGAGAGTTTTCAATGGGAGTTTTTGTTTTGGGTTCGGGCAACAAAGCAGTTTGCGGCTTAGGCACCTCTTTTTGAGCTTCCTTTTGAGGGGCGATGATATGAATTTTAATCGGCGGTGGTGCGTTGTTTTGGGGCACAGCATCGAGCACCAACAGTGACACGATGCTTGCCCCAACAAGATGCAAGCCGATTGAAAGTACGTAGGCCTTATGTTGCGTTGTTGATCTCATCACACCATTTTTCTAAGAGTGTCGAAGTCCTGTGGATCGAATCAGCGATTTATTCGTATTGAATATGAAAAGGATCAGGCTCATGTAAATCAGAGTGTTTCCCACATAAGGAATATAATAGGGGGCCGATCTCGTGACATGCTCCGCAATCGTCAAGTGGTCATAATATCCAGAAAAGAAAGAGAACCCGCCGCTGGAAAGAATAAATGCAATAGAAGTAGATAGGGCAAGGCTTCCTGCCATAGATTTGGCAGATTCGACGGTGTTCACTCTCAAGCTCAGGAATTGTCGGCCTGTAATCCACAGAGTCAAATAAGTTGGAATCAAAAAGAAATAAGCAGGTGTTTTACAAAATTCGCTGACACCGTTTGCAAAGGCGTGATTGTCCATCATTGCGGCGGCGATGAGAAATACGGGAGCCATGATGTATCGACGCAAATAAATGCCACCGATAAAAAAGACAGCCAGTGTTGCATCGGGCAAATCGATGACATTTGAGTGTCCACGGGTGATGAGAAGTAGAACAAGCAGACCGATGGTTATTTGAAAATCTTTATTTTTTATAACACGATTCATTAACGTGACTCCAGGGTATAGTGTAATCAACAGTTTCGATACAAATTCCATTTAAAAATCGTAAACAAAGCCGGCATAGCCACTCACGCCTGCTGTGCTGAAGGTGCTTACCTCTTCATAGTGTTCGTCGAAAAGATTCTCGATTCGGGCGGTGAGTTTCAATTGCGAGGTCACTTGATACTTTGCGGCGATACGAACCGTTTTGAATGGGTCTACCGTACCAGCCCGGCTTCGAAATCTCAGACCAACCAGCAGGTTGAAATCCTTTCCAAAATCCTTGCTCAATTGAGTGGAGAATCGATGCTTCGAACGATTGGCCAGTTTGGTGCCATTGCCATCGCGTGCTTCGAGCCAGGAGTGGTTGATTGAAATCTGGGAACGGTAGGGCAGTTGTGCGCGAATTTCCGTTTCCGTTCCATTGGTTTTTGCAGTGCCTACCTGCACCAGTGCAAATGTGGGAGGAGGCGTGATCAGCAGATTGGTGAAGCGCGTTTCAAAATAGGTGATGTCAAAATGCACACGATCCTCCAAAAGGCTTTGTTTGACACCCGCTTCCCAGCCTTTGCTTTCTTCAGGTTTCAATCCGGCACGACCAAAGTTTGGGAAAAACTGTTGATTGAATGTCGGAGCCCTGAATCCGGTTGAATAGGACGTATGAATTTTTGTGCCCGTGCTTGCGATACGATAAGCCCCTTCAAATCGATAAGTGAGTGGGTCTTCAAATTCTGACAACAAGTCTTTACGGAAACCGCCAGTGAAAGACCATGCCTCCATCCAGTTCATACGCGCCTGCATGAAAAAGCCATAGTTGTGATTGTCGTGCTTGAAATTCTGCAAAACGTTATGCCCTGCCAGACGCTGGTATTCCATACCAAACACGGTCGATACGTTTTCGTTGATTTCGATGTTATTTTGCAAGTCCAGAGTGATATTTCTACTGTAGATCGCATCCTCTTTAGTTGCTTGAGCGTCGCGGGCGACTTCGTAAAAATAACTGGGGCGGAAGGTGATGTCCCACCAATCAGTGATTTGTTTGTTGATGGGAAGACTGACGTTGAACGTTTTTGTCCCACTTTGTCGAGTGAAGTCATCACCACCATTGAGAGCATCAATATCCACATCAGAAGCTGAATAACGACCGATGAAATCGATCCTCAAATCACCTTCTAAATTGGCACCGCCACGTGCAGACAAGGTTGTATTTTCGTAGCCGTCATTTTCGTTCAGGTTTCGGGCGGAAAAACCGGCACTGTCGGTTCTTGAAGCGGTGACGGAATAGTCCAGCCTGCCGTTCTGGCCCGATGCGCCTATTGTTTCCTTGTATGTAGAAAAACTCCCGCCTTCAAATGAAGCATACGTAGCGGGCTTTCCACTTCCTTTTTTGGTGATGATATTGATGACACCACCGACCGCATCGGAACCCCATAGAGTGCTTTGGGGACCTCGTAAAATTTCAATTTTCTGGACGTTGTCGACGTTCAAATCAGCAAAGTTGTAACTCCCCAGGGTGTTGGAATTGACTTGCACTCCGTCGATCAGGACGAGTGTGGACTCGCTACCGGCACCGCGCAGGAATAGGGTGGAAGTTGCTCCCATGGGTCCGCTTTGGCGCAAATCAACTCCGAGCGCGTCACGCAAAATATCTCCCACATGGATCTTGCCAGACTGCTTGATTTCTTCTTCTGTGATGACCGTGGCGGAACCGGCATACTGCTCTATGGAAGTTTTGAGACGATTGGATGTGATCTCTATTGATTCTAATTTTTCAACGGCTCCCTCGGCCTGAGAGTAAGAGGGAAAACCCAGAATCCCAAAAGGGAGGAGGTACAAGGCTCCGATGATCATTGTATTGCGTTTCACGAAATGTCCTTTCATTCGAAGGTAATGATTGAGATCGGACAGGTCTCCTGACTTGGGGCTTCCTAGTGACCGCGCCTTCCCATCTTGATGACAGTGGCAGATTGCGGTTTTCGTACCCGTTACAGTTGCGAGACAGTGCCGGAATTACACCGGACTTCCCTAAACCCGATCTTTTAAAAACTATTGTGTTTTATAATGTGTTTAACGTTTTGAGGCGGTTACTGCTTTGTGGGTCATGTGGTGTCCTTTCGCACGAAGGTAATAATTACAGTCGGACAGGTTTCCTGGCTTGGGGCTTCCTACAGACCGCGCCTTCCCGTCTCGGCGACAGTGGCAAATTGCGGCTTTCGTACCCTTTACAGTTGCGTGACAGCACCGGAATCGCACCGGATTTCCCTACATCCAACCGTTCCATGATGGTCAAACGGTGGTTTTGAATTGTCTAAAGAAAGCTAATAAATCAAACAGTCTGCTTTAAAAGTTCAATCTGGAAAATTCAATGTATAACTTTCTGAAGTTCCTTTCCAGCGGTTATAATACACCAGATTTTTTAATGCAAGTCTTTTCCCCCAGCCAGCGGATTCGAGCATGGGTTTTTTGTAGAAGGATTGGGTGTGTCCTACGCAGAGGTAGGCGACAATCTCTATATTTTCCGGCAAACCGAGATCTTGCTTGAGGCGTTCGGGATCTATGATGCTGACCCAACCGACTGCGATGCCTTCAGCGCGGGCGGCGAGCCAAAGATTTTGTACGGCACAACAGGCACTGAAAACATCGGTCTCTGGCATGGTATTTCGGCCCAGCACATGCGGACCGTTCCGGGTCTTATCGCAGGTGACGACAAGGTTGATTGGGGAATCGGTAATGCCTTCCAATTTGAGCGATTGATACAGCTCTTTACGCAATCCGGAGTAGTTCTTTTCGGCATCTGCATTTGCGGATGAAAAATTTTTGGCCATCGTTTGTTTGATCTCTGGATCGTCGATGACGATGAAATTCCAGGGTTGCATGAAACCGACAGACCCGGCATGATGCGCGGCGTCCAATATTCTTCCCAGTACAGTGGGGTCAACAGGGTCGGGCAGAAAATGCCGCATGTCTCTGCGCTTGTAGATGGCTTCGTAAAGGCCCTTCTTTTTCTCTTTGGAAAATTCGTGAGGCTCTGATTTCTGTTCTGATTCCTGTGGAAGTTTTTCTGCCGCTTTAATAGTGACGGGGATTCCAGAAACCATGTGCACGACCTCATCGAATCCCGTAGCGAATTCCTGGTTGATTTCTCCCGCAAGGTCTCTAAACTTTCTGCTCAGCGGATCGCCGGGAACGATGCCCGCTCCAATTTCGTTGGTGATGACGATGACGGTGAAAGGAACTTTCTTGCAAGTTTCAATCAGTGTTTTTACTTTGCTTAGAATGCCAGTATCGTCCATTTCCTGCATGAGCATATTGCTCAACCACAAAGTCAGGCAATCCAGTAGAACAACATCATTTGACCCCGGCGCAATCTTCAGCATGGTTTTTGTCGGGTCGAGAGGCTCTTCCAATGTGATCCATTCGGGGCCGCGTTCGTCTTTATGACGTTGAACGCGATCTTTCATCTCCTGGTCCAGTGTTTCGGCAGTGGCGATGAAATATTTTTTCCCGGCATGCTCATTTCCCAAGGCGAGAGCGCGTTTGCTTTTTCCGCTTCTTGAGCCACCGGTGAGTAAAATGGTTTTCTTTGACATGTTCAAATGATCCTCTGCAGATTGTGATTGCGTGTCTTTGTTATGAGCAGGCGCAAAATACACCTCCCAAAACAAGAGTCAATGTTTCTATTATTTCTCCCAGCGCACCGAGACCGTCTCCGGTGACACCGCCGATTTTATTTTCAAACCAACGCAGTATGCAATAGCCCGTTATAAAAAACAGAAAAAGCACTGCAAGCCCTTCAGCAAGGCCTATATAAAAAGCGAGTGTGAAAGGAATAACACCTCCCGCAAGGTATTGATATTTTCCTTTTTGGTAGAGCCAGTTGGATAAGGCGGCGTCGGATTGCGGATGACGCATGACAACGAGACCCGTGGTCAACATGGTCCTTCCCAGAGCCGGGGCAAGGATCAGCCATCCCATTCCATGCTCACCGCATATTGCGAGCAGTCCTGCATATTTTAGCAGAAAGCAGAGGCAGAGGGTCAACACACCCATAACGCCTATGCGTGGGTCTTTCATGATAAGTAGCGTTTGCTCGCGATCGCGATGCGAGAACATCCCGTCGGCACTGTCCGCAAGTCCATCGAGATGAAGTCCTCCGCTGATGAGGGTCAAAAACACGATATCGAATACGGCGCGTAGCGAAGGCGTCAGATAGGCGGCACCGAGCGCGTCTATGGCGAAAAGCATGCCGCCAATGAGCAAGCCGACGAATGGAAACCAGGCAATTTGACTCCCGTCTTTGGAAAAAGACCGTATGGGAACTGGAATGAGAGTCAGAAAGCCGAGGGCGGATAAAAAATTCATTAGGTTTGTTATGCCCGATTTATGATTTTAGTTATCAATTCAATATCGATCGAACTTTCAATCCAATCGGCAAGCCTATCCATGTGTTCGTTTCTAAACTGGTGATAAGAGAACGCTTTTTCTGGCAAAGTCAATCCTCTTCTTTTACGGAGGTGATCGAGTAAAGCATTGCGTATCGAGTCTTCATCGAGACAGCCGTGCAGATAAGTTCCAATGACAGAGCAGTCGTCACTGACGATGCCCAACGGACAGGGTGCTTCATTGCCTTCTGGCTGAAACAGCGGGATCGACGATGGAGAAAATTGGGTAATGCCCGTGTGGATTTCGTAACCTCTGATGGTCAGCTTGTCTTTGAACAAAGGGGATACTGTGGTGTTGCGAATAACCTGACGGGTGATTTTTTCAGGATGAAGAGTGGTGTCTGCATCGAACAGGTTGAGTCCATCGATTTCTTTGATCTTGCTTTCTGTATTTTGTGGGTCTCTGATTTTCTTCCCGAGCATCTGGAATCCGCCACAGATTCCAAACAACGTTGTCCCTTGCGACCTGCATCTAGTGATCGCCCGATCCATTCCAGCATCTTTGAGATACTGCAAATCGTCGATGGTATTTTTACTTCCCGGCAGAATAATCAGGTCGGGTCGACCCAATTGCGAGGGATGAGCAACGTAACGCAAGGACACATTGGGATCATTGGCAAGTGGTGCCAGATCGGTGAAGTTAGCAACCCTTGGGTACCAAAGCACCGCAATGTCTAATGGATCACCAGAAAATACTTGTGCGGGATGGGACCATTGCGGGATCGAGTCCTCTTCATCCACGACCAGATTGCGGAAGTAGGGCAAGACACCCAAAATGGGTTTGTGAGCCAGATCTTCGAATTGTTTGAGACCTGGCTTGAGAAGCTCGATGTCCCCGCGAAATTTGTTGATTAAAAATCCTGCGACACGGTCTTTTTCACTGGGTTCGAGAAGATCAAGGGTTCCCTTCATCCAGGCGAATACGCCGCCACGGTCGATGTCGCCAACGATGATGACCGGGGCATCCACTTGCTCAGCCAGATGCATGTTGACGAGGTCCCATTGTTTGAGATTGATTTCGGCAGGACTGCCGGCACCTTCGATAACGATCAGATCGTAGTCTTTTGCAAGTGTATCAAAGGCATCTTTTACGATCTGTTTGTGTTTTTCATGCCGTTCAAAATAATCCTCGGCGACACGGTTGCCCTGGGCTTTTCCCATGAGGACGACTTGAGAAAGGTTATCGCCAATGGGTTTGATGAGAATAGGGTTCATCTCCACACGTGGTGCAATATTGCAGGCTTCTGCCTGATAGGACTGAGCCCGGCTGATCTCTCCCCCTTCGGGTGTCACAAAGGAATTGAGCGACATGTTTTGGGCTTTGAATGGAGCGACCTTCCAGCCTTTTCTGTGCAGGAGTCGGCAGATCCCCGCAGTGATGACGCTTTTACCAACATCGGACCCGGTGCCCTGGATCATCAGTGTTTTTGCTTTATGGGTCATGCGTTCTTTTTCCTTTTCAGTAG
The DNA here is from genome assembly GCA_002787235.1 of Nitrospinae bacterium CG11_big_fil_rev_8_21_14_0_20_45_15. Taxonomy (GTDB): domain Bacteria; phylum Nitrospinota; class Nitrospinia; order Nitrospinales; family VA-1; genus Nitrohelix. The sequence goes on from PCWG01000042.1 coordinate 100,472, forward strand.
CCATACGAAAAACGGGCCACCTAAAATTGCGGTGATGACGCCAACGGGAATTTCGGCGGGCGCGATGAGGGTACGGGCAACGGCGTCGCATAAGATCAGAAATGCGGCACCAAACATCATGACACAGGGCAGTAATAATCGCAGGTCCGGGCCGACGATGAGGCGCACAATATGCGGTGCGATCAAACCGACAAAACCGATGGGGCCGGTGAAGGCCACAACTGTTCCTGTGATCAATGAGGACACAATGAAACCCGTTTTTTGAATGCGGGAAACGTTGACCCCACGACTGAGGGCGGTGGAAACTCCGGCACTGATCAGGTTGAGGTCGCGGGCAATGAGCATCAATACAAAAAATCCAAATGCGACAGGGGGGATGATGGATAAGACAGTTGCGTAGTCTGTGATATCGAGTCCGCCCATGAGCCATCGGATGATCTGAAACGATTGGGTAAAATCGGAAAGGTAATGAATGAACATCACCAGTGCGGCGAAGAAAAAGTTCGCGGTGACACCGGCGAGCAAAAGCGTGGAGGTTTGAAATTCATTGTGCCGAACTTTGACCAGACTGAAGACCAGTGCAACTGCCAGCAAGGCACCCATAAACGCGAACAGAGACAATGCCGGAATGCCCATGATACGAAAGGTCCAACCCATGGCGATGGACAATACCGCGCCAAATGCGGCTCCACTGGAAACACCAAGTGTGAAGGGTGCGGCCAGATCGTTTCTGAGCAAAGCCTGAAAGACGGCTCCCGCTATGGCCAAAGCCGAGCCTGCTATGCCAGCGAGCAGGATGCGTGGCAGACGTGCGAGAAACAGGATGTGGGCATCAATATTTTCCTTGAAGGGTATTTCTGATGAAAAAGCATTTCGCAAATTGATATCGGTCGCACCTATCAAGGGAGCGATGGCAAGGGTTGCCAGTAAAAAGATCAGGAATATCCCAAGCGTTGTGATGTAGTGTTTTTTTGTCATGCGATATCGGTGGATGCGGGTGCTGATGAAGGGATGGGAGAGACAAGAACACCACCGTTAGGATCGCGATACAGTTTCACATTGATGTTGTAAACTTTTTCAAGAATACCGGGCTCAAGCACTTTATCCGGTGTGCCGTCACGAACGATTTTGCCATTGTCCAGAAGCAGAAGACGTTTGCAAAATTTTGAAGCAAGGTGCAAGTCGTGCATGGCCAGAACGATGGTGGTTTTTCTATCTTGATTGAGATGTTGCAAGATCTCAAGAATCTGCATCTGGTATTTGATGTCCAGTGCCGAAGTGGGCTCGTCCAGTGCCATCATTTCCGGTTCTTGTGCGATGGCAGAGGCAATGAGCACGCGCTGTTTTTCTCCTCCGCTGATTTCATTGAAAGAACGGTCGGAAAAGGCGAGCGTGTGGGTGATCTCCATGGCTTTTTTTGCGATGGCGAAATCGTTTACACTTTCCATTGCGAGCAGGGAAAGATGCGGGTGACGTCCCATCAAAACGACTTCAGAATTTTTAAAATCGAATGCCAGATTCTGTTCCTGAGGTGTCCATGCGATGGACTGTGCCAACTTTTTTCTTGTGACCTGTCGGATGTCCTGTTGCTTGAAATAGATAGAATGGGCCGGTGCATCAAGAATGCCTGCCAATAATTTGAGTAAAGTGGATTTCCCTGACCCGTTGGGGCCGATCAGACCAATGAATTCTCCGGCTTCGATTTTTAAAAAAATATTTTTTAAAATGGGGGTATCGTCGTACCCGAAGTTAAGATTTTTAGCTGTGAGCAATGGGGATGTCATTTCCGGGTCTGTGTGTTGACAGAGCTTGAATTTTTCTGGGAAAACAAACCAGGGTGAATGACTTGCCCGAAGCGTTCGACGGTTTGAGTCAACCGAGGTCCGGGGAGAAGAACGTAATCATCGCCAATGAAAAAGATAGATTTTGTCTGTACCGCGCGAATGCCGGGGAATCTGCTCCAGGCTACAATGCGTTCTTGTTGTTCTTCAGGACTCAATCGGGATTTTGGACCCGCTTCGATGATGATTTCCGGGGAAACTTTAATAATGAATTCTTTGGTCACCTTGGGATAGCGTGCGGCTGTTGGAGGCAAAATATTTTCTCCCCCCGCCAATGTCAGGAGTTCGTCTAAAAAAGTTCCTTTGCCGACCGCGTACAAATCGCGGCGGGGATCGTTGCTGTCTCCCAAGAGGAGCAGGACCGATTTGGAGTGAACATTTTTCAGCGCATTCTTGAATTCATTCAACTGAGATTGAATCTTAGCACTCAATTGTTCAGCTTCCTTCTGTTGTCCTGTGAGGTCACCCAATTTTTTTATCGCGGAGTAAATATCTTTGAGATTGTCGAGCGGGACAGAGAGTGTTTCTATATTTAAATTGCGTGCGTTGGAGGCCAGTCGATTGTTGCCCCCTTGGTAGATGATAAGATCGGGACGAAGGGTGATCCAGCTTTCGACACTGGGGTTCAGCAAGCCGCCAATGGAGGGCAGTTTGCAAGCTTCGGGTGGATAGGAACAGAAATCCGTCACGGCAACCACTCGGTCGCCTGCGCCTATGGCAAACAATATTTCAGTGGCAGAGGGAGTCGAGGTGATGATGCGTTGATAGGCTGGGACCGATTCTGCAAGTACCTTGCCGGGAGCAATCAAAAAAAACAATAGAGCGGTCATGGCCCAGATTGTTTTGGAAAACCTGTTTGCAGGGGCAAAGGCCGAACACGATGGGAAATTGTGTGTCTTCATCACTTCTATCCTTGTGCAAAGAAGACACCCTGCCGTAAAACGGGGGAGTGGGTCTCTTTGTCGCGAAGAGTTTTTATGGCCTCTGAAAAGTATCAGGATCTAAAATCTATGCGGGGCACAGATTTCTGAGTGATCCGATGACTGTATCTGAGAGGTCCTTTGAAAGGTATTCTGGCTTCTGGATCGATCTACTGTCCGCGCCTTCCCATTTTTCAACAGTGGCATTTGCGGATTTCGTCCCCAGTTACAGCGGCGCGACCACGACGGATTCTCACCGTCTTTCCTTTTCGTGAATTACAGGATACAGCCTAGCAAAATTGAATGCATTGTCAACTATCGGTTTGGATCAGTCATTAAAAAATAGTTCAATCTGCGCAAGATTTTCGGCGGTGACTTCATGCCCTTGTTTTGTTTCTCTTGCGTCAGTCTTGTGTCCACGTCCAGAACATTCATCGAGTGCGTATTCTGCCATGAAAGAGGGGACGACGTTGTCGTTGAGTCCAAATATCCCCAAAATGTTCGCAGGCGGTTTGGAGGTATTGGTTTCTGGAAGTTCCGGGAGAAATCCGCAGACACTGGCGGTTTTGCTAATGGGGTGGTTTCCCATGATTGAGTAAACGAGAGCGGCTGCTCCTCCTTGAGAAAATCCCCACAGGCAAACTTGTATGTCGTTGGCCTGATATTCGTTTTTCGCGGTGTGTATGGCAGAGTCAATGATGCGATCGGCATAGCTCATAAACGCATGGACGGTCTCCAGTTGTTTTGGGCCATCTTTCCACCAGCTCCATAAGCCTTTACCGGCATCTATGGGAGCTTCGGGATAGACGGTGAGTGCATTTTTCAGTTGCAGTTTGTTGCCGAGAATCAACATATTTTCCGGTGTTGAATCCGCGCCGTGAAAGCCGATCAATAACTTCAACGGAGAATCAGCAGAACGCCCGTGATCTCCCAGAATGATTTTTTTCCCGTCCCACTCGGTGTTTTTGTATTGGATAGCCATGAGTTCCTTGTGCTCTTTAATTTGTAATCCCACAGGATTTTTTGTTTGAGGTGTTTTGCTGCTGGTTAGTTATAAAGCATTTTATCAGAGGACACCGTCTGTTTGTTCCGGCAAGTGCTCTCGCAAAGTTTTCGCCAGTTCCAAAGCTTGCTCTGGAGTGGCGATCTCGCCCAACATTCTCGCGTCCTCTATTTTATCAAGAATTATTTTAAAATGGGGCCCCGGTTGCATTTTAAATTTATCAATCAAATCGGTGCCATTCAGAAGTACAGGAGAATGCCTTGCGGGTAAATAGGTTTCTATATAATACCTGGCGATCTGCTGGATATGTTTTTGATGGGCTTGCGCCCAGTCCGGGTTTGTGGAGCAGGCCAGGGTCAGCCCTGTAAGCGTGTGTGGGTAGGTTGCCTTGGCAAAAGCGTAGATTTGCTTTCCCTGTTCGTTTGTTGCTGTGATGCCAGACAGGTTGTCAACGCTGTAGATACCGGCTTGCAAGGATGAACTAACCCAGTTGATTTCCGCATTGGAGGCTTTCAAACGTTGCAAAACCTCAACGGCCGGTAATTTTTCGCGGGCATGGGCTGGATAGAGGATGGCTGACAATCTCAACAGAATGGCATTTTCAGAAATTTCGGATGCCACATTGACAGAGGTCCCGAAATAATGCGAAGGATTGTCAATGCACGCATCGAGAAGATCCAGTGTTTTTTTGATTTTATTTTGATGCACGTCTGATGCGGGAAAAATAATTTTTAAAAGTCCACAGTCACAAAAATCAGGGAAATAGGTGGATGGTTTTTGGGCATTGAGGAATTGTTTGAGCTCATAAAAAATTCTTTCGACGGCGACTTCCTTCATGCGAGATGCATGGCCACGAATTTGTTTTATTGTTGCAGGTTCGATTTTAAAATCGAGTTGTGCTGAGAAGCGGAAAGCCCGTAAAACTCGAAGCGGATCTTCTATGAATGTTTCGGTAGAAACAACGCGAATTATTTTTTGTTTGAGGTCGACCTGACCCTTGCAGGGGTCCACGCAGACAGGTTGCGGATGCAGGCAGGATTCTGCGGGAACGGCCATCGCGTTGACTGTAAAGTCTCTACGTAATAAATCTTCCTGAATACTATTTCCTTGTAGGGTTGTGAAATCGAAACTGTATTGCTTGGGGCCAATGATGCGAAAGGTTTCTCGTCCCGGTGTTTTGTCAAGCTTCACCAGTGGGTAATGATGCTTGTTGGCGAATTCTTTTGCGGTTCGAAGGACGTTGGGGCCGGTGAAATCATAATCCGATGAATCCCGGTGTAGAAAAAGGTCGCGTACCGCTCCTCCCACTAGAAACAGTGGCGTCTTGTTTGCGCGAGTGATGCTGAGCAATTGGTTCAGCATATTTTCGAGAGCAGGATTCATTGTGAAATAGTTTCAATTACGGAGAGATTTTTTTACGAAGGGAATTGCATGGGAACCTTCATGATCGCCTGCTTTGAAAATCTTTCAATGGCGGCTTTCTTTCGGCATCGCAGTATAGAAAATGATTGTTTGTCTCTCCTACGTGGGTCGGTATGGCTCGGTGTCAGGCGTTCCAGCCGGAGCCCAAACGAACCTGTTTGGAAACGAAGATATTGCCGTCTTGTTTGACCAGGTGCAGATCGGTTTGGGTGAGCGAGCTTATAATACGCTGAATATTTTCAGATGGCTTGCTTTGCGGGTCTTTGATGAGAAAGGGAATCATTTCATCAACGGAATCTCTGACGCGATCGCTTTCGATGATATAACCCAGATATTTGACTTGCACGTTGAGGTATTTTTTAACGAGACGAATCAGATTGTCGCCAACATGAATGTCTTTGCGATTGCGCGCGCGGTTGATTATGAGACTGGGGTTGAAATTCTTCACCGCTCTGTCAACATCTGCAATTTTTTCTGGAGCGATCTCTGCTAGCTTTTTTTTGAGCAGGGAGACAGTGTATGTTTCCATGTCGGCTTGCATGGGATTGGAATGATCCACCATCTTTTGCAGTTCGGGATTATCGGAAAATTGCTGGTTGATGCTTCGGAACAGGCTGGCCCGGATGAAGCTGAATGTTTTCATGACCGAAGTCATTTCCGGTGTGCTGAGTACAATTCCCGGGTTGCTCATATTAAAGAAGTCGATCACATTGAAATTGGTGCCTGGCCCCATGTCTAGCACGATGACATCGGCTTGCAGGTTCTTGATGAAATCAATGACGATTTGAATGCAGTCCTGGCTGATATTGGCACTGCCGGGATTATCGCCCGCTCCGCTGACAAATTTAAGGTTGTCGATCCCGGTGTTTAAAAGGAGTTTTTCGGGAGAAACTCCTTCGGTGGAAAAAAAATCCTGAAACCCGCATTTGGGATTGTTGATGCCGAGCAGGGCGTGTAGATTGGAAGCCCCGAAATCGGTGTCAACCAATACGACATTGTGTCCGGCCAAGGCCATTCCCACAGCCAGATTTACGCTGACAATGCTTTTGCCTATGCCTCCTTTTCCGCCACCTACGGCGATTATTTTTGCTGTGGAGGTTAATGTGCTCATTGGTTTGATGGGGTCCTATTTTTTATTTTGGTCTTCAAGGAAAATGAAGGACTCTAGCAAATCGATGTATTCTTTGTCGCTGAGTGCGGGTTTGACATTCTGTGATTTCAGCTCGGCTTTTTGGTAATTCAATCCCTGTAGAAAGTTGGTTGTATTCAATGCTTTCTGCGTCCCAGGATCCAGATTTTTTATCGTGTCTATTCTTTCCTGAAATTGCGTGAGTCGGTCTACGAGACGGTCCACTTTTCTGGAGACGGTTTGATCGACCACGGTTTTGAGTACAGGCTCGCTGATTGCGGGCTCCTCTGTTGTGAGTGACTCTTGTGGTGTTTCTTCAGAAGAGAATACTGCCCCGGTAATTTTGCTGACAGGCTCAGGCTCAGGCTCAGGTTCAGCTTCAGCATCAGCATCAGCTTCAAATACCTGCTCTAAACTGTCGATATTATTTTCTTCTTGATGAATGGGTTCTGTAGAAAGAATTTCTGCTTCCGGCTCTTCCTCTTCGACTTCTTGAGAGGCTAAACTGGCGAAGTCTGCAAGTGTCATTTCATCTTCCAAGTTGGAATCGGAAGGCAGGGAGACGGTGGTTTCCGGTTTTTGCTGGGCAGAGACATCTTGTCGGGCGGTTTGTTTGAATTCAGCCAAATCCTCAGGGAGGGTCAGTTCTTCTTCGAGACTGTAGTTGTCTGGTAGCTTTTCCGTGCGGACTTCTGGTTTCGGGCTGACGCCTGTGTGATAGATTTCTTCAGCGATTTCTTCGAGTTCACGGTCTGTTATTTCAGGACTTGCGACGAGTTCTTCATCAGGCTCGTCGAGGGATGCTTCAGGAAGTGAAATGGATTTATAGTCAAGGGGTGCGGCTATATGACCTGTGATTTCGTTGATGGAATCTTCCATCTCCTTTTGAAGTTTTCGAATTTCTTCGGCCTGGGCTGTGGAGTCCGGGTCATCGAGTTCTTCGAGGTCGTCCTCGTCTGTTTCAGGGAAGGGATTGTCCCAATCGAACTTTTCATTCAAGATGCTTTCTAATTCGGGATTGGCTTCGTTGCGAGTAGCATCTGCTGAATCGAGATCAGATTCATCTGTCTCCTCTATCCGGGAATAGTTTTTTTCCGTTCCATTTTGGTTGATTTGATTTTGCAAGGTGTTGATGGAGTCTTCCATTTCTGCTTGCAAATCAAGGATCGCCTGGTCTTGCAAATCGTCGAGGTCATCAGACTCTGAAGAGGGCTCCGAAAAGTGGGAGAGGGTGTCGTCGTCTTGCGATGCATCTAATAAAGATTTTAAAATCGGGTCGAGTTCTTCTTCCTCGGAATTTGTTTGTCCTTCGCCTTCAGTATTTTTGTCTGAGGTTTTGGTCATTTTAAGTATATGATCCATCGACGCTTCAGAGGTTTCCTGCCTTGCGGAATCTTCTGTTTCCATGCTGTCAGCAATGTGTTGAAGATCGTCCATGGAGTCTTCTTCATCGCTTTCCTCAAGCTCATTGAAGACGTCCATGGCGGAGTCTTCATCATCCGTGTAATCGGTTTTAGAGCCCGGGAAAAGAGGGCGTTCGGTGTCGTCTTCGTCATCATCAAAATGGTGGCCACTCTTCAATTCTTCTTCAGAGTCGAAGGAGTCATCGGGGTTCATGCGATTGATGATTTTGTCGTAGCGTTGCTCCGCTTCCAGATTTATTTTCCGGATTTTGTACATGGCGTAGGGAAAGCCGAAGATAAGGAGTGCGGCGCTTGCCATGTACAGGGGGTTGTCTAATGCCAGATCAAGGTAGGGCTTGATGATTGAGTAGGATTGATCGTGGTCCAGGCCGAGCAAGTTGTTCAGGGCGAGCCAAACAGATTCGACCCCTTCCAATATTATTTCCTGAATTGCCTGAATGGATTGGTTTTCGGACATTTTTTCAACTAAAATGCATTTATTGACCGACCCGCTCGGTAATGAATTAGAAAAATGAGACTAAAGCAGGGCAACGATCTGGATAAAATTAGCGGATACGTTAAGTTCGCCTGTTCCATTTCGACTACAATCACTGAAACAATATTGTATCATAAAATAAAAGAAAATCAGTAAAATTAATCACTTATAGGTTTTTTGAGTTTGGATTGCGAGACGATATTTTGAGGGTCTCATCATGAATTTTTGGAGCTGTTTGTGGAAAAGTTAAGCGTTATCATTATTACGTATAACGAGGAGGAACATATTGAGCGTTGTTTGAAGAGCGTTCAATGGGCTGATGAAATTGTTGTGCTTGATTCTTTCAGTACGGATGCGACAGTGGACATTTGCCGTCGTTATACCGACAGAGTGTTTCAGATGGAGTGGCAGGGTTATGGCGGGCAGAAGAATCTCGCGGCTGAAAAGGCGTCTCACACCTGGATTTTGAATCTGGATGCGGATGAGGAAGTTTCTTCAGAGGTGGAGAGGGAAATCAGGACGTTGATGGAAGTCGGTCCGATGTTTTCTGCCTATGATTTCCCCCGGAAAAATTTCTTTGGGGAGCACTGGATTCGTTTTTGCGGATGGTACCCGGACAGGATCATTCGCTTGTATGATAAAATGAAAGCCCGATTCACTGAGGGGCGGGTGCATGAAAAAATTGAAACGGCAGGCGGGGTGGGGTCATTGAACGAGCCCTTACTACATCATTCGTTCAGGGATATGGAAGATTATATTACGCGCCAGAATCGTTATTCCACTTTGAGTGCTCAGGATCGTTTTGATCGAAAGGGACCGGTGGGAATCGGGCGAATACTTTTGGGACCTCCCTGGGTATTTATTAAAGTATATATTCTGCGGCAGGGATTTCGTGAGGGGCGACTTGGTTTTTTTATCGCGGCATCTATGGCATTTTATTCTTTTTTGAAGTATATAAAAACACATGAATGCAAAGTTTCCTGAATTAAAAGTTGAGTGTGGCTGGGTTTGGGTTAGAAAAATTTAAGGGTTTGCGTTAAGATGTGTCAGGCAGGTTTAGAGTCCCTGTGTTTAAGACTGTCCCTTCAAATGTAAGAGCATTTTTTGAATAAAGCCCAAATACTGATTATAATGATTCCGGTCGTTTTGTTTTCCTTGACCGTTCATGAATATTCTCATGGAAAAGTGGCTTTCATGCTGGGTGATGACACCGCCAAGCGACTCGGTCGCCTTTCGTTTAACCCCCTGAAACATCTGGACTTTTTTGGCATTATTTCTTTCTATTTCATCGGCTTTGGTTGGGCCAAACCGGTTCCTGTAGATCCGAGGAACTTTCGCAATCTGCATAGAGATATGATGTACGTTGCGCTTGCGGGGCCCCTGTCGAATGTGGCTCTGGCAGTTGTTTTTAGTTTTATTATCCGGGTGATGGAGCCTTACGACAGCCCCGTTGTATTCACCTTGCTTGCTCTGGGCATATTTATAAATACGTCTTTGGCGATTTTCAATTTGCTTCCGATTTTTCCTCTCGATGGATCAAGCATTCTTAAGGGATTGCTTCCTCATCGGATCGCTGAAAATCTGAGCAATCTGGATCGTTTTGGTGCATTTTTGTTGCTTGGAGTTATTTTACTGGATCAATTCGCGCATACAGGTATTTTGGGGACTCTTATGGGGAAGCCTCTTACCTACGCGGTCGAGTTTATTACTCAAGAGCAGTTCTCGAATGTTGTACAAATCATTCAAATGAGTTTTTCGGCACTTTGATAGTTGTTTTGCTTGCGCTCTCACGTTTGTCGTGGAGCTTTTTTTAATTTAATACTTCAAGAATAAAAGCAATGGATTTTAAGGAAACGCTCAATCTACCCAAAACGGATTTCCCCATGAAGGCCAACCTCCTGCAAAAGGAGCCTGAATTATTGGCGAAATGGGAAAAAGAAGATTTATACGGGAATATCAGAAAACATTCTTCTGGTAAGCCGCAGTATGTTTTTCATGATGGACCGCCCTACGCGAACGGTCATATTCATATGGGACACGCCTTGAATAAAATTCTCAAGGATTTTATCGTTAAATTCAAGACGATGAGCGGATTCGACGCAGGGTTCATTCCCGGTTGGGACTGCCACGGGCTTCCTATTGAACATCAGGTGACGAAAGAAGAGCGGAATAAAAAAAACAATCCGAGCAAGAGTGAAATCCGTAAGCTTTGCCGGGAATACGCGGCTAAGTTTGTTGATATCCAGCGTGAGGAGTTCGTTCGTCTTGGGGTTTTTGCGGACTGGGCCAATCCTTATCTAACGATGAATTTCTCGTACGAAGCGGCGATTGTTCGCGAGTTGGGCAAAGTGGTGGAAAAAGGTTTGCTCTACAACGGTTTGAAACCGGTGCACTGGTGTACCTCCTGTAAAACAGCACTGGCTGAGGCGGAAGTGGAATATGCGGATCGGACCTCTCCCTCGGTTTACGTCAAGTTCCCGCTGCAATCAGGGTTGGTCGCAGATTGGATGAATGGGGAAACGGCACCTGTTTCAGTGGTGATCTGGACCACAACCCCCTGGACTCTGCCGGCAAATCTTGCAGTCTGTCTGCATCCAGAATTTCAATACGTCGCTGTAAAAATCAAAGAAGAAATTTTTATCGTAGCGGAAGATCTATTGCCCGCTCTCGTGAAGGAATGGGATGTTCAGGAGCACAAAGTTCTTGGAACTTTGCAGGGAAAAGAACTGGAGGGCGCGATCTGCCAACATCCTTTTGCGGATCGAGTTTCCACGGTGATTTTGGGTGATCATGTAACTTTGGAGCAGGGGACAGGTTGTGTGCACACGGCACCCGGCCACGGTCAGGAGGACTATGTCATCGGCCAAAAATATGGGCTGGATACATACAATCCGGTAGACGATGGGGGTGTGTTTGTTGAAGACCTGCCTTTTTTCGGTGGCATGTTTGTATTCAAAGCAAACGCCGAGATCATTCAAAAACTCGTTGCCGACGGTTACATGGTTTCGCATGGCGAGATATCCCACTCCTACCCTCATTGTTGGCGATGTCGACAGCCGATCATTTTTCGCGCAACCCGGCAATGGTTTATTTCAATGGAACGCGATGATTTGCGCACCAAGGCTTTGGAAGCGATTCGTAAGGTGGAATGGATTCCTCCTTGGGGTGAAAGTCGAATTTATGGAATGGTTGAAAATCGTCCGGATTGGTGTGTGTCTCGTCAACGTGCGTGGGGGGCTCCGGTCGCTGTCGTTTCTTGCAAGACTTGCGGAATACCACTCAGTTCGCCTGAAGTTTTCGATCATATTGCGGAATTGATTGCCAAGCACGGTGCAGATTATTGGTTTGATACAGAACTCTTTGATTTGATTCCCAAGGACAGTGTTTGCTCTTGCGGCGGAACGGATTTTAATAAAGAAGAGGATATTCTGGACGTGTGGTTTGATTCGGGTATCAGCCATGCCGCGGTGATAGAGGCCAACCCGAAATTGAGCTGGCCCGCTGATTTGTACCTTGAAGGAAGCGACCAGCATCGTGGCTGGTTTCATAGTTCTTTGCTGGAATCGATTGGTGTGCGAGGCGAAGCCCCCTACAAGTCGGTTCTGACGCATGGTTATGTGGTGGATGGCAAGGGCAAGAAGATGTCCAAGTCTGCAGGCAATGTGATTGCCCCGCAGAAAATCATAGATCAGTATGGTGCAGAAGTACTTCGATTGTGGGTGGCATCTGAAAATTACCGCGAAGACATTCGGATTTCGCAAGAGATTTTGAAACGACTTTCCGAAGCGTATCGGAAAATTCGCAACACTTTCCGTTTCCTGTTGGGAAATCTTTACGATTTTGATCCGCAGAAGGACAAGCTGGCGGTTGAGGATCTGCAAGAAATTGATCGTTATATTCTGTATCGATTTTCAATTTTGAAGAATAAAGTTTTAAAGGCTTATTCTACTTACGAGTTTCATACCTTCTATCACGCCTTCTATAATTTCTGTATCGTAGATTTGAGCGCGTTTTATTTGGATATCGTCAAGGACAGATTGTACACCTTTGCTCCAGACTCCCCGGGGCGTCGTTCGAGTCAAACGGTTTTGCACATTTTGTTGTTGGATATGGCGCGTTTGATGGCACCCATATTGAGTTTTACCGCTGAAGAAGTTTGGTCGCATTTGCCTGTTGGCAGTGCCGATGAAAAAAGCGTGCATCTCAGTTCTTTCCCTGAAAGTTTAGAAATATCATTTGACGATACACTGGCAAAAAAATGGGAGACGCTGGTTGAATTGAAGGGTGAGGTCAGCCAAGCTCTGGAAATTTGCCGACGGGAAAAAGTCATCGGTCATTCTTTGGACGCACATGTGCAAATTGTTTTGCCTGAGAAATTACGTACCCTTTTGCAGGATGATCTGGAAGAGTTGAAAATAATTTTTATCGTATCTCGTGTGGACGTTGTGGATGATTTGAGTGCGATCGAAAATGCATGGAACTGCGAGTCTCTCAAAGGTGTTGTTATTGCTGTTTCAGCCGTTGGTGGTGAAAAGTGCGAACGTTGCTGGAATTACTTTGATCCAAAGACAGGAGAAGAGCCTGCATCCGCCCTTTGTGAAAAATGTGTTGAAAATCTGGAGTACCCAAAGAGGACGGGTAATTGAGAAATAAATATTTGTCGCTACTGCTTTGCTCGAACTTTTTGATCATTCTTGACCAATTTACAAAGTATTTTGTGATATCGCATATTCCGCGTCATCACTCGATCTGGGTAGTGGATCATTTTTTCAGTATCACTCATATTCGTAATTCAGGAGTGGCATTTGGTCTGTTTGCAAGTCACTCCTCGGAGTACAAGGCCCTTATATTTGTATTGATTTCAACGATCGCAATCTTTGCGATTTTGATTATCTTTCATCAGACAAGAGAGCAACAGCGGCTGGTTCTTTTTGGTTTGACCTTGATTTTCAGCGGCGCGATCGGGAACTTGATTGACCGAGTGCTACATGGTGAAGTTATAGATTTTATTTACTTTCACTTCGGGGATTTCCATTTTCCAGCGTTCAATGTAGCCGATTCCTGCATTTCTATTGGCGTGGGTTGCATGGTTCTTGATTTGTTTAAAAATACCCCACCATCAAATCCGGAAACAGATTTGAAGGGCCCTGCCTGATTAAGAGCTCAAACCAGCTCATAGGAGTTTTAAAGACACATGCATCCCATTTTGCTGGAATTTGGTTTCGTCAGAATTTTTACCTATGGCCTTCTGGTGGCTACGGGTTTTTTTATGGCGATCATGCTGGCTGCTCACCTTGCCAAGAAAGAAGGCATGGATCCGCAACAGATCATTGACCTTTGTTTTTACATCATGATCGCGTCGCTTCTGGGTGCTCGAGTTTTATACATTGTGGTCGAACATGAATATTTCACCCAATATCCACTGGAAGCATTTAAATTCTGGAAGGGTGGGTTGGTATTTTATGGTGGTTTGATAGGCGGGATGATTGCGGCGGCGGTTTACATGAAACGCCAGCGGATGAATTTTTGGAAGGTCGCCGATTTATTGGCTCCCGCACTCGCTCTGGGGCAGGGAATTGGACGCTGGGGTTGCTTTTTTGCCGGCTGTTGCTATGGCGGAAAAACCGACCTTCCCTGGGCGATCGTATTCACCGACCCCAAATCGCTGGCCCCTTTGGGGGTGCCCTTGCATCCCACTCAGATTTACTTGTCTTTGAATGCGATTGCGATATTTTTGTTCCTTTTATGGTTGCTTAAAAGAAAGCAATTTGACGGACAGGTCATCTGGTCTTATGGAGTGTTGTATTCTATCGGGCGATTTGTTATAGAATACTTCCGGAATGATGATCGCGGTTTTGTGATTGAGGGTGTTTTATCTACTTCACAGTTTGTGGGTATTTTGTTTTTACTCATCTCCATAGTCATGCTGATAGTTTTGAGAGCCAAAAGTTTGCGTGGTCGGTCAAATCTGCCGAAAGGACACTGACATGAATTCAGAGGATCGTGGGAAAATCTCTATTCGTCCGTTGGAATCTGTTTGGGTACGGCGAGGTAAGGATGCTGTCCGAAAAATTTCGTCAAAAATGTTGGTTCCTAATATCAAGGCCGGAAAACTTTTTGGCGACGATGAGGTTTCAGGCGACTGTAAAAGTTGGATTCGCTTGGAGCGACATTCCCAATTGTCCCATTATTTTAAAAGTTCAACGGAATGGGTCAATCCTGAAATTTCACAAAAAGCGCATGCTCAATTAGAAGAATTGGCGGGAATGCTTGAAGATCTTAATAGTTAATCTATACTTGCAGGGAAAAGTTAGATTTTGATTCAATCCATTGAATGCTGAATGATAAACTGGAAACCTGTAAAAGAGTACCTTGCTAAATGGACGCAAAAGAAATTATTGAAGATTGGGTTTCATCGGCACCGGTGGTTTACCTCAAATTGAAAGAAGCCATCAAGGATCCCGATAGCACGTTTGATGATTTCTCGCTGATTTTGTCTAGCGACGCGGCGATTTGCGCGCGTTTATTGAAGATCGTTAACAGCGCATTTTACGGCTTTAGTTCTAAAATAGAGACCGTAACGCATGCACTGAATATTCTAGGCGTCTTGCAAATACAGGACTTGGCCCTGGCGATATCGGTCATGGAAAAATTTGATGGTATCCCGCCCGAATTAGTGAATATGGATTCTTTTTGGCGGCATTCAATCGCCTGTGGTGTTATTTCCAGAAAAATTGCACTCGATTTTGATTTGAAAAATTCCGAGCGTTGTTATGTAGCCGGGCTATTGCATGACATTGGCAGTTTGATTATTTTTAAGAAAAATGCCGAAACCGAATTGGAAATTTTAAAAGATTGTGAAGCCAATGGAACAAATTTATTCAAAGAAGAAACCAAACGATTTGGATACGATCATGCCGATGTGGGTGGAGCTCTTCTAGAATCCTGGGGCCTTTCCTACAGCCTCATACGAGTCGCTTTATGTCACCACTTTCCCCAAGGTGCCGATGTGGATTCCCCTTTGGCAGATGTGGTACACATCGCCGACCATGTTGCTTACGATATGGGATTGGGAACCAGCGGAGAACTTTTTGTCCCTGAATTGAGTGAGGGGATTCTTGAGAAACTTGAAATTCCTGCGGATTATATTCAGGATTTCAGAAAAGATGTAGAAGAGGAGTACTTAGCGGCGACACAGGTATTCCTCTGAGGGCTTGTTAAAGAACACCGCATACAATCTTTGCTTATCCTGTGTAGGTGATTTATTCTGGATGCAGGTTGTGTTTGGTGTTCTTTTTAAATAGGAATAGATTGTGGAAAAATCAAAAGTTCAGGATTCTTCGGAATTGAGTCCTTCATTAAATAGCAAGGGTGAGTGCAAAACCATTTTGTATGTGGATGATAATGAAGACAATCAGGCCCTTGTTAAAAGAATCATTCGCGACGAGATCAATTTTGAATTGATTTCAGCCGAGGATGGAATCAACGGGATACGATTGGCAGAAGAACATCTTCCAGATTTGATTTTAATGGATATCAATTTGCCGGGTATGAATGGAATCGAAGTGTTTCGCCGGCTGAGAAAAATAGAGGCAACCAAAGATATACCTGTTTGGGCAGTGAGTGCGAATTCATTTCCCCCAGAAATCGACTCTGCATTAGAAGTCGGTTTCGATCAATATGTTGTGAAGCCTATCAACATCCGCTCTTTTATGGAAAGAATCCATCAAGAACTGGATTGAATTTTTAGTATCCTCTCCTTTCCTGAATTTGCAGAGAATCATTTCGAGTCCAACCCGTTTTTCCAGAACCCATTGAAATTTTCTCCCAATCTCCCTGATGGTCGAGAATTTTTATGACGGCCCCTTCATGCAATTCGAATAGAGTTTTCGCCTCCGCACCCGGGGACGAGACAACCTGAATGGTTTTAGTGAGAACCACGGCCAGTTGCTCCTGAGAGTCGAAATAAAACCGGGTTCCTGCGCCACAAATTGACAACAGGAGCAAACCCAAGACGGTTTTTCTGGCGATATCTAAAACTGCAATGGGTTGATAGTGCCATGCGATCATCGACAACCAGAAAAGAAAATTCAGACTGAGAACCAGACAACCGTGTTCTCTTAGATTCAAATCGTTCGCCCAGAATAACAGCGCGGTGACAGCATTTTCATTGTTGGGCATGAGACGGTCCTCGGTCTTGCTCAATGTGAAATCGAGATTGGCCCGAATCTGATCTTCGCGAGGGAGAAGTTTTTGCGCCTCTATATAGTTGAAAATAGCTTTCCCCATTTCGCCCGTTCTGAAATAAGCGTTCCCCAAATTATAATAAAGAAATCCATTTTGAAATCCTTCTTCGCGGACCGATTCGTAGAGGGCGATGGCTTCTTTAAAATTTCCAGTCAGATAGAGTTCATTTCCGTGGTTGATTTTGATCGATGCACTATCGGTATTTGCCGCCAATGGTTTCGGAAAAAAAGTAAACATTGTGCCGAAGAGTGTGAAAAGTAAAACGTAAATGATTCTCATTTTTTACGCTCCATTTCGTCCAGCAGTTTCACAGACTCTTCCAGTAGCGATTCTTTGGAAATATCTGTTCCTGGAGAAAACTGCAATGCTTCAAATCTTTCCAGCAAACGGCAGGTTGCCAGCTTGATATCACTTTCTATGGAGGCGTTCTCCAACAGATTTTCTGCTTCCTTAGAGGTTAGAGTGGCACCGGTGAATTGATATTTATTTCCAATGTATTCTCTAAGAATATGGGACAATTCGCTCACAAAGAGTTTGGACGTTTCAATAGATGTGATTTGATCCAGACGTTGACGAGCCTGTTTGTATGCCCCCTGGCGTTTGAAATAGTCCGGATCCAGTTTTCTCCTGCGCAGGTGATTGGAATGTTTTCCCGCAATAATGAACAGTAAGACCGGCAAAATAATTAAAACCAGAGAACCCATTTTGTCGCGACCGGAAATGCTTTGATCCTCAAAATCATCGGCGTTCAAGTGGATGGGAAAGATATCCTCGCCTAAAATTTTCACATTGTTTTCACGTGACTCGGTTTGTGCCGAGAAATCCTTCATGGATTCTTTTGACGCTTCCTGAATTTCTTTTGCGGGTTTGGAGGTCAGGTAAATAGGCTGGGTCTGTATGGTTTTATAGCGTTCTTTTGATGGATCAAAGTAAGACAGGAAGACCGGCGGAATTAAAAGTTTTCCCGGCTTTAATGGGACCAGTGCAAATTTGAAGGTTTTCCTGCCACCCATTTTTTGGTTTTGAATGGTTTGCTCAAAGACAGGTTGATCGGCGTAGATCTTAAAATTTTCAGAGATATCTTTCAATTCAAGGTTGGCCTGATCGATGTTTCCCGTTCCGGTTATCGCAAGTGTGAGCGTTGTTGTGTCGCCTACTTCCAGTTCCGCTTTTCCCAGTTCGGCCGACAATTGAATGTTTCCGACAAGTCCGGAAAAATTTTCAGGTTTTCCAGTTTTGGGTAAGGGGCGGACGTTCAGGTTGAAAGCCCGGGTTTGTAAAACCTTATGCTGGATTTGTGCCCGTGATTGAAAAAAGGGATTGTCAAAAATATCATCCATCGGGCTTCTTCTGGAGGGGGCTCTGTTGGAACGATACAGTAAATCCATTTCGAGAATTGCCGGTGGGATTTCAGCCGCTCCCTCTTGCATTGGAATATAGGCAATGGGCAGTTCCAGAACTTTCCAGACAACTCCATCGATATTTTGATCGTAGTTTTGGGTTTTCCCCAGAGTTTCTTTGCGGAATTTTAATTGATCGTAAGGTGTGTCCAGGTTCAGATTCTGAACGCCGGTTTTGCGGAAGAATTTGAAAATGTAAAGGACCTGTTCACCGATGTATGGATTGGTTTTCGACACATGTGCTTCCACATAGGCGGGTGCCTCGGCTTTGGATTCTGCAGTAGCCGGGGTGACGTTGATCTGGATCGGTTTTGTTTTATAGAGCTTGCCATCGACTTTCATTGTTGCAGGACCCAGGGTGAACGTACCTGCTTTTGTTGGCGTTAAAATAAAAGAATGGGTCGAGCGTGTTGAAATACTGCCATTGATGATTTGAGTGGATGACGATGTCCCACCGGTACGGACACGAAAATCCGGCAAGGGAGGCAGTTGGGGTTGTGGTGTGTTTTGTGCTCCATGTGCGGTGATTTTCAGGTAGATTGAGTCTTCAAGTGTCAGACGGTTTTTATCTACTTCTGCCGACAGGGTGATTTCTTCCGCATAGAGCCTGGGTATAGAACAAAAAAACAGTACGGCGAAAATAATAAGAAAAACAATAGGCCGGGAATTTAATAAAACAGGTGAGGTTTTCATAAACAAATCACCAGTCCTGACGCATTGAAGCTGAGGGATGTTTTTTTGCCAGTTGCTTCTGGATAAATTCTTTTCTATTTTCGTTCAATGCGTTCAAACGTCGCTCGGCTTCCTCTTGTGTCATTTCCCCTTGTTGCCGAGTGGTGTCAGAGTCCTTAGGGTCATGTTTTTGTTCTGATGGATTGGCGGCTTGACGATCCTCTTTAAATTTATTTTCTGCATTGGGGTCGGGTTTTGGTTTTTGAGGATCTTTTTTACCATCAGCTTCTTGAGGTGAGGAAGAATCTGAAGAGGAGTCATCGTCCTTCTTATTTTGTTGTGATTCCTTTTTCTTTTCTTCCTGTTTTTTCTTTTTGATTTGCTCTCTTACAAACTCCAGATTGTATTTGGCGTCCATGTCGGATGAATCCAGCTCCAGAGCTTTTCGATAAAGGTCTTCAGCTTCCTCCAGCTTTCCCATTCGGAAGAGTGTGTTGCCTGAATTGTATAATGATTTTTGTTGTAGAGCCTTGTCTTGTGATAAAGAACCGGATTGGCGATAGGCGGACAATGCGTTTTCAAAATTGCCGGATTTGTAGGCACTGTTGGCCAAGTTATAGGCGATGCGCGAATCTTCGGGGTTTTCTGAATATTCCTGCTCGAATTTCTGTTCGGATTCTTTGTATTTTCCGTTCCGATACAAGGTTTCTGCTGAGACGTTATCCAGTGGGTTAGAAAAGCATTGGAGCACATCGGTTGATGAGAAATAGACCGATATCAATCCCAACATGAAGATGATTTTTTTGGAGGTCATCGATGATCGAAAATTTGTCAAGAATCCGGGAGACTGGCAAGCCGCCGGTAACACTGAACGATGTGTTGCGAGATTTTGGAACGGAACCGGTGCAACCAGGAGTTCGTTTTTATCACCCAGAATCTGCCCGGATTCAGATTGGCGGCAAAAAAGATCGCAAATTTTGTTGCCCCGTGGCACGTGTCCACGGGGCAACGGGTATTGATTTTCAGAGATACAATTACTCTCTGTCACCTATCAAACGAAGCATCATGAGGAAAAGGTTGATGAAATCGAGATAGAGTGTGAGTGCACCAATGACTGCTTCTTTGGTGTCTTCCTCGGTGCCTTCATTCCCTAAAATGTTCATCTCCTTGATTTTCTGTGTGTCGTAAGCGGTCAAGCCAACGAACACCAGAATACCTGCATAGGTGATGATCCAATGCAATCCACTGCTCTGCAGGAAGATATTCACGACAGAGGCAAGGATGATACCTATCAATCCCATGAACATGAAACCGCCCATGGAGGTCAGGTCTTTTTTAGTCGTGTAACCGTAAAGGCTCATGGCTCCAAAAGTACCTGCGGTCACCACAAATGTGGAGGTGATGGATGCCGCTGTGTACATCATGAAGATGGACGAAAATGTTATTCCGGTAAGCCCTGCATAAAGGAGAAATACTCCTGTCGCCTGACTTGCGGACATATGCTGTACTCTGGCCGAAAGATAAACCACCAATCCCAATTGTGCGATTATCAGAAAGATTGGGACCAGAGAACTGCTGAAGATGAGAGAGGCCAAGGTGTCGTTATGTGAAACGTAATAAGCCATAACACCTGTTACCGCAAGGCCGGAGGTCATCCAATTATAGACTCTCACCATGAACCGTTGTTGCTCTGAAGCAACCGCGTCTATGTGTGTGGCGTGCGATAAGTTTTCCATTGCTGTTTCCTTTTTAAATATGTTTATGAGATTGAAGCGATCCTAAAACAAGAAAATATTAATACTGACACAGTATAAATGAGATTTCTGGCTGAAAAGTCAAGTTTCTGCATTAAAGATTACTGACTTAAGTTTATCAAATTCAGGCCTCTTTCTGAGATAAATTTTGCCCTCGAATCACTGATGGTTTGTTTTCGTTTTGCAAGGTTGCAAACCCCAAACATATCAATGCCAGAAAGGCGGGCCATTGAAAGCGTTCTTGCCAGCGTTTCCTTTTATCAATATTCAGTTCTTTTTGGGTGACGTTCTTTTTAAGTCGTTCAAAGTAAATGGTTTCAAGATCCAGATCTCCTGAAATTGAGCGTACATAGCTTCCCTGAGTGGTTTTCGCTATTTCTATCAAAGCGGTTTCGTCCAATTTGGTCAAAACCACTTCTCCATTTTGATCTTTTTTAAAGCCACCTTCTGGCTCAGGAATAGGAGCTCCCTGTTCTCCGCCAACGCCAATGATGAATATTTTAACCCCTTGCTCTGCCGCAAATTGTGCGGCCGATTGTGCATCGCCTTCTTGATCTTCACCGTCGGTGATCAATATCAACGCCTTTGATTTCTTTTCCTTTTGACTGAAGGCCTGAACCGCTGTGCGAATGGCAGTCCCTAAAGCGGTTCCCTGCACAGGAATCAGATCACTGTCCAATGTTTCCAGAAATATGCGCGCGGCGGAATAATCGAGTGTGAGCGGACATTGCAAGAATGCAGTCCCGGCAAATGCGACCAGTCCGATACGGTCGCCATTCATGAGGTTTAATAGATCGGAAATTTCTCTTTGTGCCCGTTTGAGCCGACTGGGTTTCACATCTTCTGCCAACATGCTGTTGGAAACGTCCAGAGCAACGATGATGTCCACACCTTCGCTATGGATTTCTTCCCATTGATAGCCCCAGCGGGGTTGGGTCAACGACAGCAAACCGAAAAACAGCGCAAGGAGTAATAACACGTTGCGCTGTTTTTGATTTTTCCAGACGACTTCCGGTACCAGCCGTTGGGCCATGAGGGAGCCACAAAATTTCTGCACCAGTGCGCGTTTCTTTTTGAAGGCACTGACCAGGAACAGAATCAATGGGATCATCAGCCAGAAGAAGTGAAAGTACATGGGGGCACCAAAACGCATCAGGGAATCCTCCGTAAAATTGTCTGGCTCAAGATCATTTCCAATAGGATCAACAGCAAGCCGGAAATCATAAACCATGGGAAGAGCTCGGTGTATTCCGAGTGGTCAATGGTTTTAACTTCGGATTTTTCCATTTGATCGATCTCGTCGTAAATTGATTTCAAGGATTCCTGATCTGTTGCGCGATAATATTTCCCGCCGCTCATTTCCGAAATTTTTCGCAGGGTTTCTTCGTCGATTTCGACATCCTGATACACGTATTGCGGGCCTAAAAACGAGTCCACTAAAAAGGGTGCCTTTCCCTTGGTTCCGACTCCAATGGAATGTATTTTAATTCCAAATGTTTTTGCAATCTCAGCCGCTTGCAAGGGTGTTATGGACCCTGCATTGTTCAAACCGTCGGTCAACAGAATGATGATTTTGGATTTGGATTCTAAATCTTTCAATCGTTTGGTAGAAACCCCGATTGCCGAGCCGATGGCTGTTGCGTCACCGGCCATTCCTATCTCAAGTTTTTGTAAAAAACTTTGCAGGATAGAGCGGTCTAGAGTCAGTGGACATTGGGTATAAGCTTCCGCTCCAAATACGACCATGCCAATGCGATCGTTTTCACGCCGGTCGATGAAGCTTGAAACGACGTTGCGGACGGCATCGAGTCGCGTGATATGCTCTTCGCCTTCACTGAAATCCAAAGCTTGCATACTGCCAGATACATCTATGGCCAATACGATGTCCACACCACGGGTTAGAATTTCAGTGGTTTTATGCCCTTCTTGCGGTCGCGCAAGTGCCAGAACAAAGCAGATGCCCGCCAGCGACCATAGAACAATGGGAATCCTGGAGAAAATTCGGGTTTTCCCAGTGTCTACTTGTTTCAGAAGTTTCAGTGATGAGAAACCGATGGACGTCCAATGCTTGTTTCCTCGGAACAGGAGCAGTGCGGGATAGAGGATCGCCAGAACCAGAAACCAGGGGTCTTCAAATTGAAAAAATTTCATAAGGCTAAGATTGGGAAGAACTCGGATGATTTGTCTGATGTTCTTCGTGAGAAACAATCGTTGCTGTCTCTAGGAGAGTCAACCGGCAGTCCTCTATAAATTTTAGAACAGCTTCCGCATCGTCACCCGAAAAAGCAGTTTGGGCTTTGGCAAATTTGATCCTGTCGATTCGTTGCAGCAGGAAGGACAATCGGTCGACTTTGTGTTCCCCCCATTCATTATTGCGTTTTGCCCATTGAATGATCTCTTCAGTGGTCCAGTCCAAAGCGGGGAGAGTGTATTGACTCCCTAAATAACGACGAAAAATTTCAGACAATTCAAAATAATATTCTCTGACTTTTTCCGATTCGAGATAACCTTTTTTCTCCAGTTCTTTCAATTCGAGTAGGGCGCGTTCGTAGGCCGACAGGGGGGCAACCTCTTTGGAAAACTGAACAGGCTGAGACAACTTTCTGTTTTTCCACGCCCGATAGCCCAAATATAGAAGTATTAAAACGAGGGTTCCATACAGGAACCATTGCGTCCAATTTGGTGGGGATTCTATGATCGGTTTGATATCGCGAATGTCTTCCGGTTCGCCTTGCAATCTCAAAACAGAGTGAACGCTTATATTTGCAGGCGAAGCCTGAATCTGGCCGTCGGTGGCAGAGCCGTCTGCACGCTTCACTTGAAATTTTAATTCTACGCCGGGTAAGGGCGTGTCACCAATTTCATCGGCACGCAGTTGAACGATCAGGGTTTCTTCAATCTGCTCACCCATCTGTTTTTTTACGGGGGGGTGCTGGTCGATGATGTCAAAGCCCGAAACTTTTGGAATTTCGACGGGCAATAATTGAATGTCTGGATCGTGCGTGACCACCAGAGTCCAATCAACGACATCCCCGAGAGTAGCTGTATCGGGTTTGACATAGGACTGGACGGAAATAGGCGACAAAGCCTCTTTCTGCCCAGGGGCTTGCGCTTTTGCAAATCCGTGCCACAGCACAAGAGATAAAAGCAGTGCGACACTGCAAATAAAACGGCCGATACGAGTTTGTCGTTTTATCAATTTTTGGGTCTGCGAATATTTGTAAGGCAAGAATCGATGTCCTGATTCAATTTAGTTTGTAATTCTTTGGATGGCTGGTTCAGCTCGGCATGATAAAACCAAACGAGTGCCTCGCCGCAATTTCCAAGTTTTTGATAGAGCCGACCGGCTTTATGCGCCGCTGTGGCTCGCTCTGGACCCCGCACCGATGCGGTTTCCAGATATTTTATGTATTGCTGTACCGCTTGTTCATAGAGACCCGCTTCGTCCAGCCGGGCACCGAGTAATGGAAGTTGCTCGGTCCAAATGGATAAAGAAGGTGTCTCTGCGGGTGTGGAAGAATTCTTTTTGTTATTCACAATAGGTGATTTCAGAAACTTCGTGAACACCGCACCCATTGCGATCAACGTCAGTAACGTTAAAATGATGATAGGAATCTTTATGGAGAGTCCCACTTTATTTTTTTGCTTGTAGGGATTTTCTATTTCCATAGGGTACATTAGCCTTTGCAGTAAAAAAGGGTGACACATCCGCGCATCAGCGTCTTTTTTCTCTTTGTTTGAAGAAACGGATGATCGGTTGAGTCAGTGATTTTCGCGTGTCGATATCAATCACACCCACACCCAGAGAACGAAACAGTTTTAGAAAATCAGTATGTGCCTGCTCGGCGATTTGACGATACTGTTTTCGCAAAGCGTCATTGCCAGAATTTGCCAGATATTTTTCACCCGTTTCTTTATCTTCCAGGTACAGCATTCCCACATTGGGCCAATCAAATTCACGTGGATCGCGAATACAGATAGCGACCAGATCGTGCTTTTGGTTGGCAAGCTTCAAACTTTTTTCAAATCCGGAATCCTGAAAATCTGAAATCAGGAATGCGACGCTTTTACGTTTTTGAATTCGCGTCAAGTATTCCAGAGGAAGTTTGAGGTCGGTTCCCTTGCCCTCTGGATTGAATTCAAGGATAGAGCGTATGATATTCCAGATATGCGCTTTGCCTTTTTTGGGTGGAATGTAACGTTCGATACGGTCTGAAAATACGATGAGGCCGACTTTGTCGTTATTTTTGATCGCAGAAAATGCCAGTAGAGAAGCGATCTCGGCGGCGATTTCACTTTTTGAATGTTCTCCCGTTCCAAAATTTCCAGAGGCACTGACATCGACGAGCAGAGTCACCGTCAATTCACGTTCCTCGATAAATTCTTTGATGAAGGGATGGCTCATGCGCGCCGTTACATTCCAGTCGATCAGGCGGACATCGTCACCGGGAGAATACTCCCGAACTTCGCTGAACTCCATACCACGGCCTTTAAAGGCCGAGTGGTACTCGCCCGTCATGAAATCATCGACGAGATGATTGGTTTTGATCTGGATCGCTCTCACCTTCTTCAAAAGATCCGAAGAGGTAACATTTTCTGCCGGAGCAGAAGGTGACAGGGGAGGGGCAAACCAATCTTTAAGTTTTGTAAACGGGGCGAAAGTCATAACTTTCGATCAGAATTCATGGAACTTCAATGGTGTCAAAAATCTTCTTCAATAATTGGTCAGAATCGACATTCTCAGCTTCCGCTTCGTAAGACAGGATAACACGGTGGCGCAATACATCCATGCCTACCGTTTTGATATCATGCGGGACCACATAGCCTCTGCCCTGTACAAAGGCATGTGCCTTGGCGGCCCGGTGCAGAAAAATCGAAGCACGTGGCGAAGCCCCGAATTGAATCAATGCCGAAAGATCCGAAAGGCCGTATTCGGCAGGGATCCGCGTTGCGGCTACAATGTTCACGATATAATCTTCGAGATTTTCGTCGATGTAAATAGTGTCAAACACTTTACGCGCACGCACCAGATCCTCAGGCCCTATGACAGGTTGAGCGGTGACATGTTCCTTTTGCGAAGACATCATCTGCATGATTCGTTTTTCTTCCACTTTTGAAGGATAGTCGACTTTGAGCTTGAAAATGAAGCGATCTACTTGTGCCTCTGGAAGAGGGTAGGTGCCTTCTTGCTCAATGGGATTTTGCGTGGCGATGACCATGAAGGGCGATTCGAGTTGAAACGTTGTTCCGCCAATGGTGATTTGTCGCTCTTGCATGGCTTCCAAAAGAGCACTTTGTACCTTTGCAGGGCTTCGATTGATTTCGTCCGCCAAAATGATATTCGCAAACAGAGGACCTTTTTTTATGGAAAACTGCCCGTTTTGAGGCTGATAGACCTGCGTTCCCAAAATATCTGCCGGAAGGAGATCGGGCGTAAACTGAATGCGGCTAAACGTCGCCCGTATAGAATTGGCAAGGGTTTTGACGGATGTGGTTTTCGCCAAACCGGGAGCTCCTTCCAGAAGGACGTGTTCACCGGTCAGCAGGCCTAGTAAAAGTCCTTCGAGAAGGTCTTTTTGTCCTATAATGACGCGCGACCATTCCTCCATGATTCGAGGAATGAAATGTCCGGCCTGTTTGACTATTTGGGTGACTTCTTCGATGTTTTGCGACATGGATCTATTGAATTAGGTTAATGTACAGATTATAGGAAGTTTGAACAGAATACGAGGTGTATGTGACTGATAGAAAGTTTAATTTAAAAATTCCCTAAAAAACAATTAAATTTTCGGATTTTATTTTGTATAGTAGAAAGCTTAATCTCAAAATTGGAGAATGCTGAATGAGTGGAAAATCCGACAGCGAAATTGAGAGTCTTATAAGTCAGGGTCTCAATGAGGAAAACTCGGAACTGGACTTGAGGGAAAAAGAACTGAACGATGACGATCTTATAAAAATCGTGCAGTCAGATTCCACCAAGGGAGTAACGGCGTTATTTTTGGAATTTAATGAAATTGGTGATGAAGGGGTCCGAGCCATACTGGATTCGGAGAATATGAAGTTTTTGACGGCTTTAAACCTCTTCAAAAATAATGTTTCTGATGCAGGCGTTAAGGCGATGTCCAATTCTAAAACTCTTTTGAACCTGAAAGAGCTGATATTGAGTGATAACAATATCACCGAAGCGGGAGCGATTGCGATTGCCGGGTCGAGTGTATTGGGTGGTCTGGTCAGTTTGTGGGTGGGAGATAAACTGGGCGATGAGGGTGTTATTGCCCTGGCACAGTCTAAAACTTTAACCCGACTCACTCAGCTCTCTCTCTATCGCAATAATATAAGTGATCAAGGTGCCATCGCGATTGCCAATTCAGAAAATTTTTCCAAATTAACGGAATTGAATCTAAACTGGAATTACATAGAAGGAGCGGGGACACAAGCTTTGGCAGGATCAAAGTATTTGGCGAACCTCGATCAATTGACAATGACGTACAATCAAATTGGCGATCAGGGTGCCAAAGCCATCGCAGAGTCCGAGTATTTCAAGAAACTGAGTCTTCTGGATCTGTATGAAAATGAAATCGGAGATGAGGGAGCGCAGGCGATTGCAGAGTCCAACAATCTCCCTGAATTGAAGACGCTGATTCTTATTCGAAACGATATCAGTTCAAAAGTTCAAGAACTCTTCAAAGATTCTAAAAATTTACCCAAGTTGTCCAACGTTATGTTTCGTGTTGTGAACCCCGATGCCTAGCAAATGAGCTAGGCACCGAGGCCATTGGACTGTTGATTGTAAATAGTCCCGTGAATCGTAGCGTCTTTACGAATCGCTCGTGAGTTTTATGATTAAAATTTCTGGATAACGCTTTTCAGTGATTCGTTAGCTATCCCCATTAACTGGTTTTAAGAGGAACTCCTCATGTTTGTTGGCGATCAGCCGGATTTGCTGGATCTGTGGGTATTTCGAGAGGATAGTATTTACGCTGTAGGGAAAGATGGTATTCCTCGACATTTTGATGGAAAAGTTTGGTCGGCGGTACACACCGAAAACGCCAACCCCCTGATGGGGATTTGGGCGGCTAACGAGAATTTTATTTTCGCCGTCGGTATCGGTGGGGTGGTGCTAAAATTCAACGGTAAAGTTTGGGAGCAACTGGATACGGGAAATTACGACTCACTCAATTCTGCGTTTGGATTCAGTGAAGATAGTTTCTTTATCTTTGGCGTTGGCGGGCGGATGCTCTATTGGGGAGGCTCGGCTTGGGAATATCGTGAACCCAAAACCATTCACGATCTGTTCTGCATGTGGGGCGAAGATCTTGATTGTCTTCATGCCGTTGGCGGGGAGGGGGTTTACCGGGTTTACGATGGCAAGGAGTTTGATCGTCGGGATGAATTGACCTCCGAGGAAATCTCTTTGTACGGAATCTGGGGATCGAGAAAAGATAATATTTTTATCGTTGGGTCGCACGGAACCATTCTTCGATACGATGGTGAAGAATGGAAACCTATGGAATCTGGAACTGAGGAATACCTCCTGAGTGTATGGGGAGCTTCTGAAGACAGCATCTTTGCGGTGGGCGATAATGGTGTCATTCTGCATTTTGACGGGAATCGCTGGAGTCCGATGGAGTCAGGGACGGAAAAATATTTAACAAAAGTGCGTGGCCTGAATGCCAACAGTGTTTACGTCGTGGGAGACGATGGTTGCGTGCTCCACTATGACGGTAAATCCTGGAATGATATGTCTCTTCAAAATTAAACCGGGGATCTAAACTTATCAAATGAGTTCAATCACAGAGAAGCATCTTTTGTCTATTCATGCTTTTGCGCCGGATTCTATTTTTGTCGGTGGAGCCGAAAGCGCACTCTTCGAGTTCAATGGTTCGGATTGGAAGCAGATGGATTTTGTAGAAGCCAAGAGCCGCTGGACTATAAAGAATATTTGGGGCACGGCACCCGACAATGCCTACGCTGTATGCACCGACGGTAGAATTCTTCATTACGACGGCAAAGCCTGGGCAATTGAAGATACTGAAAAACTTCCACCCATGACAGGCCTGTGGGGATTGGCGGATGATGAAATTTACGCCTGCTCCCGATTGGGAAAAATCCTGAAGTATGACGGTACGTCATGGAAGTTTCTAAACACAGGGACCGATGTCGATATCACCCGTCTTTGGGGAAGTAAAGAAGCTGGAATGTTCGCGGTAGGATACGATGGCCTCGTATTACGGCAGGAAGGTGATAACTGGAAGCGTCTCACGTTTAATTCCAATGCCGAGTTTTATGGGCTGTATGGTTTTGGTCCGAATGAAATGTATATGGTGGGTTCCGATGGCGCAATATTCAAATTCGACGGCGCGGAGTTCACGGAAATGCCCTCTCAAACGATGGAGTTCTTTCTCGACGTTTGGGGACCCTCAAATGAGATGATATTTGCGGTCGGTGATTTGGGAATGATTCAATTTTTGAATGACGGTCAATGGACTCGCATAGAATCTAATACGGAAGAATACCTCACGGCACTTGGTGGTTTATCAGAAGATGATGTCTATGCCGTAGGGGACAATGGTTTGATCCTGCACTGGAATGGCGAAGACTGGTCACCCGTGGAATAAATTTTCCTCCTCCCTGGTTGCAAATTTTAAATTAAGAATGGGGTTGAGCCCAAAAGAACGATTTGATTTTTCATGATCTCTCTATCATTTGAACAGTTCGAAGAGAAGGCCAAGCTTGGCAACGTGATTCCTGTCTATAAGGAAATCCTCGCCGATCTGAATACGCCTGTATCCGCTTATTTAAAAGTGTGTGGGAACGACCACTCTTTTCTGCTGGAAAGCGTCAAAGGCGGCGACAAATGGGGGCGATATACCTTCATAGGATTCAACCCGCGATGGACCCTCCAATCCCGGGCCGGAGTTGTAGAAAAGTTGGAAAATGGAAGCTGTGAGATTCTGGCATCCAATCTTGACAATCCTCTTGTCGAAGTAAAAAAAATTCGTGAAACATTCCAGCCTGTTCCCGACCCCCGTTTGCCGGGGTTTTTTGGAGGGCTGGTCGGTTCTATGAGCTACGATGTGGTGCGTTTTTTTGAAGACATTCCCGATCAGACAGAAAATGATCTGGATGCGCCGGATTTCGAGTTCATGCTGACGGACAATCTCCTGATTTTTGATAATGTGTCTCTGACGATAAAAATCGTTTGTAATGTCCATACCGAGGATGGAGATTTGAAGGCGATTTATGACAAGGCCATTGCCAAAATTGAATCTGTCGAAAAAAGTTTGAGCGGAAATTCTCCTCAACCTAAAAACGGGAACGGAGAACGATTTTCAAAAGACAAGGTAGCTTCCAATTTCAAGAAAGAAGCGTTTCGAGATTCGGTATTAAAGATCAAGGATTACATTCGTGAGGGCGACGTGATTCAGGTTGTTTTGGCACAAAGATTAACCTTCCCCGTCGCAGTAGACCCTTTCAGTGTCTATCGTCAACTGCGAACGGTCAATCCTTCGCCTTATATGTATTACCTGAATTTTGGTGAACGTCAGATTATTGGTTCGTCTCCTGAAATTCTTGTCCGCATGGAAGGGGCTAAAGTGGAAGTACGGCCCATAGCGGGAACGAGAAAAAGAGGCGTGAGCAAAGAAGAAGACATCGCCTTGGAAAAGGAATTATTGGCCGACCCCAAAGAGCTGGCCGAGCATCTCATGTTGTTGGATTTGGGAAGAAACGATGTCGGGCGCATTGCAGAAACAGGGTCGGTGAAGGTGACTGAGGAATTTATTGTGGAACGCTACTCACATGTGATGCACATCGTTTCCAATGTCGAAGCAGAAATTGATAAAGAAAAAATAGATTGTTTCGATGTTTTGGCGGCGACTTTTCCGGCTGGAACGGTTTCCGGTGCCCCTAAGATTCGCGCAATGGAAATCATCGACGAGTTGGAACCTCACCGGCGAGGCGTTTATGCGGGATCGATTGGCTACATAGGTTATTCCGGGGATATGGACACGGCGATTGCTATCCGGACTCTGGTTGTTACAAAAGGAGTGGGTTACTTGGGAGTTGGTGCAGGAATTGTCGCTGACTCGGACCCTGAAAAAGAATTTGAAGAAACAATGAGCAAGGGAATGGCGGTTCTCAAAGCGGTCGATTTGGCGGAAAAAGGGTGTGACAAATGATCTTGATGATCGACAATTACGATTCTTTCACCTACAACCTCGTGCAATATCTGCGCGAACTGGGGGCGGATGTTGTCGTTCACAGAAACAAAATCACGCTCGATGAAATTACTAATTTGAATCCGGAAAAAATTGTCATTTCTCCAGGGCCCTGCAATCCGGATACAGCAGGCGTTTCTGTCGATGTGGTGAAACATTTTTCCGGAAAAATTCCTTTGCTGGGTGTGTGCCTGGGGCATCAATCGATTGGCGTTGCATTTGGCGGAAAGATGATGAAGGCCAAACATATCATGCACGGCAAAGCTTCCAAAATGCTTCATAGGAAATTTAAAGATGAGCAATCCATCTTTCGCGGACTGCCTGAAGCATTCAGCGCGATTCGCTATCACTCACTTGTTTTGGATCGCGATACCTTGCCCGATTGTTTGACCATCACCGCAGAGAGTGAGGACGATGGCGAAATCATGGGAATCCGACACAAAACGTTGGCCGTTGAAGGCGTGCAGTTTCATCCAGAGTCTATCAAGACCGAACATGGGATGGCGTTGTTGAAAAATTTTCTGGATCAACCTAACGCGAACTGAAGATGACACTTGTCGAGGCTTTAAAAAAGATTGTAGAAAGTCAAGACTTGACTGAAAGTGAGATGGTTTCCGTGATGAACCAGATCATGGAAGGAGAAGCTTCCCCTGCATTGTTGGCGGCTTTTCTTACGGCCTTGCGGATGAAGGGCGAGAGTGTTGGAGAAATTGTGGGCGCGGCCCGTGTCATGCGGGAAAAAGCAGTTGCGATTGTAGCCAGATCAGAAAATATTGTGGACACCTGTGGCACCGGTGGCGACGGGGCCGATACCTTTAATATCTCTACCGCTTCAGCATTTGTTGTAGCCGGTGCCGGTGCGATCGTTGCCAAACACGGCAACCGGGCGGTTTCCAGTCGTTCGGGGAGTGCCGATGTCCTGAAATGTTTGGGGGTTGAAATTTCGGCATCGACAGAAACTGTGGAAAAAGCATTGCAAGAAATTGGCATCGGTTTTCTTTTTGCCCCACTCATGCATGGAGCGATGCGCCATGCCGCACCGGTCCGCAAAGAGTTGGGCATTCGTACGCTGTTCAATATTCTGGGACCATTGACCAATCCGGCTGGCGCACGCGCGCAGGTGATTGGTGTGTACGACAAATCCAAGTTGCGTTCTATGGCATTGGCGTTGTCCGATTTGGGAAGCCATCGGGCTTTTGTGGTGCACGGTTCGGATGGTTTGGATGAAATCACACTCACCGGGAAAACGCATGTCTGTGAATTGAATGCAGGCAACGTAGAGGAATACGATTTCGATCCACGAGAACTTGGTTTTGAATATTGCAATGCAGAAGAGATTAAAGGTGGGTCACCGGAAGAAAATGCCGGTTTGATTCGGAAAATACTTTCGGGATCAAAAAAAGGGCCTTGTCGGGACATCGTGGTTTTAAATGCCAGTGCCGCTCTGCTTGCAGTGGGGCGGGCTGAGAGTTGGAAGGAAGCCATCGAACTTGCGCAGAAGTCGATCGAGTCGGGCTCAGCATCAGAAAAACTGGCCGCTCTCGTTCGCGTTACCCATACTGGAACATGAAAAATATTCTCGATCAAATATTCACTGCCCGTAAGGAAGATGTGGCGAGTGATAAAAGAAAAGTTCCTCTTGAAGAGTTAAAGAGTAAAATTTCTTCAGCGCATCCCGTCCGTGATGTCAGTCGCGTGTTGCGTCAAAAAATCAGAACTCGAATCATTTCTGAAATCAAGCTGAGAACGCCTTTTAAAGGTGTTTTACGTGAAGGAGTGGAAGCACAAGAGATCGCTCGTATTTATGAAGAGGGGGGAGCTTCGACGATTTCAGTATTGACCGAAACCCGTCATTTTGGTGGAAGCGTCGATATTTTTTCTCGTGTGCGTTCAGCAGTGAATATCCCTTTATTGCGTAAAGATTTTATTTTTTCAGAGTATCAGGTTTACGAAGCCAGGGCGATGGAGGCCGATTGGTTTTTGCTGATAGCGACCTGGCTGGACAAAAATCAAATGACCGACCTCGCAGAGCTGGGAAAAGAATTGGGCATGCAGGCTCTGATCGAAACGCATAATGAAGCGGACTTGGAGAAGGCCTTTCATACCGGTGCGCCGATTTTGGGGATCAACAACCGCGACCTCACTTCTGGACAAACGGATTTAGATATTTCCCGCCGGCTCATACCCATGGCCTTGCAGGAAGAGGGAAAGATTGTAGTTTGTGAAAGCGGGATACATGGACGCAAGGAAATCGAAGAGTTTGAAGCGATGGGTGCACACGCATTTTTGATTGGAGAGAGTTTGATGAAGGCACCCGACATTTCAGCTAAATTAAGGGAATTGTTGAACGACAATGGGGCAAACCGTTAAAATAAAAATTTGTGGCAACACAAATTTAGAGGATGCCAAAAAAGCCGCAGAATTGGGTGCCGATGCGCTGGGTTTTATTTTTTATAAGAAAAGCCCTAGAAATATTTCTGCCTCGGATGCAAAGGCAATCATTGCGACTCTGCCGCCATTTGTGCAGACCGTTGGTGTTTTTGTGAATGAAACCGTTGATAAAGTCAATCGGACGGTTGAATACTGCAAGTTGGACGCAGTACAATTGCATGGAGAAGAATCACCAGCGTATTGTAAAAAAATTCGCGCACGTACAATACTTAAAGCGATTCGTGTGGATGGATTGGAGTCTGTTTCTGGTCTGGACCAATACCCTGTGAGTGGTTTTCTGCTCGACGCGCATTCCGACACGGCGCATGGGGGGACGGGAAAAACTTTCGAATGGACCCTGGCATTGAAAGCGAAACGAAGTGGACCTGTCATCGTGGCAGGAGGCTTGAGTCCTTCTAACGTGCACCGTGCGATCAATCAAATCAAACCCTATGGTGTCGATGTGTGCTCAGGTGTCGAAGCGTATCCGGGAGTAAAAGACCTGGCAAAACTGGAAGCTTTTTTTCAGGCAGTACGAGGATAATTTTATTAAGATTTTTCGCAGGGACTCATTAGGAAAATAATATGGAATATTCATTTCCCGATCAAAGGGGACATTTTGGTGCTTTTGGTGGCAAGTACGTGATCGAAACGCTCATGCCGGCTTTGGAAGAGTTGGAAAAGCTGTATGAGGAAGCGCGTAACGATCCGGAATTTGTCAAAGAACTGAATCACTATTTGTCCAAATATGTCGGTCGTCCGACACCGCTATATTTTGCCGAGAATCTGACTCGTCATCTGGGTGGGGCCAGGATTTATCTCAAAAGAGAAGACCTCAATCACACCGGGGCTCACAAGATCAATAACACCATTGGCAGTGCTTTGCTGACTCGCAGGATGGGTAAAAAACGAGTGATTGCAGAAACCGGTGCGGGACAGCATGGCGTGGCGACGGCGACGGCGGCGGCGTTGTTCGATCTGGAATGCGATGTTTTTATGGGCGAGGAGGACATGCGGCGACAGTCCCTCAACGTTTTCCGCATGAAGTTGCTGGGCGCACGCGTGATACCGGTTACAGCAGGGACTCGAACGTTGAAAGATGCGACCAGTGAAGCGATTCGCAACTGGATCACGACGGTGGAGACGACGCATTATATCATTGGCTCGGTCGTGGGACCGCATCCCTATCCGATGCTGGTGAGAGATTTTCAAAAGATCATCGGCGAAGAGACCAAACGTCAAATTCAGGAAGAAGAAGGAAGATTGCCCGATCTTTGCATCGCCTGCGTGGGTGGCGGTAGCAATGCGATGGGTTTGTTTTATCCCTTTGTAACCGACACCGAAGTGCGCTTGATGGGCGTTGAAGCGGCGGGACACGGGATAGAGTCGGGCAAGCATGGCGCGTCTCTGAACCACGGATCCAGCGGTGTATTGCATGGGATGATGAGTTATCTTTTGCATGATGAAGATGGACAAGTGAAAGAAGCGCACTCGATCTCAGCCGGATTGGACTATCCGGGTGTGGGTGCGGAGCATAGCCACCTGAAAACTACGGGACGGGCAGAGTATGCGATGATCACCGATAAAGAGGCTTTGGAAGGATTTAAATTATTGTCAACAACAGAGGGAATCATTCCTGCATTGGAATCGGCGCACGCGATTTCACAGGTCGCAAAAATTGCACCGGGTATGAAAAAGGATGAGATCATTGTTGTTTGCCTTTCGGGGAGAGGCGATAAGGACGTGACGCAGGTTGCAGATATCCTGGGAGAGAATTTATGAGCCGCATTGAAACGCGTTTTGAAAGTTTGAAAGCCAAAGGGCAAAAGGCTCTGGTGGCTTTTATCACTGCGGGTGATCCCGATATGGAGGCGACTCAAACCTTGTTCAAGAAAATCGAAGAGCAAGGGGCCGACTTGATAGAGTTGGGAGTTCCATTTTCTGATCCTTTGGCAGATGGCCCTGTGATACAGGCGGCTTCCCAGCGCAGTTTGGAGGCTGGCACCACGTTGAAAAAAATCATCGCGCTGGTTAAGGAAATCAGAAAGACATCGCAATTGCCAATCATTTTGATGAGCAGTTTCAATCCGATTTATGTGTACGGTGAAGAGACTTTCGTGCGTGATGCGGTTTCCGCCGGAGTCGATGGTGTTATTATTCCCGATTTACCACCGGAAGAAGCGGGAGATTTTCTTGCGTTGGCAGATGCAAAAGGATTGGACATGATCATGCTCATGGCTCCTACTACCTCGGAAGCGCGTGTTCGTATGATCTCTGAAAAGAGCCGAGGTTTTATTTATTACATCTCTGTGACAGGAACAACGGGCACCCGGAACAAATTGAGTGAAGGGATAAAAGAAAAGGTTGAATCTATTTGCAAAGTAACGTCGTTGCCTGTTCTGATTGGTTTTGGTATTTCTGGGCCCGAACAAGCTGAAGAGGCTATAAAATTTTCAGATGGTGTGATCGTGGGGAGTTCTATCGTGAAAATCATTGCCGGCGAGGAGTCTTTGGCAGACAGAGTTGAGAAGGTGGGGCAATTGGTATCGGATATCAAACGAGCCATATCTTCAAGCCATTAATTTTTTTAAAATGTTCCCGCGTATTTCGGTCATTATTCCCGCCTACAACGAAGCATCTTCCATCGGACTGGTATTAAGAGACCTGCCTGATAACTTTCTTCAGGAAATCATTGTTGTTGATAATGCGTCAACAGATGGTACCGCCGAGGCCGCGACAAAGGAAGGTGCTAGAGTTGTTAGAGAAATGCGGCGTGGTTACGGCTCT
The DNA here is from genome assembly GCA_002787235.1 of Nitrospinae bacterium CG11_big_fil_rev_8_21_14_0_20_45_15. Taxonomy (GTDB): domain Bacteria; phylum Nitrospinota; class Nitrospinia; order Nitrospinales; family VA-1; genus Nitrohelix. The sequence continues at coordinate 136,196 of PCWG01000042.1, forward strand.
GCTTGCTTGAGAGGGATGGCAGAGTTGACGGATCCAAACATCGTTGTTTTTCTGGACGGTGACTACAGTGATTATCCTGAAGAAATTGAAAAAATTGTTGAGCCTATCATCTCTGGCGAGGCAGATTTTGTACTGGGTAGCCGGATGATTTTACAGGAAAGCCGTTCGGCATTGTTGCCGCAGGCGCGTTATGGAAACAAACTGGCAGTTTTTCTTATTCGTTGTCTGTTCGGACAAGTCTTTAGTGACCTGGGTCCATTTCGTGCGATTCGCAAAGATTCGCTGGACGCGTTGAAAATGCGGGATGTGGATTTTGGCTGGACTGTCGAAATGCAAATCAAGGCGGCACTGGCAGGATTGCGCATTCGTGAAATACCCGTTCGCTATAGAGAGAGGGTAGGGGTATCAAAGATCACAGGAACTGTTTCAGGGACTTTTAAGGCAGGGGTAAAAATCATTTACACGATTTTCAAATACGGTTGGTTACAAAAAAAATAAAAGCAAACGGTATCACTCTTCAATCTTGGCCAGACCCTTTTCGGTAATGATTCTGATGGCCAAGGCCCCAAGGTAAACCATTCCAACGGTGATCACGGGCGCACCGAATCCGTCAGCAGGGGGGCGTACCATCGCTACCAAAAGGGCAAATAAACAAGACCCTGAAACAGCGGATAAAATCGCGAGCCGAATTTTTAATGTTCGAAATAATTCGAGATTGTTTTGGTTTGTTGAAATTTGCAACGGATATTTACAGGTTGGGCAAGCTTCTTCACCGTCCCACACATCCCGGTCGCAACCGGGGCAGGTAATGATAGCCATTAAAACAATCTCCTGTGATAAAAAATTGGAGGGACTTCTGGTCTCATTTTTCTAGCTCAGTACATTGACAACCGCCGTTGGTTCCCCATGTTACGGAAATATAGGCTGGAAGTTTTGTTTCTTTATCAAAGTTAGCGAGCTCAAGTTGATCGCATGTCAGGTTTTTAACATCTGTCAAGTTGGCACCGTGCAAATAGGTGTCAGACAATTCGGCAGATTCCAGATTGGCTCCCGATAAGTCAGCATCGCTCAACACTGCTTCGGTCAAGTCGGCGTTTGTCAGATCGGCATTTTGCAAATTGGCTTTGATGAGATAGGCGGATGTAAGATCTGCCCCAGTCAAATTGGCGGAACTGAGGTCTGATCCCATCAATTTTAAATTACTCAAGTCAGCTTCTTGCAAATCTGCTTTGGAAGCTTCTATTTTTTTTCGTTCTTGTTCCCATTCAGCAACGATTTTATTTCCTTCAGCTTGCAGAGATTCTTTATTTTCAAACATGATTTTTTATGGGATGAGTTATATATTTTTATACTTTAATTCCTATCTGATAAGGTATTTCAGCAGGGCGCAGATGTCAAGCACGAGTCATTGCTCTGAGCAGTTATTAAAATGTTCAGAAGGGGTTTCTACAGGGTTATAATAACCCCTGATTTTAATCATTTTGAGTGAAACTAATATTTATGGAAACTCAACAAATTACGGAGCGGGGAAAAAAGGAGAGGGAGCAGTATAACCAGGGATTGAAGAGAACGGGTTATGAAAACTTTTTAGATCATTGTCGTTATTTTTATATCCAGAGAAGGATGGAAAAAATCAACGAGGCAATGAAATTTGCGCAGGGTAAAAATGTTTTGGAAATTGGTTCCTCAGCTTGGATGGGGTGGCTTGAACGCTATTCGATTTATCCTGCTTCTTTGACTTGCATCAATATTTCAGAGGCAGAACTTCAGTTAGGCAAAGATTCTGCTGTTGAAAGCAAAATTGTTCCACGGTTTGTGTTGATGGATGCTCATCATCTTCAATTCGAAGACAATTCGTTTGACCTCGTTTTTGGAGGAGCCATTTTGCACCATTTGAACATGGTTACTGCATTGAACGAGATCAACCGGGTGTTAAAACCTGGAGGGAGAATTTTATTTGTTGAACCTCTGGGGATGAATCCTTTTGGGAATATCGTGCGGGCTTTGACTCCAGACGCTCGAACGATAGATGAACAACCATTTAGGCGGCAGGAGTTGATGGAGATAAACAAACGGTTTGAAACTGAAATTTATTATGAAGAATTTTTATCCGTTCCATTAGGAATTTTATCCCGAATATTTTTTAGAGATCCTTCTAATAGTTTGATGCGTTTTGCTTTTCGTGCGGACAAGTTTTTGGATCGAAATTTTGGCTGGACCAGAAACTGGTTTCGCCACGTTCTTATTTTAGGCAAGAGAAAATAAATCCCTCTTATGAGCTTAAATTTTACTATGGATCGTCGTTTGGTTTTCTTGGATAGGGTGATTTCCTTCAGTTTGATGGGTTTTGCTCTTTTTTCATTTTTTTCTATAAGTCTGACTCAGATATCTTGCGGATTGGGTGGCCTTGCATGGATGACAAAATGTCATCTGACTGGGACATGGCGGAATCAACGACTCCCATTGAAAATACCATTCTTGCTATTCATATTGGCTTGCCTTGTTGCAGTTGCCGGAGCGGTTGATGTTGAGGGAAGTTATAAATCTCTCAAGCGTTTGTTAGAAATTCTAATTTTCTTTTGGGCTGTTAATTGTATCGAAAACGAGGATCAGCGTGACCGTCTCATATTGTTATTTATTGGTTCTGCCACTTTGTCAACGCTAACGGGATTTTATGCCGTTTTGCAGACAGGTATCACAATTCAGGCCAGAGTAGAAGGGACTATGAGTGTTTACATGACTTATGCCGGACTTCTAATGCTGGCTCTTCTTGTGACTTTGGGCAATCTTATTTTTTCCGGTAAAGATATTAAAGCGAATAAGTGGCTATTGGGTGCGGTGGTATTCATGGCATTCTGTCTGATGCTTACTTATACCCGGCAGGCATGGCTGGGTTTGATGGCAGGGATTGTTTTTTTAATTTGGTTTCGAAAGAAAATTTTACTCTGTCTGCTCCCGGTGTTGATGATTGTTTTGTTCGTTATTTCTCCGGTTCATGTCAAACAGAGGATGACCAGTATATTTGATTTTAGTGATAAAAACCTTGTGGCCCGATTAGCTCTTTGGCAGGGGGGATGGCTGGTTTTCAAAGATCATCCATTGACAGGGTGTGGGTTCAAGTGCATTGACGCGGTCAATCATCTATATCCTGATCCGACGGGATGGATTAAAAAATTGCGTGGACTGCATAATAATTTTATTCAGCTTGCGGTGGATACTGGAATCTTTGGTCTGGGTTCCTGGATTTCAATTTGGGTGTTTTATTTTATGACTTTATTCAAGAGGAGAGAGCCAGGGTATTCCAGGCAAAATGCCTGTTTGATGGGCAGTTCTGCGGCCGTGTTTGGGTTTCTGGCAGCGGGTCTTTTTGAGACTAATTTTTATGATGCAGAGGTGAGCATGGCTCTTTACTTTGTGATGGCTCTTCCCTTCGCAGGTTCACAAACCTCTTATGATGTGCGAACATAATTGTCTATTGATTTCTTGTCCTTAAATTTTCTGTATTTGAATACTTATGAATATTTTAAAAAATAATGCGATTTGCTGGATTTTGATTCTCTTGGGCTGGGCATTCATTCCGCCTCAAATTTCATTCGGGGAAAATGATTTGGAGTCTTTGGTGATTTCCCGGTTGAGCGAAGATGGTAAATCGCTTGATTTGAGTGGTGCGAATATAAAGGTTTCGGGTGCTAAAGCATTGGCGAAAATGAAGGTTCTTGAAAATCTGGAAACTCTCATTTTGTCCGGCAATAAGATTGAGTATGCTGGTATGAAAGCACTGGCTAAATCGGAGTATTTGAAGAACCTTAAGATGCTGGATTTATGGGGTAATCTTCTTGGAGATTTGGGGCTGAAAGCATTGGTGGAATCGCCATTTTTAAAAAATCTTGAAGTGCTGAAATTATGGAAAAATGAAATCGGCGAAGCGGGTTTGGAAATTTTCAGTGCTTCCGATCATTTTGGAAAACTTAAAATACTGATGTTGAACGGTAATTTGATCAGCCCAGAGGGGGTTAGGTATCTTGCCGATTCGAGTCAATTCGAGTCTCTGGAAACTCTCAATCTTTTTAGCAATGAACTGGGCGATGAGGGTGCTAAAGCATTGGCAAAAGCGCAGTCTTTAAAAAAACTGAAGGAAATATATTTGGGGCAAAACAGGATTTCAGATGCGGGCGCGGTGCCAATCATTGAATCGAGTGGTTTTCCTGAACTGGAGATTCTGGATTTGTCACAAAATCAATTGGGAGAAGATTCTTTGATTGCCGCTTATGAGAGAAGTCGTACAAAGAAAATTCAAATTATAACTCGATAAAATGCTAACGATTAAAATTCTTTTAGACTTGCATTAAACTTTCAGATTTTTGAGTCGTTGAGGGAATCAGGGTAGTTTGTTTTTTTTATTGAGGTTTGTTATATGCGCTTAATTTTAATTTTTGTATTTACTTTAAATTTGTTTTATGGAAATGCATGGGGGGATGAGTCTAAACCTTCGGGTGTTTTTGTGAATTTTATTCAGTTTGAAGGCAATACCTTATTGGATCATGATACCTTGGCCCGTCGCGTTCCTATAGGCGAGGGGACAATACTCTCCAGAGAGTTCATGCGATTATTTGCTGAGGAGATTCGAGGTTATTATTCGTCTCAGGGATTTCATCACGTCATCGTCCATCCCGACTATAGAGTCAGGGATGGAATTTTTACGATTAAAATATACGAAAATCAAGAACGCCCGGAAAATCCCCAAAAAGCTTATCGTGAAGTGCAGAGGATGATGGCGCGTGATAATGTAGATCTTGATTTTGATGCAGTAAAGACAGCGGTGCGCCAGGTTATGTTGGCTTATCAGAAGGATGAGCGTATCTTGGCCGAGAAAATTCTTCGTCAACGTGAGAACATTTTGCTGTACAATTCTCTTCAATTGAAGGAACAACGCGAGCGAGTTTTGGCGATAATGGCTTTGAGAGAGAGAATCCAGGATCAAATGAATATGCTTATTGTTAGAATGAGAGAAAATGCGACCCGGCGATTGGAGCAGATGAATATTATTCAGTCGTATCTTGACAGTCACAAAGAAGATGATCTGACTTTGCCATATTTGGATACCCGGCAAGAGGCAAAATTTTTACCGTAAATGTTTAGTTGAACGCTTGATATAGAAACGATTGATAAAGGAGAATTTTTATGGGGTCAAAAACTGTTTTGGGATTGCTGGTCTTGACGGCGTTCATCATTGGGCAAGGTTGTATGACGCCTTATAATCAGACTACTTTGGAACAAGATCAGGCCGAGAGCAATAAGGGTGAAGTAAAGGACAAAACGCAGAACACGGTTCAGGAAGAAGGCAAGGGGATGTATCCGTAAAAATTAAGAAATGAACGTGGTTTAGAAAGTTAAAAGCAGGTAGGGGGCTCCTTATGGAGCCCCCTTTTTTTTATAGTCCTGCGTTTTTTCTAATTTGTTCGGCTTTGTCAGTTGCTTCCCATGTGAACGATTTCTCGCTTCTTCCAAAATGCCCATAAGCGGCACTAGGAGAATAACGGGGTTTGAGCAAATCGAGTGAGCTTATGATCCCCGCTGGTTTGAGTAGAAAGTGAGATCGGATAAGATCTTCGAGTTTCTTCGGATCAATTTTGCAGGTTCCGAAGGTCTCGACAAAAACTGAAACGGGTTCTGCCACGCCAATGGCATAAGCAAGTTGTACTTCGCATCGGTCTGCCACGCCTGCGGCTACCAAATTTTTCGCGACGTAACGAGCCATGTATGCGGCGGATCGATCAACTTTGGAAGGGTCTTTCCCAGAAAAAGCACCGCCACCGTGTCGTGCGAATCCACCATAGGTATCGACGATTATCTTTCTACCGGTGAGTCCGCAGTCTCCATGAGGTCCGCCGATCACAAATCGACCTGTGGGGTTGATATAAATTTTCATCTTCTTATGGCGAAACTTCTCGGGGATCACTTTGTAAATCAGTTGTTCTGTGATCTGCTTTTGAATTTCTGAATTTTTTACTTCTGGTGCGTGTTGGGTTGATAGGACGACGGTTTCGATAGCTACGGGTTTATTGTTCTCATAGCGCACGGATACTTGAGATTTGCTGTCGGGACGCAACCAGGGCAGTGTGCCTTTTTTCCTCAATTGCGCCAGGGTTTTGACCAGTTTGTGCGCGTACACAATGGGCATGGGCATGAGTTCTTTTGTTTCATTGCTTGCATAGCCGAACATCATGCCTTGATCGCCTGCACCTTGTTCGTGTTTGTCGTCATCCACACCGCGCGCAATGTCCTTGGATTGGGCATCTAATGACACCAGAATGCCACAAGTTTCGGAGTCAAATCCTTTGGAAGAATCGTCATAGCCTATATTTTTAATGGTTTTACGGGCAATACTTGGAATATCAACATAGCAGTCTGCGGTGACTTCTCCGCTGATGGTGGCAAACCCTGTTGTTATCATGGTTTCGCAGGCAACTCTTGCCTTTGGATCTTTTTCCAGAATTGCATCGAGAACTGCATCCGAAATTTGATCGGCCATTTTATCAGGGTGACCTTCTGAAACAGATTCAGAAGTAAATAGATAATTATCGGGATTCATGGGGCTCCTCTTTTGGTAAGGTTAGGGTGTTTGATTATATTGAGATTTATTACTGGAGTCTTTTATTTAAAAAATATTTTCGGGTTCATCTTCTGAATCCATTGGTGCCAAGGGGGATTCTTCCAAATAGTCTAAGTTATGATCAAAATCATCAGGGAATTTATTTTTCATTTCAGAAATGATGAACTGATTGATTTCGGATACAGATTTTAAACTCAATGCTTTTTGGGCAAATGCCTGTGCCTCTTGCTGAGAGGTCTTGCGCAGTATTTTTTTTACTTTTGGGATAGCATGAGGATCCATGCTCAACTCGTCGACTTGTCCCAATCCAATCAACAAGAGGGTCGCTATGGGGTCGCCTCCCAACTCTCCGCAGATAGAAACTTTTTTCCCGTGATTTTGCGCGGCCTGGATCACTTTTTTCAATGTCTTCAACACAGCGGGGTGAAAAGGCTGATAGATATGCGCTACGTTCTCATTGATACGATCCACAGCTAATAGATATTGTATCAAGTCGTTGGTTCCGATGCTGATGAAGTCGACTTCTCGAAGGATATCGTCGATACAGATTGCGGCGGCAGGGGTTTCTATCATGGCCCCAATTTCTATATTCTCATTAAATGGGATTTGCTTGTCCCGTAGTTCTTGTTTTACTTTTTCGAGATGCTGGTTCGCTTTTCTGATTTCGGAGACGGATACAATCATGGGATATAAAATCTTGACTTTACCATAGAGGCTGGCTCTTAAGATGGCTTTGAGCTGGCAAATAAAAATATCGGGGTATACCAGAGAAAGTCGTATGCCGCGTAACCCGAGCGCGGGATTGTTTTCTTCTTCAAGCTGAAGATTGCGTAAGGGCTTATCTGTTCCCACATCGAGGGTACGAAATATTACGGGGTAAGGATCGCTGGCTTGGGCAACTTTTTTGAAGTTTTCGTAAAGAAATTCCTCTGTAGGTAATTGATCTACTCCTAGATAAAGAAACTCGGTTCGGTAAAGCCCAACGCCTTCAGCACCAAATTTCTTAAGTGCGTTTAGCTCGTGCCCTGACTCGATGTTTGCCATCAATTTGATGACTCGTCCATCCAATGTTTCGGCTGGCTGATGAATGTTTTTCAATAATTTTTTCTGATATAATGCGTAACTCTCTGACTTTTTTTGAAAATGTGTCAGCAATTTTTCTGAAGGATGGGCGAGAACGTGCCCATCAATTCCGTCTACGATAATGGTATCGCCTGAATTGATTTTTAATGTCAGGTCTTTTACGCCTACGACAGCAGGGATGCCCATCGCAGATGCAAATATAGCCAAGTGCGATGTTTTCCCACCAACCTCGGTTGCAAGCCCAAGGATGAGAGAACGCGGCATGATCAATGTGTCGGATGCACTCAGAGAGTGGGCGATAAGAATCACAGGCTCCTGTATTTCAGAAAGGGATTCTTGATGGTGTCCTATCAAATTTCGAAGGATCCCTTGAACCACGAGGTCTAGATCATCCTGTTTGCCTTTCAGGTATTCGTCGTTGATGTTGTTGAAAAGCGCGGTAAATTTTTCGTGAATTTGGGTCAGTGCCCATTCGGCATTGACTTGTTCTTTGCAGATCTTTTCAATGGTCTCGTTAACGAGGATATCGTCATCAAGTAACAGGAGGTAGGTGTCGAGAATCACAGCGTATTTATCCGCAACTTTCCCCGCACGCTGTTTGATCTCCAGCATCTGGTCCTTGGATTTTTCTATCGCTGTGCGTAAACGTGATATTTCACCTTCCACATCATCGGGGGCTATATTGTACTTCATGATGCAGAATTTTGATTGATCCAGCAGGTGGGCTTTGCCGATAGCAACTCCTTTTGATGCTGAAATTCCTCTAAACACGTTTTAGCCCCTTGCTAATTTTGAGAAGATTAAATGAATTTGGCATCTTCATCCATCAAAATGGAGTAAATTTCCTCATCATCTTTAGCCGCGAGTATTGCATCTCTCAATTGGGGATTTTTGAGCAATCGCGCAATTCGAGCCAATGCTTTTAAGTGGAGGCCGGTGGATTGCACAGGGGCTATCACGAGACAAACAAAATGGACCGGTTTTTTATCCAGAGAATCAAAATCCAGTCCGTTGATTGATCGCCCAAACAGAGTGGTGATGAATTCAACTTCATCGGATTTGGCATGGGGAATGGCGACATTGTCGCCAATTCCTGTGCTACCAAGATTTTCCCGTTCCATCAGTGCTTTGTGAAGACCTTCTGGATCTTTTATGACTCCATTTTTTGACAAAAAATCAGCGAGTTCTTTTAAAACATCTGCTTTATCATTGTTTGCCAAATCGGGAATAATGAAATTCTTTTTTAGAATTTCGGTCAGTTTCATAACTCTTTGAGGTAAATTTGGTTTGAGATTATGCCAAAGGAATATTTTTTGAGGAGCTTCCCTCTTTTATGCGTTTGGTCAGATTTTTTTCTTTGTGTTTTTTGATTTGTTTGTCTGTTTTCATCAAGGCATTGTCGATTGCGGTGTACAAGTCTTTTGTCTGATCTTCACCGAAAATGGAAAGGTTTTTACCTTTTACGGTGATTTCTGCGGTGTGTCGATATTTTTCTACGGAAAGTATGACATGGATATCGGCTTCTTCACCTAAATCTTGGATGAGCTTTTCCATCTTCGCTTCCAAGTGTGTTTGAATTGCAGGGGTAATTTCGATGTGTCTACCTGTAACGGTAAGCTTCATTATTTTGTGGTCTCCTTAATGACTGACAACTTGATTTTAAAAGATTTACAACTTGGTCAAATTTACGAGTGTTACTTGTAGTTAATGATCAATGATAACATTCCTTGGCGTTTGTAAAAACCATAAAGACGCAGGAGCAGGGTCAACGTCGATAATGAGATGAAAATGATTCGAGAAACATTTGCGTCATATAAGCGGCTCCCCATTTGAAAATTTGTAGTTTGCGTATACCTGCGATTCGCTCGGGTTCATCAAAGGGGAGCTCGTTAATGTGCATTTTCATTTTCGCGGCACGGATTGAAAGAAGTGGTTCGATTCCTATCACTGTGTTGTACAGCTTTTCTACGCGATAGCTTTTTTCCTGATCGAGGCCGAGTTCGTAAAATAGTTGGGTGCGATAGGCTCGATAAATTACCATACAGTCTGTATACGGGTAACCGTGTAACAGTCGGATGATGACATTGAACATTTTATTCCCGAATGCTGTTATCAAATCATCGTCGATACTCTTCGCATTGTCTTTGTAACGGGACGCGATGACCATATCGTAACCCTTTTTTACTTCTTCAATCAATGCTGGGATTGCTGATGAAATGCAATTCCCATCGGGACTGAAGGTTATGACAAAGTCCCCTGTTATTTTTGGAAAACCTTCTATATATGCGTGGCGTATGCCGGGTTTTGATTGAACAAAATATTCATAGCCTTCTGCTTTTAAATATTCTTGTGTGCCATCGGTCGAACCGCCGTCCCCAATCAAAATCTGGTCTACCCAGGCGGGATCGATTTGAGGCATGATTATTTTCAGGCCCTCGATTTCGTTCAACGCAAGGACAAACAGGGTGATTTTGGTTCCACTTTTGTTTAAAGGGTCGGTCACTTTTGATTCCTTAAGCTTCTCATATTTATCATGATGGATCGGGTTATATGTTTTTCCTCAATATTTTGACAGGACGTGAGGGAAGTATTCATTAAGGTATGGGTATCAAGGGAGTTTCGAGTTTGGTCAGGTATCAAACCAGGCGTTTTCGTTTATTGGCCGGGGGGATCTTGAATTCTTTTCGGTATTTGGTAACTGTCCTGCGGGCAATTTTTGCATTTTTTTGTTCAAGGGCCAGAACCATTTGATCGTCTGTCAAAGGGTGTCTTGGGTCTTCATTGGCAATGATTTCCTTAATCATATTTTTAACACGAATCGAGGACATGTCATTGCCCTGACATGATTTTATGCCACTGTGAAAGAAAAATTTCAGTTCAAAAGTGCCTTGAGGTGTATCAATGTATTTGTTGGTTGTGATTCTGCTGACGGTGGATTCGTGCATCTCAATATCTGTTGCAACGTCTTTTAAAACCATGGGGCTCAGATAGGCTAATCCTTTATCCAGAAAATCTTTCTGCAATTTAACGATACTTTTGCCCACCTTGTATATGGTTTGACTCCGTTGGTCAATACTTTTAATGAGCCACACAGCTGCTTTGAATTTTTCTTCAAGATATTCCCGGGCTTCTCCCTGCTGGGCTGTTTTTAGCAGGTCATGGTAATAGGGGTTGATTCTGAGCCTTGGCACGTCGTCGTCGTTTAAGACCAAATCATATCCATTTTCGGTTTTTACAACGACGATGTCGGGAACGATGTAATCGATCTTTTCTGAAGTGAACCTGTTACCGGGGCGGGGGTGGAACTCGCGTATGGTATGGAGCGCATCGAGTGCTTTGGAAAGATCAATCTTCAATTCGGAGGCTATTTTAGCGAGATAGCGGTCTTCCAGACGCTCGAGATAGTTTTCTATCAGCTCTTCAACCAGTGGCTGGCGTGGTGACAGGGCTTTGGCTTGAATCATCAAGCATTCTTTCAACGATCGAGCTCCTACGCCTAAGGGATCAAATGTCTGGATCAGGCTCAAAACTCTTAGAATGTCTTCTTCTGGCTGATTGCAGTCTTCTGCGATATCTGAAATAGGGACTTTGATGTATCCGTCGCTCTGAATATTGCCGATGATGCAGAGTCCTATATGGCGATCCTGATCGTTGTCTACGGACAGACCCAACTGCCATTGAAGATGCTCCGCCAGAGTTGTTTCCTTTTGATAGGTGGCTTCTATAGAGGGTCTTTCGGTATAACTGTCTGCCGACATGCCGCCGTCTATATTATTTTGAATAAAATTATCCCAGTCGATTTCCTGTTCGGCGGATGTTGGGTTTTCGTCCGTTTCGGAGGGTTTTGCTTCCGGGAGGTTTTCTTCGACTGAAAATTCTTGCAGAGAGGGGTCTTCGTTTTCAGTTGAGGGTTCGGTGTTGTCTTCGTAGGTGTCGTATGGATCTTGGTCTAACGGTTCTTCCGGGTTGTCATCATCGACAGATTCTTCGAGTAAAGGATTATCTATGACTTCCTGTTGGACAAGTTGAGCTAGTTCCAGTCGAGCCAAAGGCAATAACTTGATGGCTTGCTGAAGCATGGGCGTCATGACCAGCTTTTGAGTCAATTTCAGACCCAAACCCATTTTCATTTCCATGCCCATGTATGCCTGGCTCCGTTTAAAAAGTAAATTGGTCGCCCAAATAGATTTTCTTTACCTTCTCGTCCTGGGCTACGTCGAATGGCTGGCCGGAGGAGATGATCTCGCCTTCACTGATGATATATGCCCGGTCTGTGATGCTAAGTGTTTCCCTCACATTGTGATCGGTGATGAGGATTCCGATGCCTTTATCTTTTAGTTGTCTGATAATGGACTGAATATCAGCGACGGCGATGGGGTCAATGCCGGCAAAGGGCTCGTCCAGAAGCATGAAAATTGGAGAATTTGCCAAAGCTCTGCTGATTTCCACTCGGCGCCGTTCACCACCTGAAAGGGTGTAGGCTTTTGCATTTTTGATATGTAAAATATTCATTTCTCTCAACAAGGCCCGGGCTTTCTTTTTGCGGTCAAAGCTGGATAATTTATGCGACTCCAAGACTGCGAGAATGTTTTCCTCGACAGTGAGTTTTCTGAAAACAGAAGCTTCTTGCGGAAGATAACCGATGCCTTGATGCGCTCTCTGATGCATGGGCACATGGGTGATGTCAGTATCTTGAAGAAAAACGTTACCACCGTCGGGTCGGGTCAGGCCAACGACCATATAAAATGTGGTTGTTTTACCGGCTCCGTTGGGTCCCAGTAGCCCAACAATTTCTCCTTTTCCCACTTGGATGCTGATATCTTTTACAACTTTTCGGTTGCCGTAGGTCTTGCTCAGATGTACCGCTCGTAATCCTTCCACGTGATGGCTTTTTAAAGTGGTTTAACTGTTGCCAATGGGTTGAGTTGCAACCGATTGGGGAGGATGGGGTAGAACAAATGAACTGACCCGTTCAGGTTTCTTTTGATCGTCTTTCGATTTTGGAAATAACTTCATGCGAACGCGTTGGTTCACTACAAATCGATCTTTATCCAGCAAGAAAATCATTTCCCGCCCTTCAATGATATCTTTGCCTTGCCAGGCTTTTGCCTGAGGCGTTCCCGTGAGAATGATTTTTTGCATGGCGTCGAGATAAACCGCTCGATCTCCTTCGGCGCGAGTTTCTCCACGAGTGATTTTCACACTTCCCAGGGCCACAATTTCCTGGGTTCCTTTTTTATCCTCTGTATTGTAAACCTCCAGCACATCGGATGAAATACTCAGCTCCCCCCAGACTCCAGTGACATTCCCAGAGAAAATTATTTTTTGTCCGCTATTTTCTGACCGCATGCGATCGGCAACGATTTCTATGGAAGACTGGGGTGTGGGTTCCTGGGCTTGCGCTGAGCAGAGGGGCAATAAGAAGGCGACAGCGATGCTGAGAAAAAGTTTTTTACAAATTTTCATTGTTTTTTCTCAAGGGAACCGGCTTTGGTTCCAGTTGCGAGGCGTTCGGCGAGTAAGTCTGGACCCCCTATAAGTCGCACATTCCCTTCCAGTTGAAAATCGTCGGTCTTGTTCTGGAGCAGGCCAACATCGGCGGATATGCTGTATTTTGCACCGTTATCTCGGTTCATGAAAATTTCTACTCGTTTTAAATGAGTGGTCTCTTGCTCATTATTGATTTGGGCTAACTGGGCTTGCAACTCCCATTCTTTTTTCCCATTCGATTCATGGCTCAGGTTGAAATTTTCAATTTGAACATCAATTCCTTTTTCAAGGTTGCTCAATTGAATTTTTCCCACAGGACTTTCAAGCCCATCAAATAGTTTGTAGCCGGCCACTGCGAGGAGGGCTGCTACAGCTAAAAGAAGGAAACCTCTGATTTTATTAATCATACAGGTTTTTAGACAAACAGGGTCAAGGTGAATGCAATTGCCATACCAACCTGAATTCTGCCACAGGGAGCTATTATTGTAAAGTAGAATTTGGCCACTCTCTTTGACTGAGGCCGATAGCTTGGATGTTGAAGTGGCGGAAATCATTTGAAATAGGGGTTATCTCGATTTCCAAGTGTGCGCTGATATGAAAGGGATTGGATGAGTGAAGTGGAGATTTTTGAGAAGCAGAGCTGTTTTTCTCTAAAGGATTTTGATCTTTTGTCATCGCACGGGGAACCTCCAGTTTTTCAGCCCATTCAATCAAAGTAATGCCATCGCCGAAAAGGTATTCCTCCAGTCCCAGATTTTCAATTTCAGCCAGGGTATCGAGCCGATAAAGGTCAATATGATAAATGGAATGTTTGGCCTGATACTCGTTGATCAGAGTGAAGGTGGGACTGCGAACCGGAAGTTCGGGAGCCAGTTCCAACCCACAGCAAATGCCTTGAATCAAAGTGGTTTTTCCGGCCCCCAGGTCGCCATACAGGAGAACAATGTCACTGGGAACCAGTTGCTTACCCAGTTGTTGTCCGAGTTCAAATGTTTCTTCAGGCGTTTTACATTGAAATTTCATAGGTATTGAAGTGGTTGGCTGGTTTGAGGTTTAAAAATCAAGCTACGTTATTGTTTCAAAATATATTCTGTATACTTGTATCATTATAAGTTCTTATTTCAATCTAAAGAGCAGAATGCTAGAAAAGTTTCTGCGCCAGAGATTCATATGAATCAGGATAGTAAATATATTTATTTTTATTACTTTCTTAGAGTAGAATAGACCAACAAAGTTACTGGAATCTTTTTGTTTCCAGATTTCATTTGTTTGTTTTGCCCTTCATTATCATCTTGCCGATCTCATGAATTCCAAATTCATTCATATATCGTTACTGGCAATCTTTGTTTTCGTAGCCGGGGTTTTGTTCCCAACGACCAGTAAAGCGGTGTCCCTTGATGCGCTCAGGATATATGGTTATTTTGATTTGGAGTATGAACAGGCCAGCAACAGCCAAGGTAATAAAAATGGCTCGTTTGACAATCATCACTTCAATTTGTTGATGGATTTTCCTGTTTCCAACGAGCTGATTGTGAAAACGCATGTTGAATTTGAGCATGGTGTTGACTCTGGCAATAGTTTTGGAACGGTCAAATTGGAATGGGCCTTTTTCGAGTATAGTTTTCAGGATGCATTCCAACTCAGAGGTGGCAAACATTTCAGCCCCTTTGGTTTTTATAATGAGATCAGAGATTCAACTCCCGCCTTTCTTTCTCTGGATGTTCCCGCTTCTATTTATTTTTCGCGTTTGAGAGGCGGTTACGATTTTGTTTTCGAACAGAACACGGGCATCAATCTGTTGGGACAATCCATTTCCTTGAATCCGTTTGGACAAAACTGGGAGATGGATTATTCGGTGTATGTTGGAAACGGTGAGAATACAGCCACGACGAATCCTGCCGAGTTTGATGATAATTCTAATAAGGCTGTTGGAGGAAGGGTCAACCTGTATCCCAGTGAGACATTTCGGGTAGGGCTTTCTTTTTTTACAGGTGATAAGGCCGTCAATGCCAATCAGGATGCGGCTCATAATACTCTCGCTGTTTCCATGGGGTTTGACAGCGAGTTATTTTTCCTGGTGAGTGAAGGGGCCTATTCAAAATTTAATGGAACCGAACAATATGCCGGTTATTTACAAGCTTCTATGAACCGGGGTATTTATTCGCCTTATTATCGCTACGAAATTTTAAACCCAGATACTTCGCTCCCGGATGATAATTGGAAAACTCATATCATCGGCCTGAACTCCAATTTAACAAAGGGCATGTATTTGAAAACTGAAATCGATTATCACGACCGAGGCAAAGGCAATCGTTTTGTTACAAAAGGTCAAACCACATATTTTGAGTACAAAGCCGCAGTGGTTGTTGCTTTTTAAAAGGGCTTTCTACCATCCATTTTTTCGTCTGGTCCTTTCGCTCTCCTTTATCCTTTGCCATTCTATGGCGGGAGCGGAGGAGTTCAGGATAGTGGTCCACCCGGACAACCCCTCTGTGTCTTTGAAGCTCAGTGATTTGACAAAGATATACCTTGGGAAAAAGTCGTTTTTTGAGAGCGGCGGCAGGATTGTCCCTCTGGATTTGACAATTCACAAACAGTCATTTTACGAAGACGTGCTGAATAAAAATATAAGGTTGATCAGTCAATACTGGACCAAGGCAATTTTTTCTGGAAGAGGCACCCCACCCAAAGAATTTTCCAATGCAGAGCAATTGATATCTTTTTTGAAAATAACTCCAGGGGGGCTCGCTTACTTGCCGGTAGAAATTAATATCACGCCTCTCAAAGAGCTTAAGATTAATCCTTGAAAAAAAAATTCCCTCGAAAAAACAGTTTCAGGAAAAGGATTTGGGTTGGCGCTGCGGTTTTTCTGTTTTGTTTGATTGCAGAAGGGGCGACGACTCTTATTCTGTCTGTGAAAACCAGAGAATTTCTGGACCCCATTCGCGTGGATCATGTTTCCCAAACCAATGAACTCAAAGTCCGGGCGCAATTACTCAAAGATGCGTTGGAAGAATATGCTATTACCGGTGAAGATTTTGCGCTGGAAGAATTGGATAAAAATAAAAAAGCATTTTTTACTTTATTCAACAGATTGCAGGAGACTTCCAAGGAAAATAATAATACCTATGAAAATATCCAACGTTTGATCGAGTTGTATTTCAATTCGGGTCGGGATCTCGGCAAGGCGATCTCGCAGGCACAACCGATCGATCCACAGTTGGCTCAAACGGTTCAAGATACCT
Source organism: Nitrospinae bacterium CG11_big_fil_rev_8_21_14_0_20_45_15 (assembly GCA_002787235.1). Classification (GTDB taxonomy): domain Bacteria; phylum Nitrospinota; class Nitrospinia; order Nitrospinales; family VA-1; genus Nitrohelix. The sequence goes on from PCWG01000042.1 coordinate 152,627, forward strand.
ACAATCAATTGGCAGTAAAAATTGATGATGAGATTGCCAGAGAACATGCGCATTTGCTCAAAGTATTCCACGAAGCAAATATTAACTTTGAACGCAGTGTGAATATTTCATTTTTTCTGACGGTTTTAATCACCATCGTCGGCATGATCTATGTCCCCTTTCTGATTCGTAAAATTACCCGCCCGATCATTCAGCTGGAAGAGGCCACTCAATCATTGAGCTCTGGGGATCTCGACTTCAAAGTCGATATCACCTCAAATGATGAATTTCAGGATCTAGGAAATTCTTTTAATTTTATGGTGAAGAGCTTGAGGGAAAAGACGGCGCACCTAGAGGATGCAAAAGTCGATTTGAAGAATGCAATGGAAGCCGCAGAATCTGCCAATCGCGCAAAAAGTACTTTTCTTGCGAGTATGAGTCATGAAATCCGCACGCCTATGAATGCGATTCTTGGTTACTCGCAGATTTTAATGCGCGACCAAAACCTTACTCCGAAAGAGCAAAAGGCGGTGCATGCAATTCAGAGGGGAGGGGAGCATCTTCTCAGCTTGATTAATGAAATTCTTGATATTTCAAAAATTGAAGCCGGAAAAATGGAGCTGAAGTGTGGGGACTTTGACCTATCCGTGTTGATGGAAGATTTATCCTCCATGTTCAGCTTTCGGTGCGAACAGAGAAATTTGACTTGGAGTGCGGTGGGTCTTAAAGAAGGTGAACCTTCCCTGGTATTTGGAGATGAGGGTAAATTGCGTCAGGTTCTGATCAATCTTTTGGGCAACGCCTTGAAGTTTACCGAGACGGGCGGAATCTCCATAAAGATGGAGTCCTTGGGTAACCATCGTTATTTATTTGAAGTGAAAGATACCGGTATTGGAATCGATTCTTCTGCCTATAAAACCATTTTTGAGCCCTTTCATCAAGCTGAAGCGGGATTCAAAAAGGGCGGCACCGGCTTGGGTTTGGCAATTTCCCAAAAACAAGTGCATTTGATGGGGGGAAATCTGATTATGGAATCGGAGCTTGGCAAAGGCTCGCGTTTTTATTTTACGATTGATTTAGCTAAAGGTAAAGAACAGGTGCTTTTGAATGATCAAAAATGGCAGTGTGTTACGCGCCTTGCTCCAGGCTTTAATGTGAAGGCACTGGTTGTTGAAGACGACCCCGTGAACCGGCAGATTCTGGAAACGTTTCTTTCCGATGTGGGTGTGTCTGTTCGTTACGCAGAGGACGGTTATAAAGCTATTGAATCTATTCGTGAGGAGATTCCTGATATCATTTTCATGGACTATCAAATGCCGGGGATGGATGGATTGCAAACGATGCGCAAGTTATATCAGGAGTTTGGAAAGGGACGTTTTAAAGTTGTGATTGTGTCGGCATCTGCTTTTCAGCATGAAGTGGATTTATCTTTTCAGGAAGGCTGTCACGAATTTATACCCAAACCCATCCATGTGGAACGAGTTTATGAAACACTTGGAAAATTATTGAATGTTGAATTTGAATACAGAGACGAAGTGAAGAACCAGCCAGAAGATATTACATCCGAAGTAAATTTTTTGCTTCCAGCGGATGTTTACCTTAAATTAAAAGAGGCTGCTCAATTTGGACAAATGACGGAATTGGAAGAAATATTGACCGAACTTGAATCTAAATTCCCAGAATCTTCAGCACTGGCAAACCACTTACGTGGACACATTGAAAGATTTGATATGGAAGGTCTACTGCATGCATTGGATGGTATAGCTCATGGATAATCGTGGGATGGAATTAAGAGGCATGGGTATTTTGCTGGTAGATGATAATCCTGAAAATTTATCCGTACTAAGCGAAACCTTAAAGCCTGATGGATATAAACTGGGCTTTGCACCGAATGGTGAAAAAGCTCTGGATGTCGCCGCGCACATGATGCCTGATTTGATCCTGTTGGATGTGATGATGCCTGGAATCGATGGATTTGAAACCTGTCGAAGGTTGAAGGCCAATCCAGAGACACAGAATATTCCGGTTATTTTTATCACAGCAAAAAAAGAAGAAGACATCATGGAAGGGTTTGATGTGGGCGGCGTCGATTATATCTCCAAGCCCTTTCGTCATAAAGAAGTATGCGCCCGGGTCAGGAGCCACCTGGAGTTGCACCTTTTAAAAAACAAGCTCGAACAGAAAGTCAAAGAGCGTACGCACGAATTGAACGTAACCCGACTGGAGGTGATCGATCGTTTGGGACGTGCGGCGGAATATCGTGACAATGAAACGGGACTTCATGTCAAGCGCATGAGCCACTTCAGTGCTTTGTTAGCGCGAGCGGTTGGGATGAGTGACGAAGAATGCGATCTCCTTTTGTATGCCAGCCCGATGCATGATATCGGGAAAATAGGTATCCCGGACCATATTTTGTTGAAGGCCGGAAAATTGGATGCGGAAGAATGGGAGACCATGAAAACGCATACAAAAATAGGTTCTGAAATTTTACAGGGAAGCTCCTATCAGCTGATGCAGTGGGCGCAAATCATTGCTCTTACACATCAAGAGAGATGGGATGGCAGTGGATATCCAAAGGGATTGAAAGGTGATGAAATCCCTCTGATCAGCAGAATCGTTGCCATTTCGGATGTTTTTGACGCTCTGACTTCTGATCGGCCTTATAAAACGGCCTGGACCGTCGAGGATGCGATGACGGAGATAGAAAACAAAAGTGGTGTGGATTTTGACCCATCTCTGGTTATCAAGTTCAGAGAAATTCTTCCGGAAATTCTGGATGTCAAACAACGATTCATGGAAGAACAGACAGATAGCAGTGGGCGTTAGGCGGAGCAACAGGTTTCACTTGCAGTGGTTAAGATTTAATCGTATTCATGCTATTTCGCTGTCTAAATGTTTTTTAATTTTTGAATGGGCAAGGTTATTGTAAAAACAGAACCACGCCCCAATTCACTTGTCACCATTATGTTACCCCCGTGGTCTTTGATAATCCCGTAGCTGATTGAAAGCCCGAGTCCGGTTCCTTTCACCCCTTTCGTTGTATAAAAAGGCTCGAAGATAGATTCTATATCGTCTTCTGAAACCCCCATACCTGTATCCTGAATTTTAATCAGAACATAGATGCCGTGTTTTGCTGTTGATATGGTGATTTCCCCTTCATTTGCATTGATGGCATCGGCCGCATTCTGAATCAGATTGAGCAAAACCTGTTTGATTTGGTCTTCCACCGCTTCAACTTTTGGAAGTTGACGTGAAAAATGCTGGATGACTTGTATGTTTTTTTCTTGCAGGGATTTTATTTGAAGGGCAATCACGTCTTCTAGACATTTGTTGATTGATACCAGTGTGATTGTAGACGATGTGGGTTTGTAAAAGTTTTGCAGACCACGGATCATATTTGCCATTCGGTCACATTCTTTACGCCCCAAAGTAGCCAGCTTCAGTTTTTCCTTACTCATCCCCGAGTTTTCAAAAATTTCCATAATGCTTTTGATTCCCTGGAGAGGGTTGTTGAACTCATGCGCTATGGATCCGGTCAATTTTCCTAATGCCGTCAGCTTTTCGACATGAATCAGTTTTGATTGAGAGTCTTTGATATTTTGCTCGGCTTCAACTTGCTTCGTAATATCGGTGATGTAGCCTTCGATGGCCTCAAGTTCACCCTTGTCAGAATAAATACCCCGCCCTTGTTCCCAAACCCATTTTTCAATTTTTTGTGAAGTTATTATCCTATAGGTCAAAACGAAAGGAGCTTTTTTATTTATAGCGATTTGTACTTCGTCCCATATTCGTTCTCTATCATCGGGGTGAATGATTTCGTTAAAGTTAATTATTTTATCTGGTCCGTATTCCTCAGATTCGTACCCAGTAAGTTCGTAGGCCCCCTTACTTACAAACTCCGTTGTCCATTGGCGGTCATTCTTGCAGCGATACACCATTCCTTTGAGGTTGCTTAATAAATTGGAATATGTTTTTTGACTGGCTTCCAGAGCATTTTTAGCCAACTGAATTTCAAGGGTTCTCTCATCAACAAGTTCTTCCAGATGGTTTTGATATCGTTGCAATTCTTTTTCAGCCTCTTTGCGTGAGGTGATGTCTTCATAAGTTGCAATAACACCTGTAATATCTCCTTCGATATTTTTTAAGGGTACTTTGCTGGTTTGGACCCAGAGTTCTTTTTCATTTTGCAAATGCAACGGTTCCTCATAATGCAGTTTGGGCTTCCCTGTGGTAATGATCTCATAGTCATCTTTACGATAGGAATCCGCATATTTATTCCAGATAAGAGAATAATCATCTTTGCCTATGATCTCTTCAGGAGAGCCCAACCCAGCCGTTTTAGCTGTATGTTGATTACAGCCAAGATAGCGAGAATTTCTATCCTTCCAAAATATACCGATCGGAATGGTGTCTATGACCAACTGCAACATATTTCGGGATTCTTTGAGTGCATTGACTGTATTCTTGCGTTCCAACTCCGATTCAGCTTGCCTGGCAAAGATGGAAAGTATGATTTTAGCGTTCTCTACATCAACGATAGGGCCGTCGTGCATCACAGCCAGAATTCCTTTTGATTTATGGTGCGAGTCAAAAAGCGGAATACCCAAATAACCTTCTACATTCATTTCCTTGAGTAAGATATCTTTAGGGAATAGTTTCTGAATATTTTGAGGATAGCAACATAAAGATTTTGTCAGTACTTTTTCGCAAGGAGTATCCGCTAGCGAGTAACCAAAGTTTTCGATATTATCCTCTCCAGCCCAAACGGCTAGGGTTTTTATCTTGTCTGGATTTTCTGTTTCCAGTTCTCCAATAAATGCATAACGCATGTTCAAGGAGTTGGCAAGGTGTTGTGTCAACAGTCTAAAAAATTCTTTGCTGTCTTTAGAGGACGTTTCCTCTACGATTGAGCGGAGTTGTCCAAAAAGTTTGCGGTAATTTTTTTCACTCTCTTGCAGTTTTGTTTTGGACTGAATACGTTTTTCGGCCATGTCTGCAAAGGCTTTTGACAAGACGGTGATTTCATCATTTCCACCCACCTGGATTTTGGGAGGATGATTGCCTGAAGAAAATGATTCAATTGCCAAGATCAATTTTTGAATTCTGCGCGTTACCTGAAAGTGAATGAAAACGCCCAATACAACCATCAACAGGCTTAGAAAGGAAAAAAACTGAATGATCTGGTTCTCCACCAAACTCAATACCATCTGTTTTGGGATAACCAGATCTATTTCCGCGACCAATGCTCCTGTTTTCGTGGGGCGAATATTTGACTCGTCGAAACCAATTTTAACGGGGTAGACCCCCCACAGAGTGTTTTTATCAGGACTTGTAAAAACTATCCCGGAGAATTTTGATTTGAATGTTTCTATTTTTTTATTGAGGTCAATCCTGTCCGCATCTGAAAGAGCATCTTTTACATTAAGTCCGATTTGAGCAAACTTTATCCCGCTTAAAATTTTTCCATCATGATCCATCAAGAATAAATTTTTAATGTGAGTGCCAGAGCCAAAATCAGAGATTTCCTCCTGTAATCTTTCTAAATTATTTGTTTGAAATCCATATTCAACTTCACCCTGAAGCAAGGTCAAGGCAGTGATAAGCTTGGTTGAAAGATCATTCTGGAATCTTTCCAACGCAATTCTCCCATTGATTTTTAAACTCAACACCCCCAATACAATAGTGAAAATGAGAAGGATGATTGGAATGGTGTAACGCAAAGAAAATTTCATCAGTAGCGGTCCCTCACATCCAATGACGCGGATGATTGCACTTGTCCAGACTTGGCAAGTTTTTCTAAAATTTCTGGAATGATAAAATCTTCAGGATCAACTTTTTTTTGCAAAAATTTATTTTTGAGCATGACATCAGAAAGTTTTTTAGCAATTTTTTTTAGAGGAGATTCCGGTTCAGCCATGAGCTCCAAAACATTTGTTATATCAGGGAAGATCAATCCCTTGTAGGAATCGAGAACTTCTTCAGGTGATAGCTTTAATCTATGAGCCATTAATGGAGCCGCTTTTTCAGGGTATGTTTTTAAATAATCCAAAGCTTTAAACCAGCCGACCAGAAGAGTATTCACCTCATCAGGGAATAGCTCAAGAGAGTCTTTTTCGATGATTAAAACATCAACGATCTCCCCAGGTATTTTAGAACTGTCAAAAATTTGCTTTGCCCCTTTGGCTATGAGGCGCGATCGAATCGGTTCAAAAGTAACAACAGCATCCAGCTTTCCCGTTAGAAATAAACGCTCCTGTTCATTGATTTCTGCTGAAATAATTTCAATTTCAGATAGGGGTATATTTGACTTTTGAAGAGTTTCACTGAGCAAAAATGCTCCAATAGCTTCTCTTTCTACTCCGACTCTTTTGCCTCGAAGATCGTTCAGGCTTTTGATTCCAGGCTTTGCGAGAATGGCATCGCCGCCATTCGAAATATCCATTACCAGAATGACATTAGCATTGAGACCACTTTCTAAAAGCAATAGAGTCTCATTAAGTGTGAGAGCGGCAACCTGTATTGCATTATTTCTATACGCACGTGCCACTTGCGAGGCAGACGTGTATTCGACCAGACGAATGGAGCTGTTATCATAAAATCCAAGTTCACGGGCGAGATAAAGTGGCTCATATCCAGCCCAAACATTGGTTCCAATTTTTAAAGGAGGGGAGGGGGGAGCGGAACCAAAGGGAATACTCGATTTGCTAAAAATTGTGGTGAAGAAATTAACTATAAAGATCAAAAGAAGCGACAAACCTGCGATGGCCACCAATGATTTAAATTTTTCAGGTGTGCTCATTAGCATTATTCCGTCTATTTGAAATGAGAAAAAATTGTTGCGTAAGGCTCATCGACTGTTCAAATCAATGCATGATAAACCATGTTAAGAAAATATCCCATAAACATTCACATACAAAATGGTGGATTAAATAAGCTTAGATTCTTATAACATCAGGAGACGGGATATTAACGGAATATTATATAAGCACCCCCACAGGCACTGCGTTGATTGTTCCTGATGATTCCCGGAGCACCTATCAATATGTCTTTGCGCCCATCCCCGTTGAAATCCCCTAAGGCCATGGATTTGCCAAATGATTCGCTGGGACCAAGGCTGGGTGGTTGAAAAATACCGGAAGATTGCGACCTGCGTTTATCATTGTTTGATAAAAAGAAACTCATAGCACCTGCCCCAAAATCAAATATTTTTTTTGGGGCACCGGGAACTCCTATCAACAGATCATCAATTTTGTCTTTATTCAAGTCGATGGCAATCACACTTGAACCAAAATCTAACAAACTCTTTCCTGACATTGCAGACTCATAGTTATCACCGGATGTCCAAAAATTACTGATATAAACTTTGTTGGGTTTGTCCTTGGAAAAAATTGATTTGTCCCAGGCATTCCTGCCGGGAATCCCAAAAACAATGCCATTTAAAAATCGGTCCTTTGATTTAATTTTTGCGCCAGGAGAACTGATCAAAATGTCTGTGATACCATCGCCATTGATATCTCCCGAACTGAGATGTTTCCCAAAAAACTCCAAATTTTTTGAACCAAAAATTATAGCATCCGCATCACGGTTCAAATCCAGATGAGGTGGAAGTATTTTTTTACCGAGAACGACATAGACCTCGCCAACCTCCTCACCTTTGTTAAGAAATCCATCCGCAAAAGGGGCACCGATTAAAATATCATCGAGACCATCCGCATTGACATCAGACAACAGCACAGAAAAGCCAGCCTGGTCGGCCATGTTCCCTGACAGAGCCATTCTATTGGAGGCCCCATCAATGCCAGCCAAACGGACATTGTTATTTTGAGACAGATCAATGACCTTGGGGAAATTCTTCCTGCCATATAAAATATACACGGACCCAACCTTGGACATGGACGAATCATCCATTTGAGAGCCTGGAGCCCCGATGATTAAATCCATTTCCGTATCACCGTTTAAATTCCCGGCAGCAATAGAAAATCCTGTCAGATCCCCTGTGTTAGCACCTAGAATAATCAGATCGGCCATTCGAGAAAGATCGACCACTCCACTGAGATTGGATTTTCCAAAAACAACAAAAATGGCACCCGAATGTATTCGTTGATTGCCTTGTCCATTGTGGTGGGGAGCACCCATTATAAGATCTTTGATGCCATCCCCATTTAAATCAGCAAAAGTCAATGCATGTCCCAATCGGTTTCTTCCAGCATCATCACCTGTCCAAAAGCTCAAATCGACATCACTCTTCAGATCGATACTTTTAGAAAAATTTTTCTTGCCAAAAATCATGTAAACCCAACCAGAAATGGATGTATCTTTCAACACCCCATCAGATTCAGGAGCACCCAAAACAATATCGTCCAGACCATCATTGTTAAAGTCACCCGCGGAAACAGAAATCCCTGTTTCCCCGCCAGCGTCATTCAGCATTAGAATTTGACCATCCCGATTTGGGATTCCAAAAATCTTGGAAAACGAATCAATTTTTTTATTATTTATCTGTAGAAAATTAGAGTTTGGTTCAAACATACTTGAAGATAAATTTTCAGAGGCAATTTCAGAAGATGAAGACTCCAATGGAATTACAATTCGCCCCCAAGTCCCAAAAAAGGTATTTGGCCCACAAGCTGGAAACAATATTAATGTGGGCATTAATAAAATCAGGAAAATGAATTTTTTCATGGTCAATAAGGCTAAAGCAAAGAAGATTGTCGATTTAAGGGTAAAATTTCCTGTTGACAGAGGCGTTGTTGACGTAGTAATAGTATACAATATAATTTTGATAATGAAAATCATTTATATTATTGAGTTTTAGGATTCGGATTTATTGTTCCTGAGTGTCTTGGATAAAGATGGAAAAAGTAATCAATTGTATTAAAAAACTAGTGAATGCGATGTTCACAGGAAAAGTCATCCTGCATTTTCACTTGGGCAGAATCAAAAAGATCACTAAGGAGGAAGAAATAACTTAATACCAGCTAGTTACAGATTTTAAGCGGAATATTTTGCGGAGGCCAATCCAATGGACGCCCCGACCGGTTTCACCGAAAGGTGATTTCTGGTCGGGGCTTTTTTTTGGTTTTAAAAGGGGAGAACGGAAATGATTAGATTGATTAACGGTTTTTTAACGATTGTGTTTGTGACAACAATCTTTTTAACAGCGATTCCTGACAAGGCAGAAGCCTTACCGGCTTTTGCAAGAAAGCACGGTTTCCCATGCACCCAATGTCATGTTCAGTTTCCAAAACTGAACAAATTTGGGATCGCATTTAAAAATCGTGGCTATCGACTGGCGGATGAAGAAGGTAAGTTTGTATGGGAAGACAAAGTTTGGCCTGTTGCCGCAGTGGGTCGTATGGGTTTCAGGTCAACAAATGATCGTACGGGCAATCCTGGAGGTGTTAGCAATGAATTCGTTTTTGAAGGATTGGAATTATTCAGCGGTGGAACGCTTGCACCTCGAGTTTCTTATTTCATTGACGCATTGACTGTCGATAATTTCCCACTTCTGCAATTCAATGACATCCTTCCCGACAGTGCCTTGAATATCAAAATAGGGCAATACAATGTTGATAATTACGCACTGTCTCATCCAAGAAGACTTACATTTTCAACTTACCTGGTCCAAACAACCTCATCCCGAACCGATAATGTAACTTTTGGCAATCAGGGAATTGAGATCAACGGTCAATTCGAAAAGTCCGGGATACGGTACATACTGGGTGGCGGTGATGGCTCTACCACAGAGACCGAAGATAAAATGTTCAAATCGTTCTTTGGATATTTTATGAAAGATTTTGGTGAAGCAGGCCATACCTTTTCCATCATGTTCCGAACCGATGAAAGCGGAACAAAAACCAATAGCGGAAAATCATTCACCGCAGGAGGCGGTGTGCAACTGTTTGGAGAAAAATGGGAGCTGATAGCCCATGCCTATCATTTCAAGGGAGGGGATGATTTGAATTTTACCGAAAATGCAAAAATCCATGGCTATCAAGCTGTCAGTGGAACCGTCGAAGGAACCTATAAATTCACCGAAAAATTACTAGCCGTGGCCCGTTATGATTGGCATGACACCCTTGGCAGTAAGGCCAAAGAGTATGCTGTCGTTACAGCCTTACAGTATCACTTCGTGCCCAATATCAAACTCAATCTGGAATATCGAACTTCTGATGTGAGAGTAGGGGGGACAAGCAACACTGCTGGAGACGAACAGTCCCTCAGAACCTATCTGCGCTTTGGATTTTAATCAAAAAGAAGAAGTCTGAAAAGTTACCATCGAGGCCTCCCGGACCGAGTCTCCTCCATTGCATGAAATGCATGCCGGGAGAGCCTCCTTGGTGTATTTTCAATTCATTGAGGTCACGGATCGATTGTGATCAGTCTTGGATGATGATTACTTTTAAAAGCGGGGGAACTCTCTGCCAGGGTATTAAATGAAGATGTATTTGTTTTTGAAGACGACTGCCTGTGTGATATTATCCGCAGGAAGTTGAAATACCTTTAAGCCGTTTGATTCCCATACGTACACTGATTCGTTTTCTAATTTTTTTAAATCATTGATAAATAGATTGCCCCCGTAGCTCAGCAGGATAGAGCACCGGATTCCTAATCCGTAGGTCGTGCGTTCGAATCGCGCCGGGGGCACTCTTCCGCAGAGGGCGAATTGGCCGGAACCAGATGATAAATCGGGTCCGGCTTTATAGCTTTGGTTCGAAGTTTCTCTATCTGAGGGCACTTGATATATTAAGGGGTTATGTTCATTCATAACCCCTTTTTTGTGTTCATAGTTTTCTGGCAACATCAAAATTTGGTATAAATAATTGGGCCAGGCTGATTGCTATGAAAGTGAGACATTCCTAAAAGCAAAGAGTGTCACTTTCTTTAAGATAAAATCTCACTTTGATACAATTATCATTGCTGAAAATCCAGAATCTTCTCATTTGAATTTTGATGCTTTATTCCGTACTTAAAAAAACGATCGCAAGCGTTTCTCTTATTTTAGGAATTTTAGGGGTCGCATCTCCGGGCTATTCAGAAACCTATATTGGAATTGGAGCCGGGGCGTCCATCCCTGAAAATTTCAGGCATGTTTCACTTGATGGATCGGCTTCTGCTTCGCACTCCCTCAACGTCATCCTGATGCAGTCCATTGCGTCGAAATAGATGGTTGCTCCTTAAAAGTGAAAGGCAGTGTTTCCTCGTATAAGCCGGCGGGGCGCGAATATATAGTTTTAGTATCTGCTAAATATGTGCGCGCAGTGCCATGGCTTTGGTCAATCTCTCTACCGCCATTCGTTGTGCGGCTTCATGAGGCACTATTTTCTCTGCTTTGACTCTTTGGAAAATTTCTTCGGTATTGTGACCGATGGTTTTTTTGATTCGTTCGTAGGCTTGAATTTCTGTCATTTTTTGGTATTCGGTTGCGGCGCAAATAACGCCACCGGCATTGGCAACCACGTCGGGCACGATCATGATGCCTCGATTGTGCATGATCTCGGCGGCTTTGTGGGTGATCGGTATGTTGGCCCCTTCTAACACCAGTCGCGTTTTTAAAAGGTGCTGGTTTTCTTCTGTGAATATGTCGGGCCGGGCCGCAGGAATGAAGATATCGGATTCGATCTCCAGCATTTTTTCATTACTGATTTTCTCTCCCAAATCCGACTCTTGAACGCATCGGTCGTTGTTGACGACTGCGGTCAGCGCGGGAACATCGATTCCGTCGGGATTGTAGATGGCTCCTTTGTAGTCACAGGTTGCGATGATTTTTGCACCGCGTTCTTCCAAAAATTTGGCGGCGGCTTTACCGACGTTTCCAAATCCCTGTATGACAACGCGTGCGCCTTCTAAAGGTAGATCCATTATTTTACTGGCGACGTCTGCCGCAATGGCGAGGCCATAACCGGTCATTCCCAGTTCATCGAGTGGAATCCCGCCTAAAACTGTTGGCAGACCAGCGGCTCGACCGATCTCATCGTAAATATAGGCCATGCAGGTTTCGTCGGTTCCCATATCGGGTCCGGGGGTGTAGTCGGTGAGTTCTTTGATCGATTGTGCGAACTGACGAACGAGTATTTCTTTGTTCGGCGATCTGGGGTCGGCCAGTATGGCAGATTTTGCCCCGCCATGTGGCAAACCACTCAAGGCATTTTTCAATGTCATGGCTCGCGCCAGGCGAAAGACTTCCTGTGTGGTGACATCCTCTGCCATGCGGCAACCGCCCAGAGAGGGGCCCAGAGCAACGTTGTCAATGACCACAATGGCTTTCATTTTTGATTTTGGCAGATTGATATGGATGATTTTTTCGGGACCAAAGTCATCTGCAAAGCTATCAATATAGTGAGAGCTCATGGTTTGTCTCCTCCTGGAATTATTTTGGTTGTCATTTTGGCATCCAAAACGACAAGTGAATTTGCATAGAGCCGGATCGGATTGAAATCCAGCGAGAGCAGTCGAGTTTCTTTTCCAATCCATTCTTGAATCAAATGGATGAATGCCGAGAGTTTATTGATGTCCAAAGGCTCTTCACCGCGAACCCCTGCAATGATTTTTCCTGCCTGTGTGCGTAAGATGGTCTCCTGAATTTCGTCTTCATCCGCAGGTAGGAGGAATCTTTCTATATCGTTGTAAACTTCCAGATATTTGCCTCCGGTGCCGAACAACAGGACGGAGCCGAATTCGTTGTCGCGGTACACCCCAACCATCAAGTCCAGTCCGGGCGGCATTTGTTCCTCCGCCCAAATCTGATTCGGCCAGTTTCTATTCAAATCTTCCCATGCAGAAATCAGTTCTTTTTCATCGTACAGATCGGGACGAATCCCTTTTAATTCCGTTTTGTGCAAAATATTTTTTCCTATGACTTTTAGTATTATAGGAAATTTAACTTTGTTGACAAGCTCTGTCAGATCCTCGCGATTTTTAGTAAAGTGCCTTTCAGGAGTTTGAACGCCGCATTCTGAAAGTTTTTGCTTCATCTGCATTTCATCAAGCGTTTCACGAGCCGTGTCCAGCGAATGGATCAAGGGCAGGGGATCATAGAACGTTGCATTCTTTGCAGAAATATTTTTGCGTGTCTTTTTTTGATTTCTACTTTTAACAAGAAGGTTGATTGCCCACGCGGCTTCCTCGCCAGTAGGGAATACGGGGATGCCTTCTTTTTGAAAAGTGGCACACAGTTTCTGGTACATGTCTTTGCCGTAGGCTCCTAGCACTACTGGGAACTGGGGGGGCAGGATACTGCGCAATCGCGGTGCAATATCGGCATTGATACCTTCTGTTCCAGAAAGAATGACGAGCAGGAGACAATCGTAAAGATCTCGATTGAGAAGCTTGTCCAGCGCAAGAGCGCATTGCTCGTTGGTTCCGGACCCTGTCAAATCGACAGGATTTTTAAAGGAATAATATGCGGGAAGAATCTCTTTTAACTCCTGTTGCAGGGCTACTGGCGGTTCTTCTGCAAGGCAACCATTTTGTTCGCAGAGGTCGGTGAGCAGAACGCCCATTCCTCCGCCGTTAGAGGCAATGAGGACTCGATTGCCTTTGGAGGGGGGCTGGAGAGACAAAACCTGTAACGCATTGACCAACTCACTCAAACCCTCTACTTCGAGCACTCCCGCCTGTTTGCAGGCGGCCTGAAAAACGGAGTACGATCCCGCCAGTGAGGCCGAATGAGCCTGAATGGCTCGATTGCCCTTTTCTGTTCTGCCGCCTTTGCAAATAACAATGGGTTTGTTTGGGGTGATCCTTCGGGCCGATTCAAAAAAACGTCGTCCATCCTGGACGCTTTCCAGATAGATGCCGATGACTTTAACAGCGGGGTCGGCGGCAAAGGCTTCGATTGCCTCACACTCGCCCAAATCAATTCGATTTCCAAAGCTGATCGCTCGATGCACACCGAGACCGCGTCTGGCCAATTGATCCAGAACTGCGGACAGGAATGCCCCGCTTTGAGAGATGAAGGCAATGGAACCACAACCGGGCAATTGGACTTCTTTCTGGGACAAGAAAAAACTGTTGAAACGATCGGGCGCACTGAAGGTTCCCAAACAATTGGGGCCGATCATTCGTACCTGCCACTGTTGACTGGATTTTTGTAATTCGTTCTGGAGTTTTCTTCCTTCTGTGCTTGTTTCAGCAAATCCGCCGCTGATCACAATCAGATTATGAATGCCTTTTTCTGCGAGAGGTTGGATGATTTTCAGGACTTGAAGGGAGGAAACTGCGGCAATCGCAAGGTCGGTTTCCTCAGGCAGATCTTCGATACGGACAACGGCTTCACAACCAGGAAAAGGTATTCCCTGCGGATGGACGGTGGTGATACGTCCACGGAAACCCTGAGCGCGCAAACTTTCGACGATGCGTCCTCCCTGATTCCCAGGTTTGGCAGACGCTCCGATGATGGCGACACTTTTGGGAGCAAAGAAAGGTTCTAAAAGAATGCCTGAAGGCTTGGATTCAATTTCTGAATTCAGGCAGACAGGATCACTCATAGCGACGCCAGTATTCGTCAACGTGTTGTTGGATGAGAGCGATGATGTCGTCTCGTCGTTCGGGCTCGAACAAGTGACGAAATCTTTTTTGGCGTTCTAGAAATTGTTCGACCGGTAGCCTCTTTTTCGGCGGTTTGGTGTGAACGACTTTGCCTTCGAAATATTCCTTGATGGGGAAGATTCCTGTATCTACCGCGAGCTTCGCGATGAGATTAGATTCTTTCGGGTCATAGCCCCAGCCTGTGGGGCAGGGTGACATGCAAATAAACATCCTCGGTCCTTGCAATGTTTTGGCCTTGGCAAATTTATTGGACAAGTCTACAGGCTCTCTGGGCGAAACGGTTGCAATGTAGGTGGGCTCCTGTGCTTTCCAGATTTCGAACAAATCCTGTTTGAACGATTCGGCACCTGCCGGGTGAACCTTCGTTGTCGGGGCCGTTTGAGTGGCACTGCCTAAAGGAGATGCGGCGGATAATTGGAAACCGGTGTTGCCATAGGCCTCGTTGTCATAACAGAAGTATATGAAATCCAACTTCCGGTGCAAGGCCGCTGAAGTCGCACCCAATCCGATGTCATTTGATGAACCATCTCCCGCTACCGCCATGACCAGTAAATTTTCGTCATTTGATAAACCCTTATGTGCCATGCGAATGTCGAGTGCATCTCGGACACCTTGCGCGGCCGGGACCGGGGCTCCCATTGTGGTGTAGAGCCAGGAGCTTTTTAAAGGTGTGAACGGGTAAACCGATAACAAAGTGAAACAACCTGCGGCATTGCAGATCAATACATTTTCTCCGAGTTCTTTCATTGCGAGGCGCAGTCCTTCGAGGCCACCACATCCTGCGCAAAGTCCCGTACCCGGTGAAATCGCTTCTTTGGGGTGCAAATCTTTTATTTTTTTATAGGGATTCACAAAGGCAGTCATGATGAACTCGGCTCCTCTTTTGGATTCGCAATATTCTGAATTTTTTGGAACGATGCCATATCTACATCGTCAAATAAATATAGCGGACTGGGTGACTCGGGATCTTTAAAATGATTGATGATGGACATGAAATCGGATTCCCTGATGTCTTTTCCACCCAGACCTCCAATCACAGACAGAATCCTCTTGGGACGGTTGGGGTGGGAATAAAGAGACGCGACGATTTCAGGATAGGTGATTCCTCCCATGCCGGGAGAAAGGTTTTGATCAATGATGGCTACGTTTTTGTGACCGGACAGGGCTTCGGCTATAAAAGCTGAAGGAAAGGGCCGGAAGAGGCGGAGCTTCAAAAGTCCTGCTTTGATTCCCTGACGGCGAAGTTGCAGAACAGCCGCCTTACCTTTCGTTGCAAAAGAATTGCTCATTACAAAAACAAATTCTGCATCGTCCATGTGAAACTTTTCAGCCGGTTCATAAGTTCGCCCGAACTGTTCTGAAAATTTCTGGGCAGATTCATTGAACACTTTTTCAGCGTGGTAGGCCGCCAGATTGTGTTGCATTTTAAAATAAGAATAAGTCGCTCCGCCGAAAACGGCAGAGGCACGCGCCATGGGTTGCGAGGCCTGAAAAACGGGTTGTGCCGGTTTGAATGCGGTCAGGAAATTTGCAATGGCTTCTTGACTGGGAATCAATACGGGTTCGCGGGTAAAGGACAAATAAAAACCATCCATATTGACCAGCACAGGCAAGCAAACATTGGGATTCTCGGCAATATGATAGCCCAGTAAGATAAAATCGAAGACTTCCTGACAGGTCTCCGCATGAAGTTGTATGAGCCCGCAGTCTCGGGTGCTCATCACATCATTGTGGTCGGGTTCGAGCGTGATCGGTGTTGCCAAAGCACGAGACACATTGACGATGACCAGCGGCACACGCCAGCCCGTCAGAGTGTAAAGAGATTCCATTCCATGCAGAATGCCTTGACTGGAAGATGCGGTAAAGACACGAACACCCGTAGCGGCTCCCGCTCCCGCCGCCATGAACATCGAATGCTCTGAGTCCATATTAGTGTATTTGCCCTTCATGGTTCCTTCAGCAAACCACTTCGCCAGTGTCTCCACAATTTCAGTTTGAGGAGTGATGGGGAAGGCCGGGACGTACTCCACCTGCGCCATGCGTGCGCCCCAGGCGGCCGCCTTGTTGCCTGTGAGCATGATTCTCTCATCCGTTGTCATGACTCGGCTCCTGCTTCTCTGACCGTATTGATAAAATGCCCGGGGCATTCTTGTGCGCAGATCATACAACCCTTGCAATGATCGTAATCGATTTCAGGATGGTCGTCTGCGTTCACACGAATCGCACCGTCTGGACAACGTGCGTAACAAATCAAACATTTGTTACAATGCGAATAATCGATTTCAGGTCGCTGGATTCTCCAATCCCCCGTTTTTCGCAATGCCATATTGCCCGTTGCAAAAATCAATGGGGATGCGTCTCGGATACCTTTTTGTTCCATCACGATCAGCGAGTTTGCTTGCAGGTCGGCAGGTTGGCGAGCGGGGAAGGTTGTAGAGGGCAAATCTAAAAAAATGGTTTGTGCCAGTTCATGATTTTTCTCAAGAGCCTTCTTTGGGATACCTTGCGCACCCAGTTCGGACTCAACCGCTTTCAATAAAGCCTGAAGACTGATCGTACCGATCAAACGAGCTCCGGTAGCCGCCAACGCGGTGCTCAATAACATTCCATGATTGAGGTATTGAATACAGAGCTCCGTCAGGTTCCATTGCAAAGGAAGCTTGGAGAGAGAATAATGTTTTTGCAGTTCTTCAGGTTTTTTTTCGGAATTTATAAAAATAACGGTTGATTCATCGGACCCGCAGAGAGGGGCCGCTTGAGGACTTTCCAGAAGTGTTTCATCTCCTATTAGCAATAAATCTGGAACGACAATCGGACCGCGCTCAAGGATAGCATCTTCGGAAATGCGAGTGAATGCGACAATAGGAGCCCCTCTTCGTTCCGCACTGTAAAGTGGAAAATCCTGTGCTTGAAATCCAGAATTGAATGCGGCACTCCCCAATATCTGGCTGGCTGTTTTGATTCCTTGTCCACCGCGACCGTGCATACGTATTCGAAACATAAGAACCTCGCAGAGTGAAAATATTTATTTGACTCCCTGATATTAAGATACAACATATATTGTAAAAATTCCTTATTAAGATATGCAGTTTTCGATGAAAGGGATTAACTTACTATTGTGAGTATGCGATTGTTTTTTGTTTGCTTTCAAGCGCGTGGCGGTAAGACCCTGAAACAGGGTAGGTTTGGTGAGACATTAAGGTTCCAACCGGGTTTTATTTATAGAATCGTTTGCATTGAGATTGTTGTCGATTCAATAACCGGAATTTTTGATAAATTTGTCATTCTTTGATTCTGTTTGTTAACTGGAAAGGTGGGTTTAAAATGGACAAAGTTCACAAGTACATAGCCGAATCGTTACTGAGTATCGGGCCTTCAGCAAGTCTGTTGGATGCCATTCGCATGATGTCAGAGAATGAAATCCATTCTTTGATGGTAGAAGAGGGCGGGGAGTATATTGGTATCCTTACCAGTCACGATATCAGTCGAAAAGCGGTGACAATGAATTTAGACATCGAAATTGCCAAAGTTTCAGAAGTGATGACTTTCCCACTCATTAAGTTGGACGCTGAAAAAAGTATGACAGATGCGGCAGAAATCATGCGTGAAAAAGGGGTTCATCATTTACTCATCACTGAAAATGATCAGCCTTTGGGGATTTTGTCCATCAATGATTACATCGATTACCTCGTCGCAACACTTTGATGGTTCCTGTATTCCGAGATGTTCCATTCAGTATCAGGTGAGTGGTTGTGCAAAGTGATAAAAATCTGCAGATAAGGTAAGAATTTCCGTTCATTTTTCAGAACTCATCTCGATTGGTACTTGACTCATTGAGTGGTCTTGTTTATCATCCAGCAAGCTTGTTAAATTCTTTAAAGCGGTCCCGAGAGGCCGAAAAGGAATATCCGAATGAATAAATCCATCCCCATCACAGCCGATCTCTTTGCGTTTGCGCGAAGAGTTTTTTTTTGCTCTGAAAGCTCCCGAACATGAGTGCTGATATTCTCAAAGCCAAAGACATTTCGCGAGCGATTACGCGCATTGCACATGAAATTGTTGAGAAAAACAAAGGGGCGCAAAATCTGGCCCTGATTGGGATTCGCACACGTGGAGTTATTTTATCTCAACGGCTTCATGAAAAAATAAAAGCCATCGAAGAGACCGACGTTCGGCATGGGATTCTGGACATCACCTTATATCGAGACGATCTTGGAACGGGCCTGGAAAATCCGGAAGTCAAAGCAACCGAGATTCCTTTTCCACTCGAAGGTATGGACGTGATTTTGTGTGACGACGTGCTTTTTACGGGACGCACCATTCGTGCCGCAATCGATGCGCTGATGGATCTGGGTCGCCCGGCTTCCGTGCAATTAGCCGTTTTGATAGATCGAGGACATCGGGAACTGCCCATTCGACCGGATTTTGTGGGGAAAAATATACCGACCGTCAAGACCGCACGTATTCAGGCCTTGTTTAAGGAAATTGATGGTAAAGACTTGGTCCAAGTCATTGAGCCTGAGTAAAATTCTATGCGACTCTCTGTTAAAAACTTATTGGGAACGCGGGATTTACCCCGCAAAGATATTGAAACGATTCTGAACTCGGCACTTTCTTTTCGCGAGCTCTCAACACGTCCCATTAAAAAAGCCCCCGCTCTGCGAGGCAAGACGGTGGTCAATTTATTTTTTGAGCCCAGTACTCGAACACGCACGTCTTTTGAAATTGCGGGGAAACGTTTGAGTGCCGACGTTATCAATATATCGGGTTCCACCAGCAGTACAGTGAAAGGTGAAAACCTGATTGATTCAGCGCGAGTGCTTGAGGCGATGAGCCCTGATATTATGATTGTTCGGCACTCCTCCTCAGGTGCGGCGGAATTGATATCAAAACACGTACAATGTCCTGTGATCAATGCGGGAGACGGTTCTCATGAGCATCCCACCCAGGCACTACTGGATTTGATGACCTTGCGCGATCATAAGGGTTCTCTGGAGGGTTTGAAAGCCGTGATCGTTGGAGACATTACCAACAGTCGAGTCGCACGTTCCAATATATACGCGATGAATACCATGGGCATGTCGGTCACGGTGGTGGCACCGCCCACGTTGCTTCCCGCAAAAATCGAGCAAATGGGGGTCTCTGTTTCTTACAATTTGCAATCCTCACTCAAGGATGCGGACGTGGTTATGATGCTGCGAATTCAGACAGAGCGGCAGGATGGCTCACCGTTTCCCAATCTGCGGGAATACGCCAATCTTTTTTGTCTGACCAGTGAAAAATTGCGTGACGCGAAAGAGGATCTTCTGGTGATGCATCCGGGTCCGGTAAATCGAGGTGTTGAAATTGCGATGGATGTGATGGAAGGTTCTCGATCCCTCATTTTAAATCAAGTGACCAATGGAGTGGCGGTACGTATGGCTTTGATGTATTTACTGCTGGGAGGAAAAGATGAAACGGATCATTAAAAACGGTCGTGTGATCGACCCTGCCAATAAAGTGGACGGTTTTTTTGATCTGCTGATCGAAAAGGGACGTATTTCGGCGATCGAGCCTAAAGGGGGTTTTGCGCCTGAGCTCTACGAAAAATCTTCGATCATTGATGCAGAAAACCAGATTGTTACACCCGGTTTGATTGATATGCATGTGCATTTTCGTGAACCGGGCTTTGAATATAAAGAAACGATTGAGTCAGGTTGCCGATCCGCCGCAGTGGGTGGTTTTACTACCGTCGCGGTGATGCCCAATACCAATCCGGTGATTGACAATCGCTCCATTGTGGAATGGGTCAATGCCCGATCTCGGGAAACCGGATCGGTGAATGTGCTTGTCATCGGTGCGATCACCAAGGGTTTGAAGGGCGAGCAGTTGTCGGATATGGCGGATATGAGCGAGGCGGGGGTTGTCGGCTTTTCGGATGATGGACGGCCGGTCATGGATTCCGGGGTGATGCGGCGGGCACTGGAGTATGCAAAAATGCTTGATTTGCCTCTCATCCAGCACAGCGAAGTTCTGGATTTGACCAAAGGTGGGAGCATGAATGAAGGTTTTGTGGCAACTGAATTGGGGTTGAAGGGGATGCCTGTTGCCGCCGAAGATATCATGGTCGCACGGGATATTTCTTTACTGGTGCCTACCGGAGGTCATGTTCACGTGGCCCATATCAGCAGTGGCAACTCCGTCGATCTTGTGCGCGATGCCAAGGCAAAGGGACTCAAGATCACTTGCGAAGTTGCACCGCATCACTTTATTCTCACAGACGAAGCCGTACGCGGGTATAATACCGACGCTAAAATGAGCCCACCGCTGAGAACTCAAAATGATGTGGATCGCATCAAGCAGGGTTTGGCGGATGACACCATAGATATCATTGCGACCGATCACGCTCCGCACCATGCGATGGATAAGGCAACGACTTTTGACTGCGCCTGTTTCGGCATTGTTGGATTGGAGACCGCCTTGCCTCTCACTTTAAATATGGTGCGGGAAAAGGTGCTTACGTTGAACAAGGCGATTGAAAAGTTGACGTCACGGCCAGCAGAAATCTTCAAATTGGATCGCGGTACGCTGGGAGTCGGTAAGATTGCAGATATAACGATATTTGATCCCGACCGTGAATATATAATGGACAATTCCAAGCTCAGCTCATTGAGCAAAAACTCCCCCTTTGATGGTTGGACACTCAAAGGAAAAGCGACCCATACGTTGGTCGCTGGCAAACTTGTGTATTCAGAAAAATAAAACAATGACAGCAACGCTGGTTTTGGCCGATGGCCGTACATTTCAAGGTGAGTCTTTTGGTGCGTCTGGGGAAACAATGGGTGAAGTCGTTTTCAACACCAGTATGTCGGGCTATCAGGAAATTTTGACCGATCCTTCCTATTGTGGCCAGTTGGTGGTGATGACTTATCCCCTCATCGGGAACTATGGGGTAAACCCGGAAGATTATGAATCCGAAAAACCGCATTTGAGAGGATTCATTATCAAAGAGTTGAGTTCTATTCACAGCAATTGGCGATCCCGGGGGAGTCTGGATGATTTTCTGAAGGAACGCAATGTCATCGGCATCCAGGGCATTGACACACGCGCATTGACACGCCATATCCGCGAAAAAGGTGCTCAGCAAGCGATTATTTCTACCGAATCAAATGACATCCCGGCTTTACTTCAAAAAGTCAGTTCCGCTCCCGGTTTGGAAGGGCGCGATCTGGTCAAGGAGGTGACTTGTAAAGCTCCCTACGATTGGACAGAAGGTGAGTGGGAAATCTTTGGCGGTAAAACCGTTATAAAAAATCCTCCCGAACTTCCGAATGGCAAGGAGCTGTTTGTCGTTGCTTACGATTTTGGGATCAAACGTAATATTTTGCGCAAGCTGAAGCAATCGGGTTGCCGTGTGCGAGTGGTTCCAGCGCATACATCGGCGGAAGAAGTTCTCGCATTGAATCCTGATGGTGTCTTCCTTTCCAACGGTCCGGGCGACCCTGAGGGTGTTCCTTATGCGATGGAAGCCGTAAAAAAACTGATAGGGAAAGTTCCCTTATTTGCCATATGTTTAGGGCATCAGATCGTATCTCTTGCCTTAGGGGGAAAAACTTATAAATTGCGATTTGGGCACCATGGCGGAAACCAGCCTGTGATGAATCTTGCAACGCGCAAGGTCGAGATCACTTCCCAGAATCATGGCTTTGCGGTGGACGCCAAATCCATGCCGGCGGGTTTGGAAATGGCTTCGATCAACCTGAACGATCAAACGGTGGAAGGTATCCGACGAAAGGATTTATCCATCCTTTCGGTCCAATATCATCCTGAAGCTTCCCCGGGACCCTGTGATTCGGATTACTTGTTTGAGGAATTCGTTCAAATGATGAAAGCCCGTTAATGCCCTGGTCGTTTCTGGAACAGTTGATCGAATTCGCTTCGTCCTACTCAAACGAGTTGATAACGGCTAAAACCGAGTATCAATCGATTGCCGGACAGGCGTATGAAGATGATCGGTCTTACGGAGCCCAAATGGCTTTGTTCCATGAGTGGTTTGTCTTCGATCGCATACTCCCGGAAACCGAACTCACAATGCTCGAGAAGATGTTGGAGGATCAGCAGGAGAATTGGGACCATCGACAACGTGAAATTTATGGGGCATTCAGGGAAAATATTTTTGGATTGTTTCTGGTCAAAAAAATAACCGCCACTGAAGTGACCGTTGTTAATTTGTTTGATGATGAGAAATATATTGTAAGTGAAACGGATGGTCCGCTCATTTTTAATAAAGGCGACTTGTTTCAAGGACGACTGATTGCTTTTGATGGAATAAAGTACTTCACAAGAAATTTTTGCATCCATCCCAAGGGAGCCTGCAAGTATATCGAATCTGAAATAAAATCCCTGCTCAAAGAGCAAAGGCCGGATAGGGATAAATGGAAAGCTCTTTGCCGGGAATTTGACTATTTGAAATCCGACGTGACCAAGAATCAGAACAAACTTGAGAAAATCCGCGAAAAAATTTTGAAAACCACAAATCCGGAAAAACAGATCAAACTAGAGGTCGAGCGTCAAGAATTTGAAACGTATGGCCGAGAGTTGAAACAAAGGATGGATGCACTGCAAGCCAGACAGAGAAGATTTACCATCGACACGTTTAAAATTGCATTTCGTACGGCCCAATGTCGATTGGCTCACAGATTGAACTATATGAAGTTGAAATGGGAACGTTCCCGCCAAATAGACCTTCGCGATATTTATCAAAACTAATGCCTAAACGAGAAGACATAAAGAAGATCCTCCTGATCGGTTCTGGACCTATCATCATTGGTCAGGCCTGTGAGTTTGATTACTCCGGGACTCAAGCCTGCAAGGCTTTAAAAGAAGACGGTTATGAAGTGATACTGGTCAACAGCAATCCGGCTACGATCATGACCGATCCTGATTTCGCTGACCGCACTTATATTGAACCAGTGAATCCTCAGGTTGTGGAGATGATCATTGAGAAGGAGAGGCCCGATGCCATACTGCCGACGATGGGGGGACAGACCGGTCTGAATACCGCCATGTCCCTCGCGGAATCGGGTGTATTGGAGAAGTATGGGGTGAAAATGATCGGTGCCACTGCGGAAGTCATACGCAAGGCTGAAGATCGTAATCTATTCAAAGAAGCGATGATCAAGATTGGTCAGAATATCCCTCCCAGTGGTCACGCACATAATTTAGAAGAAGCCAGGAGTATTGTTGAGGAAACGGGTTTTCCTGCGATCATTCGTCCTTCGTTCACCCTTGGTGGCAGTGGCGGCGGTGTTGCTTACGACGAAACAGAATTTGAAGAAATGGTACTCAATGGGCTCAGTATCAGCCCGGCGCAGGAGGTGTTGATCGAAAAGTCACTCCTCGGTTGGAAAGAGTACGAACTGGAGGTCATGCGCGACATAAAAGACAATGTCGTTATCATCTGCTCCATCGAAAATTTTGATCCGATGGGGGTTCATACGGGCGACAGTATTACGGTCGCACCGGCGCAAACTTTGACGGATAAAGAATATCAGATCATGCGCAATGCGGCGATAGACATCATTCGCGAAATTGGTGTCGAGACTGGCGGTTCCAACATCCAGTTTGCTCTCGACCCCAAAACCGGGGATATGATCGTTATTGAAATGAATCCGAGAGTTTCCCGAAGCTCGGCTCTGGCCTCTAAGGCGACGGGTTTTCCTATTGCAAAAATAGCGGCAAAATTGGCGGTGGGCTATACCCTCGATGAGATTCAAAACGATATCACTCGCGAAACCCCCGCTTCCTTTGAACCCACACTGGATTATTGTGTGGTCAAGATTCCCCGTTTCACATTTGAAAAATTTTCCAAGACCAAGCCGGTATTGACGACACAAATGAAATCTGTGGGCGAAGTTATGGCGATTGGCCGAACATTCAAAGAAGCCTTGCAAAAGGCGATACGTTCGTTGGAAATCGGTGTTTCGGGGTTGAGCGAAATTTTTATTTCAAAATTTGATGGAAGTCCCGATCTGGATCAATTGAGGAAATCTTTGGCACCGCTTTTTTGGGATCGCATGTGGTACGTTGCGGCGGCCCTGAGAAAGGGGATGAGCATTGACGAAATTTACGAGATCACCTGGATCGATCCCTGGTTTTTGCAAAATCTTAAGGAAATCATTGATCTGGAACATTCCATTCGGGAAATAGGCAAACTTTCTTCTCTGCCTGATGCGTTATTGAAAAAAGCCAAACAATACGGCTTTGCTGATAAGTACCTTGCCGGTCTGCTTGCCTGTAAAGAGAGCGAAGTTTTCTCCCAACGCGAATCGATAAGATTGCTCCCTGTTTACAAGCGCGTTGATACCTGCGCTGGAGAGTTTCAGGCTCACACACCTTATTTTTACTCGACTTATGAGGAGGAATGCGAGGCGGATGTGACCGATCGGAAAAAAATAATCATTCTTGGGGGTGGTCCCAACCGCATTGGACAAGGCATTGAGTTTGACTATTGTTGCGTTCACGCCTCATTTGCCTTAAAAGAAGATGGTTACGAAACCATCATGATCAATTGCAATCCGGAAACGGTCAGTACGGATTACGACACTTCCGACCGATTGTATTTCGAGCCACTGACCCTTGAAGATACTTTGGGTGTGATCCGTAAGGAAAAACCCTTTGGCGTGATTGTGCAGTTCGGTGGGCAAACTCCATTAAAACTGGCACTGGGTCTGCTCAATGCAGGCGTTCCAATCATAGGAACGAGTCCTGAAAATATAGATCGCGCTGAGGATCGAGAACGTTTCAATAAGGTGATCAAAAAACTGAACCTGCTCCAACCCGAAAATGGGACTGCCGTGTCTGTTGAGGGGGCCATTGCCATTGCGAATTCGATTGGTTACCCGGTAGTGGTTCGCCCCTCCTATGTTTTGGGTGGTCGGGCGATGGAAATCGTATACAACGAGTCCAGCTTACAGAAATATATGGATCATGCTGTCAAGGCTTCTCCAGAGCATCCGATTTTGATCGACTGTTTTCTGCAGGACGCTATCGAATTGGACGTAGATGCCATATCCGATGGAACCGATGTTGTCATCGGCGGTATTATGGAACATATAGAAGAGGCGGGCATCCACTCCGGTGACAGTGCCTGCTCTTTGCCACCCAATTCGGTGGATGCGAAATTACTGACTGTCATAGAAGAGCAAACCAAAGCGTTGGCCAGAGAACTGAATGTGATTGGTTTGTTAAACATTCAGTTTGCGGTCAAGGACAGTCAGGTTTATTTGATTGAGGTCAATCCTCGTGCATCGCGTACCGTTCCTTTTGTCAGTAAAGCGACTGGAGTTCCGCTTGCCAAGTTGGCCGCCCGGGTGATGGGTGGAAAGACCTTAAAAGAATTAGGGTTCACAGAAACGGTGCACACGAAACATGTTTCCGTCAAAGAATCAGTTTTCCCGTTCAATAAATTTTCCGAGGTTGACACCCTGCTTGGGCCAGAGATGAAATCGACAGGGGAAGTCATGGGGATCGGTTCCAGTTTTGGAGCGGCATTTGCTAAAGCACAAATGGCGACCGGTATTCGATTCCCCAAAGATGGGGGAACGGTTTTTATCAGCGTGAAAGATTCTGACAAACCTTCCGCATTGAAAATCGCCCGGGATTTTGCAAAATTGGGATTCGATATTCTTGCAACGCGTGGAACGGCGAACTATTTTAATCAAAATGATTTGAAGACCACAGCCATCAATAAATTCTATGAAGGACCTCCTCATATTGTTGAAGCTATTTTAACGAACAAAGTCACCGTGGTTGTGAACACTGTTTTCGGAGAAAAGCCGACGAGCGATTCTTTTAGTCTGCGTCGGGCTTGCCTCACTCAGAACCTTTCTTATTGCACGACGATCCGCGGAGCGCAAGCATTTATAAATTCATTGAAATCACTTAAAGATAGTGGCTTTAGTGTGACTCCTCTGCAAGACTACTTGAAGTAATTATCGGGTTTGTTCCGAGCGAAAAACTCTCTGTTCTCTGTCATAGAGAGTGGTAGGTCTGCAATCAATCTCCTTCCTGAGCGAAAAAATATGTCTGAAAAGAAATGGCTGATGATTGCCATGCCAAAAAATCAGTTCGATGAAGATGAGTTGTTTGGTGTTCGCAATTTCTTTGATTCGCGAGATGTGCATGTGATGGTGTTTTCTCCAAGCGGTAAGGAGGCAACGGGGAATCGCAAAACACGGTTCACTCCGGATGGCATGATCGTGGACTGGAATAAGTTCCTGGAAGAAAGGGGGGGGAGGTATGCGGCCGTTTTGATAGTGGGTGGTAAAGGAGCCTGGAAATCACTTTGGTCGGATCAAATTCTACCGCAAATACTTACAGATCATCACCGGGCCGGTTGCGTTATTGGAGCGATTGGTTGTGGTGTGCCTGTTCTTGCAAGTGCCTCTCTTTGCAAGGGAGAGCTTGCGATACCCAATGATGAACGTGTGCTGGCTCGACTCGATGAACTGAATGTCTACCCTTCAGAAGATGAAATGCTTTCAGACAATAGAGTGATATCAGCGAGTTCAGTGAATGTTCTGGAAAAATTCTGTACTGAGGTGTGGCGTGAGATGAATGCAGGGTCCTGAGTTTTTAATTCTCGATGGCTTGGCGTACTTGCACATTGAAGGGGTGGCCACATTCCGACTTGAAGGTTGCACTCGCCAGAATTGGAAGGTTTTGGGGCCATTCGTAGTTTTGGGCGTCCCAGATAACCTTTGGTGTGGACAGTTGATTGGGCTCGGGAAGGATGGCTTTGATATTCCCACCAACCATGTTGATAACTTCTCCTATGGCATCCTGAACTTCACTTTTTGAGGAAGTACCTGCTTCCATAAAGAACATTTTTTCCGCCAGGCTGGAAGCCAGGGGTGAGGGGACGTAGATATTGATACAACCGTTCCACTGGCCGCTGATATCAACGATAGCCAAATGCGATTGCGGGTCAACCTGACTGTTGTCGGGAGCGATACTTTGCTCAAAAAGCGTGCTCCAAACCATGTTCACATATTCTTTTATGCTTGTTTCGAGGTTTTTCATCAGGCAGGAGGCGTCTATTTTTTCTTATCGATTTTTTTCATCAAACGAACGACGAATAGATGTTTTTCATGTTTAAAGGTTGCTTTTGCAACTTCGCGAGTACCAGGAACGTGCATTTGATTGTCGGATTCGGCAACAGCTGGTAGAGAAAGATAACATTCCTGATCTTCATCATGTATGATCGACTTAATGTTTCCGCCCGTCATATTGGTCAGTTCCCCCAAGGCGTCTTTTATGTCTTCCTGAGAAGTTTCGTTCATATTTGTTCCAAACATTATGGATGCTGCTTTTTTAGCGAGTTCGGCAGGACAAAGTAATTCGACACTTCCTTCCCAGCTACCCATGATTTGAACACAACCAACGAGAGTGATTCCTTTTTCGGCAGGGTTAAAGCTTTCCTGAGTGGGCGTGACTTCAAGACCCAGGATTTGTTCCCAAATATCGCTCGTATAGCGCTGAATCTCAGTATTGTAATCAATCTCCATTACAGGCAGTCCTTTATTCTATAGCACCCGGATTGTTTGAAATTCATCCTTTCGTACTTATCGTCGAGATTCAGAGTGGTTTCTGCGGCACCCAAAAACACATAACCATCGGGATACAAGTTCTCTCGCACTTTACGCAAAATCTCTTTTTTTGTGGGAACATCGAAGTAGATGAGTACATTTCGCATCATGACTAAATCAAACTTGGGCATGAGAGGCCAACGCCCGGAAAGATTCAGTATTCTGAAATCAATCATTTGTCGGAGTTCTGGCTTGATTTGCCATTGCGCTCCATTTCGTTGAAAATATTTGACCATCAGCATTGCAGGCAATCCTCTGTTGATTTCCAACTGGCTGTAGACACCTTCTTGACATCTTTTTTGCATTTCAGTCGAGATATCGCTTGCTATGAAATCAATTTTCCAGTTTTTCAATTGGGGAAAATTTTCCGTGAGTAGCATGGCCAAGGTATAAGGCTCCTGTCCGCTGGAACTGGCACCGCACCAGATGCTCAGTTTTTTCTGACTTTCTCTTTTTTGAATCAACTCGGGGATGATAGTATTTTTTAAGACTTCGAAGGGGTGTATGTCTCGGAAAAAAGAGGTCTCATTAGTGGTCATAGCCTCGACCACTTTAGCGATCAGCTTGCCCCCGACATCCCTTTTCATTTGCTGAGCCAGGTCTGCAATGGATTTGAAATTTTCGGATGTCGCCAAAGGTGTGAGCCTGGCTTCAACAAGGTACTCTTTCCCTTTTTCAAGAACAATTGCGGATTGTTCTCTTACTATCTTGCTTATATATTCAAAGTCGCCTGGATTTAACGCCATTTAGTGTCCTGTAAGTTAGGCTTTTCCTTTAGCCTATAATTATGGGAATAGTAGGATTTTCTAATATTTATTAAAAAAATCAGGTCGTGTTCTATTCCGGTGACAAACCAAGCAAAGTTAACTTTTCCGCGATCATTTCTTTAGTGAAAGGTTTCATGACATACTCGTTGGCCCCGGCTTCAAGAGCTTTGACAACTTGAGCCATTTCTGTTTCAGTTGTCACCATCATCAAGCGCATGTCATTGTACTGAGAGTCTTTGCGTGTATTGACAACAAAGTCATAACCATTCATTACGGGCATATTCCAATCGACCAAAGCAATGTCGAATGGGCCGTCCGATTTTAATTTATTCAAGGCTTCCTGACCGTCTCCGGCATCTACTACTTCGAATCCAAGCTTTTTCATCACTTGTCCCAAGATAAGACGTATTGCTCTTGAGTCATCTATTACAAGTGCTCTCACAATCCCTCCTTAGTTGTACCTGTTTCGAGAGTTGCTAAACAGAGTATTTGAATGAATATCTATTAAGGCTAATGACAATGTATCTTGGTGTCAATAAAAATTTATTTACGAGCGACAGGCAAATCATAAATATAGTTATACATCAAAAATTCAATGGAAAGTGTAAAAAAAAGGGGCCGCTTTGGTTAAAAGCGACCCCTATATTATTTACTCGGTTTAAAACTGTATTGCCAGCTAAATACAGCAGGCTATGCAGTTAAAGTGTAGAAGAAAGTACTTATTCTGCATTTTCGTCCAAACCTTGCTCCAGTGGATGGATTTCCTGTGGGAAGATGTTGACGGCTTCCTTGGTTGCGCATTTTTCTTCGGACTTGCGAGCTTTAATTTCTTCTAACTCCTCTATACCTTCGGGAGTATAGGCCCATGGCGTTACATTGCCTGAATCGCGCACTCTGATGACGGTTGCTATGATTTTTTCAAGCTTGGGTCCATCCAGGTCGCGTATGGAAAGCAATGCGTCTTCGTGACCATCGTAAGCGCAAAAAGCCATTGTGTAACAATTGGTGCCAGCACGGATCATCTTCAATGTGATGTTAGCGAAATGACAATGCACGCCAATCAAAGCACATACGTGAATTTTATTGTGTTGAATGGTCAAGTTCGGATGACAGGGGTTGATGACCGCTTCTGGATCAATTTTAGGGTAGATCGGGCGGTAATCGGGCATTGGAATCAAGTTCATTCCGGGTACTTCGGCTTTAAGTTTCAGTACGAGCTCGGCCTTGTGGCGAGCATCTTCGTTCCATCCCCAAACAACCATTGGGCCCGGGAAAACAGTTGGGTTCCTTCGGGTCAAGAATTCATAGGCAAGTATTTCCATGGCTTTATCCTCAGAAACGTGCTCGCCTGCTACCAATTCCATTCCAGACCCTTTTAACGGTTGAAAAATTCCCATTGATGCAGCAGATGGGGGAAGTAAACCGATGGGTCCAATTTCTAATTTTGGCATCTTAAAAAAGTCTCCGTTTTTTATTTTTTATATAGAACGTTTGGTTATTCGTCTAAAATCAAAAGGAATTGACATTAATGTAATAAACGGTACTGCGTACGTCACTAGCAAGAATCGGTTATTCTATTATCATTAAATTATCCTGTCAATCTCTATTTTAACAGGATTTTTCAGTCTATTCTAAGGGGGGGTGAAACAATTTTTATTTGTTGTGCGCCCACTCGAATGGATTTTCCTTCCAGTCACTCAAAAGCTGGAGTTGATTTGGATTGAAACGCCCCATTGTTTTGCAATGTTCGAGAAGTTGGGGGAATGTCAGCAGGGTGTGGAGCTGGCAGTCCATTTTTTTAAAGGATTCTACGGCACGTTGGAAGCCATAACTGAATATGCACAGGCAATGATCGACACTGAAACCGGCATCGCGTAGTGCCTGAATAGCTTTCAGAGCACTTCCACCTGTTGAGATCAGGTCTTCAACGACTACGATTCGACCGCTGGGTGGCAGTGCTCCTTCAATCTGGTTTTGCATTCCGTGTGTTTTGGGTTCGGGGCGAACATAGGCCAGGGGAGCTTGAATCAAATTAGCCAGAGTCACGGCGGGAGCGATGCCTGCGGTAGCGGTTCCAGCGATGCCATCGGCATCAATTTTGTGGTCTTGGAGAATTTGTTGAAAACCTTTGCCTACAAGCATGCGCGTTTCATAGCTTCCTAATAAGAGCCTGTTGTCATTGTAGATGGGCATTTTTGCGCCGGAGGCCCAAGTGAAGGGATGGTCGGGATCGAGTTTGATCGCACCGACTTCGAGACTGGCTTCTATCAAATGTTCTATTTTATATTGGATTTCTGTATCAGGCTTTTTTATTGTCATTTTAGATTAGATAATGTGATTTAAATTTACTAAATATATATTACTATTTTAATAGTCATCAAATTCTCTGAGGGTGCGTCTGTTGATCTTTCCGCTGCTGATCGAACCGAGACCTTTCAGTTGGATGCCGAGCAAAAACTTGGTTTCGTCTCTCAGAGTTGGGCCAGTTCCGAGGGTTCTTTGAACGAAATCCAATGTGAATCCCCAGCAGGAACATTTGGCATCGTACAACAAACTGAAATCATTTTCACGAAAAGTGCTGGATTGTTCGTCATATCTTGCGCTGTACTTGGCTCTCCATCCTTCCTTGAAAGCCCAGTCGATCGATGTGCCCCAGAATGTATTTTCATCTCGAGTATAACGTCGTTCTAATAACATCATCAGAGAAGAACTGGGTTTGATTCCGAATTCAAAATTGAAGGAACTGAGTCGATTTCGATGGACATCGTATTCGCTGTCGAAATTGATGATAAGTGGTTCGGCCAGGCGACTGTCTAAATCTATTCTGAAATTGGAAAAGGGGCGTTTTGAATTGGGTGAAGAGGGTGCTTTTTCAGCTTCACGAAAGTCGTAAGACTGGCTGACGATGAAGCGTAGTATTTGTCGACTTTGCTCTATTCCATCTTCCGTTGTTTCTTTTTTCAGCAGACGTTGTGTCAGTGAATAGGACAAAACGCTGGTGGGATTGATTTGATCAATTTGGTCAAATTCACGGATTTTATCTCGATCTTTTTGATCTATATTGGGGACATAATCAAAAGTGAAACGCGGTTCTATGACATGTTTAAAAGCCCCGTATTTGCCTTCGCTGGCGCGAAAGATTTTGTTGAACTTGGGTCCTTGCAGGATAGCTCGAAAATCTATGGATTCCCTTGAAAACCCTGAAAGTTCTTTGTTAGAGCTGTCGAGCCCTTTGCTGTACCAGGTTTCACGCAATCCCAGAGTTGGCGTGAAGGTGAGCCAGGATGTGGGGTTGAGAGCGACACTGAGTTGCGGATGGAAGTCGACGCGCTGAACATTGAAATTGGTGTCAATCAATGGACTTGTATTCAAATCTACTAAAAATGAGGAAATATTGGATTCCTGATTAAAAAATACTCCGGTTTCTCCGAGTCGTATGCGTTGGGTTTTAAAGGTGATCTGGGGGAGTTGTCCCAGAGTGTCGTCTCGGTCGAGCTGGGAACTATGACGATAGCGCATCAAGGCATCCAGCGAGTTGTCGGTCCAGGTTTTGGTCAGCGAAGCGTATGAATCTGTTTGGCGCCGGGTACGTTGACTGGTGTCATCCTGAAACGTTTTGTTGAAACTATTGTCACTTTCGAGGTCGAGTTTGCCAGCTAAATTGAATCCATTGTTGAAATTTTGATTGTGGAGCATATCGACTTTCCAGAATTGCGTACCGCTTTTGTCATCCAGATACAATCCGGTAAATTTTCCGTTGATATCTTTTGTTGGGGTATAGCGGTATTCAAGGCCCGGGCGTACGCCCCGCTTGTCCAGATAATCGATGGAGACTGTGGCGTCGGACCAAGGGTTGATTGCCCAAAAGTAGGAATTGCTGAGAGTGAATCCATCGGTGTTACTGGATCCTACAGAGGGTATCAACATTCCCGATTTTCGGGTTTGATCCATGGGGATATAGCCAGCGGGCAGATAAAGGATTGGAACATCCCGGATTTTGAGCTTGGCTCCTTCGATCCAAATCCGATCATGGCGTTTGATATCCATCAATTTTGTTTCTATCGACCAATCGGGTATTTTACCTCGGCAGGTAGTGAAGGCACCATCATTGAGAACATAATGGTCTTCGGACAGCCGTTTAACTTGTGCGGCGTGTACAAAATAAGTGTCAGCAATCGAACCTTTTGCTTGTGAAATGACGGCGGTTTCGGATTTCATATTAAAACGGGTGCGCTTGGATTTGAACTTTGTTCCGTCGGATGAGACGATGGAAACATTACCTGCCGCTTCACCTTTACCGGTTTCGGTATTGATGCTCACTTTATTCGCTTTCAGGGTTTTCTCCTGATATACGATTACAACATTCCCCCAAGCTCGTATCGTATCTTTTTCTCCGCTTTGGGTGACGTGGTCAGCAGAAATTTGAATAGGAATTGAATTTTGGTCTGACTTTGGATCTGCGTTTGTTTCGCTATGAGCGATCGACGATAGAAGCGTCAACGCAAGGGTCAGAAGGATTGCTAAGATTTTTATGCTTTTGTTCAAAATAGATTTTGGCTTCCGAAACGGTGTGTAAAGAACCGGTGATACATACTATATCGTCATCGTGTGTCTGGCTTTTAACCGCTTCTATGGCTTTTTCAATTTCCGGAATGACAGATATTTCCAGATGTTTGGGTTTCCCAAGAAAAAACTTCAATTGTTCGGGGTCTTCGCTTCTTTCCCCCTTGGGTCTTACCAGAATGATCTGATTTGCCCACTTTGAAAGAATCTCCAGCATTTCATGGGTCGCTTTGTCCTTCATGACGCCAAAAATAACCCTGCGTTGCCCCTTGATGGGAAAAGTTTTCTCCAACTCGGACGTCATACTTTTGACGCCAGAAGGGTTGTGGGCGCAGTCGAAAATAATCAAAGGCTTTCTGGACCCTACTTCCATCCTTCCCGGCCAATAGGTTGATTTCAATCCTTCCTTCACAGCTTTCGCAGTGATTGATGGAAATGTGTGCGCCAAGAGCCTGCAGGTTTTTACAGCAAGGCCTGCATTTTCGGCCTGGTACTTGCCTAAAAGAGGGAGTCCAAGCTCGGTAAATTTAAAATGGGTCTCCTCGTATTCGAGGCTCTGTTCATAAGTATTTGTGTTTAAAATGCGAATTTTAAAATCGGAACCAAGACGCAACAGAGTCGCTGATTTCTCTTTTGCAAATTGCCGAACGATATTAAAAACAGGCTCTTCTTCTATATTAGCAAGAACTGTACCTCCAACTTTTATTATGGAAGCTTTTTCGAAGGCAATTTGATGTAATTCTTCACCCAAATACTGCGTGTGGTCTTTGGCGATAGAAGTGATTATGGAAACCAGAGGTTGGCATACATTGGTGGCGTCCAGGCGGCCTCCCAAACCAACTTCCAAAATATTGAGCTCAACGCCTTGTTCATAGAAATGGATGAATGCGATGACTGTGCTAAACTCAAAAAATGTAGGAGTTATGTTCAGGTCTTCGGATGTTTTATGGACACGCCGAAAAATGTCTTCCAGGTTTTGAAAGGGGATGGATTTTCCATTGACTTTGATGCGTTCGCTGAAATCTATCAGATGGGGCGATGTGAAGAGTCCCGTTTTTACTCCAGCCTGACGGCAAACGGATTCCGTCATTGCGGCGACAGAGCCTTTGCCATTGGTACCGGCAATATGAACACTTGGAATTTTCAAATGAGGATTGTCGAATGCTTCCAACAACTGAGTCACATTTTCCAGGCCGAGCTTTATACCGGTTTCAGACAGGCCAAACAAGTAATTCAGAATACCTTCTTTCGAATTCATAGGTCTATGGCTCTTAAGTTAGTAGCAAGTAAGGGTAGGGAACGTTTTTTGGGGATTGCGTTGGCCTGATTTTTCTGTCTATAATTTTAGCAAAGAACGGAAGGGTGTCGTCTAAATTTTTTTTAATGTTAAGGGGATGATATGTCGGTATTGACTGAAGTTTTACCAGGAGTTTGGAAATGGTCGGTTTTCTCTGAAGAAAAGGGTTTGAATTTTAACGGTCATTTATTGATTCATGGAGATGAGTCGGTGCTGATTGATCCTCCAGAGTTGGATGAGGATGGCTTGCAGGATTTACATGTTTTGATCGAAAGGCATCCCGATGCTGTTCCACAAGCTGTATTACTCACCAACGCACATCACGACAGGTATTCGTTCGAGTTGGCAAAACAATTGTCCATTCCGGTGTGCATCCATTCAAAGGACGCTGAACTTTTGCCCTTTGCACCTGCAAAGACCTTTGTGAATGGTGAATCTCTGTTTTGTGGCTTGAAGGTTGTAAGTTTTGAAAATCAGAAAACACCCGGGGAGTCCGCATTTTTTCTTGAAGAAAGCGGCATCTTGTTTATTGGGGATGCTTTAATCAGTAAGACTCAGGGCAGGGTACAGCTATTGCCTGAGGACAAGTATAAAAATGTCGAGTTGGCTAAAAAAGGACTTGGGATTTTGAAGGATTTGAAGTTCGAAACACTATTGCTTGGAGATGGGGAACCGATTCTTGCGGGAGCAAAAGATCTGGTGGTATCGTTTTTAAATGAATAAAACAATATTCAGCTGATTTTTGAAAGGGCCAGAACCTGGGCGAGTTCGTAGAGACTCTCGTCCTCGGCGCATTGGGAAATTTCTTCCCAGCTTGCATCACGAGTGATGGCTAGTGCGGTAGGACTGTTTTTATCTAAATTTTCCTTCATATCGTTTAAAAGTTCCTGCACCAAACCAATAAAGTTTGTTTTTCCTTCCCGGCAATTGTAACGGCTCCAGAATTTGGTAATGGGATCACTGTTGTTGGGCGAATTCTGTAGAAAATAAGAGGCAATGTCTTTTAATTTGATCAAGCCGACAGGTTCTTCATTTTCCAGAACTGTGATATTCCGAATATTGTTTGCGATCATAACCAACAAGGCATCTTTCATGCTTTTGTTGCCGTCGATTACTATAAGGGGCTGACTGGCAATCTTGGAAATGAATGCTTTGCTACAATCAATTTCTTGCGCAATGGCTTTATGGAGAAAGTCGGTTGCCGTTACAACCCCGCTATAAATCCCATTTTCTTTGAGAACAAGGGTATCGACTTTACTTTCAGCCATTTTTTTAGCCGCTGATACGATAGAAATATCACCTTCGACGGCGACTAAATTCCGGTCTGTATGATCAATGATTCTATTTGAGGTTTCTCGCATAAGATTATTTCTTATAAAAAAATCAATATTTTCCTAGAAATATTAACATATTTCAACAAGTTATCCCACATATATTTACATTTTCATTAGATGAGCTATCTCAATGAAAAATAGAGGATATTGCCTGTAAATACTCCGGTCAAGGTGTCTATTCTTGAGTAGGGGGTGAGCTTGTCACTCCCCGTCAGTAAAATTTATTTGAGTCTAATTGAACGTATTGTATGTGCTGACGATTGTGGGTATAGACACCGTGAATTTTTTGATTTTTGCCAGCGTAAAAGCTGGGATACGAGACTTCACAATCGGAGTTATCTATCACCTCAGGCTCTTCCCATGTAAAGCCACCATCACGTGAAATACTACTGCTTAATGGGAAACGGTTTTGTCCTTCAGTGGGGTTGTAGATCATAACAATATTGTCATTTACCGTAAAAGCAGAAATTCCAGACAATGGATTTGGAAGAAGGGTCTGCCGGGGATTAGACCAAAAACGTCCTTGATCGGGCGAAAAGCTTTGCCATATTCGTCGGGGATCTGTATGTGGACGAAAAAACAGTGTTAAGCGACCGGAGCCTTCCTTAATAATTGTAGATTGTATTATATT
Organism: Nitrospinae bacterium CG11_big_fil_rev_8_21_14_0_20_45_15; assembly: GCA_002787235.1. Taxonomy (GTDB): domain Bacteria; phylum Nitrospinota; class Nitrospinia; order Nitrospinales; family VA-1; genus Nitrohelix. The sequence goes on from PCWG01000042.1 coordinate 189,376, forward strand.
TCTATTATCAAACTTATACGACTGCTTCCATTCGGTATAGGGATGAAAGCTTTTTAAGAGAATGGATTCGCGAGCATTTTCGTTGTATGCCGGGAGCAGATAGGAACCATCATCTAATAACAAGGGAGGGTGGCGAATCATCATTCCCTCTTGATTGAATATTTGAGTTATTGTCGACCAGGAAATGCCATTGTCATCTGAATAGGTATGTTTGATATATGAGTGATTCCAATAGATGCCTTTCAGTACAACAAACATCAGGTGAATTCTTCCAGTGGGATCCTGGAAAAGAAGGGGATTGCCGTTAGAATATGCTGTGGGATGAATCAAAACTTTGCTGGGTGACCAATTTTTGTTACTCATGGATTGGCGTGCAATCACGATGGAGGCTTCAGCATACTCATTTTCAGGGTAGGCATACCAGGTTACAAAGAGGTCGTTGGATTGCGTTTCCAAAAGGGTTGGACAGTGGCAGAAATTTCCGGCATTGACCGGATTATAAAGTCGTTTGTTCGTTAGCATTGCGAGACATATCGAGGAAGATGCGAGTGCGCTGATTTTATAGGGTACTGAATGGTGATTATAGTATATAGTTTTATAAAATTTGGTGTGGAGATATTTTTTTATCGCTGATTTGTTAAACACAAAAGCTTACATTAGCATAACCGAAACTGGATGTGGCTCAGACTCGATACACAAACATAAAATATTTTGTGACCGTTGTGTTTTTAGAATTGTTGAAGTTTAAGTCTTTGGGCGAGGGGACTTTATTTTCCTGCATTGGGACTGTTGAGCTGGAGGTAACCAAGAATCTAGAAAATTAATACGTAGGGAGAGATTATATTTTTTTGGGCGAAAAAGTCAGGGCTAAATGTTCGACAGCCTTGCCGTCTTTGATATGTTCTTGCAGGATTGTTTCTACTTCCTCTTTGTTTTGAGGTGAGTACCAGACATCATCGGGATAGACGACCATGGCAGGGCCGTGTTTGCAGGCGTCCAGACATCCCGCTTTGTTGACACGTACTTTTCCTTTCAGTCCATTTTGGTGGACCCAGTCTTTTGCAATATCAAGCATATCGTTTGCGCCGCGAGCGACGCAACTTCCGCGTGGATCGTCTGCTTTGCGCTCGTTATTGCAGATAAAAAGATGTCTTTCAAAGCGTGGCATGGCAATCCGTGTTCAGGAATCTGCTTTTGGAATCTTATTTCCGTGAGTTTCGGCGTACTCTTTGAACTTCCCAAAATTCACATAACATCGGTCGCAACTATCAGGAAATATTGTGACAATGACCCCTTCTTTGATACGGGAAGCCAGTTCCAAAGCCCCTACGATAGCACCAGCAGAAGATTGCCCGACCAGAATGCCTTCTTCTTTTTCAAGAGTCTGGACCATCGTGTAAGCGTCTTCCGTTGCGATAGATATTTTGCCGTCGAGTTCTTCTTCCTTGTAGATGCCAGGTACGATTGAAGAGGCCATGTGTTTCAAGCCTTCGATACCGTGCAACTCTTCTGCGGGTTCCAATGCGTAACAAAGAATATTCTTATTGAATTCGCGCAGGCGGCGGGTGTTGCCCATGATGGTTCCACCCGTCCCTATCCCGGCGACAAAGTGAGTGACACGTCCGTTGGTTTGTTCCCATATTTCGCACGCAGTGGTATTGTAATGAGCTTTCCAGTTGGAGTCATTGTTGTACTGATCGGGCATGAAATATTGATCGGGATCTTTATTGTAAATTTCCCTTGCCAGCCGGATGGCACCATCGGAACCTTCAAAGGGGCTGGATTGAACAATTTCAGCACCATAAAAGTCCGCCATCAACCCCTTGCGTTCCTTGCAAACATTGGCGGCCATGACCAATTTGACTTTGTAACCCTTGAGTTTACCGATCAAAGCGTAAGCGATTCCGGTATTTCCCGAAGTGGAATCAAGGATGGTCTTGCCCTTAGTGAGTCTGCCGGATGCTTCGCCGTCGAGGATCATTTGCAGGGCAGGGCGGGATTTTACCGATCCGCCTGCGTTGCGCCATTCTGCCTTTGCATATATTTCGACGTTTGGGTAGTTACGCCCGACATGTTGCATCTTAAGAAGCGGAGTATTGCCAATTTTCTTGAGCACATCCTCATCGGTGATGAGGGGACAAGTCGGCGTCTGTACTTCTTCGGGTATGGATACGTTCATCGTCTGTCTGTTCGTGCCAGAAAAAATATCTGGCAAATAGGTTCGCTTAATGATTATATTTTACGCTAAATTCCGCAAAATTCCTCGTAATCAATCAATTCTGTGATCGTTGGCGAGTCACTACAAACCGGACAGTTAGGATCTTTCTTCAATTTCAATCTTCTGAATTCGGTATTGAGTGCATCGTACAAGAGCAGAGTGCCAATCAATGGATTACCAATGCCGAGAACCATTTTCAACGTTTCCACGGCTTGCAGGTTGCCTATCACTCCGGCTAAAGCACCGAGTACGCCACCTTCCTGACAATTGGGTACGAGACCGGGGGGGGGTGGTTCCGGATAGAGACAACGATAACAGGGGCCCACTTTAGGTTTGAACACAGTCGCCTGTCCTTCAAATCGAAAAATGCTCCCATGAATATTGGTTTTCCCGGTCATCACACAGGCATCATTGATCAAATAGCGAGTTGCGAAATTGTCGGTGCCATCCAGAATATAGTCATAGCCCTCAAAAATTCGCATGATATTTTTAGAATCAAGACGCTCGTTAAACACAGTCACCTGCACATCGGGGTTGAGAGCCTGAATGGTTTTTTTAGCCGATTCTGTTTTTAGCTGTCCGATACGCTCTGTCGAATGGATGATTTGTCTCTGCAAGTTCGACAAATCCACCACATCGAAATCGACCAGTCCCATGTGCCCAATGCCTGCGGCGGCAAGATAATAGGCCGCAGGAGATCCCAGGCCGCCAGCTCCGATGAGGAGGACTCGCGCGGAAAGCATTTTCGCCTGTCCGACACCGCCAACTTCGGGAAGAATGATGTGTCGACTGTAGCGTTCGATCTGTTCGTCGGTAAAATCCATCAAGCCACTCCACCTGCAATCGCAGGAATGATTGAAATTTCATCGCCATCCTTGACAGCTGTATTTTCTGCGTCGAGAAAGCGAATGTCTTCTTCATTTAGGTAGATGTTAATGAACCGACGTGGGGTTCCATTTTCTTCGCAAATTCTATCTTTTATGCCAGGAAACTGACTTTCGAGATTGTTTAGAATTGCGGCAATATTATCGCCCTCTGCAGAGACCTCGTTTTTATTGTCGGTCAACTTCATTAAAGGGGTAGGGATTCGTACTTTCGCGGGCATTGGTTTCTCCTTAAATATACCTTGAACTTAGTTAGAATAGATTGCTTCAAAATCTTGAAGTTTTGGTTCGATAACGGGTGGCGGTGGATAGGCACCTGCCAGAGCTTCCTGAGTCTTCAACCCGTTTCCAGTTATGCAGATAACGGTCGTTTCGTCGGGCTTGATTCTTCCCTGTTCGATCAACTTCTTTGTCACACCCACGGTGACACCACCTGCAGTTTCTGTAAAGATGCCTTCTGTTTCTGCCAGCAATTTCATTGATTGAACAACTTCCTCATCGCTGACATCTTCTCCCCAACCGCCACTGACCTTTGTGGTTTGTACACCGTAATAACCATCTGCCGGATTTCCGATAGCGATGGATTTGGCGATGGTATTCGGCTTAACGGGTATGATGGTGTCGCTTCCACTTTTGATTGCAGTGGTCACTGGCGAACAACCGGTGGCTTGTGCGGCAAATATCTTGCTTTGGACTTTGCCTTCGAGCAGACCGAGTGATTCAAATTCGTGAAAAGCTTTGTAAATTTTGGTGATCAATGAACTTCCCGCAACGGGAACAACCACATTGTCGGGTGTTTTCCAGCCCAGTTGTTCAGCGATTTCGTAACCGTAGGTTCTCGATCCATCTCCGTAGTAGGGACGAATATTGATATTCACGAAGGCCCACTTGTGATGATCCGCAATTTCGGAACAGAGACGATTGACGTCGTCATAACTGCCATGTACAGCGACTAATTTTGTTCCATAGACATTGGTTGCGAGGATTTTTCCCGCTTCCAGTCCGTCGGGAACAAAGATATAACTCTTCAGTCCCGCTTCTGCTGAATGCGCGGCGACCGAGTTGGCAAGGTTACCCGTCGATGCACAGGAGATCACATCAAAACCGAATTCAATGGCTTTGGAAATCGCTACGCACACGACACGGTCCTTGAACGAAAATGTAGGGTGGTTTACAGAATCGTTTTTAATATACAGATTTTTCAGTCCCAGCACCCGACCCAGATTTTTGGCGCGTACCAGAGGGGTGTAGCCAACATGCAAACCGACTTTGGGTTCTTCATCGAGTGGCATGAATTCCTTATAACGCCACATTGAAGGAGGCCCCGCCTGAATACTTTTTCGCGAGACTACTTTTTGAATCGCTTCATAGTCGTAATCTACTTCAAGTGGACCAAAACAATATTCGCAAACATGCATGGGTTCTTTGGGAAATTCTCTTTTACATTCTTTACACTTCAGGCCTTTTACGTGTCCCATCTAAAGTTTCCTATTTTTTGCTATTTGTATTTTATTAAAATCTCGAATTTTGAAAAATAATCACACTAATTTTTGGGCCGGTCAGAATCAAAAGTATTTTTTGAAACTGAAATATCGTTCTCCCGTGTCAGGTAGAATGACGACCACATTTTTATCGGGTCCCAGTTCTTTTGCTATTTCATAGGCCGCGCAGGCAGCCGCACCGGAAGAAATTCCGACGAGCAATCCTTCTTCTTTTGCAAGGCGTTCGGAAAAGCTGTAGGCATCTTCATCGGAAACCGGGCGAATACGGTCGATGATGTCCATATTCAAGACACGGGGTTTGAATCCCGCGCCAATGCCTTGTATTTTATGCGGGCCTGCCGGTTTTCCAGAAAGTATTGCTGAGGTGGCAGGTTCGACACCGATAAGCTTGACGTCTGCGTATTTTTTCTTTAAAACCTCGCCCGTTCCGGTGATGGTACCGCCGGTTCCAATGCCGGCAACGAAAGCATCCACGCTTTCACCGTTCATTGCATTGATGATTTCAGGACCTGTTGTCAAACGATGGGCTTCTGGATTAGCAGGATTATTGAATTGCTGCGGCATGAAATAGTCTGGATTATTTGCCAGAAGCTCCTCCGCGCGTTCGATCGTGCCTTCCATTCCAAATTCTGCTCGGCTCAACTCAGTCTGAGCACCATAGCTTTCAAGAATCATTCGTCGTTCGGCACTCATGTTCTCGGACATGACGAGGATGACTTTATATCCTCTCACAGCACCCACAAGAGCCAAACCGATACCGGTATTGCCACTGGTGGGCTCTATGATCGTGGAGCCTGGTTTCAGGCGACCGCTCGCCTCTGCGTCCGCTATCATTGCGCGTGCTATTCGATCTTTAACGCTTCCACCGGGATTCATGAATTCCAGCTTGGCGTAAATTCGTGCGCCGTTGTCAGGGGAAACCTTGTTGAGTTTAACCAAAGGGGTTCCGCCGATCAACTCTAAACTATTATCAAATCTGGCTTTAGTTTGTTCCGGCATGAAAAGGGGTGTTGAGTGTTTTTAGGACATTGTCTGGTAAATCTCGAATTTTTTCTTTTTGGGCAGGTCTCACGCGCTAAAATTCAAAGTATCGCTCATGGCCAACCACAATTCCCACGAGGCTTCATTCCTGAAACCGGGAAAGCCTACGATTATAGTTTATGAAACTACAGGAAGTCAATTGGGAACCGGCACTTCAAATCCAGTATCAATGCTGACAGGTGATTGAGTTTTGACAGTAAAAAATGGCAAACAAAGATTCGTTACTTTCAATTATCCAATGGAAAGCAACAGACCTCGTAGAAGTCGCAGGTAAAGGTTCTGGCTCACAACCTCACAGCGAATCAATTGTTTTTGACATATTTGTTGAAGTCGCCCAATCGACGCTGGAATTGTTTGGTCACAAACTCGGAGTCTGAGGTGTTTGAGATGATGTGAGGTGTGATGAATAGCATCAACTCGGTTTTCTTGGTCGAATCTGAATTCGTGCCAAACAGTCTGCCAAAGAGTGGAATGTCCTTCAAATAAGGGATACCGCTGTTGGATGTGTTTTTGGTGGTCCGCATCAACCCGCCCATGATCAGAATTTGTTGATCTTTCAATACCACTTCCGTGTTGACCACACGTTTGCTGAAAGAAGGGCTGGACCTCCCTGCGGTTGCCAGGTTAATACTTGTTCCAAGCGAACTGATTTCCTGATTGATTTTGAGGTTGACGAAATTGTCTGAATTTATTTTCGGCACAATGTCCAGTTTGATTCCCACGCTTTTGAATTCAATGTTGCTGGTGACGATCGGGCTGGCTCCCGAGGTGACCTGACTGTTTCCACTTTCTATCGGGATTTCATCGGTGATGGAAATACTGGCCGCTTTGTTGTCGGACGTTACCAGAATAGGGTTGGCTAACACGTCGGCCTTAGAATCGGACGCAAACAGTTGAAGCTGGGCGACCAGTTTACCAGGATCGCTGATTATAAATGATCCTCCGGATAAAACATTCGCGGTGACAGAACCCAGAGCAGAACCGATTGTATTTGCATTGCTGCCCCCCTGAATGGTCTTGCCATCTTTGGTACTTTGATAGGAAACACTCAGACCCGTATCAAGCTTTTCATCCAAAGTCACATCCACGATCAATACTTCTATGAGCACTTGTTGCGGTTGCAGGTCGAGCTTTTTGATGAGAGCCAGAATTGCAGAATAGTTTTTGGGTGCGGTGCGGATGATGAGTGAATTGGTGTCGGTATCGGGGATGATTGTGATCTCACCTTCGAGATCATTTTCAATGCCTCCATCGACGCTGACTTTGGGCGATGAGTCGGTTTTTGTGTCGGTCTTTGTGTCGGTCTTTGTTCCGGCAGTCGCGGTCGATTTCTTTTCATTCTTGTTTGTGGCGTTTGCTAATTTGATGTCTCCCAGAGCAGAGGCTGAGGAAGACTGCTTGAAAACTCCATTCAGCAGAGAAGACAAGGCGGTGGCATCGCTGTGCTGGACGTAATAGACAAAGGTGCTGACATCGCCTTCGGCGACGGGCAGGTCGAGCTTTTCGATCCAGAAATCGATGGTCGGGGCGAGACTGTCGATGGAATTAACGACAAGAATCGAGTTCATTCTCTCCAGCGGCAGAAAGGTCAAAGTTTTGTCCAGCGCGTCGCCATAGCCCATGGCGGTGAAAATACTTTTAAGTTCTTTGACAACGTTCTCATCGTCGGAATTGGCGAGACGGTAGAGTTGAATGTTCGCCGATGCGGCTTTATCGACATCGAGAGCTTTAACAATTTTTATCAAGCGCTTCAGATTGGATGCCATTTCCGCAACCATCATATTGTTCGAGCCGGGAATATCGATGAACTGGGCATGTTCGGTGAGAAGCGGTTTCAGTACTTTTTGCGCGGCTTCTACAGAAATGTTTTGTAACGAAAGAAGCTGTAGAACCATGCGTTCTTGTTCGGGCAAAGAAGGATCGTCGTTAAAGTAGACTCCCATCGGTTTTTTAACAGAGTCGGCGATGGGAAGGAATCGATAAAATTTCCCCGATTTGACGACGGTGATATTGTGCAGGGCCAGTATCTGCTCTAGTACGGGATAGAGATCGTTGACGTCGATTTTGTTGAACGTTTGCAGAGTTACTTTTCCTTCAATCGCACCTTCGATGATGTAGTCGATTTGCAGGAGTTCACAAAATGTAGTGATAACATCGTAGAGTTCGGTACCTTCAAAGTTTAAGGTGATGTGTTTCGCTTCCTTCAAGACTTCAGGCAGAGGAGGGGCGGCTTCGCTGTGTTTGCGCAAATCTTCAAGAGCAATTTTATCCCCGGTTTGCAAAATTTCGAGATTTTCCATTCCTTCATCGACAGTGACAGCTGATGGGTTTTCTTCAGATTCTTGCGGACTGCTCTTTCCATCAGCTTCTACAATTTCCTCCTGAACAGAGGCAAACATTTCAGAGACAAAAAAGGATTGTCCTGCCTTATTTTTGATCAAATACCAGCGATGCTGTTCTTCCGGCAAACGTTGTGCGCGAATGAATTTGTAAGTCTCTCCCTTTTTTGCGGTGCCAATTCTTTTGAAACGTTCGCCGGGGCCTTTGTGCAAGGCGACATCACTCCCGGTGATCGTGACCGATTTTTTAGCAATCAATGTTGCATCGGCAGTAGAAGACGTTTTATCAAACAGGGTTTCTTTGACAGGTTTCGAGATTTTGTCCGCAGTGTCCGCACCCGAATTTTCTGGCACTTTATTTGACGCAGTTTTCACCCGTGGCGTATTAAGAGCTTCGCGGGCAGACTCTGCTTTGAGTCTTTCAACCGTGGACTGTTTTTTCTGCGCGCAGGAGACAGTGGTCAGAAAAACGATTGCTAAAATGTATATCCAGTAGCGGTTCATGCTCTTTTATTTTTCTCGGGTTCAAATTGTTGGATGAATCCCGCAATCAACAGTCGGGTTTGTAAACGTTCGGGATCGGCTTTGTTCACCACACGTGTGTTGAGTTCTTGAACGATCATGAATTTTTCATGATTCTCGACCAGACGGATGAATTCGGTCAGACTTCTCATTGTGGATAAGAGAGTCAGTTCAACTGGTACGGCAAGCAATGTTTCTATGTATTTCATTTTTTCAACACGAACGCGTGGTAGTTCTACCCCAGCCTGGCGTGAAATGTCTTCAAGAATTTTTTGCATTTCGGCTGTGGCAAGTCCGGGCTGAGTTTCTGCCAGGAAGTGCTGAGTCAAGTTGGCACCAAAATCTTTATTGAGCTTTTCCTGATTCTCATAAAGTGTTTTCTGGTTGATGACGGCGTAATACTTTTCAATGAAAAGGATTTTATTTTCAATGTCAGTCGCAATGTGTTTTTGCTTTTTGTAAATCGGTTGTGCGACATAAATGACGAGAATGTACAGGATGACAAAGATGCCTCCGGCGATCAGTACTTTTTTATCTCTTTCAGTAACAGGTGTCATTGGATCGCCGGTTTGAGTTTGGTTTGAATGGTAAATTTCTCACCCTCAGCTTCGCTCAGAATAGTTCCTGAAAAAACCGTTGATTCAAAAAGAGGGGAGCCTTCGATGATTGGAATGAGTTTGGAGGCAACGTTGGAATAGCCCCTCAGTTCCATTTCATTTTTATTGATTTTTATGCTTTGTAACCAAGTGTCCGGGGGTAAAATTTTGGTCAGTTCGAGAAGCACCGGGAGTTTTCCGGGGTTTGCTGAATCGACAGCGTTGAGGGTTTGAGCGATTCTTTCCAGTTCGTTGAACTCAAGATCTACTTTTTCAAATGCTCCGGCTCGTGATTTGATTTCTTTCAATTGCTTGTCCAAACCCGCTAAAGTCTCCTTATTGTACATCATTTGGTTGCCCCATAGAAAGCCAAGAATGAGCAGGCAAAGTCCTGCCAGTATTAAAGTACTTTTGACTTTGGCCCGGGTTGACTGGGGTTTTTGTTTTGAGGTGAGCAGATTGGAGTTTATGGGAAGTTCTTCCAGTTCCTGCAATGCGAGTCCCAGAGCGGTTATGTGGAATGCGCTGGAATACTCTACGTCCCGCAAAGGCGGAATATTGGAATCCAATTTATGTACTGTCGTTCCTGCACTTTGTTCGATTCGTTTTGCCAGACTTTCCGCAAGCAGTCCGCTTCCTGCCAACCACACCGTTTTTATAGATTCAGAGCTTTCGACATTTTTGGACAGACTCAAAACATTTTGCAGTTCTTCAATGACGGTGCCCACAAGCTCATCGGATATTGAATCATAATTTTGAGGTGGCAATTTAGGGTTCGAGTAAGCATTTTTGAGGTCGGAATTATTTAAGGTCCGGTAACGGGAAAACTCAATGGCCCCATTTTTTAAGACAGTGGTTTCTATGCCATTGGGGTCGAGATCGACGATGGCACAAACTTCTTTTGGGTTTTCAGAAATTTTGTGGAGCAGATTTGTATTGGCAAAACCGCTGAATCCCATGGCTGAAGGCTTCAGGTTGAGTTTTGCAAGCAGGGTGCAAATCGTATCCACACGTTCTTTGCGAATGGCGACCGCTGAGATATGGTAAATATGCTCGGCTTTCAATACGGCATGGCGACTGAAATAACAATCCTGAATCGATGTGAAATGACGCTCGATTTCGAAATTGAGTGCCGAATCGAGTGTTTTAAGATCCGGTGCGGGCAAGTCGAAGGTTTGAAATGTGAAGTATTGGCGCGGGAGACTGACAACGGTTTGTTCGGGCCAAACATTGTGCTTCATGAGAAACCGGTTGCACTCGGTCAAAAAGATTTGCTCTTCTTTGGGGTCAGACCCATCCAATCGGGAAACTGGAAACCAGTGGACACCGAGAATGTCGATTTTCCGCAGTTTTTTCCCGAGCAGGACGAGCGCGACGCAAGTTTCGCGAATGTCAATTCCGAGAGATTTGTCCAGATAGATTGGTTTCATTTTTCGTAATGGTTATCGTCCCAAAACAGGGTCGAAATGTAAGGTCTTCCGTTTGTGATGGTTTTTTCAAATACGGCAACGATCGTGTGTTCCGCTCCTTCATCTATTTTTCCTGTCGATGTGATACGGAAATGAGTGGAGGTTGTGTTGGCGTAAAAACCTTTCGATTCACGGGCAGAGAGTATCTGCTGAATTTGATTTTCTTGATAAAAGACCGGGAGCACTTCAAGGCTCATCGTGTTTGGATTTGTAATTTTCACTTTGTAAGTTGTGAAAAAATTGATCAGTCCTTTAAAGTCAACGTCTCCACCCTCGGTGCCATAAAATAATTCGGGTGTGATTCCTCTGATTTGCAGTAGTTCTTCTATTGTTTCCAGAGGACCGTTTTTAGCTTTATAAGGAGGCGATAGTGTTCTGTAATAATCATCTTCGGCACCATTCAAGAGATGTGTGTCGTTTGCATCGATCCAGTCAAGAATAGAATCGGCAATAATGTCTCGATCTTGTCCAATAGGAACGCCTGCCTGAGCCAAAACTTTGACGAGTGTGTTGCGTGATGCGCTGTTGATATCAATTTTCCCATTTTCATCTTCAATGACATAACTGACGGTACCTGTTCCTATTTCGATGTCCTGTCGATGAGGTTCCTCATAGGTGGGCTCGTTATTTTCTTCGGTTACGTCTGTGGGTTGTATTGCTTCCTCTGGTGGAACCGGCATTCCTATGATAAAGCCCAAATCTTCCTTCTTAGAGTGGTACAGGGCAGGGCGGATGATCTCGGCCAGTGCCAGATTGATTCCTGACTTCGCCAGGAAGTAGGCTTCAATATCATTTTTATAATTGCGTGTGGCACTGACATCGGTCTTCATTGAAAAAGCAAAATCGGTCGCCAGTGCCATTAAAAGCACGATGACCCAAAGCACGGCCAATAGAGCGATGCCCTTTTCACCTTGAGTTTTATTTCTCATCGTTGGAATTTTGTTATGCCTTTTCATCTTTTCCCTCTTTTGGTAGAGGTAATGCAAATTCTATTCCAGAATTTAGAGGAATAATGATTGGAGGGGTATAGACGAGGTCAATATCGTCCTTTTTTTCTTTTTCGTTGTGAGAGGTATCTTTGAGACCGAGCGATATTTCTACCGCACGGGGCAGACTGATTTTTGATGAAGCCGTGATTCCCAGTCTCTCGTCGCGCTCTTTTTCTTCTTCGGTTACGTTGCCAATGCCCTCTGCGAAAACTTCTTCGACCCATACCCCTCTGTGAGTGATGTCGGGATTGGGTTGAGATTCCTGCTCATTCTTGGGGATCATCTCCATCTGGTAATATCGGAACTTGAGATAAGCCACATTTTTCGCCAGCATGAAAAAATGCGAGTCACTTTCTTCAGGGCGGATGTAGGTGAAAAGGTTATCCCCCCGAATTTCTCTTTCCATTAAAATGATTCCTGTTTCCTTCGACTCCGGTAGTTCTCCCTGATAAATCAAAGTTTCGTGTGCATGGTAGTTTTTTTCGGGGTCGCCACTCAAAGGCGGGGCGAACGTGACCATGCGAATGAAATTTTTGCCCCCCTGAAATGCCAATTGTCGGGTTATTTTTTTATTGGCTTCTTCATTGAGAAAAGTGCGTTTTTCTGTCTGGATATATACCGGATAATTTGACTTTATTTTTTGCCCCAATTGTTGGGCGATGGTTCGCAAGCGTTGATGAAGTTCAGCTTTATCGTCACCAATTTCACGTGTTATTGTGCCGAGGCGGATGCCGCCCAAGGCCAGGGCGAGTATGACACCGACGATGCTCAAGGATAAAATCAGCTCAAGCAGGGTGAATCCTTTTTCAGAGGAGTAATTTTTCATGAGAATCTAAGGCACCCCGATCGTGACATTCCCAATGGAACTGCTTCCCGGGCTGGTTGCACCCGATATATTGAAGGAGCTGGTTGTTGTCGCTCCACAAATATTGGATGTGGGAGTCGTGGAAGTCGTTGGCGTTGTACTTGTGCTGGGTGCAGTGGAGGGGTCACTTCCACCGGTTTCTTCGGCGGCAGTTTCCCCTTCGGCGGCAGAAAGGGTTCCCGATCCCCCCAGAAAAAGTTTTTTGAGTACGGCGTCGGTTTTGGGGTAGCTTTCACCTTCCAAAAAAAGAGAGGTGACCTGTATGTTTTTTTCGTCGTTGCCGTCTTTCCAGACAATGGTTAGCAAAATTTTCTTGAGCTGGAGCTGATAGTCTTCGTTGTTGAAGGGCGAATCGTAAGGGCTGATTTCAGCAGACCAGAAATAGGGTGCTTCAAGGGGGCCGGAGGTTTCGGTGATCTGGTAGTTGAGCAACTCCAATTCGTTGAGTTTGGAATTTGCGAGTGTTGCGGCCTTCAGATACTGTTCGGACAGACTGGAGGATTTGATCCCTCCAGAAAATAGTTGCAGTAAGGTGACGAAGCTAACGGAAAGAATCGCCATCGCAACGATGACCTCAAGCAGAGAGAAACCACGTTCACTTTTCTTTGGGTTCGATCTGCTCGATTCGACTAGAGCCGGTAATGGGGTCCACTGTAATGACATAGACAGAGTCTGAATCTTCAGTTTTTTTAGGTTCGATCCGAATGCTTCCGCCTGAGGCGTTCCCTTGCGGGTAAAATTCTATAGAGAATACACCCGCAGATACGGGCGTCCCCTTGTTTGAGTACTGGGAGATGCGGGCGTCGCCTTCGATAGTTCTTTCTATTTGCTTTTCTTCAGAATCAGAAGTTCCAAGCCAATACCGGTTTTCGTCGATATCTGCGTGGAAGCTGAAGCGTTTCTTTTTGGAGACAGCCGTGTTGCGAGCTAGTTTCAGCGCGGCGTTGATCTTGCGTGTGACTGACTGAAGTTGAATACGCTCTACGGTTGAGATCAGAAAAGGCGCAGTCATTCCAGCGATGAATCCCATCAATACCAGGACGAGGACCAGTTCCAGCAGTGTGAAGCCGTTCCGATCACTCCTTACTTTTTGCATTGAAATGCTTCCAGCTGACAATGTCTTGATCGTAGTCCTCCCCACCTTCTGCGTTATCGGCTCCATAAGAAATCAAGTCGTACTCCCCATGATCGCCTGGCGATTTATAAACGAAGGGGTGATCCCATGGATCGTTTGGAATTGCCTTTTTCAAATAAGGTTGAATGGCCTCCAGCCCTTGATCGGTCGTTGGGTATTTGTGTTTTTCCAGACGATAAAGATCCAGACCCTGACCCAAAAGTTCAATTTGTGCTTGCGCATCCTGTTGTTTGGCTTTATCAACCTGTCCGAGAAATTTGGGCACTACTTGTCCGGCGAGCAAGGCTAAAATGACCATGACCACCATGAGCTCAATCAGGGTGAATCCGTCCTGAGAGGTGGGATGTCGTCGTGTTTTGTTCCGTTTTAAGTTCATAGCAAAAGAGAATGGGTTGAAGATGGTTTAAAAAGTAACGTCGTTCACACTGAAAATTCCAACCAACATAGAAATGACGATGAAGCCGATGACCACCGCCATGATCAATATCATTAAAGGCGCGATCATTGAAACCAGTTGTTTGATAGAACGTTCGACCTCTTTATCGTAAGTGGCGGAGACCTTTTCAAGCATTTCGTCGAGATTTCCCGATTGTTCGCCGATCGTAATCATGTGCACGGCAAGGGGCGGAAAGACTCCGGTTTCTTGCAATGGGGTAGAAAGTCCGCGACCGCTTTTGAGACCTTTGTGAATGACGTGCATGGCCTCACCGATGACCCGGTTCCCCAAAATGCTGGCGACAATGGTTAACGCGGCAAGAACGGGAACGCCGCTTTGCAATAGGGTAGACAAGGTTCTGCTGAACCGTGAAATCTCAATTTTTCGAATCAATGGACCGATCACCGGTAGATTGAGCAGGAAACCATCCCATTTCAAGCGTCCGGCGGGGGTCTTGATGAATAAATAAAATGCGATGATGGTGACCACCATGCCAATGAAAATAGTCCACCAGTAACTCCTCAAAAAGGAACTGATGGCGAGCATGAGCTGGGTGATCAAGGGCAAGGCATCTCCCATGTCCTCAAAAAGTTGTGACAGTTGCGGTATAACGACGGTGATGAGAACGGTGAGGGCGGCACCTCCAAACAGGATCAGAACCACGGGGTAGATCATGGCACTGAGAATGCTGGCTTTGAGTTCCTCTGAACTTTCCAGAAATCCTGAAAGGCGCATGAGCGAGGGGCCCAAGGTTCCTCCCGCTTCACCTGCACGGATCATGTTCACATATAACTTTGAAAAAATTTGCGGATATTCTGCAAGCGCGTCGGCAAGGGAACTGCCGGCGTGAACTTTATCTTTCAATGCGGTCAAAATCACACGACTTTGCGGTCTTTGCGCCAACTGCGCGAGTACGCCCAGACTTTTATCGATCGTAAAGCCGGAATCGAGAAGGGTGGACAATTGCTGGGTAATGTCCATCAATTCGCGCGCGGGTATGCTTTCTTCCTTCTTCAAATTGAGAGAAGTGCGGGGCATGTTGAATTTTATGCCCGGACTCTTGGCGGTGACCTCAATGGGAAAATAGTTCAGATTTCTTACACTCTGAACCGCTTTGGAATAGTCCGGTGCCTCTACATTGCCTTCGCAAAATTTTCCAGTCTGATCGGTCGCTTTGTAAAAATAGAGGGTCATAATGCTCAAACAATGTTGAAAAGCAAAGTTTATAGATGCTTGTTCTAAAATTTAGCCGTTGTCTTATAAAATCAAGTTGTGGCTTGAAAAAATATGCGGTGAAGGCACAAATCGATTCGATGGTTTCTTTAAAAAATTTATTTTAAACCTGATCGTTCATAGTGACGCGTAATATTTCTTCAACAGTCGTGATGCCTTTCATAACCTTGTGCCAGCCATCGTCTCGCAAGCGACGCATGCCTTTTTGGATGCCTGCATCGCGGATAACATGCGCACTGGCTTTGCTAATGATCAGTTTTCGTATGTCGTCATCAATGACCAGAAGTTCATAGATACCGACACGCCCTCGAAAGCCAGTCTGATTGCATTCCTCACAACCGCGTCCACGATAGGCGGTCATACCGGGCTTCCAGTCCGATCCGATTTCTTCTATAAACTGGTCCGGGAGAGCAACGGGTTCTTTGCAGTTCTTACAAATGATTCGGACCAGTCTCTGTGCGAGTACTCCCAAAAGAGCTGATGAAAGCAGGTAACTTTCTACCCCCATATCGAGCAAGCGCGAAACGGCTCCCGCCGCATCGTTGGTGTGCAGGGTGCTGAAAACCATATGCCCGGTCAGTGCCGCTTGAATCGATATGTCTGCAGTTTCTGAATCGCGGATTTCCCCGACCATGATGACGTCGGGATCCTGTCGCACGATGGAACGCAGTCCCTGTGCAAAGGTGAGCCCGATTTGCGGTTTGACGTGGATTTGGTTCACGCCCTTCAATTGATACTCCACCGGATCTTCGATGGTGATTATTTTTTTGTCGCTGGTGTTGATTTTTTCCAGTGCGGCGTAAAGTGTTGTTGTCTTTCCACTACCCGTGGGGCCTGTGACCAGTAACTTTCCATAAGGTTTTTGGATGAGCGCGCTGAACTGCTTCAACTCCTTTTCCGGGAATCCCAAAAAGTCGAGATCGACCGCCAGATTGCCGCGATCGAGAATACGCATGACCACACTTTCCCCGTACAGGGTGGGCAGGGTGGAAACACGCATGTCAATGTCCTTGCCCTGAATTTTCAGCTTGATGCGACCGTCCTGTGGCAAGCGCCGCTCGGAGATATCGAGCTTGGCCATTATTTTTATACGTGTGGTGATGGCGGAGTTGAGTCGCTTTGGCGGAGATTCAACTTCGTGCAAGATGCCATCGACACGGTAACGCAGGATCAAATCTTCAGCGAAAGGTTCCAAATGAATGTCACTGGCCCCCATGTCAATGCCCCGGGTGATGATATGGTTCACCAATTTGATGACGGGTGCTTCGGAAGCCATATCGCGGATATGCTCAGCACTCTCCTCATCATTTTCAAAACCGCCTTCTTCTTGGGCAATCTGGCCGACCATGCGGTCCATTGCAGAACCACCTTGACCGTAATAAAGCTCAATCGCCGCTACAATATCCTCTTCGCTGGCGAGACAAATCTTTACCTCCATGCCGAGTGATACTTTTAAATTTTCAATGGTGTACCAATCGAAAGGATTGAAGACGACCAATCTCAAAGCTCCTCCAATGATTTCCAATGGAAGAATCATTTTTTCGCGCAGGAACGATTCAGGAATATCTACTCCTTTAACAGGGAGTTCCTTGTTTTCAAAATCAACCTTTTTAAGGTAGGGGATCCCCAGTTCCTTGCTGAGTGTGTCCAATAGCACCTGAGCATGGATGTAACCATGATCGACTAGCACCTTGCCGATGTACTTGCCGTTGAGAAGATTTTTCTCTTTGAGTTCGTTGAACGCTTTAGAGTTGATCTTGTTGTGTCGGAGCAGAATGCGCTCTATAGGATCAGATTTTTTTAACATGGGCCATTCTTCAAAAAATGTGATTATCCAGCACTACCGGAAACATGAAACCGTTCTTCCCTGAAAGCAGGTGGTGGCACGGGAACAGGAACGGGTGCAGGTGCGGCTTGGGGTGGTGGCTGATGATTTGCTGAATCTTGCTTCCGTGAAGCTTTTTCATTATTACTGTGAACCTTGATTTTTTGAGGCGAAAAGTCTTTGGCTTTATGAAACATTTCTCCGCCTCTGCGCTCGATTTTTTGATCCGGTGACCTTTGCGTCAAATTGACCAACAGAAGTCCACCTCTCTTGTTGTCCATCGTGACGAGTTCTTTTTCAATCTTTACGATTTCGTAACCGCTGATCTGTTCACCAACGGAATAACCGCGTCGTTTGATGTTTTTCTTGGTGACTTTATTGCCCGGTTCGGTGACCGCGTAATCTCCTTCTAATATGGCGATATTTTTCCCATTCAGCAACAACACGCCTTTCAATTGTAAATTGGGCGGCGGTGGCGGTGGCGGACCGGGATCCACGATTGCCGAAGTTGGAGGAGGCGGTGGCGGTGGTGGAGGTGGTGCATATTCCTGCCTTTGTTTGCGGAAAAGATTGCCAGCACTCACATCGTCTACAGCATTGGGCGAATAGACCGGACGGTTCAGTTTCAACTTCTGGAAGATTTTGGGGACAGGGCGAAGAGCCTCACCATCCACGCGAGCAGGATATTTGGGTTGGGTCCAGGTTTTGATCCCCCAAACAGATAAGGCTAGAATCACCACGACCAGAGTAAAATTTACAGCCGGTATTATATGCTTCACAATTCCCCGGGAATTTTCAGTGAACTAATTATGTAAGTTAATGAATTTATTGGTGTTTGTCAAGTTTTGCCCCTTTGATGAATGGCTTTTGAAATGTTTGTTTTCCGTGCCGAATTCACACTTTGGTTTCTTATTCGCCTACCCATGCTATTATCTTTTCGGTAGTTGGGGCATGGGCCTTGACTTTTTTAAAGAGGAGTTTATTCTTGATCCTGTCAAAAAAACGTCCTCTTTCACTAATATTTTAATAGATAAGCAAAATGAGTGCCCAAAAAATATTATCCGATCTAAAAAAACATTTCCCGCTTCGTGTTTATGGGAAAGGCCAGGTGGTAGAGTTGTTCCGCGAGATGGGCTGTTACATCGACAAAAAGACTCCGCTCGAGGTGATCGATGCGTTTCGGGACAATGAGTCTGGGGAAATTGTTTGTTATGTTGCTTTTGGGGAACAGAAAGCCACGGCGGCTTTGACCAATTTGAAGCTGGATATCACGCACCCGCTTTACCGGGTGGTGAAAAACTATCGCAATGATGTGGCTCAAGCACTCGCCACTCCAGATGCGGGGAACATTAACAAAGGCTCATTCCGCATCGGCGATCTGTACAAAAAGTAGGCAGGCCACGCCTGCGCGGGATATAGAGCTTTTAAAAAAAGTCGCCTGACTGGTGTATCAATCGCGTCAGCCAGTAGCTTCCAGCGGCTTCGCCGATTGCGCAAGGCAGGCGTGGATGTATAAATGGCATTAGCCAATAGCCCCCGGCGGCTTCGCCGGTAGCCGCCAGCGGTTTCGCCGGATCAGTCGCTGGATTCCGAGTTGATGAACTTTTTGAGGAAGGGAAACATCGCTCCGCGTTTTTCGATCATCTCCTCGCGTGATTTTTTGACCACCGCTTCGTCGATCAGGATGATATCGCGTTCCTCGGCATAACGTTCGATGCCCTTGACCACCATTCCGCGCGCAAATGAAGGGATGCGTTCCAGGCGTTGCTGCGCTTCCGGTGTCCATTTCACACGGTACTCGACTTCCAGTCCCAGCGTGTCCTCGACTTTCAAAGTGATTTCCTTATTGCCGTATTTGCCCGGCTCGTAATCACAAGACGGATCTTCCGCCATGTAATTTCCCGTTTCCGCAAAAGCCCGAGCCCGGCAACCCGAGCACATCGAGGAAAACTCACAAGACCCGCATTTCCCTTCCAGTTTCTTGCGATCACGTAAATCCTGCATCAGTTTGGAATTGTACCAGAGATCTTTGAAGCTGGATGTTTTCAGGTTCCCGACCGGCTCCTCAATGAAGGGGCAGGGAGTGAGATTACCTTCGGGTGTGATCCGGCTGTAATGCGTAGCCGCCGGGCAACCCCCGGTATAAGTACGTGTGTAAACCGAATCGGCATCATTCTCGTAAACGACGCGTTTGTATTGCGGCGCACATTTCGAGTTGATCATCAAACGACCCTTGTATTGCATCTGCAGATCATAAAGCGTTTTGAGAGCTTCTTCGTAGGCCGCGTTGGAGATGTCGGTATTGCCCTGTCCGCGTCCGGTGCAGACGAGGAAATACAGATTGAAGGCCATGGCTCCGATTTTTTCCGCGTAGGCGACAACCTCTGGGATTTCCTTGTAGTTCATGTCCGAAACCGACATCTGAATCAGAAAATCGACACCGACCTCATTGAGAATATCGAAAGCCTTGGTGGAATTTTCCCAAGCCTGATCGACGCCGCGAAATTTGTTGTGTTTGATCGCATCCATAGAATCTATGCTGATGCCGACTCCATGCGCTCCCGCTTCTTTTATCTTCTTGGCATTGGCGTGGTTGATGAGGGTGCCATTGGTACCCAGCACGACCATGAATTTCTTGTCTGCCGCATAACGGATGATCTCGTAAATATCAGGCCGCAACAAAGGTTCACCGCCGGTGAGAATGAGGAAAGCGTTGGGATTGACTTCAGCGATCTGGTCCACAACCCGGAAACATTCCTCCGTGTTCAACTCGTCCGTGCGGAACCCGCCGCGAAAGTCGGCATCCAGGTAGCAGTGATCGCAATTCAGATTGCAACGTTTCGTGAGGTTCCAGGAAATCGAATAAGCCCTGAAGTCCATTTTTACAGGCGGTACTTGTACATCCGTTTCAGTAGTGCTCATAGAAATATATATCTCCACTCAGCGCGGGGAAGGGCAAAGGCCTGCCATGCACAGATTAAGAATAAAAGGATAACTGTCCATTTCATAAATGGATACCTATCATAAAACCTTTTGGCCTCACAAACAAACGAAAATGGGGGAAAGCTTATTGAGAAAATGAAAAAGAGGAGATCAGTGTTTAATTTCAGTTACCGTATCGCTAGGAAAAACTCAGTCCTTCTGAGGGGCATTGAAGAAATTTTACTGATAAACTTAATGATCTATTGTAAATCCAGCGGGGAAATGCAGAGCCACGGTCCCAATTCCGTCATTGCGAGGAGGCTGAAAGCCGAGGTGGCAATCCAGTTTGATTTTAGTTTTTCGGGATAAGAATAAGGGAATGATATTTGGAGTAATGGATCGCCATACTCCCTTCGGTCGTTCGCGATGGCGATTTGGAACGGTTCTCGAATTTTTTGAGTGCGACTCTGCTGACGGCTCTGATTGAAAGCACTTTACGACTGCGGGTGAACGGCTTGTTCGACAATCACTGTTTCTTGCTCGGTCAGTTCGCAAAGATCGTAATAAAAATCAGTAAATTCAGCAGGGGGAGGGAATGGTGTTTAAATATAGAAAGGGAGCTGGCAGAAGTAAAAAACCCCCTCAAGCTACGAGTGCTTGAGGGGGTTTTCGTTTTACAGGATGATGCTGTTACTTTTTCTGCGCTCCCACATAGTTGAGCGCGGAACCTGCATGGAACCATTGGATCTCGGTTTCGTTCAGGGTGTGCGTCAATTCGACGGATTCACTCGACCCGTCTTCATGTGTGATTTTCATGGTGACGGCTTTGTCAGGGGAGAGTTGATCGAGCCCTTCAAAGGTGATCTTGTCTTTGGCCTGAATTTTGTTGTAATCGCCTTTATCTGAGAAGAAGAAGGGGAGTACGCCTTGTTTTTTAAGGTTGGCTTCAAAAATACGTGCGTAGGAGTTAGCTACGAACGCGCGACATCCCATGTGACGAGGTTCCATGGCCGCATGCTCACGACTGGAGCCTTCGCCCAGGTTCTCATCTCCAAAAACAACCCAGCCGGTGCCTTTGTTTTCTTTCAGATCGCGGGCGATCTTGTTCAGCTCAATGCCTGTTTCCCCGGTCAGTGGATGGGTGCCTGAGCCGGTTTCGTCGGTGTATGCGTTGGTCGCACCAAGGAACATGTTGTTGCTGATGTTGTCGAGATGACCTCGGAATTCCAACCATGGACCCGCTTGGGAGATATGGTCGGTGGTGCATTTGCCCTTTGCCTTCAGCAGGACGGGCAGGTCTTTGTAATCAGCAACCGCATCCTGTTTTGGGAACGGGTCGAGAAGAGCCAGACGCTTGCTGTTTGGGTCTACTACAACACTGCCGGACATGGTGGGTGCTTCGTAACCGTTGTCTTTTGAAGTGTAACCGTTTTTGGGAAGCACGTCTCCCTGTGGGGGCTGAAATTTGAACTCTTTTCCGTTGTCGTCTTTGATGGAATCGGTCAGCGGATTGAATTTCATCGAACCGGCAAATGCCATGGCGACGACGAGCTCGGGACTGCTGATGAAGCCCAGTGTGTCGGGATTGCCATCGTTTCGTTTGGCAAAGTTGCGGTTGTAGGAAGTGAGGATGCTGTTGGGCTCACCTTTTTTCTTGTCTTCACGCTTCCATTGCCCGATGCAGGGTCCACAAGCATTGGCAAGTACGGTGGCTCCGATGTCCTCAAAATCCTTCAGGATGCCGTCACGTTTGATGGTCTCGAAAATGGTCTCGGAACCGGGGGTCACGAGGAAATTGGATTTGACCTTGAGGCCAGCATCTTTTGCTTGACGCACTAGGTTGACCGAACGTGTGAGGTCTTCGTAGCTGGAGTTGGTGCAAGAACCGATGAGTGCGGCAGACAGATCTGCGGGATAGTTTTTCTCATCCACTTCTGCGGACATGGCTGAAACCGGTCGTCCCAGGTCGGGGGTATGCGGTCCAACGATGTAGGGCTCAAGGGTGTTGAGATCGATCTCATAAACCTCATCGTAGTATTTTGCCGGATCTTGCTGGGTCTCGGGATCGGATTGCAGATGCTGTGCGTATTTTTTGCAAAGATCTGCGATATCGCCGCGACCGGTGGCTCGCATATAGGGATCGAGTTGTTCATCGTATCCAAAAATGGAGGTGGTGGCTCCGATTTCCGCGCCCATGTTGGTGACAGTGCCTTTACCGGTCGCGCTGATGGAGCGTGCGCCTTCGCCGAAATATTCAACAATTTTGCCCGTGCCGCCTTTTACGGTGAGCATGGTGGCCACTTTAAGGATGATATCTTTTGCGGACGTCCAGCCACTGAGCTTGCCGGTCAATTTGATGCCTACCAGTTTGGGCATTTTAGTCGAGAAGCCTTGTCCCGTCATGACGTCGACGGCATCAGCTCCACCGACACCGATTGCCACCATACCCATGCCGCCGCCATTGGGTGTGTGGGAATCGGTGCCGATGATGAGGGTGCCGGGACATGCGTAATTTTCATAAACAACCTGATGAATGATGCCTGAACCGGGTTTCCAGAAATCCATGCCGTATTTCATTGCCGCTGAGCGCAAAAAGTCATAAACTTCCTTATTTTCCTGCTCTGCAGTGACAAGGTCTTTCGCTGAGCCTACAGCGGCCTGGATCAAATGGTCACAGTGAACGCTGGAGGGAACGGCTACTTTGGGGAGCAGGGCGGACATAAATTGCAAGATAGCCATCTGTGCGGTAGCGTCTTGCATGGCCACACGATCAGGGAAAAGCTGAATGTCGGAAATACCGCGCTCCAGCTTAGAGAAGTCGGTATCTTCCATATGGGAGTACAAAATCTTTTCAGCTATCGTCAGCCCACGTCCCAAATTTTTACGGGCGGATTCAAATTTTTGTTCCAAAGATTGAAATAATTTCTCAATCGGGTCTTTTTCCAGTAACATGCAGGTCTCCTAGCAGTGAACGAATTCAACTAAAGTGGTTTGATTTAATTTTAAAGCAGATTTTTAAATTTTGCTTTATTTTCATTATAATTGGAGAAAAAATCGGACTATTCTTACACGATTAGATTTAATTATCAATACTTTTTGATTTTTTTTGTATATTTATAAGTCTTTTAAAACCAATAAATTAGAGAAATGGCAGTCGAAAATGACTTCAATATTTGATTCCTCTGAATTCAATGGAAATCTATTTTTCCCGCGACCGGATTTAAAACCCGTGCCTCCCACAGCAATGGATCTCTTTGTTCCTGCCAGTGAGCAAGTGAAATTGCATGTACGTAGATATCCTGACGAAGGGGCGCAATTTATACTCCTTTATTTTCACGGTAATGGGGAGATCGCTTCGGATTATGACGATCTGGCAGAAGTATTTGCATCGTTGAATGCAGAATTGATCGTAGCAGAGTATCGTGGTTATGGCAAAAGCGATGGTCGGCCGACGCTGAGGAGCGCATTGGAGGACTCACATTTGATCTATCAATACCTTGTGCAGGAAGGGTATTTGAAGCGGAAATGTTGCGTGATGGGACGTTCGTTGGGGAGTGCTGCCGCTATTGAATTGTGTTCAAAACATTCTGAAATTTCCGCCTGTGTGGTCGAGAGTGGTTATGCCGACCCGATTCCTTTGGTAGAAAGAAGAGGGTTGCGCATCGACAAAACGACGGACGAAGAAAATGCATTGTTCAACAATTCGTACAAGATCGCAGGGGTGCATTGTCCCACTTTAATCATGCACGGTGAAGATGATTTTTTGATTTCCTCGCAAGAGGCAGAAGAAAATTTCCGTTGTGTGGGAACGAAAGAAAAGACTTTGGAGATCCTTGAGGGGGTAGGGCACAATGACATGATGATGGCGCATGAGGGTGCTTATTTTAAAGCATTAAATAATTTTTTTAGTACTTATTTATAGTATATTTATAGATTAAAATATAATGTAATTATTTAAAATATTCTGATCTGGATTGGAGCCTTTAGATGGTCGATCGATATTTCAATATAGAAGGTAAAATCAGGAATGGTTTTAAATTGAGCCAGGATTACGAGACGCTTGATTTTAACTTTGTGAAATTAGGAGATGGAGGGGTCGAAGCCTTGTGTAAATCGCGCTCGGTAAAACAATTGCGACGCCTGACTCTTACTGGAAACAAGTTGGGACCCTTGGGAGCAAAGGCACTTTCTGATTCGGAGAAACTTCCCAATCTGGAGTCTCTCAAGCTTTATAAAAATAAAATCGGTGATGAAGGGGTGGGGTTTCTGGCCCAGTCCCCCAATTTTACTAATCTCAAATCACTTCGCCTTGCCTGGAATGATATCGGACCGGAAGGGATTCGACTGCTTGCAGAGGCCGTCAATATGGAGGGCTTGACTTCCCTTTCTTTAGCGGAAAATAAATTTGGGGACGAAGGGCTTAAATACCTTGCGAATTCCACAGCATTTAAGAATCTGGGATATCTGGATTTGCGGAAGACAGGGATCACGGATGAAGGTTTATTCGCACTGGCTGAAGGGGACAATTTCCCTAAATTGGAAAAGATTGACATTTCTGACAACGATATCACTGCTGAGGGCAAAAGAGCTATTGCCCGATTGTTGATCTTGCGACTTTGCAAAAGCCGCCTCAAGGATGACGGAACGGTTCTCGATGTCAGCAAGTTGGGGATTGGCGATACCGAATGCGAGTACATCGCTTCCTGTAAGGATTTTGAAAACCTGACCCACCTTTATATGGAACTCAATAGCATCACTTCGACGGGCGCGCACTTCTTGTCCGAATCCGAATACCTGCAGAACCTGACCTTGTTGTCACTGGACAGAAATAAAATAGGGGATGAAGGGGCGGAGTTTATAGCGAATTCTCCCATATTCTCTAATCTTGAGGTTCTGATGCTGGAATTCAACCTACTCACCGATCGGGGATTGCTGGCCATTGCGGGTTCGGAGCACATGTCGAACTTGAAGCGCTTGTACATCGATGACAACAATTACACGGAGGAAGGTTTCGAGGCACTGGGAACTTCCGAATTCCTACTTCAACTGGAGTACCCAGAATTCGAGCGTGAGGAAGAGATTGAGGAAGAAGAGGAAATCGAGGAGGAATTCGAAGATGTCGAAGAGCTTGAAGACGTCGAGGAAGAAGAAGAACTCGACGACGAGGAGGAAATAGGCTGATAGCATTTCCTTTGCGATTAAGTTTTCAGCAAAATTAATTACCTCATTACACGGTTCAGACGCCGTGTAACGAGGTGGCAGTCTATAGAAATCAAAAATTCTGCATGCGAATTAGGGCAAGTAGTCCTTTTAATGGCACTGCGCGCGAAAAGAAATACTTACCAGGACGTTCGCCAAAGCTCTTCCGAGCCTTTGAACTTGAAAATACTCGCGACGCGTTCTGCAAATTCCTGATCGCTGAAGGTTTTATTGTATTGATCGCCCTTGTGGCGGTAGGGATTCCACGATAGGGTGAGCCGTTCTATAAAGAGATCGTCGAGTTCGACGGTATTGATCTTTTTGATGATGTTGGTTTCCGAATCGACCAGTATGGCTCCCATCACATGTTCGTCTTTTTGGATCATTGCTTCGATGAAGCCGGGTGACTCCCGTTCCTGTTGCGCCGGATTGCAGGGGGTTTCGATGAACCAGCTCTCGCCACCGACGCCGAAGATGGGGATAGAGGGGAATTCTGACTCGGTCACCAGCTTTGCGCGCCAGGTTCCAGACCAGGACTCAATTTGAGCCGGGCTGGGGTTGGGAAATCGACCCACCAGCAACATATCTCCATTGGCAGAGAAGGAAAGGCCTCCTCCCGTTCCTTCAACCTTTATGGGGCATTGTTTCCCCACTTCAAAACTGATATTTTCTTCCATTTAAAATTTCTCGCGATCTGGGTCAATAAATTTAAGTAAACTTCCTGTCAAGGGAAACAGGAACATTATAAATGTCTGAATATTCAGATTGTCGTTGTCAATATCCAACGAACCCATCGAATTTTTGATTTTGGAAAACATAGAGATTAAAGTCAACCCTTAATCTGTTTTTTGGTTTATACTTCTCAACCAAATTAAAAACGACAACCTTTCGTTCGCGAAGAAATATCATGATTCAAACAACCTTGTTGAGCCACGCTTGCCTGCTGTTTCAGTCGAAAGAAACCAACGTGCTGACCGATCCGGTGTTTTTTGATCCGCACTGGGAGGATATCAATGTCTTGTGCCCCAAACGAAAACTGGATATTGAAAAACTGCCCCGGATTGATATTTTGAATATTTCTCACCGTCATCAAGACCATTTCGACATTCGCACCCTTGCGTATATCAAAGACAGCACTATTTTGGCATCCGATGCCGTTATTCTGGCACCGAAGGACGATATTCTTCTGGAGGTTTTGAAAGCTCTGGAATTTGACAATGTTCAAGTGGTTGGTGATTTCGAGCCTATGAAAATTCGGGATTTGACGTTGACACCCACACCGTCCCTCAATCAGGACGGTTGGCCGGAGCATGGTCTGGTGGTCAGCGATGGGGATGTGACGATCTGGAATCAAGTCGATACCGTCGTCAGTCCTGAAATCATTCAATACATGCACAAGCTTTGCGGTCGGGTGGATTTCGCCCATTTGAGGTTCATGCCCTTATTGGAGGGGAACTTTGCACATCATAAATCATTGAACCTTCCTTTCGAGGAATACAGCTCCTTTTTGAAAGTTGCCAATGCGGTCGCCCCAAAATTTGCCGTACCGGGATCTGCGGCGTTTCGTTATACCGACGAATACGGATTTTTGAACCAGTATTCCTTTCCCACCACGCCCGACGGATTTCTTAAAGATTTGAAAGATTTTTGTCCCGCAATCGGGTCTTCGACTTTTTTTTCAGGCGATGTCGCAAAAATTTCTCGCGATGGAACTGAGGTTATCCGTCAAGGTTCCGACTTTGTCTCCGTTGTTGAAGATGACAGTGTGCTTGTCGAATTCAAACCGGTGATGGAAGTCAAGCCAATCCACACACGCACCACATCCGTCGAGCAAAAAGCGGAAGAGAAACGACTCGTAAAGGAATTCATCGAAAAACGTCTGTTATCCGTTCTCAAGCAAACGAAAGTGATTTCAGTTTGGGAGCATTGGAAGACAACGTATCAACTGGAAGTTTTCGAGGATGAGAGACACGGTGATATCTGGTCGATAGATTTTGGAAGCTCAGAGCCTCAAATCGTTGCTGGCAGGTTGGAGCGCATCAATATTTATGAAGGCATCAGCTATTCGGAACTGGCCGCATTGATCCAGCAAAAGACCTGTTGGGATTTTGTTGGAGCCTCTGCTCAGTACCGTACCTTCAATAATATCTATAGGGTGGAAAAAGGTAAGTTTGAATATTTTCCCAACGAAAAGAAATTCCCTCATCCACTGACCGAAGCTTTCCCATCGAATAAGGAAATGGACCGTGAGAAATTCATGAAAGATGTCCGCAAGTGGAAGGGCAAGGCATTTTCTCATTAATAGAATAGAAAGTGACCTTGTACAAGGCTTCAAACGGGTACTTTTGCCTGAAAATAGATTTTGAAGTAATTTTAATTGCCAATTTGATTGGCTTAGAGTAAACTCTCCGCTTCATTTCATAGGCTTTGCTGTAAGGCGGTGTAGCTCAGTTGGTTAGAGCATACGGTTCATATCCGTAGTGTCCGGGGTTCAAATCCCTGCACCGCCACCAGCCTAGGAATTTTCGGTGGCTGTGTCCTGGAATGTTTGTCGCGGCGCAGTCGCGAAAACTTATGGATACGTTTCCAAATAAAGCGAAATTAACGGGGCTTAACCGATTCAGGTTGAGCCCTTTTTTTATTTGTATTAAAGGACATGATAAGTAACCGCGATCAGGTCCCGCAGAACGTCCGGTAAGGCATGTCTGTAGCTGGTGCGGGGACCGCATAGGCTTCGTTTCCAGCGACCTCGTCGAAAGGCTGGCTCACAACCGCCAACAGCTTCGTGAAAGGCGTCAAGTCTTCCTGATCGATTGCGGCATCAAGGGCTTCCTCGACCTTATGGTTGCGCGGAATATAGATGGGGTTGACACGATCCATCGACTGCGCGACTGTTTCCTCGGCAACTCCTTCCTGTTTTAGACGCTTGCGCCATCGTCGCGCCCAGACATCGAAAGCCCCGGATTGCTCGAATAATTCCTGTACCGGCGCACTGTCACCGCGCAAGGCTTGGGAGAGACGGCGGAAGACAAGCGTGAAATCCGCTTGTCCATCTTCCATCACCCACAACAAGTCGTTGATGAGATCGAAGTCTTGAGAATCTTCCGTCGACAAGCCGAGCTTGGACCGCATTCCAGCGAGCCAGTATTTCTCATACAGAGGTTGCACACGCTCGATCGTTTCTGTCAGCAACGCGATCGCGCGGTCCTGTTCGGGGTCGACAAAGCGGATCAGCGTTTCCGCCAATCGGGTCAGGTTCCAGGACAGGATCGATGGTTGATTCGCATAGGCGTAACGGCCCTGTCGATCTATCGAACTGAACACTGTGCCCGGAGCGTAGCGTTCCATAAAAGCGCAAGGCCCGTAATCGATGGTCTCGCCCGAGATCGTCATGTTGTCCGTGTTCATCACCCCGTGGATGAAACCGATTTGCATCCAGCGCGCTATCAAAGAAGCCTGAGCATTGGCGACCGCCTCGAAGAATGCCAGATAGGGGTTTTCCGCATTAGCCGTTTCGGGATAATGCCGGGCCATCACATAATCGGCGAGGGCGCGGACTTTTTCGACATCCCCGCGCGCCGCACCATACTGGAAGGTTCCAACGCGAATGTGGCTGGCCGCAACCCGAGTGAGAATCGCGCCGGGCAGGGGGAGTTGACGATAAATTTCTTCCCCCGTCGTAACCGCCGCCAGAGCGCGTGTCGTCGGCACGCCGAGGGCGTGCATGGCTTCCGCAACGAGGTATTCGCGCAGTACCGGGCCGAGTCCCGCCTTGCCATCCCCACCCCGAGAGAACGGAGTGATGCCCGATCCTTTCAACTGAATATCGCGCCGTCGTTGTTGAGAGTCGATGACCTCACCCAAAAGAAGCGCGCGCCCATCCCCCAACTGCGGAGCGAAGCCGCCAAACTGATGCCCCGCATAAGCCAGAGCCACAGGCTCCGCACCCTCAGGCGCGACATTGCCAGCGAAAATTGCCAGACCCGCATCCGAATCGAGCGCAACCGGATCAAGCCCCAACTCCTCAGCCAAAGCATGATTGAATTGAATCAACTTCGGCGCGACCGAAGGCTCCGGCTGACAAGGCACGAAAAACCCCTCTAGACTGCGGGCCAAACTGTTGTCGAAGTTGAATTGCACAGAGTTGTTCGCGTTCATTGCCTCAGTTGATTTTAGCACCTGTATACACTCCCGGATTGACTGAAAAATTAAATTTAAGAGCCATCGGCTCTGTTTGTTTTATGAAATTTCTTCCTCTAACAAGAATCAGTCTATTAGATGCCAGAGGGTGAGAAGAGGCTTTGAAATTCTTTCCCCGATACCGCGTTTAAATTAAGGGTAAAGTATTTAATGGAGTTCAAAGACAATCATTTTTGCTATGGTTGTCTTTGTTTGCCTGTAGGACGTTGCTAAAGAAAAGAAGGGTTTTGAAGTTTTAGTCAATGACGGATTCTATGAAAAAGGCCCATGAAGGATTATAAATTTCTCAAAAAATACGATCCAGAACTGTATAAATTATTGGTTTTTGCAGAAGGATATCCTGCAAACGACCCCCAGGCATGCCTGATACGGTTACGTCAATTCGGTGAATTACTCGCGCGATTGTGGGCCAATAAATTGAACGTATTTATTGAAGCAGAAGAATCCTACTCGGATCTTCTGAAACGATTGCAAGAGCGTGGAAAAATTCCTGTCAATATCTGCAATGAATTTCATCAATTGAGAGTAGCGGGCAACGAAGCATTGCATTTTTTGCAAGGGGACTCTAAAACCGCCAGAGCGAATCTCAATATTGCTAAAAAACTGTCCAAAGAATTTGACCTCACCTTTGCGAATCATCTAGAAAAATCAGGGATGCAAAACACTCCCGACCCTTTACCAGCTCGTTCCATACCGGATTTGTTGGATGATGATTCAGAAGAACTTCAGGAAGTCTTAAAGACAGACTCTCTTCAAACGGATTTCACTGGAAAGGAACTGATCGGGATGGATTTTTCTGGCAGGGACTTGCAGGGATTTGATTTCACCGGGGCCTATTTGAACAATGCAAAATTCTGTTTGGCGAATCTTAAAAACGTCAGTTTCCGCGGCGCAGATATCCGAGGGACAGATTTTAGAGGCGCGAAGTATCTTCAGAGTCATCAGGTCGAAAATACCCTGCGTGACAGGAAAACCCGGTTCCCCGACCGACTGCAACGCGTGATCGATTCTCAGGATTTTGATACTGTTTGACTGCAATCATCACTCGTAAAAATCAGAACAAACCTTTATCCTTGATTTGGATACTATATATAGTATCATAGTACTATGGTGAATTTTGAAAAAACTCTTGCCTCGATGAAAAAAAATCCCCAAGGATGGCGGATAGAGGACGTGCAAAGGATGGCCGATCAAGAGAGCATCAAATGGCGGCAGGGAAAAGGGAGCCATTGCTTGTTTGATTTCGGAGAGACAATCCTTTCGATTCCCGCCAAAAGACCGATCAAGCCATTCTACATCAAGCAATTTGTCAAATTGCTTGAGACCAGAGGCTAGCGCATGAAGAACACAACAAGGGATTTATAAAATGAAGTCAAAAGCGGAACCAAAATCAAAGTTCAGAGAATATCCCTGTTTGATAAGGGAAATGACTGAAGAAGAGGGGAGGGGGTATCTGGCAAGCTTCCCGGATTTGCCGGGTTGCATGTCCGACGGGGAAACCATTGAAGAAGCCGTTCGCAATGGTTATGACGCCGTTGATGGATGGTTAGAGGCGGCGAAGACCTGGGGAAAAAAAATCCCCGCACCTTCAAAGAGAGAAACGACCTACAGCGGAAAGTTCGTTGTGAGAACTCCCAAAAGTTTGCACGCCCGTCTCGCAGAAAGAGCAAAGCAAGAATCCATAAGCATGAACCAATTGGCGTTGACCTACATTTCAATGGGGCTGGTGGATGATTTTTTTGACGATACGGAACACAAGGAAACCCGGACAAAGAAAAGAAAATCATCCAAAGGCAAGTGAAACGGCAATGAGCGAAAGACAAAGACGTATGCCAAAGGCTTTACTCTATCCTAACGCCGGTCCTTTCGAGGGCCGGTTTTTTTGCTCTTAAAATAGATATTTTGGTTTCAGTAACAACCCAACTTACGCCATTTAAACTATATCCTGCAAGGAAGAGAAATGGGAGCAAATCAACATTTTGTGCCAAAAGGTTATTTAAAAGGCTTCACGATCCCCTATCAATACTCAGATAAATTTATTTGGGTTTATAAGAAAAAATCAGGGATTAATCCTGAAAAAAGGTCAATTAAAAAAGTATCTAGCCAAGAAAATTACTACGCCCAAGAAGATGAACATGGGAACGTTGAACCAGATAAGCTTGAAAATGCAATCAGTCAAGTCGAAAACCTTGCTCTCCCAATAATTCAACGTATTAACACATGTGAAAATATAGTTATTTTAAATGGTGATGAATTTGGGCATCTTGCTTATTTTATAGGACTTTCGCTTGCGAGAGTTCCTAGCTTTCGGAATCCTATAAGTGAAATGTTGAAAAAAGTGGTTGAGACTACAGCGAATAATATGCTCAACAGAGGTGAATTCTCAGAACCGCCTCCTAAACTAAAAGAATATTTTGAAGCCGGTGGGAGACTTAAAGCCGAAATAAAACCGTGGGCCAGCTTAGAACCAATGTTGCAAATAAGTGATGTACTGGCTCAGTCTATTATTAAGAAAAAGTGGACATTTTTTACGCCGTACAAGGGGCAAACTTTCATCACTTCAGATAACCCCGTAATTTTTTACCAAGACAACCGATTTAGAGGAGTTCCAATGGGGCCGGCGCACCCTATGGCAACCATTTTATATCCAATGAGGCGAGATTTAGCTTTGATGTGTTCTCTTGATGAAAGGGAGCATGAGGGAATTGAGGCAGGAGCACTTGAAAACGAAAAACATATTAATATCAAGTGCTCTAGTAAAAATGAAACTCTTTTTTTCAAGGAAAGAGTTATACTTGCGGCAAGAGAGAATGTCTACGCCGATTATTTCTCACATCCTTTAAAAAAATTGGTGTGGTCCCGTGAAGGGACCGAACAAACAATTTTAACCGAATAGGCCATTTAAAAAACCATCCAACCTAAGAGAATAACCCGTATTCATTAGGCCCCGCGCGACAGGTGGGCTTTTTTGTGTCTTGAGATATGCAGAATAGAACGGAGAGGCATTTTCTTGGGGGCGTTGAAGGGCAAGTCTTCTTAAACGTTAGCCAAAAAAAACGGGAGCCTCTGTTTCCAGAAACCCCCGTCTTTAATATGGTCGGGACGAGAGGATTCGAACCTCCGACCCCTACACCCCCAGCGTAGTGCGCTAACCAGGCTGCGCTACGTCCCGAATATCTTTCAAATAGTCTACTATTGAATGTTTTTTTCTCTGCGACTCTTGTTTTTATACCACAACTGATTGGTCTGACAAAATAGTTGATCTCTCGGTCGAAGTCAATAAAATAGAAGGGCTCTTAAAAATGTTTCTGCTCTTTTCAATGGAGTCCAGCTATTGTATGATTTACGGGCTGGTGTGCAACGGGATTGAGCCTGTGCGCTCGTGCCCGTGTGGGCTTTGCATGCAATGACGGGGTTTTTGTTGCCGGATTCTATACTCATACTAAAAGGAATTGATTCATGGATGTTTTGAATATCAAGGACAAGATCGCTTTCAATCCTGAAAAACTCAATAAGGTCAGTTTGTTTGATACCGATAATTTCTTTTGCGATGTATATTGTTTGCAACCGGGGCAAAAGCAAAAGGTGCATGCGCACGATGGCTCGGATAAAGTGTATTATGTTCTCGAAGGCAAGGCCAATATCACCATTGGCACTGAGGAACGTGAAGTGTGCGCGGGCGAGATCACGATTGCGCCTTCGGGTGAAGATCACGGTGTTGTCAATCACACCAATGAAAATGCAGTGATGTTGGTTTTTATGGCTCCCAAGCCTTAATGGCGTTGTTGAGTGGTATCAAAATTCTAGTTTCCTCTATGGCGTTGACTCTTTGGGTTCGCCATTATTTCTTTAAAAGGAATTATATATGATCTATCTCGTATTTCCATCTTCCTGGCATCCCTCTCAGCCCTATCTCAGCTTGCCCAGTTTGAAGGCCTTTTTGCATAAGAACGAAATTCATGATGTGGTGCAGAGGGATCTGGCGATTGAATTGCTGAGTGATTTGTGTACCTGGGAAAAGGCCAAGCCGCTCTACGATCGTATCTTGAAAGAGTTGAATGAGCTGGAGCTGAAACCGACGCACACGCAAATGGAGAGAGAGAAATGCGCGAAGTTGCGAGAGGCCGCGGGCATCATCCCCGAATTGATGGATCAAATCGACCCGGCCGTTGCGAACATGCGCAGTCAGGGATTTTATGATCTCGATCGTTACATGGAGAGCTTGAAGATCATTGATGTGTGGCTGGATAATATTCTGGCTCCGTATTTTCCTTCTTCGCTCACGGTCATTGGCAGTCAGATGCGTTTCTCGCCTTATTCCTCGGCAGAAGTTTTGGAATCGTTTGAGCATCCTGAGGAAAATTTCTTTTACGATCTGTATGAGAAATGGTATCTGCCGTCGATTCTGGAAAACGACATCGATATTTTGGGCATCTCTGTCACCTCGGTGGAGCAGGTCATATCGGGTTTGACCTTGGCCAAGCTGGTGAAGAAGCATCGACCGGACATTCACATCACCATTGGTGGAAGTATTTTTACCAAGTTGGTCGACCGTCTGGAGCGCGATGGTTCGCCGTTATTTGAATTTGTGGACAGTTTTATTGTGCATGAGGGCGAGACGCCTTTATTGCGACTGGTTGAAGATCTCAGGGCGGGCAAAGGATTGGAAGCGGTTCCCAATCTGGTTTACAAGAGCGATGGCAAGGTCATCGTCAATCGACCCTTTGCGAAAGAAAATTTGAACGCATTGCCGACCCCGGACTTTGACGGGATGCCGTTGGACCTTTACCTTTCCCCGGAGCGAGTGCTTCCTGTCATGGGATCGCGCGGATGTTATTGGGAACGGTGCGCTTTTTGTTCGATTCCATTCGATCACATGGATTTTCATGTGCGCTATGCAGAAAATGTGGTCAACGATGTTGAGAACTTGCAGAAAAAATACGGTGCGAATTATTTCTTTTTCACTGACGAAGCTCTGCCGATCAATTTTCTGCGAACCTTTGCGGCGAAACTGGTCGAGCGTGAGGTGAACATTCAGTGGACGGGTGAACTCAAATTCGAGAAGAGTTTGTTGACGGACAATCGAATGGAGCTTTTGTATCGCTCCGGTTGCAGAAAGCTGATTTTTGGATTGGAATCTTACAATCAGCGGGTACTGGATTCGATGAAAAAAGGCGTCCAGCTTGCCGTCGTGGATGAAACGGTGGAAGAGTGTCTGCGTCTGGGAATTGCGATGCATTTTTATCTTATCTGCGGCTTTCCCACGGAAACCCGTGAAGAGGCCTGCGAATCGGTCAATTTTGTGTTGGACAACCAGAGATTGCTCGATTCA
Source organism: Nitrospinae bacterium CG11_big_fil_rev_8_21_14_0_20_45_15 (assembly GCA_002787235.1). Taxonomy (GTDB): domain Bacteria; phylum Nitrospinota; class Nitrospinia; order Nitrospinales; family VA-1; genus Nitrohelix. Next base: position 224,083 of record PCWG01000042.1, read on the forward strand.
CCGGGATTTTCCTGCATTGTTTCGCAATTCGACTTGGAGAAGGGCACACCGATCGAGAAAAATGCCGCAGAGTGGCACATCACACGAATCTACGCACCGCCGGAGCATGATCTGGGATTGGGCTATTCCTATGAGGGAACAGTGGGGATGAATTCGCGCGAGGCAGAGCGTTTGTATCGCGAGTTGGCGGAGAAACTCAATCGGGAAGTCATGACTTTCCCGGACAACTACTCACTTTCCGATGGCTTGTTGTATCTGGGGCATCATCAGAGAGAAAATATCCGCGAACGTCTGACCTTGCTTTCACCCGCTTAGAAGGGGCCTGACGCTTACAACAAACAAGATTTCCCACCCGAAGGGGTGGGTTAATTTTGGGGTAAAGGCAGGAGTTCTTTGACCTTTTCCTGAAATATTTTAATGTCTATTGGCTTGACGATATAGTTTCTGATCCCTTCTTTCAAAGCTTCTACAATTTTATCCTTTTCGTTCTCTGCGGACACAAGAAGAAATTCTGCGGAATCCAGTAGTTTCTCAATCTTTGCAGTTTTATAAAGTTCCAGGCCCGTCATTCCAGGCATCCTCCAGTCTGATATAACGAGATCGACGGGGCCTAGCATCAGTTTAGAAATTGCATCCTGCCCATTGGGAGATTCAAATACATGGTCGATCCCCATCACGTTGAGTGTTCTTCGCATGATCAGACGGGCGGCTTCATTGTCATCCACTACCAAAACCTTAAAATCCTTAAACAGTTCCTTGTCCACTTTGATTCCTGAAAAAATTTAATAATGTTAGTCTAAATTCCAGTCACCAGACTGAGCACAGGGGACCATCCAAACCGAGATAGATGTTCCCTTTTCACGTCCGATAAACCAACCTTTGCCGTTTCCCTGACGTCTATTTGAAATGCTTCTTCTCCAATGACGGGATCATCATTCAGGAAAACATCAGACGCGAGCAGGAGGCGAGGGCCTTGCTGATCGTTTATGATTTCCAGGGTCAATGCAGATTCCTTCAAGTCGAGTTGTTTGAAAAAATTATTTCCCAAATGAGAACTGAGTTTCTTGAATTGCCCCTGATTCAATAGCAGATCGAGATCGATACCACCGATTTTTTTTGAATATTGAACTCGAAGGGCAAATACGCTGGCTGTCTTTCTCTCCCAGCCAATGTTGGAGGAAAGGACGGGGATTTTGATCGTGCCCGTGAGGTAACTCTCCATTTGTATGTTTTCGCACGTCTTGGGCTCAAATTCCAGAAAGAATTGATTCAATTGAGCAGAAATATTTTCCTTATCTTCTTCACAGGCGGAGACAGAAGCCATTTGCAATTTGATAGAACCCGTAGTCGTCAATTCTTGACCCGGATTCGAAGCTAATTGAGCCATATCGCTTAAGGAGATTTTCCCCGTAAAGTCTATTTTGCAGGCTGAAAGCATTAAAAGAAACAACAAACTAAAGGTAAAAACGATTTTGTTTTTCATTTCTGTGCTCCTGAGGGCAGGGGGATCTCCCGTACATGTCGGCACTATAACACTAATCGAAAAGACTCTGAAAAAATGTTTTTGGAGTCACCGAAAATTGCATTTTTTGATTTTCAGCGGTGAAAATTAAAGATGGTGTCTGATTAAAAAATCCAGACAAGGACGAAGGGGATGGCGTAAAGAAAAAGTAAGAAAATCAGGTTCAGGATTTGTAAAAACTCCAGTTGATCTCTGATGGGGGAAACAGCGATGTCCACGCCAACCCGGCGGACCGCATGCTCTATGTCGGAGGATCGAATTTGATCGGAATTTTTTCTGGAAAGTTCGACCATCACGTTGTCCAGAAAAAAGAATTTCAGGGCTTTTATCATGAAGCCAAAAATGATGCGTGCGAATATCGGTGTGATGCCGCCTTTCAAACGCAGTGATTCGAGAAATTTCTGGCCAAAATTGTCGAAAGATGCTTCCAATTCAGGACGCGGGATGACCTTGTTGGTTTTGGAAAATTGTGCCATGACCTGTCGGGTCAAAAGATCGAGCAGAGCGTGCAGTCCTTCAGCAACTTCGGAAAATTTTCTACCCACGGTGAAAATTGCGCAGGAAAGTACGGCTTGCAAGATTCCCCAGAATAAAAACCAACCACCTGCAAGGGTCCAGGATAGCCAGTCGGACCAGACAGGGGGCACTGCCGAACCCGTTTGCCAGTTATAAATAGTAAAGGCCAGGCCTGCGATACCGAAACCACTGGCAGAGAAAACAATCAGCCGTTTGAATGTGCCTACAAATAAGTCTGAGAAGAAGGTTCGCCAATAGGCAACTAAGTTTTCTTTTTCCATGTATTGTTGGTTGTTTATTTAGATTCTGAGTAGACAGTTAAAATCAAATCTCCCTGCTGGTCATTTTCTTTGCGGCCTTTGCCGCTCAATCGCAATCTGCCACCATGAGAGAAGTTGGGAGGAATTTTTACTAAAACAGCTTCGGATTTTCCGTCACATTGATAGCGTATCATTTTTTGTACGCCTTTTATGATTTCCTCGTGTGGAATCGTTATAGAATAGTTGAAATCCAGTGGTTTTGAAGAAGACTGGGCTAGTGGTATGGAACCCTTCAAAAAATCGAACAAACCCGGGTTTCCAGATTCTGGATTTTTAGGCTCCGATTCATGGGGCGGATTCGATTTTTGCCGCATGGAATTGATTGCCATGATGGATGCCCCAACCATATGAGCTATCCGTAAACCACGTCCTATGGCTCCGATAGGACCGGGGATCATGCTTAAAACGCGACCCAAACCGCCCACGCTACCGAAAAAAAGCGGACCAAAAAAAGATTGGCCGGATCGAAAACCGCGGTTCTGAAATTCCCGGTTGAGTTCTTCAAAAATATCGCGCGCGAAGCCGTCGCGAAACATATTCTCAAAAATTTCTTCCTGCGAGTAACTAAAACCTGAATTTCCGCTTCGCGCTCCAGATAAGTGATCCCGGCGAAAACGGTCGTACTTGCGACGTTTCACCGGATCGATCAAAACTCCGTAGGCTTCGGTGATTCCTTTAAATTTTTCTTCAGCCTCTGGCGCACCACGATTATGATCTGGATGAAATTCCAGTGCGAGCTTGCGGTAGTTTTTTTTAATTTCTACCGCATCAGCAGTTTCAACCACGTTCAAGATGAGGTAATAATCTTTAAATTCTTTCATGCTATTTAGTGTTTCTTATCTGCTAAATCACATGTCCAACTTTTGCGGAAATTTCGCTTCGACGCGTTTGGGGCCTTGCAGAGCTGGTGTTTGATCGGAAGTTGATATTTTATAAGAATCGTCTTGAAATATTTGTTGTTGAAGATTTTCAAAATGAACATAAATGGGGCGAGGGGCAGGGTCGACCTCTTTGGATGAGATGATAAAGTCTTCTTCACTTTGAACATCGCGGTACTTTCTTTTCATGTTCATTTGATAAGCGGTATAGCCGGGTATTGTTTCTGCTCCTTTATAGGGGGCTTTGTTCAAGACCCTGTAAGTTTCCGGCAGGTAGACGTTGGCAAAATAGTCTGGCCCGAGGGAATGATGGACGACAGTCTTGATTTTTAAAACTTGCAGATTGCCTTTTTCAGGTGGCAGGGACATT
>PCWG01000042.1:227712-274096 GCA_002787235.1 Nitrospinae bacterium CG11_big_fil_rev_8_21_14_0_20_45_15
AAATATAAATTTTCCATGAACACGATACCGTACAACACATTGAACTTGAATTGGAGAAATATTCCCAGACAAATCCATCCAAAAATCTTAAAGTATTTTTTCATCGTTGGGGTGATGGATATTTATTTTTCGAGGTTTTTTAATTCAGATTCCCAATGCTGAATCCAGGATTCTATCTTTGCGACATGATGAGTTTCTTCTTCTCGCAGATCTTCGTACATTCGTTTGATACCTATATTTTCTTCGCTATCTTCAGGTGTTTTTTCCAAAAGAGTTTCATAGTAGGCAACGCTGTTTCGTTCACTGACAAGACACTTTGCCAGAATGCTCAAGCGTCCGCGAATGGATTCAGCGGTTTCATTTTTTTCAACGTTCATTATTTGCGCTCCCGTTTGATGTAATCTGGTAAATTGATTATAACAAAATAATGCAGTGTTTTGCGTCGTCTGAATCTTTTAAAGGCAATTTAAATATGAATCATTTTTCATTAGACAAATACAACGAGCTGGTTTCCCGGTTGGAGGAACTTTCCAGGCTCGGTGCGGTGATGGGTGTTTTGCATTGGGATCAAGAAGTCATTCTCCCCAGAGGTGCTGTGGAATCTCGTGCTCAGCAGATGGCAGTGATGGCGGGAATCTTACACGACAAAGGGACGCATCCCGAACTGGGGGAATTGCTGGACAATCTGCATGCTTCAGGGGCATCTGCTTATGATCCTTTGCAATGGTGCAATATTTCGGAAGCGAAGCGAGACTATGACTTGAGTGTGAAAATTCCCAAGGATCTGGTTCAGGAACTTGCAGAGTTGGGTTCCAGGGGGCATCAGGTTTGGGCTAAGGCGCGTGAAGAAAATAAATTCTCTGATTTCGCTCCCACTCTCAAACGGTTTGTGGAATTGAAAACACGCTGGGCGCAATGTGCTTTCCCGGATCTGTCACCGTACGATGCGAACATTGACATTTACGAGCGCGGAATGACGGTCGATAAGTTGACTCCGATCTTTGATCGGGTCAAAGTCGAATTGAAAATTCTGATCCAGAGAATCAAAGAAAATCCGCGCACGCGGGACGATTCGTTCATGAACGGTAATTTCTCTATTGAGAAACAAACCGCTTTGGGCAAGAGAATCAGTACCGCAATGGGATTCTCTTTCGACCACGGCAGGATGGATGTCTCGGTTCATCCCTTTTGTGGCGGGGCAGGACCCGATGATGTCCGCATCACCACTCGGTATCGGGAAGAAAATTTTATAGAATCTTTATATGCGGTGATTCACGAGACAGGACATGGTTTGTACGAGCAGGGAAGAATGCAGGAACAACGTGATTTGCCTGTTTCAGAAGCATTGACCATGGGCATCCATGAATCACAATCCTTATTTTGGGAACGCATGATCGCTCAGGGCAAACCGTTTTGCGAAGCCTTTTTGCCCGCATTTCAGGAGTCTTTCCCCAGTCAATTGGCGGGTGTTGTCCCACAGGTTTTTTACGAAGCGGTGAATGCTTGCGCGCCTTCGTTGATTCGTGTGGAGGCCGATGAGGCGACCTATCCACTGCATGTGATCCTTCGCTTTGAAATTGAGAAGGGTTTGTTTGATGGATCTCTTAACGTGGACGATTTGCCGGAGGTGTGGAATCAAAAAATGGAAGATTATCTGGGAATACGTCCACCAACGGATACCCTGGGAGTCTTACAGGATGTTCATTGGAGTGGGGGAGCGTTTGGGTATTTCCCGTCGTACACTCTGGGGGCCATGTACGCTTGCCAGTTTTACGATGCTCTTTTGAAAGAGTCTCCCGCTATCGAAAATGAAATCGCTAAAGGAAATCTTCAACCTGTCAAGAATTGGCTGAATAATAAAATTCACAGTAGAGGCAGATTACTTTCTCCAGAACAACTGGTTCAGGATGTGACGGCAAGTCCTCTTGACCCGGAAGTATTTATTGCATACTTGAAAGCAAAATACGAAACACTTTACAACTTGACCTGAAGGCCAGGTGTAGAAATTATTTTTGCTATTGCCTGTGCTTTGTTTTTAAACTGCGGTTGTTTGCTAAGAGTTGAATAGGCATCCGTTGCTTCAATTTGTTTTTTTTATGTCCCAAAACCTGGATGAACGATGAATCATGGACGATGATCTGGAATACCGTTGCAGGTCACGGTTGAAAATCGAAGAGGACAGGAAAAGCCTCCAAATTTGTGCGGAGTGCCAAAGACCGATGCCTGAAAAGGCGGCCTTCTGCCCTCATTGTGGTCCTCCGTTGAACCTGAAGGATATTTCTGTAAGGCGAATGTCCGGGTTTTCTGCCTTTTTCTGGATACTCATCCTCTGCATTTCTTTTGCAGGATTTCTATATTATAAAGAAGGTGGTCACTGGGAAGAGCTTGAGTCTGGAATCAAATTGGAGGAATTTGAGTCAAAACTCAAAAAATTATTACAAAGGAAAGTCACGCAGTTGGAAAATAAACTTTCGATTTCCGAGAAGGGAGCCGAGCCCGAAAAGGAAATCGAGCTTGAAAAAACATACAAGGTGGTGATGAAGGTAAATATCAAAGCTTTGAATGTGCGCTCTCAAGCTACGACACGATCCGAAATTATAGGGGTTTTGTCGAACAATGAAGAGGTGACGATTGTTGAAAGTAAAGATGGTTGGTCGCAAATAAAATTCAAAGAAAAAACCGGATGGGTCGCTTCCCGTTATTTATCGGCAGAGATACAATGAACGCTGTACAAACAATGAGTTCTCAGCGATAGAAGGCATGTGGGTCTCATCTTTAACAAAATAATCAGGATATTCAGAAAGATATAATTTAATGCAAAGTTTTCCTTATAAGGCGGTTGTGTTCGACTGGGCCTACACCTTGGTCGATCTTGTGGAAGAATGTGATGAGAAGGCATTTGAGCGAATTTATCAAAAAATGCAGGGCTGGGGATGGAATCTGCCTGAATATAAAGTGGTTTACGATCATTACCGGGAAGTATTTGAAATGATGGTCCACCAGTCTAGGTCCACGCATCAGGAAGCCCGCTTCGAAGAAGTTCTCAAGCTTCTTTTATTGAGTCACTATAAGGAGAAAGTGGAAAACGAAAAAATTCGTGAGTTATTGCGGGAATATTATGAAGAGATTTATAAACCTCGAAAAGTGTACGATGAAACGATCCCTGTTTTACAGGAGCTACAGGGAAAAGGTGTGCGCATGGGAATCATCTCTAACACGACGAATCCGGATTTCATGAAAGATTACGAACGCGAACTTTTGGGACTATCTCCCTATTTTGAGTTTTCGATTTATTCCTCTGGAGTTCCCTTTCGCAAGCCGCATCCCAGTATTTATGAAATTGCTCTGACACGTTTGTCAGTGCCCGTCGAGGAAATTCTGTTCGTAGGTGACAGCCCCTTGACAGATATTGCCGGACCGCAAGCTGTGGGCATGCACACCGCATGGCTGAACCGGGAAGATGCTCCGCACCCCGAGCCAATCCGTCCGCATTATGTGATTCATTCTTTGGCAGATTTGCTGGAAATCAGTCAATAAATCAATCTATGTCGCTTCCTCGTTTTTACATTTCTCCTGAAAATAAATTGGTAGATCGCATTTTATTTCGGGAGCAGGACTGGAATCATATCAGGAACGCTCTCAGGCTGGAGTCCGGGGCAAAGGTTTACGCCTTCGATGGTCATGGCATTCAATACCTTGTGCAGTTGGATCGGGTCGATAAGCAGGGTGTCGAAGGGATCATCCTTCAGAGCGAGCAGAGTAAAAACGAATCACCGCTATCCATCACATTGGGGCAAGCTTGGCTCCAGGATAGCAAAATGTCGACCTTGGTGAGGCAAGTCGTCGAGTTGGGAATCGTCGCACTTTACCCTCTGGTTACGGAAAGGTGTCAGGTGAAAAAAAAAGCATTGCAGGAATCATCAAAAGCTTTCCGTTGGGAAGAGATTGCGCGGCAAGCGGCACGGCAGTCGGGACGCTCAAGGGTTCCTGAAATTCAAAAAAAGTTTTACAGTCCGAAAGAATTTTTTGCAGAAGCAGAGAGTTTCGATCTCAAACTGATTTTTTGGGAAGACGAAAAAGCAACCACACTTCAGGATATTTCAGCCAAACAGGAGATCAAAACAGCGAGCTTGTTGTTTGGTCCCGAAGGTGGCTGGAGTCGGGAAGAAATCGAAACTGCCCGAAGCCATGGTTATCAGACCATCAGCCTGGGACCAAGGATTTTAAGGGCCGAAACCGCTCCCCTTACAGCCATTTCTGTTTTACAATACATCTGGGGCGATATTTAACCGCATAACCTGTTTTTTATTTGAGAAAGAACTGGAAAAGTAATATGACGTATCAATGTGAACTGGACATGTTTGAAGGGCCGTTGGATTTATTGCTCCACCTCATCAAAGAGGAGAAGATGGACATCTACGATATACCTATCGCCCAGATCACACGGCAATATTTTGAATACATGGATATGTTGAGAGAATTGAACCTCGATGTGGTGGGGGAATACCTTGTCATGGCGGCAGAGTTGACTAAAATCAAATCCCGCATGCTGTTACCCGTCGAGCCCAAAACCGGGGATGAGGTGGACCCGGAGGATGGTGAAGATCCACGCGAAGAATTGGCGCGTCGCTTACAGGAATACCGTCGTTACAAAGGAGCCGCTTTTGAATTGAGGAAGAGGGAATACGACCAGCAACAAATCTTCTACCGAGGAAGTGAAATAGAGGTTGAAGAGTTGGAAAATGAAACGATGGTAGAGGCCAATATATTCGATCTTTTGACCGCCTTTCGGGATATCCTCAAGAAGCAGGTTGCGCGTCCAACTTACGAAATCAAAGTCACAACCCTTTCGGTTTCGGATCGTATTCAATACATCATGGAATTATTGAATTCATCAGAGAGCATTTCTTTTGATTCCCTTTTCACACAACTCAACACACGGCAGGAGATCATCGTCACCTTCCTTGCAATGCTGGAGTTGATGCGAATGCGCTTGATTCGCATTCAGCAGGCAAAACGTTTTGCAGTCATACGAATTTACGCCAATGCAGATAAGGAAGCACAGGATGAAGCCATCCGCCAGTTTCAGGCCAGTCAGGAAATCGAGCCCAAAGAGTGAATATCAAACTGAAGTCGTGTGTTTTCTTTACAGTTTTGATAGCCGAACTCAAGTAAACGGGTATTCTAAAATCATTTGAGTAGAGACAGAGCCTCTAGAGGAGTTTATTTATGAACAGGGTTTCTGCGTTTTTGATGGTTGTTATGATTTTTCTTTCAGCCTGTGCGAGTAAAACGGGCTGGGAGCCAACGGTAGACCCGCACAATGATCCCCATCCTGATTTGATCGAGGCCCATACGGAAGAATGTCGGCAACTTGCAGATAAAGCTTCGGGTGGAACATTGACGCAATCTGGCGTTGGAACGGCTGTCGGTGCCGCCGTTGGAGCCGTCGTAGGTGCTGTTGTTGGAGCGGTATCGGGCAATGCAGGTGGTGGTGCGGCTACCGGAGCGGCGATTGGCGGTACGGGAACCGGTGTGTCCAGTGGTGTCCAGGCTGAAGGGGTTTACAAGAATGCTTTTAAAAGGTGCATGCAGAACAGAGGACACAGGTTACTCAATTAGCAGGCAGTGCAGGGTTCAGCGTGTGCTGAAATCTTGATACCGATGCGAGATTTATTGAATGTGTAACCTTGTTGCGGAAGGGGGACCGGGATGCTGATGAGTCACAGGATAACGGTTGCATGTTTTGTTTCGGCTGGATACAATGTCTAATGGATTGTTTTTTCTTGCTCATCCCGTTTATGTTTGATGCAGATTGTTTTTTCACAGTTCCGTCAGGGCATTCATAATGATAAAGCAAATAAAGGAAGACATAGCGGTCGCTATTGAAAAGGACCCTGCCGCACGGAATGTGGTTGAGGTATTGCTCCTTTATCCCGGCGTTCATGCTTTGGTGGCCTATCGTTTAGCCAATGGTTTGTGGAAACTTGGATTTAAATTTTTGAGCCGGGCACTTTCGTACTTTGCGCGTTGGTTGACGGGCATTGAAATACATCCGGCGGCACAAATCGGCAAAAGATTCTTCATCGATCATGGCATGGGTGTGGTGATTGGCGAAACATCGGTCGTGGGTGACAATGTTTTTATTTACCAAGGGGTCACTTTGGGTGGCCTCAGCACTAAAAAGGGGAAGAGGCATCCTACGATTGGTAATAATGTGGTCTTGGGTGCAGGAGCGCAGGTGCTGGGACCGGTTCGTATTGGTAACAATTCCAAAGTTGGCTCGGGATCTGTTGTATTACAAAATGTTCCAGAATATTCTACGGTGATCGGTGTTCCCGGTCGCGTGGTGTTTTCTGGTGCGGATAACATGACCGGTGAGGATGGTGAAGAGAGATTTCCCGATCCCGTTGCTCGTGTTATCGAGTGTATGCTGGAGCGGCTTCCCCAGATGGAGCGTGACATACGTCAGTTGAAAGAAGCTCTTCGTGTTGCCAATGAGTCGTCCACTGAAAAATAGTATCCACTCCCCACTTCATTCGAGGCCCATGCAGGCCTTCCATTCGATATATTTAGAACCCATTTCCAGAAATTAATTTGAGACAAGTTTGTGCGCCGTATTTACCTAGATCATAACGCGACCACGCCTTTGGCAAAGGAAGCTCTGGCTTCCATGCTTGAGATATTGCAGGAAGATTTTGGGAATCCCTCCAGCATTCACGGTGAAGGGCGCAAGGCACGTGAGCACATGGATGTCGCTCGCCTGGAAGTTTCAAAGTTATTGGGGACCCGGCCCGGAGAGATCACTTTCACCAGTGGTGGGACGGAAGCCAATAATTTTACCCTTCTTGGAGTTGCCTTGTCTTCAGGTGCGAGAGGCGGACGCATCATTTCCACTCAAGTGGAGCATGCCTCTATCATCAATCCACTCAAACAATTGGAAAAGGATTATGAAATCGTTCTTCTTCCTGTTAATGAAAAAGGTCATGTAGACCCAGCCGAAGTTGAGAAGGCGATCAACGATCAAACGCTTCTGGTTTCTGTACAATGGGCCAACAGCGAGACAGGGGTGTTACAGAATATTCATGAAATCGGAACGCTTGCACGTAAAGCGGGTGTTTTGTTTCACAGTGATATGGTTCAAGTCGCAGGAAAAATGGAAATAAATCTGGATTCCCTGCCGGTGGATTTGGCATCGTTTTCGGCCCATAAGCTCTATGGCCCCAAGGGCGTTGGAGCTTTGTATATCAGACGCGGGACGCAAGCCCTGTTTTCCCCATTATGTGGGGGCGGACAAGAAAAGAAACGGCGAGGGGGAACAGAAAATGTCGCCGGCATCGTGGGCTTTGGAAAAGCTTGTGAACTATCGAAGGGTTGGCTTGAAAGTGATAGAGATCAAGATTCAAAGGATTTGGGCGAATGGTTTTTATCGCAGGTGAGGGCGGAAATCCCCGATGTTCGGCTTTTCGGAGAAGGGGCGAGCAAACTGAGCAATACCTTTAATTTGGGATTTTCGGGAGTTGAAAGCGACACTTTACTCATAGGACTGGACATTGCAGGCATCGCGGTGTCGGCAGGATCGGCTTGTAGTTCGGGGTCGGGTTTTCCATCGCCAACTTTATTGGCAATGGGTGTTCCCGAAGAAGAGGTCAACTCCTCATTGCGATTCACTCTGGGGCGGCACTCAAATAAGGAAGATTTGACTTATGTGGTGGAGTGCCTGTCCAATTTAGTGCGTCTAAATCGTAAAAAACATTGATTTTACAGCTAAAATGCAGAAAAAGTCTAATGGTATCGCTTTAAAGTTCGATATTAAATATAGGCTTTGTATTCAGTCACATTTTACTTGTTTGTCCACTTTAAATGTTTGAAAGAGTATACTGTCAGAGTAACGTTATTTATTTGACGCTTGGGAGAAAATCGGTTGACACTTCTTCCGTAGATTACTATAATCTATTGAAAATTAAGGGTCTATGGAAAAGAAGAATGTTCACACTCCCTACGTTTGTTTATAAAACTAGGCAAAAATGAAAATGGATTGGACTCAAGGGTGTCCTGCATTTGCCAGAAAAAGCCCTAAAACCCGCCATTAAGGAGATTCTGCCGCTCATGTTGTTGTCAAACAAATTACCCCACCTATTTTTAGTTCTTTTATTGTCTTCCTCTGTTTTCATGCAAGGTTGTAGTTATATTCCTTGGTTAAAGGGTAGTCAGGAAGAGGATATTGCTTTTGAAGATGATTTTGGCACAGAGGATGGTGAATTTGCAGATAAAGAAGGTGGCAAAGGGGGTGAAGATGATTTCTTTGGAGAAACAGAGGGTGAATTCCTCAATGTTGATGAGCAGTTTCCCAACCCTGCTCAGGAAACAGCAAAGAGCGAATTAAAAGGTGATGTTGAGAATTTACAATCTCAACAAGGTGCATTAGCAGGTAAAGTCCGACAAATGGAAGAGATGCTCAAGACGCTGGAACCTAAAATCAGTGCGACAGAACAGAGATTGCAGGGCAGTCTTGCGGCCGCAAAAGGGAAAACAGAATTCCTGGAGCCGGAAGTGGAGCAACTGAAAAAACAAGTTGCGGCTTTGAATGCTGAAATCGCCCGGTTGAAAGAAATTGAAGCGAAAGAAGCCGCGGCAATGGTCGCCAAAAAGGAAGAGGTCAAGAAGAAAAGAACAATGCGTCGAAAGGCAAGTCCTGTTCCTCCAGAGTATTCCAGAGCACTTGCGGCTTATAGAGCCAAGAACTATGACGAATCCATTCTTCTTTTCCAGTCACTTTCAGTAAGCAATCCACCCGCTAATTTGCAAGACAACATTGCCTTCTGGATTGGAAGCAATTATGTACAGTTGGAAATGTTTGATGATGCTATCAAGCAATTTGAAATGGTACTGAATAAATTTTCACGAGGAAATAAAGTACATGATTCGCGCTATATGCTGGCTCTGAGCTATCATAAGATGGGGCAGAGCAGTAAAGCAGTGGAAATTCTTCAATCCGCTTTAAAATCAAAGCCTAATCAGGAAGTGCGTGTTAAAATGGAAAAAATGCTGAACGAAATCCGTTAAGCCTTTTTCCCAACTTATTTAAATGGGTTACAGATGAAAGTCGCCATCGTCCACGATTGGTTGACAGGCATGCGTGGCGGTGAGAAATGTCTTGAAGTTTTCGTGCGTCTCTTTCCACACGCAGACTTGTATACCCTTCTGCATATCAAAAATTCAGTCTCACCTGAGATTGAAAATAGAAAAATAGAAGTTTCCTTTCTTCAGAATCTACCCTTCATTCAGTCCCGATACCGCTATTACCTCCCATTAATGCCCTTTGCGATATCAGGATTTGATTTGCGCGGTTACGACCTGGTGCTCAGTAGCAGTCATTGCGTTGCCAAGGCCGTTCGAGTGTCTCCCAAAACCCTGCATGTTTGTTATTGTCACACACCCATGCGGTATATCTGGGATCAGTTTGACCAGTACTTTGCCCGACCGGGATCACCCAAGTTGACTTCGCTTGTTATGAAATTGATAGCACCCTCATTGCGACGGTGGGATGTGAGGATGAACCGGCACGTCGATTTTTTCATTGCCAACTCCCAACATGTTCAAAAACGTATCAAGAAATATTATGGACGAGAGTCCAGCGTTATCTATCCTCCTGTCGATACAGATTATTTCAAGCCGCAAAAAAAAGAGAGAGGCGATTTTTTCCTTATTCTATCTGCATTCGCTCCCTACAAGAGAGTTGATTTAGCGGTTGAAGCCTTCAATAAACTGGGGTATCCTCTGGTGGTTATTGGGACAGGGCAGGATGAGGAGAGATTGCGCCGCCTTGCCAATAAAAACATCCAGTTTAAAGGATGGTTGGATGCAGAAGAAATCCGTTCCTATCTGGGACGTTGCAGAGCCTTGATTTTCCCCGGTGAAGAAGACTTTGGAATCACTCCTGTCGAAGCGCAGGCAATGGGGCGACCCGTTATCGCTTATGGCAAAGGCGGGGCTCTGGAAACAGTGGTTGCCAGTTCTGGTAGAGTGGTTGGAGAGCCTCTCAGCAGATCTGCGACAGGTGTTTTTTTCGACGAACCGACGGTCAACGCCTTAGTGCAGGCTGTGTCCTATTTTGAAACGATAGAATCCTCTTTTGATCCCGATCTCATTCGGCAACACGCCCAGAAATTTGATACAAGTATATTTGCCGATCACATCAAGAAATTTATCGATCAACAACTTTCTACTTCAACGTAAATGCTGAAGAAACACAGTCAGCTATTTCTATCGGGTCTGATTGCATCGGACAGCCTGGTAGTTCTGTTTTCATGGTTTGCCGCCTATTGGCTTCGCATCAACCTGCCTTGGATTCCACTCACTAGCGGAGAACCGTTGTTTGAGGCCTATGCATGGTCTGCAATACCGGTTTTGATTGTGTTCATGATCAATGCAAGAAACTTTGGGTTGTATCGTCCTCTTCGAGGGAAAAGTTTTTTGTCGGAATTGACGACCTTGGTGAAAGTGGTGCTCTTTACCGGACTCATGCTCACCGCACTGGCATTTTTTTATCGTGGGGATTCATTTTCACGTGTGATCGCCGCGTATTTCCTGATTTTAGTGCTGACACTTTTAACAACATCCCATTGGTGCATCCGTGTTTTTTTGATCCATCTCAGAAAGAAGGGCATCAACTTGAGACATGTGTTGATTCTGGGAGTGGGTGAATTAGCGCAGACACTTTCGGACAAGCTGAACCTTCATCCTGAATACGGTTTCAATGTAGTTGGATTTTTGCAAGAGGCGCAAAGTACCCCTGTTGCTACGATAGAGGCACAAAAGATTTTGGGGAAAACACTGGATGTCTCCAGAATCATAAAGGACTATGGCATCGACCAGGTTTTCATAGCATTTCCTCTCAAAGCTCAGGGCGAGATTGAAAACGTTTTGAGCTTGTTGACAGAAGAAACAGTTACGATAAAAGTTGTCCCTGATCTGATGCAGTTTGTGAATCTTCAGTCCGGTGTCGAAGAGTTGGATGGCCTGCCCATAATCAGCATCAGTGACACCCCCCTGTATGGCTGGAATCTGGTGATTAAAAGAATCATTGATCTGATATTTTCTGCTGTGGCAATTTTCTTATTGGCTCCATTGATGGCAGTGATTGCAATCATTATTAAACTGGAATCTCCTGGCCCCATATTTTACCGCCAGGAAAGAGAAGGATTGGATCGCAGGGTTTTTGACATGCTAAAATTCAGATCTATGAAGATAGATGCCGAATCAAGTTCAGGACCTGTATGGGCCAGTAAAAGTGATGATCGTCGAACTCGCATCGGCGCATTTTTAAGATCCTCCAGTTTGGATGAATTGCCGCAACTTTATAACGTCTTCAAAGGCGAAATGAGTCTGGTGGGTCCACGACCTGAACGACCTGTTTTTATAGATGATTTTAAAAAGACTATCCCGCATTATATGTTGCGCCTGAAAATGAAAGCAGGCATTACCGGGTGGGCTCAGGTCAATGGTTGGCGGGGAAATACTTCTCTGGAAAAACGGATTGAATTTGATCTTTATTATATTCGAAACTGGTCTCTGGCATTCGATTTCAAAATTCTTTTCATGACCCTCTGGAAGGGTTTTATAAATCCCCATGCCTACTGATCTTAAAGTTTTGGCTGTGATTCCGGCCCGGTGGGCTTCCACCCGTTTTCCAGGCAAGCCGATGGTCATGATAAAAGGACGCCCTATGGTGCAATGGGTGTACGAACGGGCAAAACAAGCAAAACTCGTTGACGATGTTCTTGTAGCAACCGACGATGACCGCATTCTTTCAGCAGTTACAAATTTTGGAGGCAAAGCCGTTCTCACCTCGCCCGATCATCCGACAGGAACGGATCGGATTGCCGAGGCGGTTCGGGACATCAACTGTGATATTGTTGTCAATGTTCAAGGTGATGAGCCATTGATTCCTCCTGAAAATATAGATTGTGCTGTACAATGCTTGATGGATGATCCCTCCATACCGATGTCTACCTTAATGACGGCCATTGACAACCCGGATGAATTTAAGGACTCAAACATTGTTAAAGTAGCGGTTGGGAAAAACGGACATGCGCTTTATTTTTCCCGCTCACCGATCCCACACAACAGGGATGGAAGTCGCATTGCGGGGGATAAAGGCTGTCTGGGCTACAAGCATATCGGTTTGTATGTGTATAAAAAAACATTTTTGATGAAGTTGAACCTTTTGCCAGAAGGTGATCTGGAGCAGGTGGAAAAACTGGAGCAATTGCGGGTATTGGAAAATGGCTACAGCATAAAAGTTGTGGTTGCACCGGGAACTTCGATCGGGGTGGATTGCCCCAAAGATTTGGAAACGGTTTTGAAACTGATAGATTCTTCAACATCCGCAACTTGATAGGACGTTTAAAGGGAGTGGTCGTTTTGAGCACAAGAAAAAGAAAAAGAAAAAAAACCAAATTTATATTTGTGACCGGTGGTGTGCTGTCTTCTTTAGGTAAAGGCATTGCCGCCGCATCCATAGGTGCCTTGTTGGAAGGAGCGGGACTGAAGATCACTCTCATGAAGCTCGACCCCTATATCAATGTTGATCCCGGTACCATGAACCCGTTTCAACATGGAGAGGTTTATGTTACGGATGATGGAGCCGAAACAGATCTCGACCTGGGCCATTACGAGCGCTTCACGCTGGCAAAAATGCGGAAAACCAACAACATCACGACAGGACGTATTTATCACGACGTGATTCAAAAAGAACGCAAAGGTGAATATCTGGGTTCAACCGTTCAAGTCATTCCGCATATTACAGACGAAATCAAACATCATATCGGATTGATTGGAAAGGATGTGGACGTTGCCATTTGTGAAATAGGTGGAACCGTTGGCGATATCGAAAGTCTCCCTTTTTTAGAAGCAATTCGACAATTCAAATACGACAAAAAACAAAAAGATGTTCTCTACGTTCACTTGACATTGGTCCCGTATATTCGTAGCGCAGACGAATTGAAAACGAAACCCACTCAGCACAGTGTGCAAAAATTACGAGAGATCGGCATTCAGCCAGACATTTTGCTCTGTCGAACGGAAAAATATTTATCGAAAAGTTTGAAAGAAAAAATAGCTCTGTTCTGTAATGTGGACGTCAATTCTGTAATGACAGCCGCAGATGTAGATACGATTTATAAAGTTCCCCTCGTCCTGCATAAAGAAGGACTGTGCAAAACGATTTTGAAAAAATTGGGAATTCCTGCTGTAGAGCCTTCTTTGGACCGCTGGAAGGAGATCAATAATATATTACAAGAACCTTCAGGAGAAGTAGATATCGCTTTGGTCGGTAAATACATAGACCTCAAGGAATCCTACAAGAGTTTGACCGAAGCTTTGATACACGGCGGGATCGGAAACAAAGTTCGTGTCAAAATCCATTGGATCGGTGCAGAAGATCTGGAAAAAACAGACGGATTGAAAAAACTGGAAGCCTGTGATGGCATTCTGGTGCCTGGCGGGTTTGGGGAAAGGGGCATCGAAGGAAAAATAAATGCTGTCCAATTTGCCCGCCTCAAACAAGTTCCTTATTTTGGTATTTGCCTGGGAATGCATTGCGCGGTTATCGAATTTGCCCGCAATGTTGCCCATTTGAAAGATGCGCACAGTTCAGAATTTTACCCGAATGCACCATATCTGATCATCGATTTGATGTCAGATCAAAAAGCCGACGGGGATAAAGGGGGGACGATGAGGCTGGGAGAATATCCCTGTCAATTACGTAAAAAAACCAAAGCTTTTAAAGCCTATGGTGAAAGAGAGATATTTGAACGTCATCGTCACCGTTACGAGTTCAACAACCAGTTTAGAATTCAACTTGAAGAAGCCGGTCTGAAAATAAGCGGTCTTTCGCCCAACGGTAATCTGGTGGAAATCGTGGAATTAGAAGATCACCCCTGGTTCCTGGCAGGACAATTTCATCCAGAGTTCAAATCATCGCCCATGTCACCACACCCCCTGTTTCGCGATTTCATCGCCGCTTCTTTAAAATATAGGGAAACACGCAAGAAATAAAAATACGGGCATCAAGCAAATAAAAAAGGGCACCCCCTTGAAAGGGTGCCCCTTAAAATTTTTATAGCTGAAGATCGAACCCGATCAGTTCATGCTACCTTCCTCTTTTTTCCTCATCGGTTCAACTTCCTTTTTCATCATGTCCGAGGTGCCGCTACCTTCTTCTTTCAAATGTTTCGCGGTGCCTTCGTGTTTTTTGTACTCGCCGTATTTCTTTTCAGACATGCCTTCCATCTTTTCTTTATACTTGGAGCCTTCTTCTTTGTGACCGTCCATTTTTTCCATCGCATGATCACCAGCTTCTGTACCATGGCCGGCTCCGTTATGTGCGTCGTCATGTGCCTGAGCATTGCCTACAGTCAATGCAAACAAGATCAAAAAAGCAGATGGTATAGTGGCTAAGAATTGTTTCATCTATGCTCTCCTTCAATTATCAATGATGTGGAAACTACCTATAAAACAAGAATACCAGTATTCTCAGTCGAAAAAGAACAAAATTTATTACAATTTTCCTAACGAAATAATGCAGTTATTTTTCTTTTGTAAAAGAGTACTTCCGGTGGGTATGGAGCAAAATAAAAAAGCCCAACTTTCAAGAAAGAAAGCTGAGCTTTTTGTAAATCCATGGGCGGGAGTTAAATCAGATTTTTTTTAATGTATAAAACTGTTTTTGAAACCCAGGTTGGCTAATTTTAGCTTGTCCTTTTTGGCTTTTTGAACGCTGTCGTATCCTGCCACCTGTACTGTATAAGTGGTTTGTTTGACGGGCAATCTTGGGATGCTGGCGGTAAATCCCTTTTTCTCCAGATCACTTTTCAAATTATCAGCAGAAGACTTCGAGTGGAATTGACCGAGAGAAACACCGTAATCGCCCGTTTCCATTTTTTTCAAATTAGGTGAATAACCTTTTTCAGCCAACGATTTCATCAAGCCCACCGCTTGCTCCTCGGTTGGGAATACTCCTGACAAAACCACATACTGTTGGCTGGTTGTTAATTTGTTTTTCAATTCGGACTTGAACCCTTTGTCCTGAAGCGTTTTGGCAAATTTATTGGCATTGTCTTCGATCAAAAAGGCACCCACCTGAATGTCCCAGACTTTCCCCGACTTTTTCTTCGTCGTTGAAGCGGTTGGTATCGACGCGACTTTC
Organism: Nitrospinae bacterium CG11_big_fil_rev_8_21_14_0_20_45_15; assembly: GCA_002787235.1. Lineage (GTDB taxonomy): Bacteria > Nitrospinota > Nitrospinia > Nitrospinales > VA-1 > Nitrohelix. Next base: position 242,924 of record PCWG01000042.1, read on the forward strand.
GCCAAAACAGGTGTTCGGCTGGTTGCGCGTCGTGCTTTTCTAATGACTGGTTTTGAATTGTCTGTTGTGAGCGAAGTCTTGGTGATTTGACCCGCATTAGATTTTGATTCCTTTAAAACGGAACGTGTTGGTTCAGGTAGGGCAGGTTCTTCTTTGACAGGTTCGGTTTGAATGATTTCTTCCTGAACGATTTCTTCCTGAGCGTTCTCTGCATTTATTAACTCAGGAGCCAGTGCCGCTTCTTCTGCAACCGGTCTGCTGGCTTCCAAAATTGCAGGATCGAGTTCCTGGGGATTGTTGCCGCCTTGCACCAAAAAATAAACGACACCCATGAGCGATAATGCTATGGTTGAAATCCCGACGATTCTGGTATTTTTGCTACGGATTTCTTTTTCTGCGTCCAGTTCGGCTTCAATCTCGGCATTTTCAGCCAATTCATCGATTTGTTTGCTATATTTGTTTAGAACTTCAATCGGCGTGTCGGTCATGAGAATGTTTGAATTTAAGTGTTTAAATTAATGGAACATCTAATTATATTAAATTACATGCTATTTAGTATATATTTTATACCTTGAGAATGTCAATAACTTTTAATAAATCAATAGTATAGGGTTTTTATGGCTGAAAGTAGCGAAATAACAGTCGATCTTTCTGTGGATTTGGGCAAGCTCAAATTATCCAATCCGGTACTAGCCGCTTCGGGAACATTTGGCTACGGGCTGGAATACCTGCCTTTTGTGGACTTGAACCGGCTGGCCGGATTCTCCACCAAGGGCCTGTCGCTAAAACCACGCATCGGCAATCCTGTTCCACGTGTCATCGATACCGAGGCGGGCATGTTGAATGCCATCGGACTCGAAAATGTGGGGCTGGACGCCTTTCTCAAAGATAAAATTCCTCTGTTGAAGCAATACAGCGCGCGTATCATCGTTAATTTTTTTGGTGAATCGGAAGAAGAGTATGTGGAAATGGCGAGGGCTCTGTCTGATGTGGAGTGCATCGACGCTTTGGAAATGAACATTTCCTGTCCCAATGTGGCAACAGGCGGACACCAATTCAGTTCCACTCCCCAGCGTGTCGAATCGGTCGTCAGCAAGACCCGCCAAGCCACCCATAAATTTCTCATTGTCAAACTATCGCCCAACGTGCAGGACATCGGCGAAATCGCAAAGGCCGCAGAATCCGCAGGGGCCGACGCCTTGTCCGTCGCCAATACCTACGTGGGAATGAAAATAGATATTCGCACCGGCAAACCGTATATCGCCAATCGCACCGGCGGGCTTTCCGGTTCGGCTATCAAACCCCTGTCACTGTATCTGGTCAACCAGACCGCCAAAGTCGTGAAAATTCCGATCTTTGGCATCGGCGGCATCGCCTCCGCAGAAGACGTTCTGGAATACCTCTACGCCGGAGCCAAAGCCGTGCAGATCGGGACCGCCAATTTCCTGAATCCAGCCATCACCCTGGAAGTTGTGGACGATCTGGAAAAATTGTGCCGGGAACTGGGCATCAAAAAACTGTCCGGCATTCGCCCCTGCTTGTAAAGAGTTCCCAATGCAGAGAAAAATTGTCGCGTTCCATCAGGACAAAGAAAACCACTGGGTCGCCGATCTCGAATGCGGACACGGACAGCATCGCCGCCACAACCCACCCCTGATCGAGCGTGAATGGGTTCTCAGTGCGGAAGGACGACAGCCCTTCATCGGCACCGAACTGAATTGTAAAAAATGCGACGAAGAATTCGCAGACTAGAAAATTTATCGAAAGAGCAGAGCGTGCCGGAAAATTTGGACACTGAAACAAAACCACAAAAAAAAATGAAACTGCTTCTGGAATACGAAGGCACCCGCTACTGCGGCTGGCAGTCCCAGAAAAATGGCGTTTCCATACAAGAGATCGTGCAGGGCGTATTGAGCCGAATGCACAACACGCCGACCATCGTCTGGTCCTCCGGCAGAACCGACGCAGGAGTTCACGCGCAAGAACAGATGGTGCATTTTTTTACCGAGTCCAGGATGACCGACCTGCAATGGCTCAAAGGCATCAACGGACTGCTCCCGACCGATATCGTCGTGAAACAAGTATCCCTCGCCGAACCGGACTTCCACGCACAGGCATCCTGCAAAGGCAAACTCTATCGCTACACTATATTGAATCGCGATTTCCCAACAGCACTCGATTTTCCCTACTCATGGTACCTCTATTATCCGCTCGACGTGGAGGCCATGCGCGAGGCCGTGCAAGTACTCGAAGGACGGCACGACTTCACCTCCTTTCGCGGCTCTAAATGCGGCGCGAAAAGCGCGGACCGATACTTGATGAAAACCGTCGTCCGCAAAGAAGGCGACCGCATCCAGTGTTACTTCATCGGCAACGGATTCCTCAAGCACATGATACGCATCATCATGGGAACCGTTGTGTTGGCAGGAAGAGGGCTATTGAAGCCCGCAGACATGACGCAAATACTCGAAGCCCGCAACCGCAGAAAAGCCGGCCCCACCGCACCCGCCAAAGGGCTCTGCCTGATGCGCGTCTTTTATGACATCGAAGAACGTAGCGATTGCCTGCACCGCCTCCAGAACAGCCCCATAGAAATCCCCTTCCTCGGCTGAAATTTCATAAGAAGAATTTTCCAATGTGGAACCACAAACGTCATCCTGAGCAAAGTGAAGGATCTCTATCGTGCAAACTTAATACAATTGTATGATATTAAAATATAAAGCAAAGATTTGACCCTATTTAAGATTGTTACAATTAGAAGGGAAAGATTCTAGTGACCAAAAAACCGTCATTGCGAGACGCCAAAGGCGGCGCGGCAATCCATTTTTATTTTTAAGTGATTACACACTCAAAATGATGCGCAATATTCTATTAAAACAAGATTTGACCCTAAATATTATGGTAAAAATTAAATTGCAAGGTGTCTAGAAAATCAGGGGTGCATCATTATTCACGCTTAACTTAAACAACATTTTTTAAATTTTTTCCCGCTTCCACATGGGCAGTCGTCATTTCGCCCTACTTTTTTTGATTTACTAGTTACTGTTTTGAAATTAAACTTTTCCCCTCTTTTTACTTTTTGTGGTTTCGGCAAATTTTTTACTAAATGATCCATTTCATTTGATTGAACCCAATCATATTCATTATTAACACCGAATCTTAATCTTGGACTCGCTTGTCCAATGCAGATCCCAAACCATGAGCTTGCTTTTTGTATGTACTTTCTTCTCTTGCAGTGATTTTCTAAGCGAGGTACTGCTATAGAGACATCATCGTCATTGAGGTGAAGAGTTAGGCCAGTTGCTCCATCATCTAAAAGAAATGTAAAATCATGAGGTTTGCCATCTTTATCTTTCAGTTTGATCATTTGAGAAATTCCATCGTTTATTGTTTCAATGGCATTTCCTGAAAGGGCAAGTAACATAAAACCTAAGTCTATTGTTGCAGGATGGTCTAGAATATTTATATCTTTTATTATTTGATCGAATTCGGTGTCTTTATATTTAGTTAAAATTCCCTCAGGAACATGTGATCCATGCAATCCTTCACGTCTTACCATCATTGCAAGGTCAAGGTCTGCGCATAAATCTCCTCCGAGAATCATCATGTTTTGGCCTTCATCCATATATAAATTATTTTTCAGATGATATGAAAGAATGGTCAGCTCATGTGAAGAGATAATTTTTTTGCCGTAAGATGTTCTCCTGTTTATATAGCTCAAAAAATGTAGAGGCGATTGTAGCATTTCCGTTATGACATCAAGGAAAAACACGTCCATTACGAATGGAACTTTTATATATTTTGTTTCCTGATAAACTAGAAATTGCATTGCTTGGAAGGAAAGAGCTGGGTAGTGATCAGACACGACACAAAAAGGATATATTTCTTTGTACTCTCGTTTAATATTTAACTCATTTCCTTTTTTATCAATGAGCTTATAGTTTTTGTCCGTTAAGAAAGAAGCGCATGAGAAAGCTTGATCGTAAGCTTCTTGAACTGCTTTCTTGAAGTCTTCCTTGAGACAATTATCATTGCCTTTTCGTGCAGCAATAGTAAGCTTTTTTGATTTTGCCTGTAGAAGTATTACTCTATTTCCAAATACAACCAGAACGTCTATTTCCCCAACTTGGTCGCCTTTAGAGTCGAAGATATCGATATTCATATACACGCGATGTTCGCCAAAAACGAGCTTCAGTCTTTCAGCAGAAAACTCCTCAGTAAACTCGCCTCTATGCTGCATGGCACTAGGTTGGTATTGCTTATCTGCACAAAACCAGAAAAATGGTGTTTCATACAGTGCTTCCACCAAATTATAATTCTGGAATAATAAAAAAGTATCTTCTTGAAGTTTAATTATTGGATATGCCTTTTTAGGGTTAAAGTCATCTAAAGAATTGAATCCATGCATATCCATAGGTGCTACAAAGGACTCAATAATTTGCCTCGATACATCAATGTTAATATTTGAGGAACCGCTAACTTCTTCAGTTGTAAATTTAAAACTTTCAAGAAAATTCCACTCATTTGGATGTTGATTAGCGAACTGGTTTAAATTGTAATTAATTTTTTTGTTCTGCAGTAATTGTATTGATGTCACAATATCAAAAGCTTGCTGAGCAGAAAAACCTTTGTTTTCCAGTAACCAATCATTATCTTTTTTGTTTTTGATTTTCGAAAGGTCTCTATATTGAAATTGATATGCAGATTCCCCGCCATAGAAAATTGCCTCCCTCAAAACATTGCCTTTTTTAAACGGGTTAAAATTTTGATCACCAATTTTACAGGGATCAAATAATTCCTTTAGCGGCACCATAGATTCATGAATTTCTTTTAGTAGTGAATCGGTCCTGACAATGTATTTTTGGAGGATATCGGGCGAAGGGAGCTCTGTGCTTAAAGGTTTTTTACATAAGAGCCCGATGAGGGTTGATATTTCAGTTCTCACCAATTTATCCTTTGAGTACTGCGTTAAAATATTATCTGAGGTTATTGTGTCAGAATATTTAATCGTATTGTCTCTAAAACAAAAGTGTGCAATCGCATGAACGTATCCTGGAGAAACGCATAGTTCCGCTAGTTCTGAAAATATTTCAGATTCTTTTCTAATTTCCAAGTTCAAAAGACTGTACTCCAGTTTGGGGGACTGACGTCTGATACGTCCTTAATTTTCGAGGCAGCTAACAGTTTTATTTTTTGCTGTTACTCATCGTTTTTCGGTAACTACATCTAATTCTTAACATGCTTTTATTTTGGATTGTAGAAAAGTTCGATATAATTGAAAATATCTTAACGCGCTTCTTCACGAGTGACATGAATTTTTCATCGGATGCGATCATTTTTTAGTAGCCGAAAAAAACTCGGTCACCGAAAATTCCCACGTTTCTTGGTTGATAATAAATGAGTGAAGTTTTGCAGTCTCTTTTAAAAGAAATCAGGGAGTGCCGTTTGTGCGAGGAGCATTTGCCCTTGGGGCCGCGCCCGGTGGTGCAGGCGCATTTTGGGGCGAGGGTTTTGATTGTGGGGCAGGCTCCGGGGCGCAGGGTTCACGAAACGGGTGTTCCGTTCAATGATCCCAGTGGGGTGCGTTTGCGCGACTGGTTGGGAATCGATTCGTCGGTGTTTTATGATGCGGAAAAAATCGCGCTCTTGCCGATGGGATTCTGCTTTCCCGGTACGGGCAAGTCGGGGGATTTGCCGCCGCGACCGGAATGCGCGGAAGCCTGGCGCGAGAAGTTATTGGACCGTTTGCCCAGCATTCAACTGACTTTGTTGATCGGTCAGTACGCTTTGAAATATCACCTTGGCACTTCACAGAAAAAGAATTTGACGGAGACGGTCCGGGCCTGGCGCGATTATTCAGAGGAGGGGATCATCCCGCTCCCGCATCCGAGTCCGCGCAACAATCTCTGGTTGCGCAAAAACGCATGGTTCGAAGCGGAGGTTCTGCCTGTCTTGAAATCAAGGATTCGCGTTTTGTTGTGAGCGGATTGCCTTACATATCCTGAATGAATTTGCGTGCGAAGGAGCGGACTTCTTTTCCGTTCAATACATGGAACTGGCGTAGTTTCTCCACCATCTGATTGGAGAAGCGTTTGAGCGGAATATGGATGATGCGTTTTTTGTAATGTTTCGCCAGCTTGCGCCAGCTCATGCGCGGCGGGGTGGGGGAGACGACGGTGACGTGAAATTCGCGGGAATGAAAAAACGCGGCTTCGAGTAATTTTTCTTCGAGCGTTGTTGCGAGCCGCATTCGGGGGTCTTCCCAGATGTTGGGGATGGGACGCGGCGGAAAGATCGTCATGCATCCGCCATAGGTTGATTGGCCGATTCCGGGGCCGACCATTTTATCCATGTATTCGGTCGCGAAGAAGCAGAGGGTCGATTCTTCTTCGTGCTCGGCGTACCAGGTCTGCCGCCAGGTGTATTGCTCTGGCGCGGGTTCTTCGTCGAATATGAACACGACGATTTCGACTTTGCCGCGCGATGCGGGAATCTCTTTGACGTAGATGTCTCCGGTGTACCAGTGGCGCAGGGTGTCGCGAAGGTCGATGCCGTCTTTCACGGAGGTGGTGAATTTTTCCGTGCGGGCGAGATCGTTGCTCAAAAGTATTTTCGATTGTTCGCGCACATGGGAATTGAAGTTTTCGATTTTGTCATCTTCCGGCGGCCAGGAGCATTGCCCGTAAGGGTCCCAGTTGTATTTCCAGCGATCCTGTTTTTCGTAGTCCGGTTCCGGTTTCAGGTCGAGCGACCGCCATTCCATATCGTCTTCCGACAAGCGGTTCTTCGCTTGTACGATTTCATCCTCTTCACTGAGAATCGCCTCATCCATTCCGAGTGTGATGGTTTCCAGCGATCCGGCTCCGTTGTCCTGAAACGGGTAGTCGCGTGCGGTTTCCAGCACGGATATCGCAAAGGCATCGCCGCCCACTTGTTTGGCGGTGAGGACCAGTGTGTAGAGATCGGGCGTCAGGCGATGTTCCATCAGTGTCAGGTTGCGCAGATACTGCAATTGTGCTTGCAGGGCGGTGGCGGTCAGGCCGTGGTATTTCAAATTGCGTTTTTCTATGTGACGTGTTCGCGCTCGGAGAAGTATTTCCTTGATGCCGTCTATGGCAACGCCACGGTCGGAAAGCAGGTCCTGCCGGTTCTTTTCATAAAGATGAGTTACGAATGGGAATTCGGACAGGGCGAAAAAGAGTGATTTTTTTTCGACGCTGAACAACTCGGGTAGCGCGTCTAGTTCTTGCGGCGATTCGTATTTCAGTCGCTCGGTATACGCCTCTTTGATCCAGGGCCAGTCGAGAATGGAGCAGATGAAAACGATGCGCTTGTAGTCCATCTCCAGCCGGTGGAGTTGAAAGGCCATCCATCGTGCCCGTTTGTCATGCAAACCCTCTGCAGGGGGACGTTGTTGACTGAGGAGCAGGGCGGCATTGAATTTTTCCATCGACAAACCATTCAATGCAAAGGGATCGGGCCAGTGTACTTTCCGTGGTTCGTAAACGGAGGCACTCCAGTCTATGAATTCACGTCGGATGCCTTCCTGCATGGCGATGCGCAAGCCCATGATGATGGGTTGGCAGGGATCGACAGGGACATAGTTCATGGCACCGTCGGGCTCGTTCACCGCACAAATGCTGATGTGCGGGAGCATGTTGATTCCACGTTCGACACCGGCCTGAAATTCTGGCGGCAGGGCGACGGCGATGCAATCTGGCGAATGCGCGAGCAGTCGCCTGCGCACTTCACGGGCGTAGGTTCCCGAGCCGTGGATGACGGGGAGGAGGGTGATCCTGTCCCCGAGCTTGAAAATTTCGTTTGATTCCGTCATGAGAGAAGCGCGTTCAACGGTCGCTGTCCGGGTGCAGTGGACTGTCTTCGCCAAAGAAGAAGTCGCCCAAACCCATGGGCATTCTTTCGTTGCCCAGAGCGCGTCGTTTTCCATCGGCCAGTGCTTCAAGATCGAGAGCTTCTTCGCCAAGTACCCGGCTCACCGCTTCCTGCCAGTAGGAGTCTTTGCTGAGCGGATGGGTCTTGTCCTGACGGATGCGTTTGATGGCATATTGCAGAATGTGCATGCCGTCGCGCGGTGAAAAATCGAGATCGAGCTGATGCGCACGTTGTAAAAATTCGACCGTCATATTCAATAAATCATCTTCCGCGAAGGGGAGGTGGTATTTAAGAATTGCCAGCTCATCCCTTAAGTTGGGCATCGACAATTGCAGGGTCGGTTGCAGTCGGGATAAAATATAGTCGGGAATCTCGAAGGTGGATTCGTCGCTATTCATGGTAACGCAGGCGCGGAACTCGCGATGAGCGTGAATTTGAATGCCCGCAATGATAGACTCGACATAGCGACGGTGATCGAAAAGCGGTGCCATGGAGGCCCAGCTTTTTTCGTTCATTCGGTTGCCTTCGTCCAGAATGCAGATTCCGCCCGTCACCATGGCACTCACCAGAGGCGAGGCGTGATATGATATCTTGCCAGATTCGGCAAGCACGGGGGTGATCAACAAATCTTCCGGTCGGGTATCGCTGGTGCATTGAAAAATATACAGAGGTTGCTTGCGTTCCAAAGCGGCAGACATGGCCAGAGTCGTCTTGCCAATACCGGGCATGCCTACGATGCGGGGGGTGAGCGGCAGATCTTTTTCCGCAACCACCAACCAGCAGGCGAGTATTTGTTTGAGGACTTCTTCCTGACCGATCCATTCAGGCTTTGTTGCATCGGCGCGGCTGAGGTTCACCTCGACACCGTCCAGGTTTACTTTTCTTTGATTATCAGTCAATTTACCAACTCCGTTTTGATTGAGACAATTAGGGTTTCACCTAGATGATATCATTAAGCTACAAGGGTTAAGGATAATTTATTATGTTGATCGATTTAAATATTGAAGGACAGCTCATTTTGCTGGTAGGAGCCGGGCGGGAAGCCGCTCGAAAAGTTTTGGGTTTGGTGGATCAGGATGCGGATATTGTGGTTGTGTCCCAAAACTTTGAAGAACAATTTAACGAATGGGAACGGCAAGGCGAAATGCGTCTGATCCACAAAACCATATCCGACGGAACAATCATCCATGATTTTGAATATCTGTACATGGTGATGGCGTTGACGGATGATCGCGAATTGAATCGCTCCATTGTGCAAGCGGCGAAGAAGTCGGCACGTTTTGTTTATTCCGTGGATGATCCTGAGCACTCCGATTTTTCACATCCGGCCTTGGTCGAGACACGCCCACCGATTCGCATGGCCATTTCCACGAGCGGTCAAAGTCCTATTATGGCCCGGCATTTGCGCGAACGAGCCGAAGCGATGATCGATCTTTTGATCCGCGACGAAGATTACCTTCAAATCAAATTGCAGGCGAAAATGCGAGAAACGATCCAATCCGTTTTGCCGACACCGGAGTTGAGGAAGCAGTTTTTAATGCAAATTTTAGACGATCCCATTATTGGCGAGCGACTGAAAGAAAACCATTTCGATCAGGCGGAAGCAATGGTGATGCAACGACTGAAAGATTTTCAGTTAAAAAATATATAGTCGGTCATATCGGGTTATGAAAACCAATTTCTTTAAAATCTATGGCATCGGTTTGCTGGTTTTAACGGTGTTTTATAGTTTGCCCAAAGCTGGGCTGGCGGCTGAATTGCTGAATGTCAGCGATTTAAAACCGCGCGAAATGTCGAGTCTGTATTTTGACCGGGCGATGGGATATCAGAACTCGCGGTTCAGGGTGGTTTCTCTCGTAGATGCCATCAACCGGGTAGATTCCGGGAGTGGGGTGGATGCGCTGGTCTTGAGATGCCGGGACGATTACGAGGGGATCATCCGCTTTGATGAGATACGTCGTTACGATCTCCAGTTGGCGACAGAAATCAATATCGATTTGAAGTTCAAGCGTCCGTCCTGGTTACAGGCTGGACTTTTGCTGGTTCCCGATGGTTCCGACGCTCCACCGATGGAACGTTTTATGACGGCAAATATTGAAGCGATTTATCTGGCGCGTTCTGCGGAATATTTTGCGCCATTGGATGAAGTGGGTGGGAATCATCCCGCAGCGATGCCGGGAAGCCGTGTTTACAAGCAGAATTGCATTTTTTGTCATCGACTGAAAGGGGTTGGCGGCAATAAGGGTGGGGCTTTACTGGATAAATTTGATTTCAGTTCGGGAAGTTCTGTCGCAATGGAAACAGCCTTTCTCAATTTTCATCACAAAATGAATGAGGACAAGCAGAATGTGGAACAGTTTGTTTCACGCTCAGCATTGCATGAGGTGGGTGTTTTCCTTTCGATCCTTTTCTCGGATTCTCGTTGACATAGCAGGCTGTGCGGATTATCTTTGATTTTATTTTAATTTTTGCTCAACGCTTATAAAAAGAGGGTTTGATTCATGTCTTTGATTGTTACCGCCACTTTTGCTATCGGCACCGCAGTTGAAATGGGAGTTCTTATATTCCTGAGTAAGTCTGTTGACACGATTACTTTGATCAATGAAATCATGCTGACTTTTTTGGTCGGCATTGTTGTGGGTCGTAGCTATGGCAAGGAATTTTTTGAGAAAATGCAATGGCATCTGAAATCGAAAACGATGCCTGCTAAAGATATTTTGAATGGGGCCGTGATGACGATTGCCAGCATGATGTTGATCACCCCGGGTATTGTTACGGACATTGCAGGTTTGCTCATCATCACTCCCCTGACGCGAGGAATTTTTATAGACATGGCGGCCAATTTTACGCGCAAGAGAACTTCGAGTGGGGAGTTGTTTTATTTCTTCAAGGGTTAAACGGTAGATTGTACCGTTTGATGGATCTCTGATTTTTACTTCTCTTCCAGATATTGCCGATGCTGTTTTCCCCTCCCAAAAGAGATTTCAAAGCGGAATTGCTGGATCTGGATGAGGCTCCGTTTGAAGAAGTCCGTAAAAGCCTGAAAGATGTCCGGCGCGTCAATCGTTACCTGAGCGGATACCGCGTTTTGCTGGAACAAGTGGGCGAGTTTTTTTCGCGGCAAGAGAAGGGGCGTCCTTTCACGGTCATTGATCTTGCGACAGGTTCTGCGGACCAACCTCTGGCCCTTCTCAAATACGCCCAATCTCTGGGCGTGGACATGCGCATCACCGCAGTGGACATCAACGGCAAGATGTTGGCTTACGCCAGTGAGGAAACCGCACGCCACCCAGAAATCAAACTCGTTCAGGCAGACATACTTTCCCTTCCTTTTGCGGACAATAGTTTTGATGTAGCGATCAACTCACTTTCCCTGCATCATTTTTCCAGAGAGAATGCCATTGGTATCTTGCGCTCGGCATTGCGCGTTTCGCGGATGGGGGTCGTGATCAATGATTTGCATCGGAGTCGTGTGGCCTACGCTGCTATTTTGTTGCTGACGCGATTGTTCACACAAAACCGCCTCACTCGTTACGATGCTCCCGTGTCTGTGATGAATGCCTTCACTCCCGGTGAAATGCTCGAGATGGCTGAAGAGGCGGGCTGGAAAAACTTTCAGGTATACCGTCGTTTTCCCTATCGCCTGGCTCTAGTTTCCAGAAAATAATATTTATATTTAGTTCAGCCATTAATTTTTTAATCCGACCTTCAATGAATCCATTCGATGTCATCGTGGTGGGTGGCGGGCCTGCGGGTTCGGCATCAGCGATATTTCTCGCTTTAAAGGGGTATCGTGTTGCCTTATTGGATCGTGCCAAATTTCCTCGCGACAAGGTTTGCGGTGAGTTTATCAGTCCCGGTGCAGACCCTATTCTTGCTGAACTGGGTGTACTGGATAGCATGGAGTCGGCTTGCGAAACCCGCCTCCAAGGGGTAGCCGTTTCAGCGTATGAGAAGGAAGGGTTTTGCGCGGATTACCCTCCTTTATCGGGCCGGTCAATGACGAGTCTTTCTTTGCAGAGAACGATTTTCGATTCGATTCTTTGGAACAGAGCCGGTGAAGTGGGAGTGGAACGCTTCGAAGGATTTCAGGTTGCCGATCTAGTTTTTGAGGACGGCCGGGTGGCGGGAGTTTCGGGTTGGGATGTGTCGCGTGTGGCTTTCAATATGCGAGCGCAAGTGGTGATCGACGCGGGTGGACGTAACGCGGTATCGTTGCGGCGTCTGGGACTCAAAAAATCGGCGAAAACTACCGGACGTCTGGCACTGGCGGCGCATTGGGAGGGAGTCCCGGAACACATTTCTCATTGTCACATGCATATCAGTCCTCCGGGCTATACCGGTCTGGCTGAGGTTGCGCCGGGGAAGGTCAACATCGTTCTGGTGGTTCGCCCGCAAGATGTACGGAATCGAGATCTTCATGAATTTTACAAAACAAGCGTTTTAAGAAATCCATTGCGTGCCGGACTGCTGGGAACCGCCCGTCCATGTGAAAAGGTGCGGAGTGTGGATTCACTGGCTTTTGCGGTGCGTCCGCCATCGTGCGGGGGATTGTTATTGGTGGGTGATGCGACGGGATTCATTGATCCCTTTACAGGGGAGGGGATTTATCTTTCTTTACGGAGCGCACAACTGGCTTGTGAAACGTTGACGAAGGCTTTTGCGCTGGGTGATTTTTCTCTGGCTGTGTTGGATGAATATGAGCGCAGGCGTCGCAAGGAAAATGAGAAAAAGTATAAGTTGAGTCGATTGTTGCAGGGCATTCTTTATCGCCCATCCCTGTGCAAAAAGGTGACGCGTGTTTTATCTCAAAATCCGGATTTGTCAGCTCGTTTGGTGGGGGTGATTGGTGATTATATTGATCCTGAAGAACTGGTTTCTTCTAGATTTTTGTGGGACTTGATGCTCGGCGCGTTGGGCAAACGGCAAACAGGATCTGAAAAAAATAAAACTTTTTAAATGCGTGATTCATTAAATTCTGCTTGTGTCACGGTCCTTTTGTTGTTGGGGGGGATTCTGAGGTGGCCGACTTTAAACAGTCCTTTGGCGGGCGACGAGGAGCTTTCGTTTTCGCGTTACGGTCACCTGCCATGGGATGAATTGTTATTTGTTTACCGGGACCCCAACCAGCACACCTTGTTCAGCCTGCTGTCTAATTTTTGCATGGCCGTTTTGGGTGAGAATGAAATTGCATTTCGTACCCCTTCCTTTTTAGCCGGGATACTGGCTCCCATCGCCGTTTATTATTTAGGCAGGCGTTTGTTTGATTCCCCCGAGATTGCGTTTGCAGGTGGTTCCCTGCTGGCTCTTTCAGGTCCGAGCATAGAATACTCGCAACTTGGCAGGGGATACGCTTTGACGCTATTTCTCGCACCTGTTTTGATCCTCTGTTGTCTGCGTGCGAAGCATTTATTCTCCAAAGAGACGCTGGCATTTCTGTTGGTGGGTTTCTCCCTTGTTTTGGCTTTGCCAAGCAATGTGATGTTTTTGTTTGCGATCGGTGTTTGGGTCGTCGGCAAAAATTATTCAATCATAAGAAAATGGGACGCGACCTGCTGGGAAGAATTGCGATCGGTTGTATTTTCATGGAGTGTCTTGTTTTTAGGGGTAGGTGCTTATCTATTTTGTATTCGAGAAGGGCTTCAACAAGGCGCGCAACTTTATGCTTCCGACCCATTGGATTTGCACCGATGGATTGATGTTGCCGTATTGCTGGTTCAGCCCTGGGGAGTGTCCCTCTATTTACTCGTTGTTTGTTTTAAGGAGAAAAAACAATCTCTATTGTTTGCGGCAATTTTTTTAGCACCTTTGTTATTGTCGATGTTCATGGGCATTGGTGGATACTCGCGAACCTATCTTTTCTGGCTTCCTTTCTTACTTTTGATAATCGGTGCGAGTGGTGTTGTACTGGCAAAATTTTTGATCTCGAAAAACAAGCTTGCAGGTTGGATGGCGTCAGCTGTCCTTCTCGTTTTCCTGTTGGTTCCCGTGGGGCAGTTTCTTTCAGAACATTATCAGAACAGAGAGAGTGTCGCGGCGGGAACGATGGCGGCGGCACGCGAGATGGCGCATTTTGTTCATCAGGAAGTTTCTGCAGAAGCGTTGCTTTTGATTGTTTCCGAAGCCCCTCAGGGCGGGTTGATCGGCACGCATTTGAAGCAACGAGTTGAGCACGGGATGCGTCGCATAGCCGCCGGAAACTTACCGCAGATGATTTATTTTGTCGGGCACAGAGATGCGATGCCCGACCGCAAACCTATCGGTGACTACTATCGAGCAAGGTCTATTACCTTGCCTTCAAATCTTTTGCATGTGGAAAAAGAAATAGGGAATATGGTTTTGTGTCGATTCAATGTTTCTATCCAACGGTTCCTGCCCACACCGTTTGATCCTGACAATCTGGAGGATCTTTCGCCCTTTGCAACGCCTGAACTTTCGATGGAGAGAACGCGGGAGGACAGGGCTTTGGGAGAGGATGCCTTGAAGTTTCTGAAAAAAGGGAGTGATTCGTTGCTGATAGAATCGCGTAAGAAAATTGCAGTGAACATAGACAGGGAAGGGAGCTTCCTTCTGCAAATCTATATCCGTAAGTACGGTCAACGTTCTCGCATGTTGATGTCTGCGGAACCGCTGTCGCAATGGCCTCCTGCCGCGGGTTATCTCAATCCTTATTTTGGTGCGTTTCGTGTTGGAGAAGAGGTGTGGCAGAGTGTGATGCTTTTGACGCCGGTTTCTGCGGGACGCAACGCATTCCGGCCGGTTTTTCATTTAGACGATGAAGAAAGTTATTTCGACGCCTGGCAAACATTTTTGCTAAGCTCTGGCCCATTGTGAGCCGTACTTTTTAAGTGGGAGAGGAGAGTGCTTTACCCATCAGGCTCGAATAGCTTGCCTGATGGGTGATGACGGTTATTTTAAAAATTCGCTGTGGGGCAAGGCGGTTTTGCCCATCAGGTATTGATCGACGCCGCGTGCGGCTTCCCGGCCTTCGGCAATGGCCCAGACCACGAGTGATTGCCCGCGTGTCATATCACCTGCGACGAATACGCCTTCGACGCTGGTCATTTTATTTTCGTCACAGGCCACATTTTTTCGAGCGTCGAGTTTGACATCGAGTTCTTGTATCATCCCCTCGTGTATGGGATGCACAAATCCCATGGCGAGTAAAACGAGATCCACATCCAGCTCAAATTGCGAGTTGGGAATTTCTTCCATAGTGGGACGACCGGATGCGTCGGGGGCTCCGAACCGGATGCGAACGGCTTGAATTTTTTTCAATTTTCCATTTTCACCGATAAACTTTTTGGTGGATACACAATATTCGGTGATTTCTCTTCGCGCTTCTTCGTGCGAGGTTGTGATTCGGAAAATTTTAGGCCACTGTGGCCAGGGATTATTTGTATCGCGCGTTTGCGGGTACTGCGGGAGCAATTCAAATTGTTGCACTGATTTAGCACCTTGTCGCAAAGAGGTGCCGAGGCAGTCGGACCCCGTGTCGCCGCCGCCGATGATGAGTACCTTTTTATCTTTAGCGGAGATCGCAATGTCCTCGGGTATGACATCACCTTCATTGCGTTTGTTCTGTTGCGGCAGGAATTCCATGGCAAAATGAATGCCGTCCAAATCCCGGCCTTCAACAGGCAGGTCGCGCGGTTTTTGTGATCCGCCACACAATACTACGGAATCGTGTTCCTTGCGCAAATCTGCAATTTTGATATCCACTCCGATATTGACGCCGGTCTTGAATTGAATTCCTTCCTCTTGCATCAGAGAAATTCTGCGTTTGACGATTTCTTTATCCAGCTTGAAATGAGGGATGCCGTACATCAGGAGTCCGCCCACGCGATCGTCTTTTTCGTACACGACGACTGTGTGTCCAACGCTGTTGAGTTGAGCGGCGCAGGCAAGGCCAGCGGGACCGGAACCGACGATGGCGATGCTTTTCCCAGTGCGTTTGGCAGGGGGACAAGGGGCAATGAAGCCTTCTTCAAAACCCTTGTCAGAAATCATTTTTTCAATTTTGCAGATGGTCACGGGTGGTTCGGAAATACCGAGGACGCACGCGCCTTCGCAAGGCGCAGGACATATTCTTCCCGTGAATTCAGGGAAGTTATTGGTTTTGGAGAGGAGCTGAATAGCTTCTTCCCAACGCCCACGGTAGACCATATCGTTCCAATCCGGTATCAGGTTTCCCAGTGGGCAACCTGAGTTGCTTTGACAGAAGGGAACCCCGCAGTCCATGCACCGAGCACCTTGTTGACGAAATTTGTCTTCAGGGAACGATTCGTAAACCTCTTTGTGGTCCTTGAGGCGTTCGTTGATATCCCTGTGCGCTGGGGTTTCCCGGCCAAATTCTAAGAATCCTTTAATTGCACCCATATATATAGTTCTTTCTAATTCAGAATTGATTTTATGGAGTAGTTGTTTACGCTACATCATCCAGCATGGATTGAACCAGATTTCTCTTCCGCTCTTCAATCACACGTCTGTAATCCCTCGGATAAACTTTGGTGAATTGGGGTAATGCTTCATTCCAGTTGTCCAGAATATTGTGCGCAACAGTACTTAGAGTTGCCTGCAAATGTTCTTTGAGAAGCGTTTTCAACTGAACAATGTCTTCATCTTCTTCGACTGGGTAGAGGTCTACCAGACCCTTGTTGCAGTTGGCTTCGAATTTTTTATTGGGATCATAAACGTAGGCAAGTCCTCCGCTCATGCCAGCGGCAAAATTTCTTCCAGTGGGTCCCAGTATAACGGCTATGCCACCGGTCATGTATTCGCAACCATGATCGCCGATGCCTTCAACCACCGCACGGGCTCCACTGTTTCTCACGCAAAAACGTTCGCCTGCCAGGCCCCTGAAGAATGCAGAACCGGAAACAGCTCCATACAGTACCACATTGCCTACAATAATGTTTTCCTCGGGAACGAGTGACGATTCAGGTGCAGGTCGGATGGAAATTTTTCCACCGGACAGACCTTTGCCGACATAATCGTTCGCGTCACCAGACAGGCTGAAGGTCACACCCGGTGCTAAAAACGCTCCAAAACTTTGACCCGCCGATCCCTTAAAATTAACGACGATGGTGTTGGGTGGCAGCCCTTTTTCTCCAACGCGAGTGGAAATTTCGTAGCTGAGCATGGCCCCGACGGTGCGATCAGTATTTTTGATGGGATAATCCAGGCAAACTTCAAAACGATTCTGCTTGTGCGCCAGAGCCTGTTCGCTGTCTGCGATAAGCTTATAGTCGAGCAGGTCATTCATGTCTCCACTGAGATCCTGTGTGGTAACATTGCGAATGGCTACACCTTCTTTGACTTTTGGTTTATAAATGAGTTTTGAAACGTCGACACCCGAGGCTTTCCAATGGTCAGTGGTTTTTTCTGCGGTGAGTAGATCGACGCGACCGATGAGATCCTCGAATTTTCGAACTCCCATTTCAGCCATGATTTCGCGAACTTCCGTAGCGATGAAATTGAAGAAATTGACGACGTATTGAGCATCTCCTGTGAATTTTTTTCGGAGTTTGGGGTCCTGTGTCGCGATACCGACGGAACAAGTATTCAGGTGGCATTTACGCATAAGGATACAACCCAGTGTCACGAGCACCGTTGTAGAAAATCCAAATTCATCAGCACCCAGAAGTGCGCCAATCACTACATCGCGTCCGGTTTTAAGCTGACCATCGACCTGAACGCAGATACGGCCTCGTAAATCGTTCAGGACCAGAATCTGTTGCGTTTCCGACAGGCCCAATTCCCAAGGCAGTCCTGCATGTTTGATAGAGGTTTGCGGTGACGCACCGGTTCCGCCATCGTGCCCGGCAATCAAAACGCCTTCGGCATGTGCTTTGGATACCCCTGCGGCGATGGTACCCACTCCTGCTTCGGCAACCAGCTTCACACTCACTCTGGCTTTGGGATTGGCATTGTGCAGATCAAAAATCAACTGTTGCAGATCTTCGATCGAGTAAATATCGTGATGCGGTGGTGGTGAAATCAAAGTCACGCCGGGTGTTGAGTTTCGCAATTGTGCTATGTACTCGGATACTTTGTGACCGGGCAATTGACCGCCTTCTCCCGGCTTGGCACCTTGTGCGACCTTGATCTGTAATTCGTCTGCGTTGGCGAGATAAAAACTGTTGACGCCAAATCGTCCCGAGGCAACTTGTTTTATTTTGCTTCTTCGCAAGTCTCCATTCGGATCGGGAGTATAGCGTACGGGATCTTCTCCACCTTCTCCGGTGTTGCTTCTGCCGCCAATTCGGTTCATCGCGATGGCGATGGTCTCGTGTGTTTCGCGGGATATGGAACCAATGGACATTGCCCCAGTGCAAAAGCGTTTCGTGATTTCTTCGACCGATTCGACTTCTTCAATAGGGATGGGATTCTCTTTTTTGATCTTTAATAATCCACGCAAGGTGCATTGTTTGACACTTTCCTCGTTGGAATGCCGTGAAAATTTTTTGAAAGTGGCATAATCGTTGGAACGTGTAGCATGTTGGAGAAGTGCTATGGCATTGGGATTGAGCATGTGTTTTTCTTCACCCCGTCGCCAATGGTAATAACCGCCCGCCTCCAGAAGATGAGCGGATTTCCCCTGTGTATTGGCAAGCTCAAAGCGAGTCAAAGTCTCTTTAGCGATGATATCGAGTCTTGCACCACTCACCCGTGATGTGGTTCCGGTAAAGAAACGATCGATGACATCTTCATTCAGTCCTACAGCTTCAAAAATTTGTGCTCCACGATAACTTTGTATGGTTGAAATCCCCATTTTGGCTATGATTTTAAACAGCCCTTTTCGAGTCGCTAGTATGAAATTGTCCAGGGCTTTTTGAGGCTCAATGTTTTTTATGAATAAAGCGTCTTTAGCGATCTGGAGAGCGGTTTCATAAGCCAGATAAGGACAAACAGCACCCGCACCATAGCCAATGAGCAAGGCGAAGTGCATCATTTCCCGGGCTTCACCCGTTTCTACCACGATACCCACCTTGGTGCGGGTTTGTTCGCGGAGTAAATGATGATGCAGGGCACCGGTTGCCAAAAGGCTTGGAATGGGTGCATTGTTTTCGTCGAAGCCTTTGTCGGACAAAATCAAAATCGTAGCTCCGTCGCATATCGCTCCGGATGCCAGGGTGCAAAGCTTTTCGATCCCCTTTTCCATCCCTTCAACACCTTCTGATGCTTTGAAGGTCATAGGCAATTGGACCGATTTGATATTGGGCTGGTCCAATGAACGAATCTTTTCCATCTCTCTGGATGTGAGTATGGGATGCTTGATTTTGAGCTTGGCACAGTGGAGTGCGGATTCTGTCAATAAGTTCCGCTCCGCTCCCAATGTCGATTCCATCGACATGACCAGTTCTTCACGAATGGAATCGATGGGCGGATTGGTGACTTGTGCGAACAGTTGCTTGAAATAATTGAACAGAAGTTGTGGTTTTTCCGACAAAATTGCCAATGGAGTGTCATTGCCCATCGATCCTGTGGCTTCGCCACCGGAACTTATCATGGGGCTGAGGACGATTTTTATATCTTCTGCGGTGTACCCAAACAAGAGTTGTTTTTGTAACAGATTTTCAGAGATTTCAGTGATTTCCCCGCCGCAGTCCGGAACATCTTCAAGATTGAGTTGATTTTCTTTTAACCAGGTTCCATAGGGGCTTTGCGAAGCGATGTCTTTTTTTAATTCATCATCCGCGATGATGCGGCCTTGACTGATATCGACCAGAAACATTTTTCCCGGTTGCAAGCGACCCTTGTGGACGATAGTTGCCTCGTCGATAGGCAAGACACCCACTTCCGATGACATCACAACGAGATCATCGCTGGTCACGATATAACGGGAAGGGCGCAGTCCGTTTCGATCGAGTACGGCACCGATCACTTGTCCGTTGGTGAATGCGATAGAGGCCGGTCCGTCCCAAGGTTCCATCATTGAGGCATGGAATTCATAGAAAGATCGTTTGAGATCGCTCATGGACTCATGCCCGCTCCAGGGCTCGGGAATCATCATCATCACCGCATGCGGAAGAGATCGACCTGTCATCGTGAGCAATTCAAGAGTTTGGTCAAAATCCGCAGAGTCGCTTCCACCTTGTGCGATAACGGGCAAAATTTTATCAATTTCTTTAAAATAGGGTGTCTCGAACATCGCGGAGCGCGCCTGTATCCAGTTTTTGTTGCCGCGAACGGTGTTGATTTCCCCATTGTGCGCGATAAAGCGAAAGGGTTGCGCTCTTCCCCAGGAGGGAAACGTATTTGTGCTGTAGCGGGAGTGAGCCAATGCCAGAGCCGACTCAAAATCGGGATCGGTGATATCTGGAAAATAAGTCTCTACTTGCGGGGCCATGAGTTGACCTTTGTACACAAAAGTCTGGCTCGACAGGCTGGGCACGTAGAAACTATCGTTGTCGTCGTTGAATCCGGCTTTACGAATTGCGTTGGCAACCCGTTTGCGGATGATGTACAGCTTACGCTCAAAATCAATGGTCTCGGTGATATGATCCGGGGTGGCGATAAAGACCTGGCGTATCTCTGGTTCTATGGTGCGCGCAGTTTCTCCAATAATCGTATTATCAACGGGGGGAATGCGCCAGCCCAGTAGCTCCAAGCCTTCTTCACGGATGGCCTGATCAACGAGTTCGAAACATTTCTGTGTGTTCTGATTTTTACGGACAAATACCAGGCCTGTCCCATACCTTCCTTTTGGAGGCAGTTTCCAGCCGAGCTTCTGACATTCTTTATTAAAAAACTTATGCGGAATCTGTACTAAAATCCCAGCACCGTCACCCGTGAGTGGATCAGCACCACAAGCACCCCGGTGTTCCAGTTTTTTTAATATCTCAAGCCCTTGAAGGACGATTTCGTGGGACTCTTTCCCTTTCATGTGCGCGACAAAACCCACGCCACAATTTTCATGTTCAAATTCTGGATCGTACAACCCTTGTTTTACTGGATAGCCCATAATTTCAATCTATTTCAAAAGGGAAACGGTTATTTATTGCAAAAAATGACAAATTCCTTGTCAGGAAGAAGTCTTGAAGCAATTTTGATACCATTTGCTAAGTTGTTAAATATATGCAATGTCTGGCGCGAATCGCACAGGCAGTGTGTGTTTATTGTATTCAATTGTGTAGCATAACTACTTACTTAAGAGTGTTGTGAAATTCCCTTGTTATGAGAAGTCCGCCACTATTTACGCCGAAATAGCTTATGTTTATCAGTCTCTGAATGTTACAATCAAATCAGAGTTTTGCTATTGTTTTTCTATTAACATTCGACCCGAATGTTACAACGGATTAAAGTTTAAAGAAGCGCGTATTCTACTACATTATTTATGAAGATTAGCAAATAAAAGGGTTTTTGTCCAAAGTGGGGAGACGACCTCATTGCGGTGAGTGTGTGAATCATTAATTTTAGGAGCTGATGTATGATTGTTGAAGAGATTATGACGGTCGACCTTGTTACGATCAAGGAAAACGATTCCTTGCGTAAAGCGCAGGATTTGATGGTTGAAAAATCGATCCGTCATCTGCCTGTTGTGGACAAAAATAAGCTTTTGGGGATTATCACAGAGAGTGATATTCGCGGGGCGTTTATTTATAGTGAGGTGCCAAAAGACGGGAAGGTGGTTCAATTCGATCCTTCAAAAATGCCTGTGAAGGATTATATGACTCGCGATCCTTTAACAGTTTCACCGGATACGAATATTGAAGATGCGGCTCTGGTAATTTATCGAAATAAAATTGGTGGGTTGCCCGTTGTAAAAAATGGCAAACTGGAAGGGATCGTTACGATACTGGATATGCTTGGATTGTTTATAGATATGATGAGCATTCTTGAAAGCAGTTCTCGAATCGATGTGTTGGTAGACAAGAACCAGAAATCGATCGATAAGATTACCAAAATCATTACAGATCACGGTTTGGAAATCATTTCTACAGGGATTGAACCCTATGAAGATGATCCTAAAAAGCAAATCTGTTGCTTCAGGATGGACTTATGTGAAACCGAGCGTGTGGTTAAAGATATTGAAAAAGCGGGTTTCGAAGTATTGGATGCGATTGATTGAGTTCCAATTATATCAGAGACACTATTATTCTACAGGGGCCGGAGGCGTCACAGAGGGATTCAGATAGATCTCTTGAAATCGATTGACCGGAAAGATTTCAGTTTTTGCATCTTTATCGTAATAGGAAAGAGGTTCTCCATCTTCAGGATTGATTTTTGAGAAGACGACTTGATCCGTTTCTGGAAAATTCAGGATGGGTTTTCCTGACAGCGCGGCGGTCATATATTGTAGCCAAATGGGAATAGCGGTGCGCGAGCCTGTTTCATTGACTCCCATGGAGACGTCGTCGTCTTTTCCTACCCAAACCCCCGTAAGAAGTTCGGGGGTGTATCCCATAAACCAGGCATCGACATAATTGTTTGTGGTTCCCGTTTTTCCAGCGGTGGGCCTTTTTAATTCTCTCACTTTTTGTGCGGTTCCATTCTGAACGACACTTTGCAGAAGGCTGGTGATGGTGTACGCGCTGGATGCTGATATTGGTTGTTCTATTCTGGGTTGCGCTGTATAAAGAATTTTTTCTTCACTATTTTTGATGTAACGTATGGCCGTGGGTTCGATTCGTTTTCCTTCGTTGGCGAAGGCGGAATAGGCGGAGACGAGCTCGAGAAGGGTGACGCCTGATGAACCCAGAGCGATGGACAAATTGTTCGCCAATTCTTGAGTGATGCCCAGATCGCGCGCTACCTGGATGGCTTTGGAGATTCCAATTTCTTGCAATAATTTTACGGTAACAATGTTACGGGAATGAGTGAGTGCCGTTCGTAAGGGTGTGGGACCGTAGAAAGTTTCTTCAAAATTGACGGGTTTCCATTTGTCGAAGGCGTGATCTTTTTCTTTGAATATGATAGGCGAATCGACAATGATGCTGGAAGGGTGATAGCCTTCCTGCAGAGCGGCCGCATATATAATGGGTTTGAAAACAGAGCCAGGCTGGCGTACGGCTTGTACGGATCGATTGAATTGACTTTTTGAAAAATCATAGCCACCTACCATAGATTTAATATGGCCAGTGTGTGGGTCCAGACCGATCAGGGCACCTTCTACTTCGGGTTCTTGTTCAAGAGCGAGTGCAAGCCTTGGATCCGATGGGTGCGGGCCCAAAACTTTAAACAGGGCACGGTCTCCTGTGTTGAGAGCATCTCCCACTGAATTTATTTTTGCCCATCGCCCATCGATTTTCGGATTGGGTTCCCGGGCCCATTCCATGTCCTTGAGCTCAAGGATACCCTCCTGAGCACCGGTCAGTATGAAGGCAGAGTTTTTTTCTCGTTCCATGACCAACCCTTGAATCATATCGCCTGCTTTGGGTCCTTCATTTTCCTTCCAGCCATTGAATTCACGCAATTGCGCTTGCAGTTGGCTGGTGGGCAGGGATAGGTCCATACGCCCGAGAGGGCCACGGTATCCAAAGCGTTTGTCGGCGATGACCAAATTTTCGCGTACGGCTTTTTGTGCTTCTTCCTGAAGCGAGATATCCAGCGTCGAATAAACCATCAAACCACTGTGATACAGTTTTTCAGAACCATACTTTTCGATCAAAAATTGCCGTATGTGTTCGATGAAGTAAGGGGCACGATTCAACATGCCGGTCACTTCACCCAGATGGAAATCGGATTGCAGTGCTTCTTTTTCCTCGCTTGGAGTGATGAAGCTAAGATGAGCCATTCTTCGAATAACATGGTCACGTCTGTTTCGGGCTTTTTTCGGGTATCGATAAGGAGAGTAGTTGTTTGGTGCTTTGGGCAAGCTTGCAATCATGGCACATTCAGCCACGGTGAGTTCTTTTACGGATTTTCCAAAGTAAGTTCGTGCGGCGGCTTCGACTCCATATGCTCCGTGACCGTAATAAATCTGGTTCAAATATATTTCAAGAATTTGATCTTTGGAAAAAATCAACTCAATGCGCAGTGCCAGTATGGCTTCTTTGATTTTTCGGACCAGTGTTCGGTCACTTGTGAGTAACAGTGTTTTTGTTAACTGCTGAGTGATGGTGCTTCCACCTTCTACGATACGACCGGCTTGGAAATTGGTTCGCATCGCGCGTAAAATCGCCTTGGGATCGATCCCAAGGTGGTAATAGAAATTGGAATCTTCTACGGCCAGTGTGGCTTGTTTCAAA
This sequence comes from Nitrospinae bacterium CG11_big_fil_rev_8_21_14_0_20_45_15, assembly GCA_002787235.1. Classification (GTDB taxonomy): domain Bacteria; phylum Nitrospinota; class Nitrospinia; order Nitrospinales; family VA-1; genus Nitrohelix. The sequence goes on from PCWG01000042.1 coordinate 267,010, forward strand.
CGGAGTGGAATTTCTTCCATGGAAACCAGGATTCTTTTTTCGATATAAAACTCTGCGATCAGTTCATCGGTATTAGAAAAAACCCGAGTGATCAGACTGGGGCTGAAATCTTTGAGCACGCGGACGTCAGGCAAATCTTTAGAATATTTGAAGTAGACATAACCGGCACCTATCGCACCAGAAATAACAACGAGCAGAAACATTGCGAATCCGAAAAGGATCAGGGTTTTAAATAATCCTGACGATTTTTTTTTCGGTTTTTTGGTTTTTCGCTTTTTCTTTTTTGAAGGTTGCTGACCAGTCAGGATTTTTGTCATTTCTGTTTGCGTGTATCAAGAAGGCGAGGAAAGTGTTTCAAGAGGGTGCGAAAATTAGAGGCAAAGTGCATAAAATAGCTTAGTGACCTTCCTCCAGATCGATGAGGCCTGCCCATGTGGTGATGTCAGTTCGCGATGGGTCAATTTTGTTTCGAATTTCTATAAAGTATTCCATTCGGTCTTTATTGTCAGGTTTTCTATCCAGAATTTTCCAATTAAGGAATTCTATTTCTGATGGGCTGTACTGGTTTGTTTTATCTGTAATCCAACGCGCAATGTCTTCCTCATTCAGGCCGATTGCTTTTTCGGCGAACTCGATTTCGTTTGTATGGATGAAACTGAGAATGATTTTGTCAAGTGGACATGGGTATATGTATTCGCCCAACGTATTTTCCTTCAAAGCCCTTACCTTATCTATCATACGCGGTAAATGGACGATCCCGCATAATTTATCCTTGGGGCTTCGAGGGACCTCTTTTCTCAAATCCAATGCGGACATTGTTCAATCCAATCTCAAACGATTCAGACGGGAAAAGTTTTTAGAGGTTTTGATGGCCCTTGCACCTTCGTCGCCAATTCTATTTCTGAATAAATCGAGTGTCGATAGTTGGCCAAGATATTCCGATTGAGCCAGAGCTTTGGCACCTTCCTCACCGACTCGATTGAATTTTAGTATGAGTTGATCCAGTTTTTCAAAACTTTTGCAACTGGCGAGAGTCTGAGCTCCAGCCTCAGTGATGTCGTTCGATTTTAAATTCAGTGTTCTCAATTGATTGAGGTTGGGCGAACTACAGATGACCTTGACACCTTCATCGGTGATTTTATTGTTGCCAAGCTCAAGTCGCGTGATCCCTGCTATCAAGTCAAGTTGAAAAAGGTTTTTGATCCCTTCATCATCGATATCTTTTTCTTCCAGATTGAGGGTGCCTGCGCCTTCCATATGTTTGCGGGCAAAGGCTTCCCAATCGTCGGGTGGATTTTCCATGAGTTTCGATCTAAAAAAATATTTAAAAATGACATTCCATTAAAAGTTCATTCTAGTGCGATTCATTACCAAGGTCAATCCCGCAAACCATATAAATTATTCACTGAACGTGTTTATTACGAAGTGTGAGCCATTTTATACAGAAACGGAAAAAAGAGCGTGGAGAGCTGTTTCTTTGAACAATAGGTTGCGATAATAGACTGGTTTTATTGAAATATTTCTTTGTAGAAACAATGATTTTTATTCCCAAATGATCAATGGAAATGATAAATATAGTAGAAGCGTTTGTTTACTTTACAAAAATATTTTCTGGAGGAAATCATGAGGAAAATGAGCTTTTTGTTGGTGTTTGTATTTACAATTTTATTCCCTTTGTCTGCTATGGCGAACGAAAGTCCAATGCACTTGCCGGAAGGTTCCAATGAAAGTGCAAACATGCACAACGAAGCGGGTATCAAGCATTGGGGAATGGGACATGCCGATGAAGCATTGAAACATTTCAAAGAAGCTGCAGCGGCAGATTCCAGCATTGCAGAAATTCATTTCAATGAAGCGTTGGCTCTGGATAAATTAGGGCAACATGGTGAGGCTACGAAACATTTCCAAAAGGCAAAGGACAATGCACACGGGAACGATAAAATTTTACATTCGGACATTCTAAACGGTCATCTGAGCCATTAATCGTTGAACAAGGTCGTGTCGTTTTTAAGGCTAAAGAATTGAGTTATTGATAACAGATCAGGGGGCACAGGTTATTCTGCGCCCCCTTTTTTCTGCTAAAAGAATTGACGCACTCAAAGCAGGTTTTCTGCTACAATGGGCGTCAATAATAAATGTGATTAGGGAGATTAATATTATGATGGGAATCGGCTTTCCTGAGTTAATGGTTATTTTGATCATTATTATGATAATTTTTGGAGCGGGCAAACTCCCAGAAATTGGAAGTGCGTTTGGCAGAAGCATCAAAAATTTTAAAACGTCGATGAAAGAAGCAGAAGCGATGGACGAAGCAGGCGATCAAAGTTCAAGCACAGAAGAAAAGGGAACCACTGCCCAGGCGGCCAAGAAGGAAGAAGAAATTATCGATGAAGCCGCTCTTGAAATAGAAAAAAACAGGATCGATCCCATCCGAACCGCGCATGATGGGCTGGTTCAGCAGAGTGATGTTTTTACTGATTCTTTGCGGTCTACACCAGGGGGTCGTGGGCGCGATCGTGGCGTTTCGAGAGATGTATTTTAGGCTGTTTGATTTACTTTTTTGTTCGCTAAAGTGGAATAATGGGGGAGGGAGGCTTTAAATCCCTTCGCTGGCAACACCTGAAAGTTCGCTTTCCCGTGAAACCAGTTCCACTTTTTTCTGCGGGCCGACTGCGAGGACCACACGTCCTTCCAAGATGCCGCACAGGGTTTCACCAATACATTTTTTACGCCAGCTTTGAAAGAGGAAATGGTTTTCAAAGTTTTCGTTACGGTCATAACATTTGACGAAGTCATGAATTTGTTTGCGATCTGCTAATACATTGGGTTCAATTCTCAGCTCTTCTGAACGGATTTGAACGCCAGCGGCGAGTAACTCTTCGACACCTTTGGGCGCGGTGTAGCTATCGGCATTTGGTAATTCTGGACATTGATCGTCTGGACAGTTCAACCCATCCTCAATCAATTTCAGTAAAACTTTTCCGCTACGAGCAATTTCTTTATGGTGGAATCCGCGCAAGGATCGCAGACCTTCCATATCTGTTGGTGTCGAACGTCCTACTTCAAGAAGGGTCTCGTCGCGTATGATGGATTTAGGGAGTGTGTCTCGCGACTGGGCTTCCAATTCCCTCCATGCAGTGATTTCCCTTAATACGGCAAGTTGTTTGGGGTTGAGGGAGCGAATATTTTTTAATCGTAGAAATTGTTTTTGTGGATCATTCAACTGGAATGATTTTGGATTTTCTAGATACAGCATCTCTCCGCGCACCCATTCCTCTCGATTCAGTTTTTTCACCACAGCATTCAATTTCCAAAAAACAGGGGTCAGGTAACGCACATCGTCCAGCGCATACTCGATCTGCCCCGTGCTCAAAGGTCGTCGACACCAATCAGTGTAGCGGTGAGCCTTGCAAATGTGCTTTTTTGAAACTTTTTGTACGATTTTTGCGAATGATATTTGTGCTCCCCAACCCACAAGAGATGCGGCAATTTGGGTATCGAAAATGGGGCCAATCGCTTCTCCGCAGAGCTTGTAAAAAATTTCAAGATCTTGTTTCGCGGCGTGAAAAACTTTTAGAATTTCAGGTTTTTTAATGATTTCCAGAAAGGGGGTCAGGTCGGGAACGGAGATGGGGTCGATCGCCGCACAAACATCGTCGCTGGCAACCTGGATCAAACCCAAGCGATGGAAGTAGGTTCTCTCGCGCACAAACTCAGTATCGATGGCCAGCATTTTGCTGTCTTGAATTTTTTCACAGAAATCAAGTAGCTGCTCTTCATTCTCAATGTATATTGATTGCTCGGCGCTTAAAACGCTTCCACTTCCTGAAGAGTTTTGTAAATGCAAATTTTTCACCCTGTTAATGCGAAACACATGTCTGCATGACGCGAAAGAAAATGGGCGGGCGCAAACTGAATGGTTCGCAGAATGCGCTCCGCCCGTGTGTACTTCATTATACAGCGAATTCATCCATCTGGATGCCTTTTTGTTTCAATTCCTTGTCTGGAGCATCTTCCCAACTATCTACTGGAGTAGTGGTGTCGAAATAATCAGCCCCACTGACAGCATCCTCACGCCAAAACTGCGTACTTAGTTTTTGGGGAGAGACTACCTTTTTTAAATCGCCTTTGGAATCAAAAATTTTGACTTCAAAAAACATACGACCCTCCTGTTACGTAAAGTTAAACTCTGCCAGTTGACTATTCTGGCTCCATTAAATAAAACTATAAAAAACAACTACTTAAAAATATTCACGCTTACAATAAATCCAAATTATCTTGATGTCAAGACAATAACATCAATAAAATCAATAGGTAATATGATTTTTTTACTGCAAAGGAAATGTTATTAAGGTCGGTGAGTCGCAATATTTCAGTCATAATGTCATGTATTAGCTTGTTTGATATGTTGTAAATATATTAATTTAAATGTATTTATAAACTTTACTTCGTTGTTGTGAGATGTCGGTATTGTGGAATTCTGATTGACTTTTGTGAGTTGATAACCTATCTTTAGAGAGTCATATTTCTTTAATTTTGGGTCTTCAATCCCCTTCGGGTCGATACCGATAATATGAAAATTCTGGGAATCGATTCATCTACTCCACACGCTAGTGTGGCTCTATTTTCAGATGATGTCTGTTTGTCTGAATCCACGCACACTCGTACTAAAAAATTTTCTGATAAAATTTTGTTAATGATTGACGATGTTTTACGGTCTGCTGAGGTTGGCATCCATGAAATCGAAGGCTTCTGTGTTACGTCGGGGCCGGGATCGTTTACAGGGCTTCGTGTAGGAGTCAGTTTGGTGAAGGGATTTGTTCTTGCCACTGAGGCTCCGTTTTGGGGGGTTGGAACTCTTTCTGCCATGGCTTTTTCTCTGGGTAAAATTCCAGAGCAGATATGCGCTGTTCTTGATGCAAGGAAACAGCAGGTTTATTCGGCAATCTTTCGGTGGGACGGGGATGAATTTCAGCGTTTGACCCCGGACGAAGCATTGAGCGCAGAAGAACTTTGTGCGCGGATTACAGAGCCGACGGTTTTCATCGGCAGTGGATTGCAAGTTTATGGTGATATATTTTCAGAGCAATTGGGATCATTTTATAAGCTGGGAGAAGAATCGAATCACTCCATTGCGGCATCTGCAATACGGCTTTCTCAACGCTCTGAAAATTTAAATAAAAAACTTTTTGATTTGAATCATTTAACAATACAGTACGCAAGGAAGGCTGAAGCGGAGTTTAAGCTATGTGCCGCACTTGAACAGGAGGAAGTGAACAATGGAAATCAATGAAGATTTGCTCGAAAAACTCATAAAAGAAAATCACGAATTCAAAAAAATTCACGATCAGCATTCAAAATTGAAGTCAAGAGTTGAAGAGCTGAACAAACTCAAACTCATTACTCCAGAGCAGGAAATCGAGAAGAAAAAGCATCAGAAAGAAAAGTTGATATTGAAAGATAGAATGGGTGAGATCGTCAATCAACATCAGTCCAGCTAGTATTGATTGATCGTTCTGTCTGGTATATTTTTTCTGTTTTTACCATCATGATAGTTTTGACCTGTTGAAATGTTTTTATATTTAGACAGGTTGATCTCAATGTTCCGATAATTTTTTATACCAGTTTTTGAATTCGGTGGTTTCTCTAAGAGATGCCAGATCGGGATCTGTGATAAGGGTTCCGGGAATGGGCAACCCGAGTTTGACTGATTTTTTTAGAGCCGTTAGACTGTCTTCCATTTTCCCAGTAAGTGCGTGCAGACAGGCATAATTATAGTGCAGGTGGAGATTGTCAGGCTCTTGGGTTTCCAGTGTTTTGAGAGTATTGTAGGCCAAATCAAAGTGTTTGAGTTGCATGTAGGCCGAGCTCAAGTTGATATAGGCTGAGGCCAGTTTAGGATGGTGGTTGAGTGCTTTTTGGTATTTGAAAACGGCTTGTTCCGCTTTGCCCAGAGCCATTAGCTTGTTCCCCTCGTTGTAATGAAAAATCCCCATCCGACGCTGATTTTCCGGATCGGAATGGTCCAATTCCGAGTGCCCCTTTTCTTTGGGATCGCTACTGCTTCCTTCTTTGTGGCGACTGCCTTCTTCCTTATGGTTGCTTCCTTCTATTTTATCCGCCTTATCAGTGATTTTCGGTTGTTCTGTATGGTTTGCCTCTTGTGCCGGCAGACCGACCTGATCGGCAATGATAAAAACTCCTGCACCTAACAAGAGTAAGGTTGCTCGTAGTTTGTTTGATTTAATTGCTGGATGCATGAAGGATGGTTTCTGATGTGGAGTGGATATTGAGTACTCTGTCTATTTTAGCCCCTTGAGAGCCGAGATTGTAAATTTTTGCTTCGGGGTTGGCGAGTACGATGCTTTCGATGGCTCGCAGGTAACCGTACATTGTCTGATTGGTGAGTACCTCTCGACCCTGTGTGCCTGACACGGGAATGGTTTTTGATTTAGCGGTTTTTAATTCATGTTCCTGGCTGTAAACGTTGCTAGAGGTAAAGCGGTCCATCGAACCGAGGGATTGTAACGCATTGCGTGCATAGATTCGCCCGCCTGAAAAGGCGCAGTCTTGCCCGGCAAGGAGAATAGGGCGGCAACCAAACTGGATCAGGCAATCGAGAGCGAAACAGGCCACCGATCCGCCAGACTGAGTGAGTCCCTTTTCTGCTCCGAGGGGATCGTCTTTAAACAGTGAATGGCCCTGCTGAATCGCTACATATTTCTTCTGAGGTGCTCTCGAAAGAATATGCGGGTGTGACGTTGGCGTGAAGATCAGGGTTCCAGTTTGATGCGGCAAATCGCTCAAGTGTTTGCAGTTTTCTGTCTGTGGATCGAGAGTGAAAATATATTCAGGATCGATGCCTGCTTGAATCAGAATGGGCAATGCCGTATCGACACAGGTGATTAAGGCCCGTTTCTGCAAATATTTCAGGTGTGGGACAATGCTGTCCAGCGAGGGGCCCGCGCTGATGAGCAGGGCGGCTTGACCTGCATGAGCATTTTTCAGTGCTTTGATGCCGGGGGTGTTTTGGACAATGGCTTTATTTTTTTGATAATTGAGTTTTTCCTGCCCGCCCAGAACGGCG
>PCWG01000042.1:274109-350919 GCA_002787235.1 Nitrospinae bacterium CG11_big_fil_rev_8_21_14_0_20_45_15
CGCCTCTCCAATAATAGAATTTCCAGAGCATTGCTCAGCTTTGGAAAATTTTCAGGGATACACTTGAAAGAGGGGGCGTGAAATATAATTTCCAGTGATTGCGAAGACATTTCTGTAAGAAACTGCATTCCTGCCGAAATTTGATCTGCCGCTGTGGATTCATTGTCTGAGTGGATCAGTTGAAACCGTGGATCTTTGAACACCTCGGACAAATCATTTAACATAAACGCCGCTGACAATAGATTGGGGTTCAGTTCGATGACGAGTAAAGAGCCTTCGGGACCGATTCTTTCCAGCAGAGGGCCAAGGTGATAGCCCAGTCCCATCCCATACAGGCAAACCTGAGACCCGGGTTGAATTTTCTGAGCAAACTTTTCGCCTTCCTTTTTTGGATCATACGCACTGTGGATCAAGATACCGTTGCATCGGAGAGTGGTTTGACCGTTTTGAGCGACGAAAGTTTCTATTTCGTCAGAGAAATGGCGCGGTGAAACCGTGTTCCGGTGCTGTGGGTTCTGTGCGAGGGCAGATAGATTTTTGTGTAAATAGTCGGGTTTCAAGTAAGGTCTCCAAACGACTTGCAGGCCTTTATCATAACATCATATGAGTTTATTCATCGGATGAATTAAAGGATCTGTATAGAGCTGGAAGCACAATCAGAGTGAGGATGGTTGAAGAAATAATGCCACCGATCACCACCGTTGCCAGTGGACGCTGAACTTCGGCACCGGTTCCCGTTGCCATGGCCATAGGGATGAATCCCAAAGATGCGACCAATGCGGTCATCAATACAGGTCGCAGGCGGGTGACCGATCCCTTGCAAATGGCTTCGTCCAAAGCCATTCCTCTTTCCCGCAATTCTTCGATGAAGGAGATCATGACCATTCCATTCAAAACCGCAATGCCGGACAGGGCGATGAAACCAATCGCGGCTGAAATTGAAAGTGGAATGCCACGGGCCCACAAAAAGAAAAACCCTCCGGTCAAGGCCAGCGGAATTCCTGAGAAGATGAGCAGTGAATTTTTCATACTGCCAAATGCGGCAAACAGCATGAGAAATATCAATGCAAGGGATATGGGGACAACGATCCATAATCTTTTAGATGCTGAAATCAAATGCTCGAACTGTCCACCCCAGGCAATCCAGTAACCGGGGTGAATCGTAACTTTTTCTTCAATGGCCTTTTCAGCTTCTTGCACAAAGGAGCCGAGGTCGCGATCCCGGACGTTGGCGGTGACGACGATCCGGCGTTTTCCATTTTCCCGACTGATCTGGTTGGGGCCTTTTACCATTGAAAATTTTGCTACAGTAGACAGTGGAATATGGTTCAGGTTATGACCGCTTCCAAGAATTGTTGCGGGGGCGAAATTATCCGGCAGGGTGATCGGGATTCTCTTCAAACTTTCAATATTTGTTCGTATATCTTCACTCAGACGGACCATTATTTGAAAACGACGATCCCCTTCAAATACCTCTCCGGCAGTTTCCCCGCCAATGGCAATGGATATGGCATCCTGGACGGTGGAAACGTTGATTCCCAGTCTAGCCATCAGTTCGCGGTCTAGCTCCAATGTCAGAACAGGAAGACCTGTGACTTGTTCGACATCTACGTCGGCGGCACCTGGTATTTGTGACAGAACCTGCTCGATTCTTTTGGCATGGGAAACCAGCATGTCCAGATCATCGCCAAAAACCTTCACTGCTACGTCACTGCGCACACCAGCGATCAGCTCGTTGAATCGCATTTCAATCGGTTGGATGATCTCGTATTTGTTGCCGGGGACCTCGTTCATCTTATTTTCCAGTTCTGCTATAAAATCAGATTTGGGACGTTTGGGATCGGGCCATTCTGATCGGGGTTTGATCATGGCATACACGTCTGCAACGCTGGGCGGCATGGGGTCTGTTGCAATATCACCTGTGCCGATTTTGGCGAATACATAATCGACTTCAGGTAATTCCATGATTTTCTTTTCCAGAAGATCTTGCATGGACACCGCCTGGGAAAGACTGGTGCCCGGAACTCGCAAAGCATGGATGGCTAAATCCCTCTCATCGAGAGTGGGCAGGAATTCGCTTCCCATGCGTGTGGAAAGGAGAAGGCTCAAGATTACAAGCACACCGGCAAGGGTAATGATTGTGGGTCGATTGTTTAGCGACATTCCCAGCAAGGGTTCATACACCTTGCGCGATAGCTTTACCAAAAGATTTTCCTGTTCGGAAATGTTCCCAGACGAAAATTGTGCGACCATGGCTGGAACAAAGGTAACGGATAAGAGCATGGCTCCGGTCAAGGCCGCGAGAACGGTGAATGCCATGGGTTGGAACATTTTCCCTTCAATTCCTGTCAGAGTCAGGATCGGTAAATACACGATCATGATGATGAACCCACCAAAAATACTCGGACGCGAGACCTCTTTTGTGGCGTAGGCGACGATACCAAAGCGTTCATCTCGATCGAGTGTGCGCCCCAGTTTTTTATGTTCTTCTGCCAATCGACGGATACAATTTTCTACAATGATAACGGCTCCATCAATGATGATGCCGAAATCGATGGCTCCCAGACTCAAAAGATTTCCGCTGACATTATTTTTAACCATCCCGGTGATTGCAAACAGCATGGACAATGGGATGACAAGGGCGGTGATGATGGCGGCCCGAAAATTCCCCAGAAGTAAAAAGAGGACGACGATGACGAGCAATGCACCTTCTAAAAGATTGGTTTTCATCGTATCGAGAGTGGCGTTGACCAGGTTCGTTCGATCGTAAACCGTTTTCGCCTTCACACCTTCAGGCAAACTGCGATTGATTTCTTTTAGTTTGTCTGCAACTTTAATGGAAACTGTACGGCTATTTTCACCTTTCAACATGAAGACCGTTCCCAGAACGACTTCTTGTCCGTTTTCTGTAGCCGCTCCCGTGCGCAACTCTTTTCCCAGCGTGACTTCGGCAATGTCCTTGATGTAAATGGGGATTCCGTTACGAGAACCGGCAATGATTCTTTCTATATCTCTTATCCCTGAAACCTGACCGGGTGTTCGAATGAGGTATTGCGAGCCACTGTGTTCGATGTAACCCGCCCCGACGTTATCATTATTTTTCATCAAAGCGTCCACCACATCCCGGAAGCTTATTTTATAGGCCCTGAGTTTTTCTGGATCGGGAGCGACCTGATATTGCTTGGTGTATCCGCCAATGCTGTTGACATCGGCAACGCCGGGAATATTGCGCAGTTGCGGGCGAATGATCCAGTCTTGAATGGTTCTCAGCTCAGTGAGTGAATAAGGTTGGGTGGATTTGATTTTTTCATCAGGCCCAACCGTCCACAAAAATATTTCTCCCAGACCTGTGGCAATGGGACCCATGACAGGCTGGGTATTGGGAGGAAGTTTCCCGATCATTTCCTGCAAACGGGTATTGATCAATTGTCGTGCAAAGTAAATATCTGTATCGTCATCAAAAACCACGGTGACCTGGGACATTCCGTATCGGGAAATGGAACGGGTATGAGACAATTTGGGAGTCCCGGCCAGAGCGGTTTCTATAGGGAACGTGATGCGGTTTTCAACTTCCAGCGGGGTATAGCCACGGGCTTTGGTATTGATCTGAATCTGGACATTGGTGATATCGGGGACCGCATCAATCGGCAAAATCTGGAAATTGTAGATACCCGGAATGGCCAATGCCAATGTACCCAAAATCACAAAAATGCGGTATTTGACGGAGAATTTTAATAGAGCAGAAAGCATGTCAATCCTTTATGAGTCGTCTGAATGAATGGGATTGCAATCCCTTCAAATTGATCACTGGAATTTGGGGGGATGTGCTGTCGGTCAATGCGCATGCACGGCGGATGATTTTTCTATTTCCGCTTTCACCACGTAACTGTTTTCGGTCACAAAACTTTCTCCTGCTTTCAAACCGTGTAAAACCTCTGTCCAGTTGCCATCGCTTTCCCCCAGTTCGAGAGGGCGTGCTTCAAAAAAGTTACCGTATTTGACAAACACAACAGACCAGTCCCGAATGCTTTGTATGGCCTGATTAGGAACTGCGAGAGCCACTTTGCGTTTGTCAAGGAGCAGTTGCAACGTGACAAAAGTACCCGGTCGCCATTTTGATTTTGGATTCTGGATCACCACTCTTCCTGTAACGGTGCGATTTTTATCATCTATTATGGATGAGAGATAGGTCAGTTGGCCTTCGACTTTCATTCCAAGGTTTTCATCGATGACGGTGACCGATTGTCCCAATTTCACATATTTGATATCGCGGGCAGGAATGGAAATGTTGACCCACACTTCCGACAAATCCGCGAGAAGCAATACGCGATCATCATTTTTCACCGCTTCACCTGTGGAGATGTGTTTTTGAATCACCGTCCCTCCCAGGGGCGACTTGAGTTCGTATTGAGTCAATATGGGGTCATTATTTTGGGAAAGTTTCTCCACTTCCTCAGGGGTCAATCCCAGTGCGAACAGTTTTTGACGGGTGGTTTGCAGTTTGAGATTTTCCATCTCATAGGTTCTGGTTTTTTGTTGCACCTGCCATTGACCGTCGTAAACAATTTTTTCACGTAAAGCACGATACCGGGCTTCTGAACTATTTAAGTTTTCTTCAGCCTGCAAGTATTCAGATTGTGAAGAAATTCCCTTTTCAAATAGATTTTTCTCACGCAAGTAAACAGATTTGGCCAGTTCCAGCTTTGAATAGGCAGGGATCAGTAACTCCCGACTTTTCCCAATAGGAAGGGCCTTCAACTCACGATCGATCTCTTCCAGACGCGTTTCCTTTTGCAGTAGCTCTAACATGCGCGTGGTGTTTTTGTAGAGCAGGATTTCTCTGTCCATATCGGCTTTTACCAGATCGGTTTGTTTGACGGCTGAAAGGTAATCGATTTTTGTGTTCGCCAATTCACGACTTTCAATGATTGCCAATACTTCACCAGGCACGACCTGATCTCCCAAATCTTTGAAAACCTGTTTGACGATGCCATTGAGACGGGGCACGACGTGCACAACTTTTTCTTCGTTCAGACCGATTTCCCCGGTCAATTTAAGGATATTTTTCAGTCGGGCCGACCCTACTTTTTTGATCACGATGTCTGCATTTTTGATTGCGGATTCCAGTAGCTCAACGCGGGCTTCGATTTGGGATAATTCCCAGTCATACGTTTGCTCTTTCCACTGGGCCTGAATTTTCATATTGAAAGAATGAGGCTCTTCAACGGTCTTGTCTCCCAGCAGATAGTCTCCCACTGGATTGAAATGAATTTCGTCTATTCGATCCAATCGATGCAGAGCAATGGTCAGTTTCACTTCATTGAGAGGGATAGGGAGACCTTTGGCTGTGGTGAAATAGGCCCTGAACTGAGGAGGCACACCGGTTTCAAAAATTTTAAGTTCCAGCGTTAAGTCATTTTTAGCGAACAACCAGCCACCATGTGGTCCTCTGGGAGAAGAAATCGTTTTTTCGGGCATGGAGCCATGCTCTTTGGAAACACTGACGGGTTGCATCTTTAGAATTTTCCAGGCCGCGAAGGTTCCCAAAACCAGTATGACTATTATCGGAACTATAAATCGTTTTTTCATTGTTGGGGTTTTTCTCCGTTTGGCATGGGTTTGGGCTCGGCAAACACAAGAGGTTCCCCGATCAAGCTCTCAACATCAGCAACGGCAAAGTGATAATTCGCGAGCGATTCAAGATATTGTTGTTTTGCGGTGAAATATGTTTTTTGGCTATCGAGAAATTCCAAAAATCCGAATTTGCCAAAACGATAGCCTTCGCTGACTCCATCAAAAACTTGTTGGGCAGAAGGTAATATTTCAGTTTGCAGGGTTTGTGCCCGAGAATGAGCGAGAACAAGTGTTTGGTAAGCGTTCAAAAAGGTTTGTGTCATTTCAATTTCAGCAGAGCGTTTCTCCTCCTGAATCCGTGATAGATTGTGTTGGGCTTCTGCGATGGCACCTTGATTCCGGTTAAAAAACTGAAGTGGAATGGACAATCCGAAAGTCACCGCATTGTCATCGCTTTGCTCCAATCGGCGATACCCCCCGGATAGAGTGATATTTGGAATTCTTTTAGAACGTTCCCGTTTGACTTCCGCCTGACGCTGTTTCATTGCGCTTTCCCAGAGCTTGAAAGAGGGGGTTTGGAGAATTTTGGGCTGTAGTGTTTCGATAGGAGGTGCGGGAGAAATTTTAAACAGGTTGCCAAGGACCTTTTCAAATCCAGGGTTGGCATCTCCCCAAGTGCGAGAAAGTTGCCTTTTTGCTTGCTTCAGGTCTTGTTTTGTCTTTTCCAGAGCAATTTTAAAGTTAGAAAGAGCTACCTTTGCCTTGATCTGTTCAATGGAGGCAATTTTGCCTGCTTTGACCCTTTGGGAGACCGCCTCAAAAAAATTGTTTCCCAGTTCGATCATGTCTTCCGCTAAAGAGACGCTATGTTGCATCTTTAAAACATTGACAAAGGCTTTGTGTACGTTCATCAGTACTTCCAGACGCTTGCTATCGTAGTCCCAACCGGCCAGTTCTTCAGCGGCTTTACCGACATTTATTCTGGCAGATCGTTTGCCTCCAAGTTCTATCAATTGTCCAACTTGTACGTTTGTTTCGGCACCACGAAATCCACCGAAAGATCCAGAACCAAAGGCATTCCCGACTTGAATGCTTAGAGTGGGATTGGGAAGCAGACTCGATTGCAAGGTTCGGGCTGACCGAGCTTGTACTTCCTGGGAAAAGGCTGAAAGTATCGGGTTCTTCAGCAGGGCCTTTGCAGAGGCTTGCTGAAGGCTGATATTATTGGGGCTGTTGTTTTCTATATGGAGTGTCCCATCGGGCTCGGCAAATGCAGGAGAAAACGATGCCATAGCTAAGACAGATACGAAGCTCCATAAAATCAAAAGGCATTTCATGGTTTTGCCACTTTATAAAAAGATGGTCCGGCCATTCGCTTGTGGAATAACCACAGTTTCCTGTGAGGGATTTCAAGCGAAATTCGACTGCTGGTAAATGCTACCGGAAATTATATGGAGAGAGTGCTGACAGGAGGGGATCGTTCCCGTATTTTTAGCCAATAACCAGAAACAGGGTCGTCTTGTGAGTGGTCACTGAACAAGAAGGTTTCGGGAGTGTGCTGAAAATTGGGTGTTGAAAAATAGGCGGAAACTTTTACAACCGTATTGGACTTTAGCGGTTTTGTGATTGTGTTGTTGAGTTCGACATCCAGTTGATCTTCATCTGGAACTGCATGGGGGTGCGTGTGGTTATGGTCAAAATTTGCACCTTCACTGTGAACCAGGGGCTTATGGGCAATATTCTCCAATGCCAGTGAGTGGAAATGCCCTTCATGTTCGTGTGCGAATGGCTTGTCGGCGTGTGCGTGTACATTTTCGGGGTGATAGTGGTAATAAGGCAACAGTAGGAACTGTATCCCTATCACAAGGGTCATAATGACCCAACTCACACTGAAATTTTGGATGTATTTACGCATAGTCCCGTTTTTATAATTAATATCTACTTACTCTATCGGCGAGCAATATAAATAATATAGCAAAATTTCACGCTGTTAGGCAATTCTTTACGACAGAGTAGTTCTTCGGGTAAGGTATTCCATAATACCCAATTGAGGTGATTGTGAAACTAACTTGAACTGTTGATGCTAGTGCTTGTTTTGCTTATTGATCTGGATGCCTAGGGGAGGGGGAAGATGATGGTTCACCCGATCAGGGTGATAAACTCTGTTTTGAACGATTGGCGTTACAAAACGTCACTTGGCACGCTATCTCATAAATGGATAGCATGCCAAGTAGTAGATCGATGGTTTTCCAAATTTGAAGGGTGCAACCTTACACCAAGGTATTGACGTTGGTTCCTTTGCCTTGATCGTCGCTATCGCCGTCATTTTGACCTGCTTGCACATTTTGAACTTCTTGTGCTTTTACTTCGTTGGCTTTGGCATTTTTGTTGGAACTGTTATTTGATTGCACCGATGCCGTATACTGGCCGGAACTGCCTACACTTGATACGTCCATGACGTGTCTCCCAATTAGAAAAGATAAACTTCCTCGTTTTTCTTATCGGCAGAGATTTTAAAGACATTAGTGAAAATTTTATGTGGATCGCAAAAAAAAATAGAATTTTTTACTTTGAGACCCGATTTTCTAGAAAAGGGGTTTAAATCTTGTAATTGAGCGGGATTTGATTTACAAATTATGGAGATGCCTCCCTCCTTCAATGAATGTGTTGAAATCATGAACGATCCCCAAATTTTAACGACTTCTACCGACACCGGCTCCAAAATCAAAGTTTTACCCGACAATTTGTCCAATCAGATTGCCGCTGGCGAGGTGGTGGAACGTCCTGCTTCGGTGGTTAAGGAATTGATCGAAAATTCGATCGATGCCGGTGCGAAGAAAATCATCATTGAAATTGAAAAAGGTGGCAAAGACCTGATTCGTGTGGACGATGATGGTTGCGGTATGTCCTGGGAAGATGCGGAACTGGCCTTTTCAAGACATGCAACAAGCAAGATTTCCAGTCAGGAAGATTTGGAACGGATCAATACCTTTGGTTTTCGTGGCGAGGCACTGCCGAGTATCGGCTCCGTTGCCAAGGTTCGACTCACCAGTTCCATGGACGAAAATCGTGGTGGCAAGCTGGTCGCTATTGAAGCGGGGAAATTAGAACTCACCCGGCAAATCGGGCGACCCAAAGGGACGATGGTTGAAGTGCGCCACTTGTTTTTCAACACTCCGGCCCGCAGAAAATTTCTGAAAGGTGACAGCACTGAATTTTCGCACATTGCGCAGGGGGTGACGCAACAGGCTCTGGCTTGCCCGGCCATTCATTTCAGTTTGATACACAATGGGCGCAGTGTCATCAACACCGCCCCGACGGAACAACTGCTCTATCGCATTGCCGAGTTGTTTGGTTCCGAGCTTGCCGGTGAGCTGGTTCAGGTCAAGGCATCTGCCGGGGATTATCATTTGAGTGGCTTCGTTTCCAATCCGGTTTACACACGTTCAAACCGAACGAATCAATACGTCTATGTGAACGGTCGTCTGGTACGCGACAAAGTCATCCAGCACGCAACTCAGTTGGGATACAGTCATCTACTTCCCAAAGGCCAGCATCCGGTGATCTTTCTTTTCCTGAAAATGGACCCGGCTCTGGTGGACGTTAACGTGCATCCCTCCAAGGCAGAAGTGCGTTTTGCCTTTCAAAACGAAGTGCATCGTTTTGTCAGTCAATCCATCCGTTCGGCTTTGTCCGATAGTGAAAAACTCCCTTTTGTGAATCCCGAAAGGGAAGAAACGCAAGTTGAGAGGCAAAGCGAGCCTTTGGGCAATGCGCAAGAGACAATCCGTTACGACAGCCGTCCCGAAACTCTGGTTCCCTATGCGCGCGAAAAATTCGGCGACATGCAAAAGTCGTTATCCGCTCTTTATGGCGGACTCGGCTCCCCGCCGCAACCCTCGAATCCTTCGGGACTGGATTCGGTGCATATTTTCGAGCAGAAGGGCACACCCATTTCAGAATTGATGTATTCCGAGTTTGAGCCTATCGGTCAGTTGGAAAATTCTTTCATCATCATGCAGGGCAAGCGTGGAATCTTATTGGTTGATCAACACATTGCACACGAGAGGGTGTTGTACGAACGTTTTCGCGAAGCGGCAAAAGATAAAAAGGTCGATGTTCAGCAGTTGCTGTTTCCTGAATCGTTGGAGTTCTCGCCGAGCGAAGCGCAGATTTTGGGCGATCAACTCGAACTTTTAAAGGGATTGGGACTTGAGCTGGAACCATTCGGAGAAAATGGATTCCTCCTGCGTTCGGTCCCCGCGATTTTGAAGAACGTGGATTACAGTCAGGTGATTCGTGAAATTCTGGAAATGACAGACGGCACCGCCCTGCAGAAGAAGTACGACGAAGTGCTCATCATGATGGCTTGCAAGAGCGCGATCAAGATCAACCATCCCATGGATTTCAACCAGATGCGCAAGCTGATTTCAGATCTGGAAGAAACAGAAATGCCCTACACCTGCCCGCATGGCCGACCGATTTCCCTGCTGTTTGACATGAATGATATTCTCAAGCGTTTCTTGAGAAAGTAACTTAAAAAAATAGAAAAATTACTTCGACCGCAAGGCTTTCCAAGTGAGGGACACATCGCCTTTTTTGATGCGCATTTGACAACCGAGTCGCATCCCGGCTTCGAAGTCTTCAGGGAAAAGGTAGTCGCGTTCTTCTTCGGTGGGACGGGAACAATTTTTCATGCCTTCCAAAACGGTCAGTTCGCAGACGCCGCAGGTTCCCTCTGTGCATCCAAAGGGCAGGTTCACCGCCAGTTCCTCGCAGGCTTCTATCAATTGGGTGCCGTCTTCTATTTCATGCGTCACGTTGTCGGGTTTAAAAAATACCTTGGCCATGTTTCTTGATATCCTTGATGAATAGTAAAATTTTAGATATTAGGGTTTCTCTAATCACTCAATATTTTACCCTAAGGCTACTTGCGGACCCTTATTTTATAAGGGTCGCTCATGGCCAAAAGAAATTTTATAGGTTCTCTTTAGTGAATCAGAGTCCGCTCGCCTTCAGTTGCTTGACCAGTTCGGTTTGCTGTTCGGTCAGCTCTTTGGGTATTTTGACGTTGATTTGCACGAATTGGTCGCCATAAGTATTTGCCACGGTTTTAGGAAGCCCCTTGTCTTTCAAGCGTAACCTGGAGTGGCTTTGAGTTCCCGCAGGAATTTTCATCATGATTTCGCCGTAAAGGGTCGGTATTGCGACAGATGTTCCGAGCAGGGCTTCGATCAGGCTGATCTCTTTTTCCATGACAATGTTTTTCCCGTCGCGTTTGAAAATGGGGTGCGGCTGGATATGTACCCTAAGTTTCAAATCGCCTTGTTGCCCGCCTTGTACCGGGCTGGGAATGCCCTTGCCGCTGAGACGTATCGATTTACCGTTTTCAATACCGGGTGGGATTCGGAAGCTGATTTCTTCGCGATTGCCCTGTCGATTGATGGCGACGACTTTTTTAGCTCCCAGTGCGGCTTCTTCAAAGCTGATACTGAGATCTTGTGTGAGATCCCTGCCGCGAGGGGGACGAAAGCCTCCGCCGCGTCTGGAAAAATAGTCTTCCATGCCGGAAAAGGGATTGTTTCCGCTGAATCCCCCTCCAAATTGATGAAAAACTGAGGCAAAATCGAAATCCCGGAACACATCTTCCTGGGAAAATTTCTGGCTGAAACCTTCTTCACCGTATTGGTCGTATTCGCGACGTTTCTTCTCATCGCTCAAAACAGCGTATGCTTCACTCAGACTTTTGAACTTTTCTTCGACCTCGGGCTTATCTTTATTGCGATCGGGGTGATATTTCAGCGCAAGTTGTCGATAAGCTTTCTTAATATCGTCTGGTGAAGCTTTGCGGTCTACGCCTAAAGTTGCATAATAATCGGTCATATTTATAAACTATTGAAAAATAAGGGTTTTTATTTTAATATGGCTGAAATAAGGTTTCTTGCTCTATATATGGAATCGCAAATATGAAAAATCTACCTGTAAGTCTGATTTTTTTACTGATTTTCGTTTTTTGTGCCTGTACGAAGGTGCAAAGCAGTTCATTGACGTCCAAGTCGGAGGTCGCAAAGGGATATGAGCCCACTGCTGAGGAAGTTTATAACTGGTTTCCTCCAAGTCAAGAAAAGTTGAAGGCTCGTAAAATTCGTCAGAAACAATTGGATGCGATTGAGGGGGAAATTTCAAAATTGTATCTCAATCATGAAAATAATTTGCAGTTGGTTGATGGTTTTAAAAATGAGCTGGATCCCTGGAGCCCTGCGGTTTCTAATTGGGAAGGCCGTTTTCAACAACAAATTGTTTTAGAAGAAAAGCGGGACAAGGCATTGGCTGAGAGTCTGGACAGTGTGAAGAAAGAAAAAGCGGCGGTTGATAAAAAGTTTGCCGCCTGGCAGACGGTGAAAACAGAAACGGTTTTTTCATACGATGAATATAAAGTGGCTGTGGGTCTGTTTCGAGATGGCAAATACGATGATAGCATCAATACCTTTAAAAAGGTTTTGTTGAAAAATCCACCACTGCCTTTAATGGACAATATCCATTTTGCGATCAGCTCTTCTTATTTTCATCTCAAGAAGTATAAAGAAGCCATCACTCATCTTGATCTGATCATCAACAAGTATCCTGAGGGTGACAAATGGCATATGTCCTATATTATGCTGGGTTTGATATACAATACTCTGGGCCAGAAAAGTCAGGCTGTTTACGGGTTAGAGGAAGTTTTAAAGAAGAACCCGCCGACAGATATTATCAGACTTGTTAACCGTTTGAGGAAATTGATAGATGTCGTACCCGCTGAGAGTTAATCATCCCGCACCCGAATTGCAGATCGACTGCTGGGTGCAGGGAGAGGGAGGATCGCTGGCAGAGGAGAAGGGCCGTGTGGTGCTGATCGAGGTGTTTCAGGTCAATTGTCCAGGATGCTTTATTGGGGGATTGCCTGAGGTGATCGCGATTTACGAGAAGTTTCAGTCTGCGCCTTTAACGGTTTGGGGACTTGCCACTGCGTTTGAAGATCACGACAAAAATTCTCTGGAGAATCTGAAAAAACTTCTGACGAGGGGGGAAGTGGTCGGGGATACTTTGGCAGAGCTTGGAAGAAGGAATCTTTTGAATTTCGACCGCCTGATTTATCCCATTGCTTTTCCTGTAGCCTGGGATAAAGTCGTAAGAGCTGAGGTGAAAATTGACGATGCGGCGGTGAAAAAAATCATCGATCGAGACATCCCTCAGTTTGATAAATTAGAACCGCAAATGAAGAAATCGGTGGTGGAACAGGTAGAAGCCTATCTGCTTAAAAAGACCCACACCGCACATACTTTTGAAACTTATGAACTGCGCGGTACCCCTTCGACGATATTGATCGATAAAAAAGGCAATTTGAGAGAATGCCTGTTCGGTTCCAGCCTTGAATTGGAAGAAAAGGTGCGTCGCTTGCTGGAGGAGTGAGGGGGCGGTACGATTTCTTGTCATTCAGGTCTTTGCTCTATTCAAATAATTAAAGATAAATCGTATGAATGATAATTCGATTGTTTTCCTCAATTCCGAATTTGTTCCCTTGAATGAAGCCAAAATTTCGGTGATGGATCGTGGGTTTCTTTACGGAGATGGAATTTTTGAAACTTTACGTGCCTATGACGGGAAAATCTTCAAGTTGCAGGAGCATCTCGAACGGATGAGACGCACCGCCAGCGCGCTTCAGTTGCCCTTTCCCCAAACGCAAATGGAATTGGCAAATATCATTGCAATCCTGCTCGAAAAAAATGATCTTCAAGATGCCATTGTCCGCATCACTTTGACCCGGGGTGTCAGCGATCACGGTATTTTGATTGGAGACAATCCTCCCACACTGGTTCTATTTGCCCGCCCGGTTAGTGAAATCGCGTTCCATGAGACGGGTGTTTCTGTCGTTCTTGTGGCAGACGGGATTTCGGCATTGCCTGGAATGACGCAGGGCATCAAATCCTGTAATTTTCTATCAAATATTATTCTGCGTGAATATGCGCGTCAAAGAGGGGCTTTTGAAGGCATTGGTTTGGATGCTAAAGAACGCTTGACCGAGGGAAGCATCAGCAATGTTTTTTTGGTCAAAGAGGGCATTCTGAAAACGCCCGGGTTGAACGCTTTTATCCTGCCCGGTATTACACGGCAAACGGTTCTTGAAATCGCAGAGGGTCTGGATATAGAAACGATGGAAACTGAATTGACTGCAGAATTGTTGTACGATGCGGATGAAGTTTTCATCGTCAATACGGGCTGGGAAATAATGCCTGTTGTGGAAGCCGATGGCAAGCGCATCGGGTCAGGAGCGCAGGGCCCATTGACGAGGGGCATCCGTGAGGGCTATCGTAAAATCATTGAAGGTTTAAACAATCCATGTTAGTTTTTCAAAAAGAGGGCTTTCTGCAATCGTAGAAGGCATATCCTGGTAAGTACTTTTTGAAAAGTACCTGGAGAAAAGGTCATTCATAAAAGTCCAGCTTCAGGAGTCAATAATTTCCCGAGAGAATTGAAATAATGACAGATTCTATAAGATATATTGAAGAACCCAGTGGCTCGATCACTGACAAGAAGACGGGTTTGCAATGGCTACCCAAAGACTCCAAGCAAGATCTGGGAGGATGGAAAAATATTCAGGAAGTGCTTGCCTATATAAGAATTATGAATCAGGTTTATGCTGGAGGGTGTAGCGACTGGCGTTTGCCAAACGAAAAGGAAGCACTTTCTTTATTCAATCCTGAGGTGGTTCAAAAAGATTTTGAAGGAAAGGATATACACATTTCTCCTTTTTTTGTTGTCAGTTGTGCCTACAGGATTTGGACCAGTGATGTCAACGATGAAGGCAAACATTGCTGTCTGAACCTGCGAACGGGAGAAAAAATGTATTTGGATAAAAGTGAGAGGGAAAACAATTCAACCCGGTTGGTCCGGGGAAAGACTTTGTGAAAAGCGTTTCAGGGATTTTTTGAGGGGAGTTGCATTCCCAGATAGGTCTGCAAAAAATCATCAGTCCCCATGGATTCCAAATCCTTTTCATGAAAAGCGTTGTCTTTAAATATTTTTTCTATAACACCTTCACCTGAAGGGTTTACCGCCAGGACATCGGCATGTTTTGTATTATCAAAACCGTTGAAAAGCGTTCCCTTAATTTCAGCTGGAGCCGATAAAGCGATACATCGTCCCAAACGAAGCGATTTAGACCGGTCTTTCCAGTCCACATAAAGGTGGTGGTCGTCAACCCGTACTTCGGGTTCATCATCCATTTCCGAACCCAGAAGAAAAATTTTTTGATCGATACGAACGGCGTAGACAGGCCGGAATTCACCTTTGACCCACACTTTTCCCTTGTCTGCAACCAATTGAGTCACCGTTGAATAAAAAGAGTTAAATTGTTTTTAAATTCACACTATATTATCTTTTCGCATGCAGACTTTGCAATTGAACTTCATCATAAAGTGCAATTCCCAATTTGTCACCGCTTAGTTACGGTGTCTTGCCACTATGAATTGACCGAACAGTTTTGAAGAATCAAGAACTATTTTATAGCAGATTGCGCAAGGATTTATCCAGTCGCCGGGAAAATAATTTATACCGTGAGACCCGTACGGTATCTGAGAGTTTGATTGACCTCTCTTCGAATGACTACCTGCAACTCCGCACTCATCCCGCTGTTATTGAAGGAGCCCGAATTGCAACTGAGAGTTATGGTGCAGGCAGTGGGGCATCTCCACTTTTAACGGGTTTCAAGCCTTGTCACGAAGCCCTCCTGAACAAAATTCTGGTCTGGAAGAATAAGAAATTTGGCATGTTGTTCAATACCGGTTTCATGGCCAATCAGGCGATATTTACTCATCTGCCGCAAAAAAATGATTTGATCCTTGCCGATCGGCTGATCCACCATTCGATCGCGCAAACACTTGCGCGTTCGCCCGTGCGTTTTAAAAGATACCCTCATCTGGATCTGCATCACCTTGAGCGTGAATTGGGGAAGGCGCAGTACGATACCGTATTTGTTGTTACGGAAAGCATTTTTAGCATGGATGGAGATTATCCCGACCTGAAACACCTCGCAAGCCTGAAAGAAAAATACAATTTTATATGGATTTTGGACGAAGCACACGGCGTGGGTGTTTATGGTGAAACTGGGGCAGGGTTGGCAGAAGAAATGGGCGTGGGGTCGATGGTGGATGTGGTGGTTGGGACACTGGGAAAAGCACTCGGTAGTATGGGGGCGTATGTCATTTCTGACCATCAGGAGATCATTGAATATTTGACCAATACATCGGGAGAGTATATATTTTCGACGTTTTTATGTCCTTCTGCAGTGGGTGCGGCACATTCTGCGATTGATTGTGTGATTGAAGATAAAGAAAAACGTCATCTTTTGCGTGAAAACGCCATAGTTTTGAGGCAAGAACTTACCAGAATGGGCTATAATCTAATAGATTCGGATTCTCAAATTGTTCCTATCATTCTGGGGGATGCCGGGCTGGCTTTGAAAATGAGTGATTATTTTTATCAAGAAGGGATACGAATCGGAGCCATTCGCTTTCCGACTGTACCCAAGGGCAAAGAACGGTTACGATTGTCGTTGCATTCAGGTATTTCCGCAGAACAGATATCAATAATTTTAAAATTGTTCCAACAATGGAAATCAAAAATATAACAGCGATATGCGGATGGGCTTTGCCACCGAGTTGGTTCAGTGAACAAATTCAACAGGCATTTCCTGGCAGTCGGGTGAAAACTCTCTATCCGATCAACCCCTTTTGTGCCGAGTCGGCTCGGAAAGCGTTGCGCGAAAATCCTGCGGACTTGTATATAGGCTATTCACTGGGAAGCTTGTGGCTATTCATGCATCGGCAATACTTACCTTCATCAGCACTGAAAGCGGCACTTGCGCCGATCCTTTCTTTCACGCATGAAGGTAAAAGAGGCGGTAAAACTCCCAAAACAAAATTAAAATATTTTCTCCGATTGCTAGAGCGCGGTTTAGAAACCGGGCAGGCCGCCTTGAAGGATTTTTATTCGGTCTGTTCCGCGCCTTTTCCAGATGACCGATTGATTGAAGTCCCGCAAAGAGGTGTCCTGATAAAGGGACTTGAATTTTTAGAGTCTGCTTTGGCTCCACCCTCGTCTACAAAGGATTTCATTACGGTTTCTGGTGAGAAGGACATATTTTTAGATTCCGAAATTCTGCGTCGTTATATTCCCGGTCTGCTCATTGAGAAGGCGGTTGGACATTCACCGGGTCCTCTGCTCATGCGCTTGGCAAAAGAGTTGAAGCGGAGGAATGATTTGTTATGAAGATTGTTGGTATTGACTTCACCTCCATTCCCAGCCCCGAAAAGCCTCTGCCATGCATACATAGCACTTTCAAAAAGAACCAGGGGCTCGTCCTTGAACGTATGGACTTGTTTACGGATTTTCATCAGTTTGAAAGTTTCATCGGGCAAAATGACGCTTGGGTATTGGGTATAGATTGTCCTTTAGGACTGCCTGCTACGTTTCTTTCCAAATTCTCCGATTCGCAGGAATGGAGTGATTATGTTGCCACCATTGGGAAGATGGGATGGAAGAAATTTGAATCGGCGATAAAAAAATATAAGTCCAAACAGCCATCAAAACTTAAAGACAGATTGCGTCTGACAGATGAGCTGGCGCGTGCTTTGAGTCCACTGAAACTTATAAATCCTCCCCTTGCTAAAATGTTTTATGAGCTGACGCCGCGTTTGTTAGCCGCCGGAGTTTCCGTCTTGCCTTGTCATCCAACCGATGACAAGCGCGTTGTATTGGAAACCTATCCGGCATTATTGGCTCGACGCTTTGCAGGCAAGTATAAGGGAACTTCCAGAACCTTTACGCATTCAGAAATTCAAGATGCTCGTAAAGCTATTTTAAAAGGGATCGGTTCCGAAGAGTTTATTACCGAATTTGGCTTTAAGGTCGATATTGGCGAAGAAATTACGATCAAGGCACTCGAAGATGAGAGAGGAGATGTTCTGGATTCCGTTTTATGTGCTGTGCAGGCAGGATGGGCCTATCATAGAAAGAACAAAGGCTATGGAATCCCCGGTGCGTCTCATTCAATCATTGCTTCAGAGGGTTGGATTGTTGATCCACGATTGGTGACTGAAATGGTGGCCAGTTCGACTTCCTCAAACTATAATTTAACTCAGTTACTGAGTAAGCGTTCGGATCAATCGGATTATTATGCGATCAATTTGATGAGCCAGGTCAAAAAGCTATCCGATGTGGGTCGGGCTTTATCGGGCAAGCGCGACCTGAATGAGTTGTTGGAAAAAATAGTAACCGAGTCGCGCATCCTGACCAATGCCGATGGCGGAACTTTATATATTCTTGAAGACAATTCACTGGCCTTCAAAATCGTCCAGAACGAATCACTCAATATTTTTATGGGCGGTACGACGGGCAAAGAAATCAGTTTTCCTCCTGTGCAGATGAAGGAATCCAATGTTTCAGCTTATTCCGCGATGAAGGGTATTTCTATCAACATCCCCGATGTTTACAATTACAAATCCTTCGATTTTACGGGTCCAAGAAAATTCGATGAGGCGACAAAGTATCGCACACAATCGATGTTGGTGGTGCCAATGAGAAACTACGAGGAAGAGGTCATAGGCGTTTTGCAAATACTGAACGCACGTGATCCGGATGATAACAAACAGGTCATCCCCTTTTCTGAAAATCATGAAGGTTTGGTAGAGTCTTTGGCATCGCAAGCCGCAGTTGCACTCAGCAACGTTAATCTCATCAATCAACTGCAAAAAACCAATAGTGAATTGGTCACAACACGCGATCAGGCACTGGAGGCCAATCGCGCCAAGAGCGCATTCCTGGCTAATATGAGTCACGAATTGAGGACGCCTATGAATGCTATCCTTGGTTACAGCGAAATCCTTTTGGAAGATGCGGAAGAGATGGGGCTGGACGATTTCAATGAAGATCTGAAAAAAATACTTTCCTCTGGAAACCATTTGCTTGGATTGATTGATGAAATTCTGGATCTTTCAAAAATTGAAGCGGGTAAAATGGAAATATTCCTCTCCACATTTTCTATATTGGATCTGGTAACCAATGCGATGGACAATGTGAAAATCCTGGCCCAAAAAAACGGCAACCAGTTGGAATTAAATTGTCCTTCAAATATTGGGACGATGAATGCGGACCCTGTGCGTGTCAAGCAAATGCTGATCAATCTTTTGAGCAACGCCTGTAAATTTACTGAAAAAGGCAAGGTTTGTCTGAAAATTTATCGAGAGACAATAGACAATCAAAAGTGGTTATTTTTTAATGTGATTGATAATGGAATTGGTATCGACAAAAGCCAAATCAAACGATTGTTTGAAGAGTTCACGCAAGTTGACGATACTTCGACACGCAAGGTGGGTGGCACGGGTTTGGGGTTAGCGATCAGTCGACGTTTTTGCCAAATGATGGGTGGGGACATCCATGTTACAAGTGAACTTGGAAAAGGTTCTACTTTCAGTATCAAATTACCCGTCAAAATTGCGGAAGCCACTCAACTCAAAAGAAGAGCGAGCGATCTTTAGAGAACCGCCAATCGGTTTTTGATTCAGATATTTTCCCATCCGCATCAGCTTCAAAATATTCTTCTCTATGAAACCATCCGTATCAGATCCAAGCATCGCCATTGCGAGAAGTTTTTCAAAGCACGCGGATAGTTACGAACGCCATGCTTTGTTGCAAAAAGACATGGCCGAACAATTGGCTCGATACCTTCCATGCCCACTGCCTGATCGTATTTTAGAGGTGGGTTGTGGTACGGGTTTGTTCACTCAAAATCTAATTCAAAAAAAATACACTCAGTTGCATTTGAACGACATCTCCTCAGATATGTTAGTGATGCTTCAAACTCATCTGAATATACCGGCAAATGCGCGATTGATTTGTGGAGATGCGTGTCAGCTTGATTTTGAAGTCACTGACTTGATTACAGCAAATGCGGTGTTCCAGTGGTTTGAAAATCCTCAAATGGCAGTGGAACATTTGAGACAGTTTCTGGCCCCTGAGGGTCATCTCATTTTCAGTGTTTTTGGCCCAAATACACTGAAAAATTTTAGAAGTCTGGCCAAAATTGACGGCCCCGTTACTTTGTATCCGATGGATACGTGGAAGCACTGGCTAGAAAATTCTGGATTCGTTGTTCAGCAGAGTCAAACGGAACTCAAAGAAACATTTTGGCCTTCTGCCCGATCTCTCATGAAAAACTTACAACAAGTGGGTGCCGTGCCGATAAGAAAATTATCCTATCGCGAAGTGAAGCGATTGATTGCCGATTATGAAAGATCCTTTACTACTGTAAAGGGTGTTTCGGCAGAGTGGGAGATATTCTATATTTCTGCCGTATTAACGTAGTTTAAAAACCATCCTATGTCTTTGGAAATCTGGGAAACAAATTTACAGGCTTTAAAAAAATTTCGCCCTCAGTTGGCGCAACGGCTTTCCCTCATTTCCAGCGCGGGAGCCTATAGCGTTCCTCTCTCCAAGTCGGGAGTCCCCACACTGGTATCTCAATCGACTTCAGGCAATCTAAAATATCTCAACAGTTCTTATGATCCGATCAAAGAAGCGCGTCGGTTGATTGAGTCGCATTCAAATTCGGGGATTCCAAATCAAATATTCTATGGCATGGGTTTGGGATACGCTTTGCTCGAATGGAATCAATGTGCGGGCTCAAGGGGAAACGCCTTTGTTTTCGAGCGCGACCCGGAGTTGGTGAGGTTGGCAATGGAGACATTGAATTTTGAATCAGTGATCCAAAACCCGTCTGTAAATTTCTATTTAGAAATTTCTCCAGAGCAATTGTCCGTAATTTTGGAGGATGAAGACTTGTTGGCTCTGGTCATGAATGGATGTCAGAAAATCACATCCCCTTCTGCCGATAGTTCGCATTCCCTGTATTATGCCGAATTGGAATCGATGCTGAACCTTTTGATTCAGAGAAAAAGCATCGATATGAAAACGCGTAGTGGTTATTCCAAAAGGTTTTTTAGAAATACAGTCACCAACTGGCCGCATATTTTAAACAGTCCGGGGATTGACTCCTTAAAAAATACCTTTACGGGTCATACTGCCATCGTTGTGTCTGCGGGTCCTTCTCTGGATAAAAATATCTCCCTTTTAAAGGTTGCTCAAAAAAATGCGCTCTTACTTGTGGTGGGTACCGCTCTCAAACCTCTGCTTGAAAGAGGCATCGAACCCGACTTTATTTTTGCGGTAGATCCTGCGTCTTCGGCTTTCAATTGTTTTAAAGGTTTGGTCATTCCCAAGCGGTGTCATCTTGTTTTTGATCCCGGAACCTGTCCGCAAATTGTCGAAGCTTTTTCGGGAGCGAAGTTCAGTTTTGATTCCAATTTGGAATTGTCACGTTGGCTGGCACGGATCAATCAATCCAAGGGTTCTTTGGGAGATATGTTTTCTGTGGCGCATACTGCATTTTTCTTTTCGCATTATCTGGGCTGTGATCCCGTTTTGCTTGTGGGGCAAGATCTCTGTTTCCAAAAACTCAGACTGCACTGTTCTTCAAGCTATTACAATACACTTCATAGCGATGCGATAACGGCAACTGAAACGGTATCTAAAAATGAGCAACGTACTTTTGGAAAATACAAAACTTCTGTTCTGCCCACCCTGGATATTTTTGCAAAGAATGCCGTCACCCTCAACAATCTCGAATCATATAAAAATCAGTTCACCCAAAACTCTGATATTCCTTGTAAAAATTTCAATGCCAGTGAGGGGGGGATTCCTATCCCTGGAATCCCGAATCATACATTGAGAGAACTGCTGTGCAAGTATTGCCCATCACCCTTAAGACGAGATGAGAGTGAGTTATTGCGCAGTGCACCAATCAATCATCCGAGTGATCTCAAATCAAACATGCTTTTTGTTATAGAAAAGCTGGAAACCTTGCAACAGACATTGTCTAAAATTTATTCGGAATATTTTCCAGATATGATTGATACGAAGAACAAACGATCCGAATTTGTTCACGCAATGGAATCCTTTTATGTTCAATTATTGCAAGATGAAACGACCATGCGTTTGTTGCAAGAGTATGCGTATGCTGATTTTATCGAGTGGAGGCGGGCGACAGGTTGTGTGACAAAAGATATGGATGAGGATGTGCAGATCGAAAAGAAATTTGAGCGCGATAGAATTTTCTTGCCGGAACTTCTTTCTGCAATGGAATACCTGAACGGAGCGATCCGTAACATGGCAGAACAAATTCCAGAAACTTTGTGAATGATTCGAAGTGTTTACGGATTGTCTATTTGCGTGAACACTCCAGAATGCTTGATCCATTTGACAGTGGGGAACGCTTGAACTTTCCGAACCCCGTCGCCGTCAATAATTTTTCCGTTTCTGAAAAAGTGTAGCTCTTTCCTGTTTTAGTGAACATCAGCATGGTCAGCGAAAAGAAAGCCGCATCGACAGGGGAAGTTTCATTTTCCTCTAAAAACAGATCGACCAAAATCAATCGGCCAGAGGGTTTGAGGGCGCGATGTATTTTCTTTAAAAGTATTTTATTTTCCTTCGTCGAATATATATGCAAAATATTTGAGAAAAGGACCGTATCAAACATTTGTTTGTGATCGAGTTCAAAAATGTCACCCTCTGACATTTCAATGCGATTTCCGGCTTTTTGTTGCGCTATGATTTCTCTAGCAGATTCAAGCGTTGCAGGGCGGTCCACGAGCATGGCACGGGCTTGTTTTTCATGCTTGAGAATTTCAGCGGAGTAAGAGCCGGGTCCACCGCCTAAATCGAGCAGGTAACCGACGGGTTTTCTGGCAACGAATTCTGAAATTTGTGTGGCATACAGTTGGCTTCTTTCATGCATGGCGTAGGTGAATTCTCGCCGAAATTCGGGATCGTCTTCACCTTCGAACTCAGGAAAATTTCTACCCTCACGAATGACCTTCATCAAGCCACTCCATTCATCGCGATTGGTTTTCCTCAGCATGACATGACCACGTTTGTAATGTGGACTGTCTTCACAAAAATGTTTGTAGGTTTCGCTGGTGTTGAAATATTTTTTATTTTGTTTTTTTAAGGCTCCCATGCCCGCGAGCGCATTGAGTAATCGTTCCATCGGCTCAGCTTGTGCTTTTGCCTTGCGAGCCAGGACTGATGCGGTTAACCCGCCATTGCCCAAATGAGTGAATATTCGGAACTCCAGCGCGGCAAGCAGAATATTGGCTTCTTCCAGTTGATCGATTTTGTCGATGATTTCCTGAAATTTTAACATGATGTTCTAATCTCCCTTATTTATTGCGATGCAAGGGCCAGAGCCTCAAGTAGCGCCGCCGCCTTATGCAGTGTTTCATGATATTCCTTTTCGGGTTCAGAGTCGGCGACAATCCCCGCTCCGACATGGAAACTGGCATGGCCTTCCCGCATAACGAAAGTGCGAATGATGATGTTGAAATCAAGATGGCCTCCATTGCCAATGTATCCAAAAGACCCGGTGTAGGCACCGCGTGCGCCGGGTTCCAATTCGTTGATGATTTCCATGCACCGAATTTTTGGGCAACCCGTGATGGTTCCACCCGGAAAAACTGCTTGAAAAATATCTCGAATTGTTGTGCCGGGTTTTAAGTCACCTTGGATATTTGAGACGATATGACTGACGTGTGAATATTGTTCGAGAAACATGAGGTCGGTCACTTTCACAGAGCCGGTTTCGCAGATTCTGCCCAGATCATTACGTTCCAGATCGACCAGCATCAAATGTTCTGCTTTTTCTTTTTCACTCAAAAAAAGTTCCGCTGAAAAAATCTTGTCCTCTTCTTCTGTCTTGCCACGTGGGCGAGTGCCAGCAATGGGCCTTGTCTCAATACGGGAACCACTTATTTTGACCAACCGTTCCGGAGAAGAACTGATGATGCTTGTGTCTTGCAGTTTTAACAGGCCTGCGAAGGGTGCCGGGTTCACCGATTTCAATTGTCGGTACATTACGAGAGAAGAGACATTGATTTTAGCGCGAAATTCTTGCGACAGGTTGACTTGGTAAATGTCTCCTTCCTCAATGTATTTCTTTGCGCGATGGACTTTTTCTATGTATTCCGATTGAGTTTGCAGAGACTGCAAATCGGTATCTTTTTTAGCATATCCTGTGGGATGCGGTGCAGGGGAGGGTGGCACCTCTTTAAAAATATCTTCGATGCGGCGTGCCATTTCGTCGATGTATTGCAGAGCTGTCTCATAGCTGGCATTGTTTTCTGCATCCACAGTATAAATAATTTTGATCTCTTTACTTTGATGGTCATAGATCAAGGGGCGATGTGTTTCCATAAAAATTGCATCGGGAAGAGAATTTCCCGCATGTTGTTTTCTTTCAGGAAGCGATTCAAAGAGTTCGTTGGCTTCATAGCTCATGAGACCCACCCATCCGCTCCAAAAATGTGGAGCATAATCTATTTCCGTCAAGTCTGGTGGAAAATCGAGTAATTCAAAGGCCAATTCCAGCGGAATCTCACGAGTGATTTCTGAATTGCACAGTTCAGCCCGACTCTGATGGATCGTCAAAATACAACCGTCGGCTTGTCCCATGATCGAATAACGTGCAACCGCTTCGGGGCCTTTACAACTTTCGAATAAAAATGAATAGGGGGCAGGGTAGAACAAACGCTCGAAGAGTTGAGTGATGTCCACACCGGGAACTTTGAGCTGGCCGATGACCGGGAAACATGGAGAGGTGTTTTGTAAGCGTTCGAACTCGGCTTTATCAGGGAAAACTTGCATGGTATGAGGGAGTTTACTCTTATTCGTATCTCAGTGCTTCAATAGGATTCATTTTAGAGGCTTTGTTGGCGGGATAAAAACCAAAAAATATGCCAATGACGACAGAAAATCCAAAGGCCAATAAAATGGTATTGAGCGATACAGCGGTGTCCCATCCTCCCATGGTGGAAACCATTTTCGAGATTGCGATCCCAAACAGAACACCGACGGCACCGCCAAGAAAGCTGATGAGAATGGATTCGATCAAAAACTGCTGGCGAATTTCGTTTCGTTTGGCTCCAACTGCCATACGAATTCCTATTTCACGCGTCCGTTCGGTAACAGAGACCAGCATGATGTTCATGATGCCGATTCCACCGACCATCAGAGAAATGGCAGAAATGCCTCCCAGCAGATAGGTAAAAGATTGCGCCGCGTCACCCCAACCGGTCAACCATTCGGCAGAGTTTTGAACATAAAAGTCATCTTCTTTACCGGCACTGACGCGATGACGTTTTCGCATTAAAATTTCAATGTCTTTGATAACGCGCTCAATGTCTTCGATCTTTTCTACCTGCACGTCGATTGACTGGAGATAATCGATTCCAAACAAACGTTTCTGGGCCGTGGTTACAGGAATAAAAATCTGGTCATCAGGATCAAACCACCTCAAGGACCCTTTTGCGACCATGGTGCCTAAAACAAGGTAATTGTTCCCGTCAATTTTAATCGTTTCGCCCACGGGATTTTTATCTTCAAACAAGTTTTTGACGACGGTTGCCCCCAGAACAGCGACTTTGCGCGAAGTACGAACTTCACTTTCACCAAAAAATCTTCCGTTGTTCAATTGATAATTTGCCAGCCAGGCATAGTCTTTCCCTGTCCCCCGCACTGTACTGCTGACATTTTTGTTGCGAAATTTCAACTGCGCACCCTGTTGTATTTGCGCGGCAACACCAGTGATACCTGCTATTTGAGATTCAATGGCGTCGGCGTCTTCCAGAACAAGCGTAGTGACTTTGTCGGTTGCAACGTGGCGGGTTTTTTTCTCACCCGGTCTTACGGTGATGATATTTGTTCCAAATTTTGAGATGGTGTCCAAAGTTTTTTGCTTGGAAGCTTCGCCAATGGAGATCATGGAAATAACAGACGCGACGCCTATGATCATTCCCAGAGTGGTCAAGAAGGTTCGCATTTTGTTGGCCCAAAGCGCACGCAAGGCCATTTTGAGCAGTCCTAGAATCAACATGACTCATTGTCCTTTGCCAGCGATTCGTCACTGATTATCTTGCCATCTCTCATGCGTATGATGCGTCTGGCCTCCTGCGCGATTTCTTTTTCATGGGTGACTAAAATAATAGTGACACCTTCGTTGTTCAGATTGCGAAACAAGGTCATTATTTCTGTACCACTTTTGGTGTCCAGATTTCCTGTGGGCTCGTCTGCCAGTATCAATGCGGGATTGTTGACGATGGCTCGAGCGATCGCGACGCGTTGTCTCTCACCACCGGACAATTCATTGGGCTTGTGTCCGGCTCGTCCAGCCAAGCCTACTTTTTCCAAGGCTGAGAGTGCAATTTTTTTAGAATCGGGGACACGCCCATAGAGTAAAGGAAGTTCTGTATTTTCTAAAGCCGTAGTGCGTGGCAACAGGTTGAAATTTTGGAAAACAAAGCCAATGTATTGATTACGGACACGGGCTAACTCATTCAGATCCAGATTTTGAATTTCTTGATTTTCCAAACGGTAAATGCCAGAAGTTGGCAAATCCAGACAACCCAGCAGGTTCATCAATGTGGATTTGCCACTTCCAGAAGGTCCCATTATGGCGACATACTCACCGTTTTCAATCGTGAAGCTGGCGTTCCTCAGAGCAGAGACCTCGCTCGGACCCATCCGGTAGGATTTGCTGAGATTTTCGATTTTAATCAAGGCAGGTGCCTCTCAACGAGAGCGTATGATCCAAAGTATTTTACTGATTGTGGAATTCTTTTCATCAGAGGCCATTGCCGCTTCTTTTTGGATTTTTCGCCAGTCGCCCAACACTACTTTTTGACCGACCTGCAATCCCTTTTTGATCTGGACATCTATCAGATTGCCGATCCCGAGTTCAACTTCTACTTCTTCGGGTTCGCCTTGAGCGTTCAGGATGGCCGCAAAGGTTTTGTCGCCTGTAGTTGTAATGGCTTCTCGCGGAACATAAATTGCGTTGGCGACGCGTTTGATGATTATATCAACATTGGCCGACATTTTGGGTTTCAACAGAGTTTTACCTTGCCCCAGAATTTCGACTTTTACTTTGAAAATAGTGATACTGCTTTCGATTTCGCCTTGGGGAGCGATGCGCAAGACCTTTCCCCGCATCACCTTATTTTCAAAGGCATCTGCCGTGATGCGTACATTTTGACCCACCTTGATTCGACCGATATCGGTTTCATCCACATCTGTGATGATGAACATACGTGACAAATCTGCCAGTTGCGCCAGTGCCGTTCCTCCGCCTACATTGGAAATTCCTGATGCAATGATTTGTCCTTCCTCAACCAGCTTTTTGATCACCACACCATCCATTGGCGCAAAAATTTCGGTTTCTATCAAACGTTCTTTTTTTTCTTCGAGCGCAATGCTTTTTCTTTGGACTTCAGCACGTGCCTGCTCCACTTCATTTTCTTTGATAGCAATGTCGTGGACTGCTTGTTCGGTTGCAGTCTTTTGTGTTCTGGCCTGATTGAGGTTTTCCTGGTTAACTTTAAACTCTGTCTGCGCAGAGTCCAGGGCTTCTTGTGCGATGATTTTTTGCTGGAATAAATTCTTTTGACGCTCGAGTTTGTCGATCGAATCTTTTAGATTCGCCTCGGCCTCAATGACCTCAGACTGGTATCTTTCGAGATCGGTTTTGTAGCGAACTTTTGTCAGCAGGAGGGCAGACTCGGATTTATTGAGACTGGCATTAGCACTGGCAAGATCGGCTTCTGCCAGTGACACACTGCGCTTTTCATCAGACTTGTCGAGCTGGATCAGAAGCTGACCTTTTTCAACCCGGTCGCCTTCATTGAAGGGAAATTCGAGGACTTCACCGCTGGCTTTGGATTTGATCTCGATCTGAAAATGAGGTTCCACCACTCCCTTGGCAGAAGTTTTTACCAGTAGTTCGCCTTGAGCTACTTCTGCTGTTTTGTATTCTATCTTGGGTTTGTCTTTATCAGTGGTCTGGGGATAATAGCGGATCCCGAGTGCCGTCAGGGCAACCAGTAACAAAACGAATAACAACTTTTTCATAGGGTTAATCGTCTAGGTTGATGCTGTGATTTTCTAATGTCGTAGCCAGCGATTTCCTTAACTTGATGTTAGATATGTTGTAATCGATGAGGGCTTGATTTTCGGTGCTCTGGCTTTGCGCCAGATCTTCCTGAAATGTAAGAACGTTGAAACTTGTGGACAGACCGACAGCAAATTTCTTTTCTTCTGCAGAGAGTTTTTCTTCAGCGAGTCTACTGGCGACACGCGATGCCTGAACTCGCTTGATATCCGTCTTGATCTGACGTGCCGCCTCGCGTACTTCGACAAGAATTTTATTTTCAATATCCTTTAAGGACATCAGTAATTGTGCGGCTTCCAGTCGAGACGCTGTTAACTGACTTTCTGCACCCCGGTTCCCAAGGGGATAGCTGAGCTGAATTCCAAATTTCCACGAATAGTAATCAGTTGAAAACATATTGGATAAAGACTCTCCATACGGTCCTCCATAGGGGCTGGTAACGGTTCCGCCGCTAAATCGTGTGATGGGTGTGGCTTTACCGCTGATTCCGTTGAGTCCGAGACTGCCGACCAGATCGAGAGAGGGGTAGAGTTGATTTTCGTTGTATTTAACATCAATTTTTTTATTTTCCAATTCCACTTTTTTCGCCAGATAATCGGGGCGGTTTTTTAAAGCAATGCTCAAAAGTGACTCCACATCCATGTCAAATTTTTCAGAGAACTGCGGCAAATCTACGGGCACCAGGTCTTCCAGGCCACTTTTACTGGAAAATGAAATATTCAAAGCATTTTTTAATTTGTCCTGATTATCCTGAATCAAATCTTCGGCACTCAGCAGTGCTTCCTCTCTGGAAGCGACATCTGACTGTGCTTGGAGAATTTCAATCGGAGCAAGAGTTCCGACATCCACTTGCGCCTTAACGCGTCTCTCTAAATCACGGGCACGCTCCAAAGATGTTTGCTTTACTTTAAGATCTTTAATGCTGAAAACGAGATCCCAGTAAATTGTTTCGGCGGTGCTGATGATTTCGATGACTTTTTCTTTGAAACCGTTTTTAGAAATGTCGACATCGTTGCTGGCTATTATAATGTCTTTTCGGTTGATTTCTATTCCCGCATTTTTTAACAAGGGTTGGGTGACGTTTAGCTCTAACTCTGCATTATAGCTGGCATTGAGACCGGCATTGGGAGAGTTGGTTTTGTTTGTAGAATTATTGAAATTGACAGTGTATTCGGCACCGGTCAATAGTTTTTGCTTGAGACTGAGGTTCCAGTTGGTGTCCTGATCCCTGTTTTTATTAACGGCGGCTACTGCAGAGGAGGTTTGATTAGTTTTTTCCTTTGTGGCTAATTCTATACCTACTGTAGGGTCAAATTTGGATTCCGAGTCCGCAATGGACTGTTTTTTAATTTTTGAGTTAAATTCCTCGACAGCAATAGAGAGGTTGTTTTTGAGAGCACCGAGGACGGTTTCTTGTAAAGTGATTGGTTCTGCCTGTGATTTTTCCGGTGCGATGCTTAAAAATGCCAGGGCAATAAGAATTGTGATGCAGGCATTGCTGTTTGAACCTGTTTTAGATCGGATCTTTTTATGATTAATTTTTTCTTTGCAGGATGGTTTAAATGACATTCTTGCATACTTTCTGCATTGCATTGTTGTTCAAATTGGGCTCGCCTCACGTTCGAGGGCAACCCCGCATGATTTATCAGTATTCCCTATTGTAACTCAAAAACGACCTTTGACAGGGAAATTTCGCATGATTTAGTCCTTATCAACATAATTAAATTTATCTCGAAGGAGCGACAAGATCATTGAATTTTATTACATTATCGGCAAGGGAGGATGAACCCTTGAGACAAATAGGATGAAAGTTGGGGAGATATGAGCTTTTCTGGGTGAGTGGGAGGAGATGCTATTCTGGGTTAAAAAAAAATCGAGCGTAAAGATATGCAATCGACTCATTGATGGTCTGACGTACCCCCGCGCTGTAAGCCCACCACCGATCTGGATCGTAATGGTGGATGGTGGCCGAAACGGCTCCTACATTATAATTTTCTCCCAGCGCGAGTTGGTAGAGATACCAGGATCTTCGGCTATGGACTCCTTCGGTAAAAACGTCAATCGCATTGATTTTTAAAGGGATTTCTAAAATTTTCTTTTTGACCGCCAAGGCTTCAGCGTAAGTTCTGTCCTTGATTACTGTCAGCGTAGGTGCAACAAAAATCTTCTCTGTATTGAATCCCATTCTCTTTAAAGAATCGAAGCCAAGTTCTGCGAAGTTTTTGTATTTAGATGAAAATACGCCGCGGTCAATTTTCCCACCAGATACTATTAATACCTGGTAGTTTTTGCTTTTGTTAAAGATACCAATAGCTTCCTGTAGGTCTAAATCGGATAGCCAGCCGCTGACAACAAGTGCCTGTCCTTTTGAAGGGTGGGATGCGGAAAGAAAAGGGTGGGTGGTGAGAATTGCGCTGATAAAGACAACAGCAGAAACTAGAAACAACATGACCCAGCCATAAAGCGTCAGGGTTCTATGCGTTTTAATGACCGTGAACGCCGGCAAGGGCATATGAATGTGTTGCCTAGAGCACGGTTGCGTTATGCATCGTGTTTGTTTAAATATTCTTCATAGTGCTTATGATAGAGCACATCCCATTCTTGTGTGCCCTCACGCGCTTTATTTACGGTGTATGATGACAGTATTTTTCGTGCGGCTTCATCAGCCATATCATCGATTTTCAGGTAATTCATCATTTCATCAGCAATTTCCAGACGAATGTCATTCAGATCGACGGTGTAGTCGAGTTCGTCCCGCTTCTTGAAATCTTTGATGATTAAATTGCTGATATGGTTGACTTTCTCTCGGCTTAATTTCATGGTTTTATTTGATTATAAGATCAAACCGCGATCTCGTGCTAGTTTGGTTTTGACGAGTTGGAAAACGCGTCCATAGTCCATCATGCTTCGTTCATAATCCTCGGTGCGTGCTTCAAGAAGCATTTTAACTTCCTCATTGAGCTGATCTTCAACCATCAGGTCGTCGGTAATGATAGTTGAAATGATTCCCTGGAGCTTTTCTGGTGTATCGTCCCAGATGAGCATATCTGAATTGAGCAAGCGGCGTGTGATCCTTTTGGAAAGTTTGCCGATAGTTTCTTTTGTGAGTCTCATTTTATCTTATTCTTTCCTACGGATATTAATCGTTTGCACTTTTAGTAATTAAAATTCATGGAGCGGGAGACGGGGTTCGAACCCGCGACATTCAGCTTGGGAAGCTGACACTCTACCAACTGAGCTACTCCCGCACAAATTGCTGTTAGCAAATCTCTAACTTCATAGGCTTCACAAGTGAAAAGATACTGTATATCATGCTTGGTCAGCTAAAAGCGTTTTTTTAACACGATGTTTACATTGCCTAAAGAAAACCGGCATGGTTGCTAAACGTTGGTAGAGCTTTAAGAAACGACTCAAGTTTGCCCTGGCTCATTATGACTTTCGTATTACCCGTTAAATTGCTGTGCTGGAGCGATCCCTGCTAAATTTGACTGGTAATACGAAAGACAGTCATTATCCATGATTTGAATACTTGAATCAAATAATTTTGTTTTTCAGTCAATTTGCAAATGCAAATCATATTGTATTTATGGAATGTATCCTTTAAGATAGGATCGTTTCCCTCTTCGCAGGATGATTCTAGCGGGTTATTCATTTTAATTTAATTAGTTTACGCGGAATCATACAGAAGTGGGATGCTTTTAAATAAGTGTGAATGGATGAATAGGCGGTATTTTTTAGCATCGTACTTATGATTGTATTATGCTGTTTTTCCTTACAACTTACTGTGAGGAAATTTTTGATTAATGCAAGAATTGAATTTAGGGAAGATATAATACGTGGTTGCCCCTGTCCAGTTTACTGAAAAAGTTCCGATCAGCCAGCATTTAATAGAACTGAAAGACCGGTTGATTCGCGTCGCTATTGTCGTTGCTTTCTTTTTTGGCGTAAGTTTCTATTTTTTTGATATTTTTCGCTTGTGGTTGGTGGATCCGCTTCCTGAAAAATATGCAGAGTTGACTTTCATTACTCCGACAGAGCCATTTTTTACGGCTATGAAAGTCTCCTTCATGGCGTCTATTTTTATTTCCATGCCAGTGATCTTGCATCAGTTGTGGCTTTTCATTGCCCCGGGTTTAAAGGTGAAGGAAAAGAAAATCACCTTTATGTTTGTAAGTTTTGGGACCTTCTTTTTCCTCTTGGGTGGGATTTTTTGTTACTTTCTTGTATTGCCTCTAGGCCTCAAGTTTCTTCTGAATTACGGGGTTCAATATTGGAAAATGCAAGTCACCATTGCATTTTATTTTTCCTTCGTCGTCAAGTTGATGATGGCCTTTGCATTTGCCTTTCAAACTCCCTTGCTGATGGTATTGCTGACGAAGTTTGGAGTGGTCAACACTGTGAAAATGCGGTTGTATCGCAAATGGGCCTTTCTGGGAGCATTTACTATTTCTGCCGTTCTGACTCCGCCTGATATTATCACTCAGGTTTTATTGGCAATTCCTCTCTATGGATTGTATGAGTTTGGAGCGGTTGTTTCACGTTGGTTTGAAGACCCCAAAGAGCGTGAAAGGGTGGAGAAGGAAATCATACTGGCGGCGCAAATGAGGAAAGCCAAGAGAGCGTCGTACAGCCCTCCGCCAAAAGCAAAAAGTAAGAAACCTGCGCCAAAGGTAGTTGTAAAGAAACCGCAGAGTAAAAAACCGTCTTAACAAAATGCCTGCTCTTTGGGCTTGGTTTTATGGTGATTGGAGTGAGTCCACGATCTTATTTTTAACTTGGTGGACTGCGATTGTATCGGGGTTTGTTAAATGGAGGCTGGGGGAGGAAAAGGATGCAGTAGTCAGCGCGTGATAGTGGAAAATGTTTTAAAGGCTCGAAGCCCCAGCTTTTCCCAATCCAAATCGGCAAATGCTTCTGCTGAAACTGGATAAATACGAATCAGTTTCAAAACTCCCACTTCCTCAATTTGTGAAAGAATTATTTGTGGATCTGTTTTCGATACAGATTTGAAGTTTTCGTCGTTCATTTCCCATTCCCAGGGAGATGTTGAGTAGTACACAGAACTCCATTCCTCTTCATTTTGAATTTCTGCCAGGCGTTTTGCAAATTGCGGAAGCCTTTCCCCTTTCAGTATCAGAGAAAAGCCCAGATAGTGTCCCCACCAAAAAAGCGCACGGAAAGTATAAAACTCAGTTTTTGAAAATTTTTGAGGCAGGTCAAAGGATACAAAGGGGAAACAGTTGTGGTTTTCACCCCGTGCAATCTGCCCCTTTACTAAATCGGTTCCCTCAGGGAACACGATGCCGGATTCTTCACAATAGCGAGACAGTGAAGTTCTCATCGAGTCGAAGCGGGCTTCGGCTTTTTTCAAAATGTGAGGTTTGAGGCGGAACAATTCCACCGTATTGATCAGAGAAATTTCCTGAACTGTCCAGGAAGACAGTTCAGTTTCCGAGGTCATTTTTTTAAGGGGAGAGCGGTAGAATGCGAGTTACTTGTATTTCTTCTCGTCAAGTTCTTCTTTTTGACGAGTCAAAATATAATGGTGAATATCGTCTTCTTCCTGAGGTGATAAACCAACAATTTTTGCCCGACAAACATCGCCGTCATCAATTTTAAGAATTTCGACTTTTACTTCGATGGAATGTGAAAGATGAGGAAGGTGAATACTCAAAGGTAAAGCGATATTCTTTTGGAATGACCTATTTGCAAACGAAATTCCGCCCGCACTCAAATCCAGAGCGGGCAAACTCACACCGTTGATTTTAAGGTTGACGGGGTTTTCTTTCGACGGATAGACGCGAAAAGCACCACGGGTTTCAACGGGCATTTTGAACAGCAGTTTTTCTTCTTTCCCCGCCTCGTTATTTTTTTTCTTTTTCCAGAACAAATTCTACCCTCCTATTTTTTCTTCGACCGAGCTCGGTATCGTTTGACGCGAGAGGAAATGTATCAGCATAACCCGTCGCGGTTAATTTTTCGGGACGGATCCCTTTGTCTATAAAATATCTTAATACTGCAGTAGCTCGTGCGGCAGACAACTCCCAGTTCGTTGGAAACCGGTCTGTAGAAATAGATTCGTCGTCCGTATGTCCCTGAATATGAACTTTGTAGTTATCATATTTCTTTACGATTCTGATGACTTCATCGAGTGCTGGCAAACCTGTTTTTTGCAAGTCTGCTGAAGCCGATGGGAAAAGAGAATTTCCAGGAACACGAACCACTATTTTAGCCTGACTGGTATCTAAATCT
This sequence comes from Nitrospinae bacterium CG11_big_fil_rev_8_21_14_0_20_45_15, assembly GCA_002787235.1. GTDB lineage: Bacteria > Nitrospinota > Nitrospinia > Nitrospinales > VA-1 > Nitrohelix. Next base: position 308,026 of record PCWG01000042.1, read on the forward strand.
AATTCAGTGTCTTCAACAACCTGATTGATATCAGTCAATATATCGTTTGATTTCATTCCTGTCAAATTCTGAATTGAATCTTTTATTTGCGCACTATCAAGCATTTCCAATAACCCTATACTAGCACTTTCTTCTCCAAGAATGGCTTCTTTAAACTGTTGCATATTGACAGCAGCTATAGAGTAATAAAGGATGAAAAATGTTAATAAGAGCGTGACCATATCTGCGTAGGTAATCATCCAGGATTCGCCACTTTCTTCCTGAAGGTCCGAGACCATTTTGGCTTTTTTATTGCGCAGTTTTTTTAATTTTTCGCTCCACTCTTCTTCCAGTTGGCGTATCTTTCCTGTCAGCCTTTTATCAAACGTTTTTTTTGCTTCAGCCAGTTCTATTTCAAGATTTATCTTATCATTTTTAAGATGAGCAAGATCGTTTTTCAGTTCTTGGATGAGGTCGGAAGGTTTTTTTGCCCTGTTGGCCGCAGAATCCTCTGTTGCGCTGTATAAAACGGCTTCATAAGATTGAATGAGTTGGTTTTTTTCCTCAATCAGGCGAGAAAATTCTTCCTGATTGTTCTTGGCCTTCTCTTCCATCAATTTGACTTTTTCTTTAACTTGTTTGATTAAGTCAGGATTTTTTCGTACCTTTCGTACTTCCTTGATCAATAACTGTTTTTGTTTTTCGAGTTGTTGATTTTCATCTTTATGTAAGATGAGTTCTTGAGAAAGAGTTGTATTTTTTTTTCTAAGCTTGTTGAGGGCCTTGACTAATTTGGGATCTTGAACGAAGACTTCTTTTTCAATCACTTCCGGTTCTTCGTCATCCGAAGAACCATGTTCCTCCCGCCCTTTTTGGAGAAGCAGTTCCTTTTCTCTGGCTTCCAGTTTGATCTTTAGCTCTTCAATCCTGTTTTTCCCAATTTCAAACAGAGCTTTGTACTTCTCATCTTCTTTTTGTTGAAGGGCGGCTTTCTTTTTGAAGTCGAGGGACTGGGCTCGGAGTTGCTCTTTAAGTGTCTGGATATTGTCCCTGGCCATTGGTCTGTAGAGGTATTGAGGTTGGAGATCTAAGCTCTAACGCTTCATCACTTTTTTCTGCATGGGTTTACGCAGTTTCGCCGGTATGTAAGAGGATAACTTTTCATACACAAGCATGGGATTATTATCCGACAGAATTGAAATAGCCCCTTCAAAGATAATCTCCAGATTGATCACTTCCAGCATGGTTCTTGCGCGAAGTTTTCCTCCAATCGGAGTGAATATCAAGGTGGCCAATAAACTTCCGTAAAAAGTGGTCAATAGGGCGACGGCCATATTGGGTCCAACCGATTCAGGGTCGGACAAGCGGGTTAACATCTGAATCAAGCCGATCAGGGTTCCGATCATGCCGAACGCCGGGGCATAGGTCGCCATCTTTTTAAATACATCCTGAATGATGAAATGTCGCTGTTTCATTGAGTCGATTTCAATGGTCAACGTATCCCGCATCATGTCCTCTTTGGTGCCATCGGCAATCAGGTTGCATGCTTTTTTTAGAAAGTCTTCATCAAACTCCAATTTGCTAAGAGCTACGATTCCCTGCCTGCGACTCAGGGTACAAAGTTCCACCATCGTCGATACCATGACGTTGGGGTCTTTTTTATCTTCACGAAATACAATTGCCGCCGCTCTCCAGGCAGACATAACGTCCGTTATTTGGAAGGTAAGAAGTGTGGCCGCAATGGTTCCACCAAATACAATCATGATGCCTGGAATATTTAAAAAACTTCCCATATCCCCACCCATGAACATGGCGGCCAATATGAGTGAGATTCCTGAAATGATTCCAGCGAAAGATGCTAAATCCATATTAAAGGGACTTCCTGTAGACGACCGTTGAAAAATTACACTCTCTCATATTTTCAAAATGAGAGATCGGCCTGTTGATTTAAAGGTTATCGTATAAATCTAGCGCTTTGCATTTATTGATGCAATTAAATCCGTAAGTTAGAAGCCTGTACCTGGCACCGTAACCTAAAGATTTTTTTTAAAAAAATAATTTCGTAGTTTTACCTAACGGCAAGTTCTAGCGATTTAATTAGTTTGAAATCAAAAATTTAAGGCATTTTAGGGTTCTATGACTCAAATGACGATTTTTCTCTAAAAATGAGGAATGAATTCTGTCGGTGCCTGATTGCCAAGGGTCTGGAAGCAAGTGGGTTTTATTTGTACCGGAACATCTGAAATGTGAAAGTAATTTTTCTTTCTCATTGAAAATAAACGCATTCAGACGATACAGGTCAAAACAAATCGATATTGGTGGTTTTTCTTGAGTTTGAGCTTTGTTCAGCCCAACCATACCAGCATCAAAGGAATCAATATGATAGACAAAATGGTGGTGAGGAGTACGATGGAGGCGGCCAGTGATCCGTCCTTATCGTATTTTTGTGCGATCAAAAAGCCGATGACGGCACTCGGCATGATGGAATTGAACAGGACAACCTTGCGTGCCAATCCTTGCAAACCAAATCCATAAACACAGGCCCATCCCAAAGCCAATCCCCCCGCAAATCTGCAAATGGTTCCAAACATTGCCAGTTTGAATTCGGAGATTCTGACTTGTGACAATTGCATGCCCAGTGCAAGCAGGACCATGGGGATGGTGGCACTTTCCAGCATTTTCAAGGGTGCCAAAACGTAATCCGATACATGGAGTCCGTTGTATTTGATGTAGAGCCCGAGAACCAGAACATAGATAACGGGTTCCTTGAATATTTGGATTCCTGCATCCCTTGGGGAGACGATGAGGATTCCCACCGTAAACGCTCCAATCAAACTTGCGAAGTAGAACATGATGCTCAGTGAAATGGCCTGTTCTCCATAGGCAGAAACAAGGATGGGGAAGGGCAGGTTGACGGTGTTCATGAACATCACGGGCAAAAGGAGTCCCGGTCGATTGATTTTGAAACTGCGCATGAGAAAAAGTGTCAACGCTCCGTTTCCTAATATGATGATCCAGGCAGAGATGAACATGGAACTCATCATGGTGGCGGGTACTTTCATCACAAGGATGTGATAAAAAGCAAAGGCGGGAACAAGCAGGCCCATACAGGCACGAACGATGATCCCGATATCCGCCTTGGCGATCCTGTTGTAAAGGTAGCCCAGGGCGATCAATACGAAAGCGGGGGATACAATGTGGAGGACACGATAGAAATTATCAATCATAGAGGTGACAACGTACCAGATGATGGGGTTCGACTTCTAATAGCGCAGGGGATTCTCTTCGGCAACGCTCCATTGCTTCGGGGCATCGTGGGTGAAAAGAACAGCCTGCAGGAGGGGACAGGGGCGACGGTGCCTCCCCGATATTGGGCAAGGCTTTGGTTTTCTCTCGCGGATTGATAGATGGTTTGGCAGAAAGCAACAATTGAGTGTAAGGGTGGGCCCCTTTGAGACTCAGTTGATGCGTGGGGCCGATTTCCACAATCTGTCCCAGATACATGATCGCTGTTCGATGTGACAAATGATTCACCACATTCAAATCGTGGGAAATGAACAGCAGGGTCAATTGGTTTTTCTCCTGCAGAGATTTTAGAAGATTCAAAATTTGAGCCTGGATTGAAACATCCAGTGCCGAGACGGGTTCATCGCAGACAATGTATTCTGGTTTCAAACCCAGAGCGCGGGCAATGCCGATGCGCTGTCTTTGTCCGCCGGAAAATTCGTGTGGGAAGCGTTTGGCGTATTCTGCGGGCAGTCCGACTTGATCCAGAAGCTCGCGTACCTTACTGCCCAGATTTCTTTTATCAGCCAGTTTGTGGATGAGCAAGGCCTCGCCGATGATCTGTTCGACCGTGAATCGAGGATTGAGGGAACTGTAGGGATCTTGAAAAATGATTTGCATTCGCGGCCGCAAACGTTCCAGAGCTTTCGCTTGTAATTGAAATATGTCCTCACCGTCGAAATAGATTTGTCCTGCGGTCGCTTCGAGCAAACGCAAGGTCAAACGTCCAAGCGTTGTTTTCCCGCAACCCGACTCGCCGACCAGTCCCAGTGTTTCGCCCTTGTAGATATCCAGAGAAACATCGTTAACGGCGATGACTCCTGCACCTTTGCTGGCAAGTATCCCTTTTTGAGACGGAAATACTTTTTGCACGGAACGGATTTTAAGGAGTGGCGTCTCATCTCCTGTTTTGACAGTGCTAGATATCATCGGTCAAATAGCCAGCAGTCAGCTTGATGTTTTCCCCCGAAATTCAATTCGAAAGAGGGGGGCATCGATGTTTTGCATTGGGTCATGACTTCGGGGCAACGTGGATGAAAAGCACAACCCGACGGTAAAAAAGCAGGATGCGGTACCGTTCCCATGATGGGTTCAAGCGATTCTCCCGGCTTGCCTTTGGGCAGTGAGTTGAGGAGACCTTTGGTGTAAGGGTGGGAGGGGTGGTCGTAAAGCTCCAGCACCTCCGCGGTTTCTACGATTTTTCCCGCATACATGACCGCGACTCGATCCGCGTGCTGAGCCACAATTCCCAGATTGTGTGTGATGAGTAAGAGCGATGCGCCCATTTCGTTTTTCAAATCCTGCAAAAGTTGCATGATTTGGGCCTGGATCGTGACATCCAATGCTGTGGTAGGTTCGTCGGCAATGATCAATCGGGGTTTGCAGGCAATGGCCATAGCAATTCCCACGCGTTGCTTCATTCCACCCGAAATTTCGTGTGGGTATTGATCGATTCTTTGTTCCGGCGCGGGGATGGACACCTGTTGCAGGAGCTTGAGAGTTTCCTTTCGAGCCTGATCGGTATTGAGATTTTTATGGCGGCGAAGGGGTTCTGCAATTTGATCGCCAATTGTGAAAATCGGATTGAGCGATGTCATTGGCTCCTGAAAAATCATCCCGATCTGGTCGCCCCGAATATCCTGTAATTCAGATTCGTGCAGATGCAATATATCCCGGCCTTCAAAAATAATGCTTCCCGAATCGTATCGTGCCGGTGGCTCTTGAAGCAGACGCAGGATACTCAAAGCAGTGACAGACTTGCCACATCCCGATTCACCCACCAGAGCAAGAGTTTCACCCTTACGAATTTGAAAGCTGATATTTTGTGTTGCCCGTACAGTTCCTTCATCTGTATCGAAACAAATGCTGAGATTCTGGATATCAAGTAAGAGCGTCATTCAGAGCTACGCAGTCTCAATGATCGTGATGATCGTGGTCATCGCCGACATCTTCCGCAAGAATATCTTCATAGCGGTAACCATCGTCCTCGTCAATTTCATAACGAGCAAGCTTGGTGTCGATTTTGTCGGACCAGGCGTCGATGCCGCCTTCCAAAGCCCTTACGTTTGTGAATCCTTTATTCGCCAGCCATTTTTGGAAATGTGCGCTTCTGTCCTGGTTCCAGTCGATTAAAATTATTTCCCGATCCTGGGACAAGCCAGCCAGAATTTCATTATTATTGTGTTGCGTGATATGGAGGGAGTTTTCAATACATGCAATGTCGCGTTCCCATTTTTCACGGATATCGAGAAGGGTGACATTTCCAGACTTGGAATCGAGCAATGCCTTCAATTCCTGAGGAGTGATTGTGGGAATCGATTTTTCTGCCACTTTTGCATTCACTGCATGCAACACTTCGGACAACTGCTTGCCATGTGCTTTGCAAACATCAGCCAGTGTTTCATCTTTGTTGTAGCCTTCGAGAGGCAGTCCGATATGAAATTCCTTGAAAAGTAGCGTGTGAATATCCGGGAACAATTTATTGAGTTCACTCATGAGAGTCTCTGCCGAAACGCCACCCTCCATTTGTTCCTTCTCCAATTCGGTGATTTTCAATATATGGTAACCGTATTGAGAGTGGATGGGACCGAGAATCTCCCCGCATTGGGTCTGATCGATTTCCTTGCCGAGCAATTCACTAGCGTTGCCTTCGGGCATCCAGCCCAGATCGCCCCCTTGAGATTTGGAAGGGCAGGAACTGAACTGCTGTACGATTTCTTCAAAAGCTCCACCCGTATCCAGAGCTTTTTTAGCGGCTACCACATCCTCCATGGAATGTGAAAAAATCTGACTGATTCTTACTTTTAGCATTGTATAGCAACCTCTAATTAGGGAGTTGATAGTTATTGAAGAACATTCTATCGAAATAATAATGGATTGACTAACAATAGTCTGTTGAATCGAAGAGATGTTAATAAATTCTGATCGTGGTTAATAATAATATCTCGTGCGACTCAAGTCAAAGTGCCATGTCATTTCTTGTCTATAATTTCCTGTCCATTGAGATGCAATTCAAAATAAAAAGATTAACTTTGTTACTATCAGGTATTCTGAATAAAACTTATAAAAATTATCTCTATAGAATAGTGAGAAAAGTTTCAGGTTGGTATTTTCAAAAATATCGCTTTGGAGGCGGATATGATCTCTCAGGATTTTATCGATATGGAAAACGAATTCGGCGCAAATAATTACAAGCCGCTGGACGTTGTCCTCTGTCGTGGCGAAGGTCTTTGGGTATGGGATGTAGAAGGAAATAAATACCTGGATTGTTTGTCGTCCTATTCAGCAATCAATCAAGGGCATTGTCATCCCCGAATCCTCAAAGCCATGATGGCGCAGGCGAAAAAACTGACTCTTGTATCGCGTGCATTTCGCACGGATCAGTTGGGTCCATTTTATAAAGAAATCTGTGAACTGACCCATTCTCATAGTGTCCTTCCCATGAACAGTGGGGCCGAAGTGGTGGAAACGGCGATCAAGGCAATCCGTAAATGGGGGTACACAGAAAAACGTGTCCCTGACGGAAAAGCGGAAATCATCGTTTGCGACAACAATTTCCATGGTCGTACGTTGACCATCGTTGGATTCAGCACCGAGAAACAATACCGGGAGGGTTTCGGCCCTTTCACACCCGGTTTCATCAGCATTCCCTTTGGCGATTCTGAAGCTTTTGAAAGAGCCATCACACCGAATACGGTAGGGTTCCTTGTTGAGCCCATTCAAGGGGAGGGCGGTGTGATCGTGCCCCCGGCGGGTTATTTGAAATCGATTCGTGAAATCTGTGATCGTAATAACGTCATGCTGGTGCTTGATGAAATTCAGACGGGATTGGGCAGGACTGGAAAACTGTTCGCAGAAGAACATGAAGGTATTCAATCCGACCTGACTCTCGTTGGCAAGGCTTTGAGTGGTGGTTTCTATCCCATCTCAGCCGTACTTTCCAACAAAGAAGTGTTGAGTGTGTTCAAGCCTGGCGATCATGGAAGCACTTTTGGTGGCAACCCACTGGGATGTGCCGTCGCAAGAGAAGCTCTAAAAGTATTGGTCGAGGAGAATATGATTGGCAATGCCGCCACGATGGGTGAATATTTTATGAAACAACTGAATGAGATCGATTCTTCACATATCAAAGAAATTCGCGGCAAAGGATTATTGATAGGCATCGAACTCAAACACGAATCAGGCGGTGCCCGTCGTTTCTGTGAAGCCTTGCAGAAAGAAGGGATTCTTTGTAAAGAAACCCATCAGCATATTCTGCGACTGGCACCTCCACTTCTCATCCAAAAGGAAACTATTGATTGGGCTCTGGAGCGCATTGAGCGAGTGCTGGCAATTCCATAGAGTGATATGGCGGAGGAATTCAAATCAATGGAGTGTATTGTGTTTCCTCGTTAGAATAAAAGTTAGTGGGCTTTATCATCCTTAACATCAGGGGCTTAATGTCCAATGGAAAATATCCCTTCAAATACGATTCTTACGGCGGACGAAGTAATGGAACTGAAAGTTACGGTTCCCCAACTGGCTGAAGAAATTCAAAATGAAGCCAACCGTCAGTTACGCCCGATCGAAAAAAATCAGGCTGCAGAATTTTCCCGCATGGTGCAAGATCCTCGTAGCCGTGCGGTGTTTATGACCCTTACAGACCAAGTCTTCCGACTGAGCGAAGACACATCCATCCTGCAAAAATTCGTTCATATTTTGGAACAATATGGAATCCCCGCATTCTTTGGTTTTCGCGATCGAGCCCTGCTCAGTGTTTTTAAAACAATTGGGCCATTGATTCCCAGCTTTTTGGCACCTCCCATAGTTTGGATCATTTTGGAAGTGATGCGCTACAAAACCCGCAGTGTCATCATTCAGGGGGAGGAAAAATCGCTGGAACGTTATTTTCAAATCTGTAAACAAGAGGGGCTGAAAATAAATATGAACCACCTTGGGGATAGAGTGCTGGGTGAAAAAGAAGCTCATAAACATCTGGACGATTATTTGCATGGCATTCGCAATCCTAATGTTTCTTGTATTTCGGTGAAGATATCGACTCTTTATTCACAAGCCGACAGGGTTGCGCGTGAACACACCGTTTCAGTCGTATTGGAAAGTTTGGTGAAATTGGTTCGCGCTGGAAAGGAGGAAGAGGAAAAGACCGGGTTAGATAAATTGATTTATCTTGATATGGAGGAATACAAGGATCTAGGTATCACGATAGATGTTTTCAAACGATTTCTGAAAGATCCTGATATGCACCGATATTCTTTGGGAATCGCACTTCAAGCATACATACCCGATTCATACGCTTACCAGCAAGAGTTGACTCAGTTGGCCAAACGGAGATTTGCTGAGGGCGGAGTTCCTATTCGTATTCGCATTGTGAAGGGTGCCAATTTGGAGATGGAAAAATGCATCGCTTCCTTGAATGTCTGGCAACAGGCACCTTATACGGCCAAAATTGAAACGGATGCTAATTTCAAGCGTATGGTGGCATACGCATTCCAAAAGGAAAATTTGCAAGCAGTAAAAATCGGGATTGGAAGTCATAATATTTTTGAAATTGCATTTGCGAAAAGGCTCCAGTCAGTTCGAGGACTCGACCCTTCGTGTTTTGAATATGAAATGTTAGAGGGCATCGCCAACCACACACGCCGAAGTATTCAAAAACTGTTGGGTCCGATTCTTACCTATTCTCCCGTCGCCAATAAAGAAGAATTCTTGAATGCCATCGCTTATCTCGTTCGACGTTTGATGGAGAATACCGACAAGGAAAACTTTCTGAGTCATTCATTTAATTTGACGGTGGGCTCTCAGGCATGGAATGAAGAAAAGGAAAAATTCTTATCCGCGCTCGATCATATGAATCATTTAGAACCTTCTTCGCCCCGATTCAAGCAAGATAGAAATAAGAATTCTGATTTGTTGCCTGAAGGAGCACGTGACATTGAAGATTTTCTTCCAGACAGTCCGACTCACTTTTCCTTGCCCTCGAATCAGCATTGGTTTCAAAATAATATTTTCAATACCCGTGAAGACGAAGAATTAATAGTTCCACTTGAAATTGGCGGGCAGGTAGTTCGGGAAGAGCGGGAGCACCTACTGTGTCATGATTTGTCTCATCCCGAACGCATTGTGGCTAAATTTTCAGCGGCCAATTCAAAAGATATAGAAGAGGCCCTCCTGTTTGTATCCAGTGCAGAAAACACTCAATGGGATGAGGACGCGAGTTTTCGTGAAAAAGTTTTGCAGAATGTTGCCGTGGAAATTGAAAAAAATCGTGCTTCGTTGATTGAATATGCGATGAAGAATATTGCTAAAGGCGTCGCCGAGTTGGACGCTGAGGTGTGTGAGGCCATTGATTTTGTAAAATACTATCCCGCTACTTTGCAATATTTTAGAGATCAATATCCCCGAGTAAATTTTAAGAAGAAGGGCGTGGTGCTGGTGATTTCGCCCTGGAATTTTCCGATTGCGATCCCTACAGGAGGAATCGTTGCCTCTCTGGTTACAGGAAATCGAGTTGTCATCAAACCTTCTCCGCATTCATTATTGGCAACCTGGAAAGTTGTGACACTGTTTTGGAAAGCAGGCGTTCCCGCATCGGCCTTGCAATTCATTCCTTGTCAGGATAGTACGGCATCTGCCCTCACGCTCAGTCCACAGATCAATCAAGTTCTCTTTACAGGTAGTGCACGTACCGCCGATATGATTTTAAAAGGGAGACTGGGTCTTGACTTTACCGGTGAAACCAGTGGTAAAAATATTCTTATCGTTACGGACTCTGCGGATAAGGAACTTGCAATTGAGCATCTTGTTGATTCTGCATTTGGTTACAACGGACAAAAGTGCTCCGCGACCTCAATCGCTATTCTGACTAAAGAAGTATACAACGATCCGAAATTCAAACTTCAACTGAAGGACGCGGTTGAAAGCCTGCCTGTTGGTGGATTGAGTCCGACTCGCCAAAGTAAGATCACGCCCTTGATCATGCCGCCAAAACAAGAGTTGTTGCGGGCATTTACAAAACTGGAGCCGAGAGAAGAATGGCTGGTTCGACCAGAAAAATATGCTTTGGAAAATTTGTGGAGTCCCGGGGTGAAGTGGAATGTTCAGCCGGGTAGCTACACACATCTGACCGAATTTTTTGGACCTATGCTGGGCATCATGCAAGCCGATGATTTGAATCATGCCTGTCAGTTGGCAAACCAGACAAAATACGGATTGACATCGGGTCTTCATAGTCTGGACGATGAGGAAATAAAATATTTTCTTGAGGTCATGCAAGCAGGGAATTTGTATGTAAATAATAAAACAACCGGTGCCATTGTCGGTCGGCAACCTTTTGGTGGTATCAAAAATTCTCGTCGTGGTGCGGGTGGCAAGGCGGGTGGTATCAATTATATTCTGCAATTCATGCAAGCCAATGAGGAAGAGAGTTTTGTACAGTATGAAAATTCCGGAAATTATTCTCCTTTAAGCTCAATGGTTGAGGCATGGGAGAGAAAGGACTGGTCTCAGGATGATGCTTTCTCTGAACTGGCATTGGATATCAATCGGGTCATACTGGGAACAAGAAGTTGCTTGAAAGAATACGCAGAGTATTTTTCAAAAGAACATTCACGTGCAAAATCACAAGTTGTAGTAGGTCAGACAAACAGTTTTCGTTATCGCAGGGTAGGGAATTACACCCTTAGAGTTCAGCCGAAAGATTCATTAGCCGATGTTCTTTTGCGTCTGTTTGCGGGAGTGATTGCGGGGAACAAGGTTTTTGTCAGCATTGCTGAGAATCAACCGGGAAATACAATCATGGAATTTTTGGAATCTCAATTTTTGGATTCCTTACGAAATCGTTTCTCATTAAAAGTTCAAAATGATGCAACTTTGTTGTCACATATTCTGGGCAATCGTATCGATCGTCTTGCATACACGCACCCGGATAAAGTTCCGTCAAGTATTTACGAGGCGGCAATTGAAGTCAACCTTCCCATCATTCGTCAACGACCTTTGACCGAAGGCAGGTTTCTGATGCTGGAGCAATTCAATGAGCAAACGATCACTCACAGCTATCATCGTTATGGCAACCTGGGATTGAAGGGCTTAAATATGGAGAATTTTTAAAGTGCCTGACTTGCAATGGATGGGCTTGAGGTTTTTATGATATTCAGTTTCATTGCAGTTTTTCAAAATCATCGTCTTTTGGGGTGCGCCAGAATTGATTGACGGCGTAATGCGTTCCTGTCCAGATGGAGTGATCGGGTCCGAATTCAAGGCTGAAGATGTAGTTGCCACTCAAGCCGTTCAGTTTGGAAAAATTGGTGAAGGTTTCGCCGTCAAATCGGCTCAGTCCCTTGTTGGTGCCGATCCACAGGTTGCCGTCAGGTCCTTCTTTCAAGGCCAGTATGTAGTTCCCCGGCAAACCGTCTTTAACGGTGTAGACACGTGTTGTATTGTTCACCGTGTCCAGTTGAGTGAGCCCGCCACCCCATGTCCCGACCCAGAGTCGCTGTTTTTGGTCCATCCGCATTGATACGACGTAATCAGGTCGATAGTTTTGCGAAGGTGACGATGCGGAGTTGTGCCCGCTATGATGTTCGCCCTGAAGATAATCGACGCTGCCAATGTTATCCTGTTCGACGCGAGAGTAGTCGGCACTCAAACCATTTTTGTGGTTCCAGGACTGCCATTGTTTTCCATTATAAGAGGAAACGCCCGATTCGGTTCCGAACCAGATGCTGCCATTTTTACCCAATTCAATGGCATAGACCCAATTGTCGATGAGCCCTCCATTGGTATTTTCTTTAGTAAAAGCTTGCCAGGAAGAACGGTCAAAGAGATCGCCGCGTACGCGGTTGGCTCCACTCCAGGTTGCTATCCATGTATCTTGACCTGAAAATTTGATGTCATAAACAAAAGCGTCGCACAAACCCTGAGGGGTGTTTACATTTGTCCATTTCCCATCTTTTAGAAAACTGACACCGCCGCCATAAGTTCCAATCCAGGGGGATCCTTGGGGATCCGTGACAATATTGAAAATACCATTGCTGAGCAGGCCGGATTGATTGTCAAAGATGGCGTAGTCTTCATGGCTGTCGGTGGCGTATCGTATCGCGCCCATGGAGGTTCCTATCCATAGATTATTTTTGATTTGTTTGAGGGCCTTGACATTTCGGGTGTTGAGCTCAAACACATTGGTTTTGAGAATATGCGGGTAGTGCGAACCTGTTGTTTCAGGTGAGAGTGGTTTATCGAAGGCACAAGCAAAGGAATGGGGGATCAGTAGTGTAAGGAACAATAGGAAGGCTGAAATTGTTTTCATGAGTGTATAGTTGTTGGTATTCTATTTTATTTTTTTAAGATTGTTGGGATATAGCGTATATTGTTTTTAAATATTTTTGAAGGGGTTACTGTGCGAAAGAATAAATTTTTTATTGTACTTTTATTTGGGATAGCGTTGCTTTCGGCTTGTGTTCCGGGCGATGAAGATGCGTCGAATGTGGTGGCCAGTTTGGATCATATTGAAATTTCTCCTATTGATGGAAGGGAAATGGTTTTTATCCCTGCTGGCGAGTTTGTCATGGGAACCGATCGGGTGGATGAGGAGAAAATGCATCTGAAAATAGGTGCTGTAAAACCCTTGTTTTTAGATCAGCATCCTGAACGAACCGTTCAACTGGATGCGTTTTATATAGATCGTTATGAAGTGACGAATGCAGAGTACAAGCGATTCATTGATGACAGTGGCTACAATGACCTGCCTGCGAATTGGGTGGATGGAGTTTTCCCGGAAGGAAAAGAAAATTATCCCGTCACACATATCACCTGGGACGAAGCATTGACCTATGCACTTTGGGCGGGGAAACGCTTGCCTTCAGAAGCGCAGTGGGAAAAAGCGGCACGGGGAGACAAGGGAGGACTTTATCCCTGGGGAAATGAATATGTCAAGGGCTATGCAAATGTTAATCTTGACGGTAGCAGGGAGCTGGCTCCAATCGGTAGCTATCCAAAAGATAAAAGTCCCTATGGTGTGTTTGATATGGGTGGCAATGTGATGGAATGGACACGCAACTGGTACAAGGCGTATCCAGGAAACACTCGTAAAGATAATCGTTTTGGAGAGAAATTCAAGGCACTGCGGGGGGGAGCCTTTCAAAGGGCAGGGCATTACTTTTTAGACGCCTACCTGTTCTCTTTTGCACGTACTGAAGCCGATCCTGATGGTTACTATGAAAATGTGGGATTTCGTTGTGTGAAGGAACTTCCGGAAAAGATCAAAAAAGAGTCTTGAAATCGGGCATCATTGCAATATGGTGTTTTCAAGTTTGGCGCGGGTGGTGATGGCTTTGGATATATTGGCATCGATCAGATAAGAATCGTTTAAATTTGCATTCGTAAAATTGGTTCCGTGCAAATTGGCTTCCAGAAAAAATGCGTTTTGGAGATTGGATTCTTCAAAATTTGCATAGGTCATGTCAGAACCTTCGAAATTAGTTTCCTCTCCCTTAATGCCCACACAGTGCGCATCTTTCAGCTCCGTTCCCATCAGATTCGACTTGCTGATATCGACATTTGTGAAGTTGCAGGTATTGAGATCGCCATATTTTAGAGTCACCCCTGTCATATTCACTCCCGTCACTTTTGAATAACTGAGGTCAACCCCTCTCATATTTGCACTGTTTAATTTGCAATTTGTGAGCTCTATTTGCTTGAGGTAACCGTACATCAAGCGGGAGAAGGAGAGGTCGCAGTCATTCAACTTGGCAGAGTACATGTTTGCATAATTCATGTTGGCCCCTTTGAAATTGCAGTGTTTCCCAGAGGTTGTCATGAATTCGCTGTGTTCAAGAATCGCATTTGTGAAAATACAGTTCGTCAGTTCGGCTTCTTCAAAGTTGACCTCACTGAGGTTTGCTCCTGAAAAATTCACGTTTTTAAGCTTCGCTCCTTTAAAAGAGGCTTGCGTCAATGTTGCATGCGAAAAATTGATGTCTTCCAGTTCGCTTTTCCCAAAGTTGGTCTCCATAAGGGTGGCGTACATAAAGCTGGCCTTTTGAAGATGAATTTCTTTGAGATTTTGCCCACTGAACTCGGCCCCATCCTGTTTGGGTTCTTTCGCGATGAGTAATTGAAGATCGTCAGCGTCTGACATAGTTTATTTTATTTCCTTAAATTTGGAGGAAGCATGGAGTTCATACTGCGTTGAATTTTTTGCGGGTTGTTGCGGTCATGTATGCCCAAAACTCCTACGCGCACTATTTTGAAAATCACTGCCTCAGATTCGGTTTTAGATGCTAATTTGGCGACAACGGGAGTGATGAGTAAATTTGCCAGAATGATTCCGTAAAATGTCGTGATCAACGCTGTGGCCAATGCAGGACCAATGGTAGAAGGATCGTCAATGTGCATGAGCATCTGAATGAGACCGATCAAGGTTCCCGCCATCCCGAATACGGGTGCCTGAACACCAATGAAACGTAGTATTTTTTGCCCCGAGTTATGCCTTTCCATCATGGATGAGAGTTCCCGTTCTAAAATTTCATGGATTTCTCGACCATTGTACCCATCGACAATCATTGCAATTCCATTTTTCAGGAATGCATTTTCAATTTTGGCTTCTTCATTTTCAAGTTGTTTCATTCCCCCCGAACGGTATTTCGTTGCCAATTTCATGATGGTCTCTACATAATTGGCAGGGCTGGCGTTTTCGGGTCGGTATGCTTTATATATGACAGGTAACATCGTCGTGATTTTTTTAGAAGGGAAAGCGATAAAAGCTGTTGCTACCGTTCCTCCTAAAACAATCAAAACCCCGTTTATATTGACAAATACCCCGGGATCACCGCCTCGAATGATAGCACCGACGATCAGAAATATACCGAAAAAAGTCCCAAGAAGGGTTCCTGTGTCCAGTCCGGTTCCTTCTTGTTCCTCTTGGTCCCTGGCTCTTGCGCCAGTGAGGTCTGGAATATCTTTAGTTGCTGTAGCCATTATCTATGGGGGTTAACTGGCGACTTTTTCTGCCTTCGCCTGTATTTTTACTTTGAAAACTTTAAGGATATAGTTTTTTATCCAAGGTAATTTGAATTCATCTTTACGGCCAGAATGAATAAAAACCTTAAGGAATTCGGGGTCTTCAAGAGTTTTAAGTGCGACTTGAGGGCTTAGTTCTGTGAACATTCGGCCCATACAATTAACACCGGAATAGGTTTTACAAAATAATTCACCCCAGGATGTCATATACGTAGCACTTACATGCCGAATCTGCTCGATTTGCTTGTTGATGAATCTGTTCAACTCCTTATTATTCAGGCAGGCTTTGATATTCCCATTTTCTACATTGGGTGGTAAGGGAGTGCCAAAGTCAATGTCCAAAAAAAGTTGCCCGATTCGCGCATCTGACATCAGTGCTTCGTTGGAAATTGAAGCGATGTTAACGGAGTTAATGGCACTTGAAAGCTTGCTCATCAGGTGACGAACGTCTTCTTCTTTTACAGGCTGACTTTCGGCCCGTAGCAAAAAATCGGTTTCGTTTTCAACAAAAAGCTTATTAAACGCAATGAATGCAAGCATGGACTGATAGGATGCGAAGTTTTTAATGACGTCATCTTTTGGAACATGTTCGATAAAGGCCAAGGTTCTGCCTCGAACCAAATACCATTGGGGCCGTTCTTTAGCGGAAGATTGTTCGCATAGAAGTGTTAATTTCTTTTCGGTGGTTTTCCCGTCTACCATAGCGGTGAGGTTTTCAACCTTGTTAGGGGCTTTTCGGAAAAAACTGAAAAGTTTTCGGCCTAATAAATGAGTGTCTTTTTCGGTGATGAGACTTTCTGAGGGATCGAGATTCTTATTTTCTTCGGAGATATTTTTGTAACAAGCCATCAGTATCTTGTTGACGCGATTGCCCAATGCCACTTTCTGCATGATCTGCCAATCGGTGTACTGATTCAATTGTTCTACTTTAAATGGCGTCCACTGCCATTTATTCATCATTTGGATCAGAATATTTTTTTTCCAGAAGGTGGGCGTTTCTTCGAAATCCTCAGGCTCTATTTTAGTCCCGACTTTTAAGTAAAATGCGGAGCGTAAGGCATCTACCTCGTTATCGTTCTTCGCCTCAGAAAAAAACTTTTCCACCCTGTCAAACATCAGGAGATAGGCGTCAATCTTTTCGTAAGGTACTTTGTCAAAAACCTTTTGTTTGACTTCGTGGCAGAGTAAATTGGAGGCCGTGTCATTAAACATGTACTCTTCCAGCAAACCCATTTTCATGAGTGTTTTGAAAGGGGATTTGAACGATTTGATCAAGGCCCAAATAGAGCCCCCGAAAAACTCTCCGGGTGATATATCATGTACATTTCCCATATCTATAAATTCACCCTTGTCCAGCAAGGTTTTCCCTGACTGGAGAAGTTTGTACAGTTGCTCATAGCGTTCGTCATCGGTTTTGACGGGGACAATCCACCAAAAAGGGACGCGACCGTTTACGGTGATAATGGTTCGGAACATTTCCTCCTTCAATAGAATGGCCAGGGCCGAACCCGTGCTTTCACTGTCACTTTCACCAAAAATATTGTTTTTAACTTCATTGTAGTCGTTGGTGAAAAAATGCGTCTCCAAGTGGTAATTGTCCCAGGTCCATTTTTCTATCAATTGTAGTTTTTTCTGGAATAGAGCCAGACTTTTCTCGTTGAACTGTGTTTTATCTATCAGAAGAGTGTAGTCGAGGTCGGACTTTTTGGTTTGCGCGATGGAGCCCACGCTACCCATGAGCAGTACGCTATGGATGACGGGGTCTAAATGTTCGTTTCTTCTTAAAACAGCGTTGGGAAACAACTTTTCACAGGCGACTTCAGACTCTTTGTCGATTTTAAAATTATAGATTCCGCAGGGAACGGGCTCATCACTTTCAAAATAACCCGGCAAGTCGGGTTGATGAATATGCAGTAGACGGGGAATAGCGGCAAAGATCAATCGATCCACTTCGGAAAGAGTTTTTAGAGTTCTGTCGATTTTGTAACGATTGAACTTTAAGAAATCTTTTCGGTTTTGGAATAAGGCTTGAGAATCTATTTGATTTTCACTTTCCATTTTAGTTTACGCAGTGGATTGGTTGATTTTTAATAATTTTTCCCATTATAAAAAAATGTTGTTGTTTTGAATAGACTATTTTTATTTATTAACATTGGTGTCCGCCAATTTCTCATCGGGTTTGGCGGGTTCCGTTTTATTTGTACTTGATGGATTTTCTTTTTGATCTTTTTCATTGGCTTGTTTTTTTCGCTCCGCTTCACGATCTGCAACCCGGATATCTTTCAAAATTTTAATCTCGACTCTGCGATTGATAGCCCGGAACTCATCACTGGTATTACTTTTTAGAGGGCGGTATTCTCCATAGCCGGTGAC
Source organism: Nitrospinae bacterium CG11_big_fil_rev_8_21_14_0_20_45_15 (assembly GCA_002787235.1). GTDB lineage: Bacteria > Nitrospinota > Nitrospinia > Nitrospinales > VA-1 > Nitrohelix. Next base: position 325,678 of record PCWG01000042.1, read on the forward strand.
AACAATTCTTTCAGGTGGGAAACGCATTTCGTCAATAATATATCGTGCGACGGTTGAAGCACGAGCTGAGGAAAGTTCCCAATTGGATGGAAATTTGTCCGAATGTGTGGGTACGTTGTCAGTATGGCCATCTACGAGAATCTGTTTCACACCTTCTTTTGTGTCTTCGCTGATAGCGTCTTTGATCAGTTTTTTCGCACCTTCCAGCAAGTCGGCACTGCCCGGTCCAAACAGATCGGATGTGGGGAGTCGTTTTAATATGGTTCGTGTGTCGCTTCTTACCAGAGTTTCTGCGTCCACGTTGTCTTTGACCAATTCCCTGACATGTTCCAGCATTGTCATTTCCTGTGGTGTCAGTCTAACGTTGACATGCTCAATTTTCATCCGCTGTTCCTGAAAGGCAGAAAGCGCGTCTGCGAATTTTTCCTCATCCATTTTGGATACGGTAAACATCAACACAAAAATAACGAGCAGAAGCGTCATCATGTCGGAATAGGTGACGAGAAAATTTTCAAGTCCGGCTGAGAATTCTGCTGTAGAGTCGGCGCGGCTATCGGAACTTCGGTAAGAACCTTTATCACCACCGCCACCGGAGCCTTCTTTTTTCTCTTCCAGCAGGGTTAGCTTCATCTCTATTTCAGCATTGTCCTCGCGCAACATTTCCAGTTCAACGATCATATTTCGACGTTCTTTTTCTAAGTCTTCGATTTCTTCTTTCAATTCGGCGATAACCTCAGCCGGGAGCATGCCCTCTTCTTCGGGGTCCAAACCACCGTAAAGCATTTTTTCGTATTTCTCTATGATTTCATCTTTTTCTCTTAATATTTGCGGACTGAGGCTGGGATTTAAGCCAGAAGAAGAGGATTCTTTTGTTTTTTTTAACTCGTCTTTTAAAGCCCGGATATTGCCCTTGAGGTTGTCGATGCTGTTGCTGTCTTCTCGCAATCGTTTGAGCTCTTTTAGAAGAACATCCTTTTCTTTTTGAGATTTGAGGATTCTCTCTTCCCGCTCTTTAATGCGTTCACGCAATTTTTCACTACGTTTGTTTAACTCTTCGATTTTTTTTTCTAAAATCGGATTAGCGTTGGCGGGTGTTTCGTCTGCGCGGCTTTCTTCCGTTTTCCCAGAATGTTTGGACAGTCTGGCCGCCAGTGCGATGTCTTTTTGTTCTTTGATCTCTTCGTCTTTTTTTACAAGGGTTTCCTTGAGTTTTTTGATCTCATTTTGATTGTGACTGGAAATATCCTTGATTTTGAGCGTGATTTGAGTTTTTTCTTCCTTGATTTTGCGCAACTCGGCTGCCTGTATTTTGAGTTGCTCTTTGAACATTTGCACGGATTCGAATTTACGCATAAATTAGCCTGTGCATTTTTTATCGGTAACTTTTAAAAAAATAATTAATGAAAACAATGGTTTAATCAAGGAAGTTCTGTTTTATATCGAATAGATCAATTCAGGCAAATTCACTCGATTTCCCTGAATACAGTGGTCAATGCCCAAATATATGATAGTTTGGCATATCACAGGTTCTATTGAATAATGGGTTGGTTTAGTGCAATTATCGGATTTAAAGATAATTACATTAAGAAAACCTCTGAAATATTAGGGCTCTATTAAATTTTAGGGGAGGCGTCCTGCACTTGTCAATGGGGCAAATATTTTTTAATTTTGTTAAATGTGAAATATGATTTCATTAGACGGCTTTATTTCTTCACTGAAAAATCTGGCAAACCGTAGAATTGGAGTGGTGCTTGCGTTGGGAGTCGCATCGGGTTTGCCTCTGGCATTGACCGGAGGGACTTTGCAGGCATGGATGACAGTTGAAGGTGTTGATTTGACGACCATAGGATTCTTCACTTTGGTGGGGCTACCTTACACGATAAAGTTCTTATGGGCTCCTTTGATGGATCGTTTTGTGCCCCCTTTTTTAGGCAGAAGGAGAGGCTGGATGCTTTTGTGTCAAATGGCATTGGCTATTTGTATATTCTCTACGAGCCTGTTTTCCCCTAAAGAAACACCCTGGTTGATTGCAGGTTTGGCTTTGATGATCGCGTTCTTTTCAGCTTCTCACGATATTGTGGTGGATGCTTACAGGGCGGATGTTCTTCCCGCTCATGAACGAGGCATGGGAGCGGCTGTATTTGTTTCAGGTTATCGCTTTGCCATGTTGATTTCTGGAGCCGTTGCTTTGATGCTTTCGGAATACCTGGGATGGCGTGTGACTTATGTGTTGATTTCGGTTTTGATGCTGACGGGAATGTTGGCTGTTTTATGGGGGCCGGAACCAATGCATGACTCCAAGCCTCCAGCAACCCTTGGGGAAGCCGTTGTGGGTCCTTTGAAGGATTTTTTTAAGCGCAACGGTGCGGTGTCCTTTTTGATTTTAATCATCCTTTATAAGTTGGGTGATGCTTTTGCGGGTAGCTTGACCACCGCGTTCTTAATCCGCGGGCCAGGGTTTTCTCTGACAGAAGTCGGTGCATTGAATAAAGGTTTGGGTTTGGCGGCCACCTTGCTGGGTGCCTTGTTTGGAGGTGCTCTCATGGTTCGTCTGGGACTGTATGGCTCATTGATGTTATTTGGAATATTGCAGGCAGTTTCAAACCTTTCGTTCATGATACTGGCCTATGTTGGCAAGAGTTATCTCATGTTGGTTACAGCTGTGGGTTTTGAAAATCTTGCAGGGGGTATGGGAACAGCCGCTTTTGTGGCTTTATTGATGGCACTTTGCCACGCACGCTATTCGGCGGCTCAATTTGCTCTTTTATCGGCATTGGCGGCTTTAGGCAGGGTGTATGTGGGACCCGCATCAGGATTTTTGGCTGAAGATTTTGGATGGGTAATATTTTTTCTTTTTACATTTTTCATTGCATTACCGGGCTTGTTTCTACTTTGGCGTATGAAAAAAAATATTGAATCCATTGATGTGCCATGGGATGAAAAGACACAACTGGATGAGTGAATCATTAATATTAAATATAATTGACACAGCTTAAACTTTGCAGGATGCCTCGATAGATGACTAAATTTCTTTACTTGCACGGTTTTGCTTCCAGCCCGGATTCAAATAAAGCCAGGGCTTTTAAGCAAAAATTTTCAGATTTGAGCGTTCCATTGGAAATTGCTTCTCTGGATGGGGGCGATTTCAGAAACCTGACTCTTTCCAGCCAAATGAATATCGTGAATCAATATCTGGATCAATTCCCTGATGATCATTTTGCAGTGATAGGGAGCAGTATGGGTGGATATCTGGCGGCATTGGCGGCAAATTTAAGACCGGAAATTAAGGCCATTTACCTCATGGCACCCGGATTCAATTTCTTACAACGCTGGAAGACAAAATGGAAAGAGGGGGATGAGAACAATCCTCCTTGTGCAAAAGAGATAAAGGTTTTTCATTATGGTGTGAATGAATGGACTATCTTAAACTCAGGTATATTTGATGATGCCGAAAAGTGGGGGAAGGCTTCTTTGACAAGGGAGCTTCCTACTCGTATCGTGCATGGCATTCATGATGACACAGTTCCGATAGAAGTGTCTCGCCAGCATATCAGCCGTTTGAAGTCAGGAAGTTTGGTCGAATTGGATAGTGACCATGGTCTTTTATCTCATATCCAGTGGATAGTTGATGACTGTGCTGATTTTTTTTTCAATAAACGGGATTGGCTTACAGTTTGATTTCGGCTAGAATGTGCCTTCCTTGGCTATGTTTCAGGTAAGGTTAATGAGGAGAGTTTTTTGTGGGAAGAGGATGATTTTCTTTTTAAACCCACTATCGAGGGTTCGAATTTCGGATTAGTTGACGATGAAAGCAAGCATCCTATTGGTGGACGATGATCGAGAGCTTCTTTCTTTACTTGAGAGAAAACTGTCGGAAGAGGGATTTCGGGTTTCAACTGAAGAAAATGGCTCTCAGGCTTTGGACAGGATCAGGCGAAAGATGCCAGACCTGGTCATTCTGGATGTTAACATGCCAGATCTTAATGGTATGGAAATTTGCAAAGCGTTGAGGTCGGACGCGACAACTCAAAATTTGCCTGTTATCATGCTGACGGCTCGTGACGATCAAATCGACCGGGTTCTTGGACTGGAATTTGGTGCGGATGATTACATCACCAAGCCCTTCAATGCACGTGAACTTGTACTGCGTATAAAAAATGCATTGAGAAGGACTCCCGAAGCGATTCATCAAAAAGAAATTTACAAGCTTGGGAATTTACAGATAAATTTCAGCACTCATGAAGTCACCATCAAAAAAGAAAAGATTCCCCTCACTTTGACTGAATTCAAATTGCTTGAGAAGCTCATCGAGACTCCGGGCAAGGTTCAGTCCCGTTCCGTGTTACTGGATGAAATTTGGGAATATGGAGATGATGTATTGTCCCGGACTGTTGATACCCATGTGCAAAGACTGCGTTCCAAGTTGAAGGATGCCGGCAAACACATCCAGACAGTTCGCGGCGTGGGGTATCATTTTGTAGAAAAGCAGTGATCGAATTATTTCAAAATATCTTCGCAACACTTTCCCCGCCTGAAACTAGCATCCCCCTTTTATTTCAAAATTTCACATCACGATATTGCTCTCATGATTCTCTCAATGGGATACTCAGAGAGGGTTCATCTAAAATGGTTCGTATGGTTGAACTCTTCAAAGTATCCTCCATCAGTTTCATGGAAAGGTTGATTTTCTTATGCAGTGCGCAAAGATTCGTTTTATGCGCACAAAGTTTCAGAGGACAACTTTCTATTTGTTTGAGGGGATCGACTGCATTGACAATCGTCCATAATGACAATTGGTCAACCGCATGGTTTAACAGGTAGCCGCCATGCAGACCCCTTTGCGAGCGTACTACCGTTCCCTTGACCAAGGCATGTAAGACTTTTGATAAATAATGTTCTGGCACTTTTGTGATGACAGCGATTTGTGCTGTCGTCAAGGGCTTCCCTTCATTTTGAGCCAGGCACACGGCGGCCCTCAAGGCGTATTCTGCGGTTTGAGAAATCATAATCGTATAACCCGATAAAAAGATATTGACATCTATAATAGCAGGTTGTATCTTTAAATCAATTAAAAGATAAGTTTATCTGTTTGTCTCTTTATTGGATTTATGGGAAAGGCGAATCATGCGAGATGCGGAAGTGTTGGCAAGGCAGAAAGGCGATATCCGATCAGAAGAAAACATTCGTTGGATGGTCGACTCATTTTACAGTAAGGCGAGGGACGATGATTTGATCGGTCCCATTTTTGATGAGGCGATCAGCGATTGGGAGAAACATCTGCCAACGATGTATCGGTTTTGGGGAAGACTTCTTTTAGGTGTAGAAAACTATTATGGGAATCCACTGCAGAAACATTTTCCTTTGCCTCTGGATCAAACTCATTTTAGCAGATGGATTGAATTGTTTGTTTCGACCATTGACGAAAATTTCTCAGGACCCAAAGCGGAAGCCGCCAAAAAGTTGGCTCAAAATATAGCGGGAACCTTTCAGTTGCGGTTGGGGATTTGCACTGAAAGTGATGAATGGATCAAACCTGGAAGAATATTGGAGAAATAAAATGAACACATCGAAACTGACTACAGGAAGTAAAGTTTGTGAATTTGTAAATAATAATCCCGATCATGTGATTCAAATTCTAAACGAACTGGACATTGATTTTTGTTGTGGTGGGTTTAAGACCTTGGAACGGGCCTGTACTGAGAAGGGGTTGAATCCCGAACTGGTACTCAAAAAACTCTGTGCGGATACGACTGAGCAAAATCATTTAGTAGATTGGGCTCAATTGAGTCTTTCTGAACTTGTTGAACACATAGTCAGTTTGCATCATGAATATTTGAATAAGACACTTCCTCAATTGAACGGTTTGATGGATAAGGTGATTCAAGCGCATGAAAAAAATCATCCAGAGTTGATAGAACTCAAAAAACTGGTTCTGGCTTTGAAGGTGGATTTGGAACCTCATATGCTCAAAGAGGAAAGAATTTTATTTCCAATGATTAAAAATATGGATGCAAGTCTGGAGTCGGAGACAGCCATGTGCAGTTCGGTGACAGGCCCGATACGCGTCATGATGGCAGACCACGAAAATGTGGGCATGCTTCTCGAAAAAATTAAAATGCTGACGAATGGCTACACGCCTCCCGAAGATGCCTGCGAGACCTATAAGTTTCTTTTTAAAACTTTGAAAGAAATCGAATCCGACACGCATTTGCATGTTTATAAAGAAAATAATCTTCTTTTCCCTGAGGCTTTGAATCAAGGCACACAGGCTATATGAGCCAATACTAAACTTGGAGACACTGCGCCTTAGCCGCGATCTGTAGCCAGGCATCCGCCAGTTGTGTTGTCCAACCTGCGGCCGCTGATGCTGTTCCGATTTGGTCCTGGCGGATTTCGATCATGACGCTGGGCAAGCGGTGCACCTCACCATGGAACGGAATCGTGTAGTCGATTTGGTCATCAATTGCGTAGGGTTGATTGTCACCCACCTCAGCATCCACTCTCTCAGCGAGAGCTCTGAGCATGAGCCGGGCAAGCCGCGGGTCACGTCCGTAGCATACACCGACTGGCCAAGGTCGAAGCAGGCCATTGAGAACGGGTGTAAAGCTGTGAATGCTGAGCAATAGTGTGCTGGATTGGGAACGGTTTTCAAGAAGTTTGCTGATGGCAAGATGATAAGGTTCAAACAGTTCTTTGCGGCGACGGGCTTTTTGTTCCTGCCCAAGTCCCTGGTTACCCGGGATCGATATCCCCGCACTTTGTTCTGGAATGGATTCCGCGCTTGATGGTGACCTGTTGCAGTCGATAACCAGACGCGAATAGCCACACAATACCAGCGGCGCATCGAGACGGGCTGAAAGGCCACGTGCCACTACTGCTGCACCCGGATCCCAGGCAATATGTTCTGCCAACTGTATCGGATCCAAGCCTAGATTGCCAAGCCGGCGTGGCACAAGGTTGGAAGCGTGATCGCAGAGAAGGATCGTATTGTTACGTCCTCCCGCATTTATTATTTCAACTGGAGGAGGCTCTTCAGGGTCCAGTAGTAACTTTGACGCATTGGTGACATTGGAACCTGTCATCTCGAATCGCTCCGGGCTGGATGACGATTGTGAATTACTTGCCTTGTCATCAGTATTGCTCCTTTATCTCATCTGTACGCACCATAAAGCTCTTGAGTATATTAAGACCAAAGGCGTTGCTGATAGAGACATCGGCCGCATCACGACCGCGGGCAATCAGCACACGACCTATGCGCCTCTCATTATTCCGGGGATCAAAGATGTGCCAGCGTCCCCCAAGGTAGACCTCAAACCAGGCCACGAAATCCATCGGCGCATCAGGAGGAGGAATATTGATGTCGCCCAAGTAACCCGTGCAGTAACGTGCTGGAATGTTCATGCATCGGCAGAATGTAATGGCAAGATGGGCGTAATCACGACAAACACCGGATCGATCATTGAAGGCTTCCCATGCCGACTTCGTGGAGCGGGCGTGCTCATAACCAAAAACAATGTGTTGATTAACAAAATCACAGATAGCCTGGACGCGTCCCCATCCTGTGGGCGAATTTTGGAACAGGTCCCAGGCCACCTCGGACAGCAGGTCGGTTTCGCAATACCGGCTTCCCAGGAGGAATACCAGAGTCTCCTCGGGAAGTTCTTGCACCAAGTGCTGATGCGCCTCGGGGGTAACCATATCGATTTCGCCGCTATCGTTTATGACTGCGTCGGTGGAGATTCGGATGTCACCCTGTGGGGCAACGATCCGGCTACACCAGTTGCCGAAACCATCGCGGTAGCCCTTAATCGGTGTGGACGGGCTGGTGATAATGTGATCTGGAATAACCAGATCGGATACGCGGGAGTAATGGACGTTCAACGTCAGAATCATGGGTGTTGGCTGTGGGCAGGTGTAAATTAACTCGTATCCGATACGGATCTGCATTTGGGTCTCTTTTTAGATACACGATGAAAAGGTAACCGTAGTGACACTTGTTAATCACGGCGGGTGATAGTTTGCAGGCAGATGAATCAAGTTTTCGGTTCGGGGATCCAAACATCCTTAATCAGACAGCCACTCAATTCGAATTGTTGCTTATTTCAGAATATAGAATATTTTATATGATAACCCGAGATTGCCCATATAACTATAAAATTCATAGAAAGTTATCTTACATAAGGCAAACCTTAATCTGTCTTTATTAGACGAACCTCACCAGTCATGAACCAGATATTTTATGATGAAATATTCTGTCAGGAATGAGCGAAGTTATTGCTAAGATCCCAAGTTTATGGGATCATTCTAAAAATTTAGGAGATAGAAAACTCTAAAGCGTAAATTTTTCTTATGTGCAAAAGGGGAGGTGTAAAGTGAATAAAGTTGGTGAACATATGTGTACACGTATTTACTCAATAAAACATGACGGGTACGCTTATGAAGCTGTCGATGAAATGTATAAAAACAAGGTCAGTGCTCTTTTAGTCGAGAAAGATGGTGAGTATGTTGGAATCATCACCAAAACGGACTGGATGCATCTCAATTTAAAAGGCGAATGCGATCCCAGAGCCGTAACAATCGCCTCTTTGATGACTAAAATTTCCAATACCATTGATGAGAAGCAAACCGTTGCCGAAGCGGGTGCCATTGTAGAGAAACATGGGATCAGGCATATTCCTGTGACACGGAATGGAAAAATAGTAGGTATGTTTTCAGTAAAAGATTTGGAAAATTACTATTTAAAATTGCACAATAAAACGAATTTCTAATAAGCAAATCACCAAGTAAAGGCGTTTCTATGGATTCATCGAGTGAAAATGATTATTCGGCGTTAAAGGCACACTATCATTTTACAGAGGAAGATGAAGAACGCTTGCTTGCTTTGAAGCCCTTTCTTGAAGCTTCTGTTGAAGATTTTTTAACAGGATTCTATGAATTTATCTGGGGATTCGGCAAGACGGCAGAATTTCTTAAAGATGAAGAAGTGGTCAGTCGGCACCGTGGAAAGATTCGCGAATGGTATTTGGATCTCTTCAATGGGACCTACAAACTCACCTATTTTCGAAAACTTTACAAGATAGGTGAGTTGCATGTTCGGTTGGGTCTGCCAACGCATTATGTCAATGCGGCGTTCAACTACGTTCGTGTTTTCACCTTGGGACGTATTCATAGAAGTTACACCGGAAAAGGTGATTTGACAGATGATCTCAAATCAGTTGAGAGAATTCTCGATATCAATCTGGACGTCTTGACCAGCTCCTACCGTCAGGAAGAAGTGGGCCGTTTCCTATCCCTTTCCAGTATTGAAAAGACATTATTGGGCCTGCTTAAAAGGGCCAGCTCCTATTTTAATTACTTGTTGGCGAGTGCTCTGGTAATGGTAGCGGTATTTGCGGTAGGCTTGTTTGGTTACGATGTGTATTTACTGACTTCTGGAAAAAACTCTGTGGAAGAGGGGATACTGACCATCCTGGGTAGTTTGCTTATTTTGTGGGCCGCGATCGAGCTGATTCATCAAGAGATCAGCCATCTGCGGGGAGGAGGGTTTGCTCTTGAAGTATTTATTACCCTTGCCATTGCCGCTTTGATTCGAAAAATATTGATATTTTCTCTTTCCCCGGCGAAGTCAGTGGATGTTTTAATGTACGGGGTTTTGGTACTTTGTTTGAGTGTTTCTTATTGGTTGATCACTCAAAAATCTAAAAAGAAGATAAAAGAAGACTCGATTATTCTTTGAAAGTTGTCAGTGGCAATAACCGGATAAAGTCATTTTTCTCAGGAGTGGCCAACACAGGCAAGATATTCCATGATTTTTTGCAAATGTGCCGGTGTGTTTTCATAGACCGTTTCAAAATCTTCCACACTCAAGGCGACTCGGTTGCCCTGCTTGATAAGACCATAAGTCAGCGAAGCGGCAGTGCTTATCGCGTGTTCCAGGGCAGGGCCGGCTAAATCCAGACCTGTCACAGGGTCATTCAAGTTCAACGCTATTTTAAAGGTTTGTGTTTTTTCCTCACAAAATACCTTCACCCTCAAGTCCCCCGTTTTTGCTGAAGATTTCCAATGGATTTGTGCAAGAGAATCTCCTTCTCTGAATTCCCGTATCGACAGCAATTCACCCTCTGTAGAAATTGAGATTCCTTCAGTCTTCTCCAAGTCACCCAGACGAGGCAAAGGAATTTCCTTGATTTCCGGATAGACCAGGGCCGTCAAATGCAGAGGAATTTCCTGAGATTTGATGAAAAAACCAAAAGGAAAGCTTGTGGCGATTCGACAGTGGTCGATTTCCAGAGGACCTCTTTGTGAGGCTTTGAGAAAAACAGATTTTGTGTGTGTCGATTGAGGTGGCAGGTAAAACAGATTGATATCCTGTTCCAGATTTACTGCATTCTCAACGAAAAAAAAACGCAAGGCATAGGAACCCATTTTTTTCTTTTTGTTCGAAATTTTTAAATTCAGTGCCACGGAACCGTTGGCGTAAAATGAGGGGGGAAGTTGGCCTGTTACTTCGATTTTTCTTAAAGTCCATTCAGAAAGTATTCCAGAAACAGCGATAAAACTGCAACACATTGCAAGAATCAAGTACAGCAGATTGTTTCCTGTATTGATTGCTCCGAAGCCAACGCCCAACATGAGAAGAACGAAACCGCCGCCCTCCCGCGTATGTTGCAGGGTCTTGCCAAAAAGACTTATGGTGAAGATTGTTTTATAGGGAGCATTCGGGCGGTTATTCATGGCGGATGACTGCAACGGCTTACATTAGGGAGAATGGAGTATTCTATATATAGACTAGCAGAAAGCTCCGGCAAGAAACTCAAAAAAATTTATTGCCGGAGCCTATCTATAAATGTGCGGGGAACCCGATTAGACGTGATACGTCAATTCATTGAGGTGAATTCTCAACTTCCTTGACTTTGACTTCAACTCTGAGTTTTTCATTGCCGCCGCCTTTAAAAATAGTTCCGCTGATAGGAGTCGCGTCTCTGTAGTTTCGTCCACAGGCGGTGCGTATGTGATCTTGCGAAACTATGCAACCATTGGTTGGGTCAAATCCACGCCACCCTAAATAGGGGAGGTAGACTTCTGCCCAGGCATGAGAGGCATCGGACTGTATTTTATTTTCATAATTTCCGCCCGTATAAATATAGCCCACCCGATAGCGAGCGGGTATGTTTAACAAACGGCAGAGACAAATGAACAAATTGGCAAAATCCTGACAAACACCTTTTCGTGTAGAGAAAACATCGAAAGGTGTTGTTTCAAGATAGGTGCTTCCTGTCACATAAGAAAAGTCTTCAAAAATTTTCTTATTGATATCCAGTAGTGTGTCAATCAGATGCATGTCGTTTCTCTTGACAAAACTCATTGCGTAATCCGTCAACTGTCGGAGTTGCGTTTCAGGCAATTCAGGTGGAAGCAAATAAGGAAGCATCATCTGACGTTGCCATGGCATCCATGTGAGAGGAATCTGGGAGCGACGCATGACTGGATTGTGATCGTCTTGTGGACGGGCATAAACCTTGACCCGGCTTTTCATTTGGATCATCAGCTTGGTATAAGTACTGGTGATATCGTAGTAGAGTGCATGATTTGCAAATACATCTTCAAACGACAACATCTCTCCATCGACTGAAATTTCCAGTGTCGCACGTTCCACCTCCTGCACAGCATCTTCTACAGGTTGCAAACGAAAAAAATGCGAGCTGTGTTCTACAGGAACAGAATAATTGTATTCTGTAATGTGTGAAATATTGTAGAACCGGTAGCTCAGGGGAGCCCCTTCCATATCGTGGGTCAGGGATTTGATGTTGATGGTATTTGAAAAGCTTTCTACGCTTGGAATTGATTCTTCAAAGACCGCATTTACAATGGTTTGAGATTGTTCTTGTTGTTGAATGGCAGAAAATTCTTTGTCAATTATTTGGCTTTCGTCTGGTGTAACCGGTTCTTTAGTCTCCTTAGAAATATAGCTTTCAGGAGAAACATAGGTTGCAGGTGGCTCAAGAGTTGCAGGTGACTCAAGAGTTTCAGATGACTCAAGAGTTTCAGATGACTCAAGAGTTTCAGATGACCCAAGAGCTTCAGAGGCTTCCGTAGCCAGTGGGTCTTCAGAGAAAGCCTTGATTTTCTCTTTTTCTGGAAAGCTGTCCCAGTAAATGGCACCTTTACGAATGATGATCAATCTTCCTTGTTCCATTAAGTCGAAGGGTGTCTCTTTGAACTGGAAGGAGGTGATCATGAAAACAGTGCGCAATGAATCGCGAGGAGTTTCCAGATCGAGCGAAACTATATCGGACTCAAACACAGGAGGTTTTTCGGAAGGCAAAACTCTATGTGTATACAGGATAGACTTTGAATTTTTTCCATGATAAATGGCCATGCTCCTGCCATCACAGATAACAAAGTCGGCACTTCCCATGGCATCGAGTTGCTCAAGCCAGGACAGCAGGACTTCTCCATCCACATCGGTCAACGCTTTGGCAGAGGACTCCAAAAACTTTCCCAGTAAAAAACAGAAAGCCAGCTCAGAATCGGTTTTTCCTACAGGCTCGAAAAGGCCAGATGTGTCGGTGTGGGCTTCTTCAAGAGCTGTGTTGTCCAACTGACCGTTGTGCAGAAAAAGCCAGTCGTACCCCCCATAACTGCGTCGAAAAGGTTGACTGTCGTGCTGGGTGTATTGCCGGCCGACCCCCTTTACCTTACATGCAAACATGGTGGAGCGAAAACTGGAGCCATCCTTGAGTGTGTCTAACAAGGTCTGCGAATCCTTGGCCATGCCATCCTTGACAACAGATGCCCCATAGTCATCGTTGGGGTACCAGCCAAATCCCCAACCAGTAGATTTCAAGGTTTTTGAAGTTTCATCTGATGAGACACAAATGGAAGGGGATCCCAAACAGTCAAAATTAAGTGCTAACAGTTCACCAAACATATATTGTCACGATTACGTGGTTAATAATTTAATAGTAAGGAATTTCTACAGAAATTAATATACAATAGCCAGACTAAAATTATTTTTAATTTAATCAAATAATATTTTTTCAAGGTATCTCTTTGTGTCCATAAAAGTAGCTTTGCATCATTCAACGCAGTATACCTATGACCAAATGATTCGTCTAGGACCCCAGGTTGTTCGCCTGCGTCCCGCTCCTCACACGCGATCCATTATTTCTTCATACTCTCTTAAAGTGATTCCAGAAGAGTACTTCATCAATTGGCAACAGGACCCATTTGGTAATCATCTGGCACGTTTGGTATTCCCTGAAAAAACCAAAAAATTCCAAATTGACGTGGATCTGATAACCGAGATACGTGTGGTCAATCCATTCGATTATTTTCTCGAAGATGCGGCTAAGGATGTCCCTTTCGATTATGAGCCCTGGCTGGCTGAAGAGTTGATCCCCTATCTTGAAATCAAGGAAAAAGGTCCTTTGCTTCGGGAATACATGAAGGGGATATCGCGGAAGAAACAAACTACAAACGATTTTTTGGTTGAGGTCAACCAATACCTGAACCAGTCACTCGCATATGTTATCCGTATGGAGCCGGGTGTGCAGTCTTGTGAAGAGACTTTGCGATTGAAGAGTGGCTCGTGTCGAGACATGGCCTGGTTGTTATGCCAGATCCTTCGACATCGTGGATTAGCGACTCGATTTGCCTCAGGATACCTGATTCAATTAAAACCCGATCAGATGGCACTCGATGGGCCTTCTGGAACGACGGTAGATTTTACCGACTTGCATGCGTGGGCCGAAGTTTATCTGCCGGGTGCCGGTTGGATCGGTCTCGATCCCACTTCAGGATTGTTGACGGGTGAAGGGCATATTCCACTTTGTTGCACTCCCAATCCTTCCAGTGCCGCACCCATCTCTGGATCTATTCTGGATGTCTGCAAATCTGAGTTGTTTCACGAAATGAAGATTGAGCGTATTCATGAAGATCGTCGGGTTTCCAAACCTTTCAGCGACAGTGAGTGGATGGAGATCAATCAGCTTGGTGATAAAGTAGATGTTGATTTGGCACAGATGGGTCTCAAATTGACCATGGGGGGAGAGCCTACATTTATATCTGTAGACGACAGGGAAAGTGAAGAATGGAAAACCGCCGCTTTTGGTGCGAATAAAAGGCGGTTGGCAAATGACTTGCTTTTACGTCTAAAAAACCGATTCTCCTATGGAGCGTTGCTTCATTTTGGGCAAGGCAAATGGTATCCCGGTGAACCCATACCACGTTGGGCATTAGGCTGCCATTGGAGAAAAGATGGCGAACCTATCTGGAGGGATGAAAAATTTCTGGCTAACGCTGAAGAAAGCCATGGGCATACCTTTCAGACGGCAGAGCTGTTCATGCAGGAATTTGCAAAAGCACTGGGTATTCCAGAGCACTTCATCATGACGGCGCACGAGGATTCTCCCTATTACCTTTGGCAGGAGCAAAAGCTTCCGCTGGAAGGAGATATTCTCAAGGCAGACTTATTTGAAAAAACAGAGCGTCAGCGATTGCAAAAAATGCTGGAAAAAAACCTGAATGATCCTGTCGGGCTGGTCATGCCATTACATTTTTCAGGTGCTGAAAATTGCTGGATCAGTAATCAATGGAATTTCCGTACGGAGAAATTGATTTTGGTGCCAGGGGATTCTCCAGTTGGATTGCGTCTTCCACTCAACAGTCTGGTTTTTGTACCGGGTCAGGGTCGTGAACTGTTGAGTGAGCCCAGTCATTTTCAAGAAACAATTGGACTGCCGTCCTGGAGTTCTCTTCGCCAATGCGTCAACCAAAGATTGAAAGTTACACCATCCCATCCGGGACACCCGACTTCAGGTATGGTTCGCACAGCGATCTGTATGGAAGTGCGTAAAGGCACGCTTCATATTTTCCTGCCGCCGGTTTCGTACATGGAGACCTTCCTGGATTTGATCAATACCATTGAAACGGTTGCCGCTAGACTGGCTATCCCTGTCGTTCTTGAGGGTTATGACCCCCCTCGTGATATGCGTGTGAAGCATTTCAAAATAACACCCGATCCTGGTGTGATAGAAGTTAACGTTCAACCTGCCGAGAGTTGGAGAGAGTTGGTAAAAATCAACGAGACTGTTTTTGAGGAAGCTCGTCAGGCGCGACTCACTTCTGAAAATTTCTTAATGGACGGTCGTCGCGTGGGTACCGGGGGAGGCAATCATATTGTCATGGGGGGGCCAACGCCTTCTGAAAGTCCCTTTCTGCTAAGACCGGATATTTTGCGCAGTCTGTTGGCTTTCTGGCAAAATCATCCTTCGTTATCTTATATGTTTTCCTCGATGTTCATTGGGCCCACGAGTCAATCGCCTCGGATAGACGAAGCTCGTATGGCATCATTGTACGATTTGGAAATCGCATTCCAGAAAATTCCCATGAATGGTTCGGTGCCGCATTGGCTTGTGGATCGTTTGTTCCGCAATATTCTGGTCGATTTGACAGGCAACACGCATCGCACTGAAATCTGTATTGATAAGCTGTACAGCCCATCGGGTGAAACCGGGAGATTGGGATTGGTGGAGTTGCGTGGTTTTGAAATGACGCCTCATTGCCAGATGAATTTATTGCAGGCCCTTTTGATTCGTACCTGTGTTGCACAGTTCAGTAGAAATCCCTACTGGAAGAACCTGGTCCGCTGGGGAACACAACTGCACGATCGTTTCATGTTGCCACATTTCATTTGGGAAGATTTTAAAAATGTCATTCGTGAGTTGCAAATGGGTGGGTATCCAATACGGCTGGATTGGTTTCGACCTTCGTTTGAATTTCGATTTCCGCAGTATGGTTCCGTTCAGATAGGACAGATTCATATGGAACTGCGCATGGGACTCGAGCCCTGGACGGTACTGGGAGAAGAAATGTATCAGGGGTCTGTGAGTCGTTCGGTTGATTCTTCAGTCGAACGCGTGCAAGTCAAAGTAGAAGGGCTCAAAGAAACACATCACGTCGTGACTTGTAATGGACGCCGGGTTCCTATGAAACCGACAGATGAGAGTGGTGTCTTTGTGGGTGGGGTGCGATTCAAAGCCTGGCCACCGCCTTCGAGCCAGTACCCGACCGTTCCGGTGCATGCGCCGCTGGTCTTTGATATTCTGGATACTCGATACGAACTGTCTATCGGTGGGTGTACTTATTATGTCAGTCATCCCGGAGGAACAAATCCCGAAACAACTCCGATCAATGAGAACGTAGCCGAAAGTCGACGGTTTTCACGTTTTCAGCCGATGGGACATTACCAGGGATCGATGCGGGTTCCTCCTATTGAAGAAAATCCGGACTTTCCCGTTACTCTGGATCTTTGCCGAGACTATTATTATTGATTTTTAGGGGTGTACAACCTGGAAGGGAAACTACAGAACATCTGACTATCCAAAGCTGAGAATTCTCAGCTTTGGATAGTCAGATCATTGGTACTGGCTTTGACTCTGGTTGTGACTTTGATTGCCGTAACGATTGCTGTCTGTCACCTGTTTGATGGCAAAAAAGTTTTCGTGAACGGCTTCGCCTAATTCGTTCAAGTCTGATTGGACACCATCCAGAAATTGGTGCAATCCGAAATTCATGACTTCTGTTACATTTGTATAATTTAACTTACCTGATAATTTCCCGAATTGTTTTTCCAGATCATTGTTGAAGGTACCGACAGGTGTTCCCATGATTTTATACAAAGCCTGTTCTGCCTGATTGACGCAGAACAAAATGGATCGTGGAAATTCGCGGTCAAAAACCAGAAAATCGACAATGTTTTCCGGGCTTATCAGATTGAATCGTTTCCGGTACATTTCAAAAGAGCTTGTGGATTTTAAAAGTGCAGACCATTGGACGCTGTCCATTGAAGAACCCACATAATCCAGTCGCGGCAGTATGATAAAGTATTTCACGTCCAGAATACGAGAGGTTTTATCAGCTCTTTCAAGGTATCTTCCCAATTGAGCAAAGTGCCAGCCCTCACCACGAGACATCGTAGTGTAAGCAATTCCCATGATCAAATGGCATGCCATTTTGATGTCTGAGTAAAACTTGTGAGGATCTTTGAAGGCTCTTATGCTGGTACCCATTCCTGCAACGTCCAAATAGAGTTTGTTGATTTTTTCCCATATTTCTGAAGGGATGACTTCCCGGATCGACCGTGCGTTTTCTCGGGCCGCTGTCAGACACGATTTGATGGAATGGGCGTATGAGCCGTCAAAAGTGTGAAAGAACATGACATTTTCCCGAGTGGGAGCACCCAATTTTTCTGTAAAGTATTCTTCATCCCCCGTAATATCTACCAGAGGTTTCCATGCCTCGGGATCTTCTCTTAAAGATGGGAGGTCCAGCATCATATGTAATTGAGATTCAATCATCCGGGCGGCATTCTCTGCTCGTTCCAGATAACGATTCATCCAGTAAATTGAGTTAGCAACGCGACTTAGCATTTTATTTCTTTCTGGTTAGTAATTAGAATCTTGTTCAAGAACCCAGGTGTCTTTACTGCCACCACCCTGGGAAGAGTTCACCACAAGAGAGTTTTTTTCCAGAGCAACCCGTGTCAATCCACCCGGTAGTACGTAAATGTCTTCCCCATAGAGCACGTAGGGTCGTAAGTCGACGTGACGTCCTTCAAAATGATCCTTCACAACAACGGGCACGCGGGATAATTGAATAACGGGCTGTCCAATATAATTTCTAGGTTCTCTTTTGATATTTTCAACCATTTGACGCTGTTGTTCCTGGGTAGAAAAAGGGCCGATCAACATTCCATATCCACCCGAACCGTGAGTTGTTTTGACCACAAAGTTTGCAATGTTGTCGATCACATGCTGGCGTTCTGTTTCATTTTCACAAACAAATGTGGGTACGTTGGGAATGATCGCGTCTTCGCCGGTGTAATATTTGATGATTTGTGGAACATATGAATAAATCGCCTTATCATCCGCAATCCCTGCACCGGGAGCGTTGGCCAAAGCTACTTTTCCGGCACGGTAAGAGTTCATAAGCCCGGGAACACCTAGCAACGAGTCTGGATTAAATACTGTGGGGTCGAGGTATTCATCATCGATTCTTCTATAAATGGCATCTACCTTCTCAAATCCCTTGGTGGTCCTCATATAAACAAAATCGTCCATTACGACCAGATCTCGTCCTTCGACCAATTCTTCACCCATCTGTTGAGCCAGGAACGAATGCTCAAAATAGGCTGAATTGTAAATCCCAGGAGTGAGGATAACAATGTTGGGACGCATCACAGAATCGGGTATCAGATGTCGGAGCGTGCTGGCAAGCCGACCACAATAGTCGTCTATAGGTCGAATCGGCATGGAGTCAAAAGCTAACGGCAGTGTATGTTTTAAGACCCTGCGATTGCCGAGAACGTAGGAAACGCCAGAAGGGCAACGAAGATTGTCTTCCAGAACGAAAAAATCACCTTTATCATCTCTGATCAGGTCGATTCCACTGATGTGGCACCAGATACCTTTAGGTGGTTTCAAACCCACGCATTCTTTGCGATAGGCCACCGATGAAAGTATCATTTCTTGAGAAATAACCCCGTCTTTGATGATTTTTTGATCATTATAAATATCGTCAATGAACTTGTTCAGGGCGAAAACCCTTTGCTTGACGCCTCTATCAATAAAGTCCCAATCGCGAGCCGTAATGATTCTGGGAATGACGTCGAAAGGGAAAACTTTTTCAAGCCCTTTTTGGTTTCCGTAAACCCCAAAGGTGATTCCCATTTGCATGAACGCCGCCTCAGCTGCCTTCTGGCGATTGTTCAGCTCTCTCTTGGAAAAGGAGTTGATTCTGTTCACTAAAGGGACTACTTCTTTTCTGGGTTGACCGGATGGCTCAAAAAATTCGTCGTAGAAATGTTCTGGATTGTAGGAATCGAAATTCATATAGAGAAGTGGGGTTGATTAAATAATGACATTATTTGGAGAAAAAAAGTGAAATGGATTGCTTTTTGCTCACAAGTGCCTTGCAAAATTCTAGTAAACACATATAGCCTGTATTTTAACATATAATCAGCTTGATTGTTGAAAAATATAACCATATTTCATTTTAAGTTGAATTTTTTGTTCAAATTTCAGGGCAACCCTTTTACTGAATCTGGTCAGATACAACCCGGTTTCGTCCTGTCCTTTTAGCTTTGTAAAGATTTTCGTCCGCCACGGCAATGCATTCTTCCATCGTCTGGCCTTCTTCATAAACCGATACTCCGAAACTCATCGTGACAGGCACATTATTGCCATTGTATAAAAATTCGTTTTCTTCTATGGATCTACGAATTTTTTCTCCAACGATGACACCCCCATTGATTTCAGTTCCGGTTAAAATAAATAAAAACTCCTCGCCGCCCCAACGAAATACCATGTCTGTTTTTCTAGAATAATTTTTAATGATTCGAGCTGTTTCCACCAATACCTGATCGCCCATATTGTGCCCATAATTATCATTGATTTTTTTGAAATGGTCGATATCTGATAAAATGATGGAAAAGCTTTTCTGTGTTCTCTTAAAACGATTGATTTCGTTTTGGAATCTTTCTTCACAACTTCTACGATTGAATAATCCTGTCAATGGGTCGGTCCAGGACAGTTGCTTCAATTCTTCGTGAGATTCTTCCAATTCCTTTGTTCTCTGCGCTACTTTTTCCGCAAGCAGTTCATTGGCCTCATTCAATTTATCGTTGAGCTCTTTCAGGTTGTTTTTGTCCTGTGCGAGCTCAACCCTCAAGCGATCACTGGTCCGTAGCTCTGCCCTTAAATTTTCTGACAAGCTTCCCGCCCAACCCGACAAAATCAAAAATCCTCCCCACAAAGTAAGATCGATTTTGAATTGAAACTGATCTTGCAAGGCATGGTAAATGGACTGATTTGCCAGTATGAATACCCAGACCAAAAGAACGGTGAAAAACGCGTACAGAATCGCAAGTCTCCTGCCTAGCAGGTAGCCCGAAATCATGATGGGCAGATGATAAAAATTCAGCAGGGATATTTGGAAATGATAGAGATAATGCAGGAAGGTTACGGACACAAGAATGAAGAAGATAAAAATATCAGTTAGATTTTTTTTTATATAATTCATTAGCCTGAGATTAGCTTGCCGAAAATGGAAATGTTTTTGATCAATTCTGATTCAGAAAAATATCGTTGATATGGGGATTTTTCATGTTTTTAATGATAACATTACTTGGATTTAATCCGTAAGAGCAATATTGTTTGACGATCATTTCTAATATCAAGTGTCTGTGGATAGTTTTCAAACTTTGGATATTGCTATATTCATTTGAGTAAACGACGTTGCAGATAAATTTCGACGATGTTTTTAAAATTGCTCGCGACGGCGATATCAGTCAACCCGTCTCCGTTAAAGTCGGCATCGGTGATTGCCAGAACCGTTCCTCCATCAACAACATAGTCTCGTGTGGGATAAATAAAGCTCCCGTTGGGCCGACGGATCACCACTGAGAAACTGCTGGCACGCGAATTCGCCACGGCAATATCGGGAAGCGTGTCGTCATTGAAATTTCCTATTGTAAAATTCAAAGGTCCGCCACCGCCAGAAAAAGCGATTTCATCTTCAAAAGTGCCGTCTCCTCTGGAATAAGACATGAACATATTGTCCCCTTTGGCGGAGGAATATATGAGATCCATGCGTCCATCCGCATTCATATCGTGAAGGGCGATCGCAAGAGGCATCTTGTCTTTTGCGATAGATAGCGGACGTGCGAATGTTCCGTCTCCATTTCCAAGAAATATTTTCACAGCACTCGCGGTAGAACTGCTGGCCGCAAGCGCAATGTCCATTTTACCATCCCCATTAAAATCGTCGGACACTCCAGAGAAAGCGCGCGATCCTGTGATATAGCGTTCGCCGGATTTGAAATTCCCATTGCCGGTTCCGATAAAAATTTCCATTTTATCGAAAGTCAGTGTCACCGCCGCATCCTCGATCCCATCCTGATTGTAATCAGCCAAGATAATTCCCAATGGGACTTTTCCTGTTTTCGTATGGGTGTGTTTTATTCTCAAACCTTTTGGAGATCCAAATAAAACCGTGAAAGAATTTTCACCTCGTGAATTCACAGCAAGGTCGGGGTAAGTATCGTTGTTGAAATGACCCACGGCCATAGTTGTGGGCTCTGCGGGCATAGCAATGTCTATGTTTGAAGCAAAAGTACCATCACCTTTTCCGAGAAGAAGCGTGATCGTGGAATTTTTGGCATTGGCAGAAACGATATCCTGAAATCCATCCTGATTGAAATCTTCTGCTACCAGAAATGTGGGGCCGATGCCAACAGGAATGACATTGTACTTGTAAAGAGTGGCTGGGGGAGGGGTCGGCAATTCAAAATCGCATCCAAACAAGAGAGACATGACGACACCCGCGCAAATTGATTTTATGCAAAGTTCTGAGGAACTGAACCGCAAACCAAATAGATTGTTCATAGAAAGCTCTCAGCATTGAACATAAATGATTTCCTTAAATGTAGGCGGGTGGGTGAAAATACCTTGTGATGATTCTATCATTATGCAGGTGAATTCAGACCTGCGAACTGAGATTTTTTAAAAGGGATATTAATGAACTAAATCGTTTTTAATATTAAGGTAAGTGGGGGCGAGAAGAATATTTGTGGAGGGAGATGTCGTTCGAACTAACGGAAGGCTCCCAACAGGGATGCCTTCACCGTTAATGGAGTGGCTTAAGCATAGCCAATCACTATCGCTTGGAAATTACATATTGTTCATGATTTTTGTTAATTTTTTAGAGGCATCTTCATAAGCATTTTTTTCACCATCGGCAAATTCAAATTTGTAATACTCAAATTTGTTGCCTGCGGATAATCTGCGTTTTTCAGCTTCTCCAATCAAATGTGTGAAATTGTCAATCAATTCTTGAGTTTGTTCTTTCACGGATTTTGTAATGACGGTCAATTTTTTAATACCCTCCATTTAAAGTTAAGTAAGTATGATTTCCCAGTGTGTTTTACTGAGATATCGAATGACGGCCGATAATTTGATCAATTATTTTTCAAGCAATTGCATTGAGTGCGACTAATTTCAATACCCAACCTTGCAAAGAAATCGAGATCGCTGAAAGACTTACAGGGATCAATGAGTCGGGGCGATTCAGGGAAATTCCTAGTACGATGAAATTTGAGATCATCGAAATTACCAGAATATAAAATGCCTGATTTTCCACTTTGTTCCCCTGTTCTTAAAAGTTTTTTTTGATCTCGAAGTGTACCCGATTTCCCCTAACTCTGATTGGTTTTCGGGGGTTGTCGCACAGGCCGTTTGTTTTTTAAGAACACTGAAGGCGTTGCCAATTGTTTGTTTGATCTAATGTTGAGCATTCTTTTAGTTATGATTTTTTTTAAATTTCCATCACGATCGTACACTTTAACTTCATTCATATTATGGCCTCAATTTAACCGGTTATTCTTACGCCAAAAAAAAACACTCCATAAAGGAGTGTCGAAAACATTGAATCCCTTGCTGAATTTCAGGTCTTCCTCACGTAGGTAAAATAGAGGAAGGAGGTCATATCTAAGCTACCATGTCCGGCGAGGATAGCAAGGTAATTAGAATTAATGATTGTTAATAATTCCTGGAAACCCGCATTTAAGGCTGATGTTCGTTGAATTCAAGCTTGTTAGAGTCAATATGAAATATTTGTAGTTCACTACAAAAAATCAATTTTTCCGTCAGGAAATTTGAATTTAACGATTCTGAAATCGTTTGTAGTGCAAAATTTTCAGTAAAATGATCAAACGGTGGGCAACATCAAGAGGTGGGTTGCTATTGCTCGGAACTGCTATTGTGGGAGCATTCAATGTGAAATAATATTGGACATGGTTCTAAAATTATATAGTGAAATATATTTAGTTTTAGGTTGACCCGAACAACGACGCTCGTTAAAGTGGGGATTTTCCCCACGACTTGAATGGTTGAGTGAGGGAATTTGATTTCACTTTTTCGAGATGATTTGTTTATGAATTTAACGCCAGAAGATAAAGCGTTGATTGAGCAAGAAGAGATACTTTTTCAAAAAACTCTCGATTCTCTATACGAGCAGCTCCCACACGCTCTTTCTGCCAAGCTCTCTGCCCGCAATGAAGCGAGGGAGATGACGAGCCGAATGGTTAATGAATGGAATGACGAAGCCCGACAAGCCCTTGTGTCGGATGAGGCAGTCGCTCATCGTATTTCATCGATTCGTAATGATCAGGATAAAATCCTCATGGAGCTGGTGAGAGAGCCTTATTTTGGGCGGGTGATGACGAAGGAAGAGGACGGTCATTCGGCTAATTTTCTAATCGGAATTCGTGGCAACCCCTCTGCCGGTATTGTTGACTGGCGCAGTGGCCCATTGGCGGCTTTGTATTTTAATTACAAGCAGGGTGATGAATTTTTTGAGGTCATCAACGGTCGTGAAAGGGTCGGGCGAATAACGCTTCGTAATTCTTTTAAAACTGAAAACGGTCAACTGATTCAAATTGAAACTTCTGAGGGTGTTTTTCAACGTAAAGAAACGGGGTGGATGAGGCTTGATGTCGATTCTGAAATTGAAGCCATGCGTTCGCGTTCTCCACGCACGACGGAAAAACGTTTGCCTTCGATTTTATCGCTCATTACACCCGAGCAGTTCGAGATGATCACTTCCGACCCACATCGTCCCGTCATTGTTCAGGGCTCTGCCGGTTCGGGCAAAACCACGGTGGCATTGCATCGTTTGGCCTGGCTTCTGCATGAAAACAATTCGTTTGCATCTCCTGATAACACGCAGATCATAGTCATGAACAAGTCGCTACAGGTTTATGTGGGGGCAACGCTTCCTTCTATGGGGATTCATGGAATCAAGGCGACGACGTTTAATAGTTGGGCGTTTGCATTCTTGAAGAATGTCGGGATGCCGGATGCGCGTTTCAAGTATCAGGAATTGCCTTTGGGTGTCGAAACCATCAAATGTTCTGAAGAAATGCTCCCAGCTCTGGAAGCTTATGTAAAGCGACAGAAACAGAGATTGGATTCGGAAATCACGGGCGAACTTCAACCCTTTCAGGAACTCGTTGTTATTTGGAAGAAAGACGTTGATCGACCCCTGATAGAACGTTTGCGAGAGTTGGTTCGACAGCTTAAAAATACTGAATTGACAGCCGAAGTCAAAAGTTTGGTCACAGATAAAATGCGATCCTTCGCGGCAAGGTTGAATGACTATCAAAAGGATATCTATGAAATTCTGACCGACTCTCGTTTTCTCAAAGGATTCATACCAGCGACTTCGCAATTAGAGAGAGATTTGGGTTTCCTGCAACGCAGAACTGAGAAAAACAGGCAGGATCAGGAATTGGACTATTTCGATTTATCGTTGATATTGAGGTTGATTCAACTCAAACATGGCGGGCTTCCAGATAAACGCGGCAATAAAATGGCTCTGGATCATTTGGTTGTGGATGAAGCTCAGGATTTTGGTCCGATAGAGTTTGCGGTGATGATGTCAGCGGTTAAAGACAAGCGGGATGTTACGTTTGTTGGTGACGTTGCGCAAAAAATTGTATTTTCCAGAAAATTTGTCGGCTGGAATAAATTAATGGAAAGTCTGGAGATCCAAAAAGACGAATTGATCCAATTGGAAATTTCCTTCCGATGTACTGCGCCTATAATGACTCTTGCACGCAAGGTTGAAGGAAAACCGGGTGTCGCAGAAGGTCGAAAGGGATCGGACCCCAAATGGATCAAAACACGAGGTCGCGGCGAAATGCTGGTCCAGCTTGCGGAATGGGTGCAAAAATTACAGACGGACAACCCAAATTATTTGATCGCGTTGATTTGCAGAAGACCCAAGCAGGCTATGGAACTGAAAGAAGAAATGAACGAATGGTTCCCAAAAATTCGCCTGGGAAAAAGAGATCAATTTTCTTTTGAACCCGGAATCATCGTCACGAATATTCACCAGGTCAAAGGATTGGAATTTGATGCGGTGGCCCTTGTGGATGTGGATGGCGGCAATTATCCAAGCACCGAAACTGAAAGTAAAAATATGCTGTATGTGGGTATCACTCGTGCGGAAGATGAACTTGCTCTCTGTGCAACGGGTGCTTTCAGCAAAATTTTGACAGGTTGATTAAAAAATATTGAAAAAAGTGGTTGCGAAATTTGCAACGAGACCCATATTAAGAGTGTGGTTCAGGGTTGAGTAAAAGGGGTTAAACCTTGATTTGGAGAAGGACTATGACGCCAC
>PCWG01000042.1:350956-609681 GCA_002787235.1 Nitrospinae bacterium CG11_big_fil_rev_8_21_14_0_20_45_15
AAGTGCGTTGCCTTCAAGGAACGCGCTTTTTGTTTGTGATGGCGGCTTCAATTGGATAATAGTATTTCTCCAGACCGAACCCCCACTGGTATATACATTCAGTATTTATCAACAGTGTTATGGCAGTAATCCGTTTGTCTAATCAGGAAGACACTAATATTGACCCAAAAGGCAAATAGTGAGACTATTGAGGGGAATTTAACGCACCCTTCTTTATCCAATATAAACTTTCACTCTGTCGGGCTGATTTCTATGACCCTAAATTCTCATCTGGGAAATTTTGGTAGAAAAATTTGCCTGTTTGGAAGCACTCAAGTGCTGAATCCGTTGATGGTTCAGTCATGAAGTTTTCGACCAAAATTGGAGTTAGTTTTCTGGCTTTGTCTCTCATACTAGGCGGTGTGTTTACCTCTCTATTGGCCTTTCGTTCCTATGATTTTATTGTAAGCAAGTCTCGTATGCATTTAGAGACCCTTGCTTTCAATGCAATGGACAAATTTTCCCGTTTTATGTATGAACGACAGTTGAATCTGGTGGAAATGTCCAATCGTCCCATATTCCGTTCCCGAAAAACAACTTTGGTCGAGTTGCAACAAACCTTGCTCAAAGAAGCAAAAACCAATCCCTTGTTTTCCTCCATATCAATTTTTGATCTTGATCGGATCCGCCTGGCCGATTCTCAAAATTTGAACTTGGGAAAGCAAGACCCTCTCCATTCTCATTGGCAAGATATTTTAAGCGGTCAGCTGTCGACGGCATCAAGCATTGAGCTATCTTCCAGTCTTAATATGCCAACTTTTTACTTTGCGGCACCCATCTACGATGAAGAAAATAAGCCGTTTCGAGCCCTCGTGATGCGTGTCACGCCGACGGAATTGAACGGGATATTTAATAAACAACTCCAAGGTTCATCTATCGAGGATTATAATTGGGATCTGATCGATAATTCCGGCAGGCTGTTGTATTCCAGTCACCAGCCTAAGGGTATATTTAAAACGGATATGAGTCTTTTTACCGATCATATAAATTCTCAGCCCGATCAAAACTTTGGAAACTACTTCATCACTGATCCAGCAAATGGCCAGGAAAAATTTGTTGTTTTTGTTCGAGAGCAGGGATATCTCGGATATCACAGCAACGACATGATTTTGCTTCTCCATATTCCTTCAGATATTGCTTTTAAATCTGCTTTGGAGTACAGCCGGAAAAGTATCGAGATTTTTCTTTTCTTTGCAATAATTTTGGCCTTGATCGGTCTGTGGTATGGCCGGAAGATGGCACACCCGATAAAAAAACTGCAACAGGCCGTTGCACGTTACGGGAAGGGAGATGATGAGCCGGATCTGGTTGTCAATTCCAATGATGAAATTGGGGAACTGACGCTAGAATTTAAAAAAATGATCAAGGCTCGAAAACTGGCTGAAGATACTCTCGAACGGGTATGGGAACAATCTCTTGAAAGCAGGAAAATTGAAAGTCTGGGATACCTTACAGAGGGGGTGTGTCACGAAATACTAAACCCCCTCAACATCATGTCCATTCAAATCCAGATGCTGTCCAAAAAATACAAGGACACCCTAAAAATCGAACATTCGTTTGAAACCTTGAATCATCAAATCGATCGAATTCATGGAACGGTAACCTCATTACAAGACTTGGCGAATATTTCAGGGGCCCAAAAGGCAGACGTCCAAATCAATGACCTGCTGGAAAAAACCTTGGAACTGGTTGTCAACTCACCCAAAAATCAGAATATAGTTTTTATTAAAAATTTTTCTCCGGATCTTCCTCAAGCTTGCCTTGATCTCCACGAGGTGATGCAAGCGTTTTACCAAGTTCTCCAAAATGCGTTAGAGGCAATGCCTCAAGGTGGGAAGTTAACCATCCAAACCGGGCATTATCAAGATGCCAGAGGAGTTAAAATCATCGAAGTACGGCTCACTGATACGGGAGTAGGTATTTCAAAAGAAAATTTGTCAAAGGTTATGGAACCCTTCTATTCAACCAAGCCAACGCTTTACCGTGTTGGCATGGGCTTATCCCTTTGCCAGAAAAATATTGTCAAAAATGGGGGTAGAGTCCGCATAGAAAGCGAAGAGGGGCAGGGGACAACGGTCATCTTTGAGTTGCCGATGAAACAGAATTTGAAGATGGAATAAAACGAATTAACGGACCTGAGTGAAACGTCTTTAGCAAGTAGAACAAATTTAATATTCACTTTACGATTTTCCTTGCAGAAGACTGTCCCTGTAAAACACATTCCATATTGGTTTCAGTATAGGGATACATCACTGGAAATGGTCTGAACAGGCTTATTTAAAAAATATTGAAAAAAGTGGTTGCGGAATTTGCAACGAGACCCATATTAAGAGTGTGGTTCAGGGTTGAGTAAAAGGGGTTAAACCTTGATTTGGAGAAGGACTATGACGCCACCTAACAGTTTGGTTTACAGATTGCCGATGATTTAACAAAACAAAGTTCATACATAAGTGTGAACGCTGGGTTCACCGAGCCAGCAAACAAAATAGAAAAAGCGCGTTGCCTTCAAGGAACGCGCTTTTTATTTGCGATGAAATTTTAACTCCAACGGCAGGAGGAGAGAGTTTCAGGCCATTGCCTCTATTGCCGATACGACTCGAAAAATACCTTTCCCATCAATGAGCTTCCTTCCAGCTTCATGCATCTGTCTTAGTTGCTCGGCGGTTAATTCCAAAGCGTTCATCACGTCAGACTCATTGAATTTTTCTACCACTCCCAGATAGAGCGCGGCCCCTTTTTCCTGTGCGTAGAGGGCTTTTCGCGTTTGATGTTCTGCCATACTGACGACCAGAGGGATGGCTCCTGCGGCGATAGCCTCGTGCATGATGATTCCACCAGAACAAAATGCAGAGCCACTCTGCGACAGACGCTCTGCCATGTTGGAAATATCCCGTTCGAGTTTGAAGCTCAGTGTTCCTTGCAGGGATTCCAGGCGCGTGTGCCAAGGGTAGCCAGACCCAACGACCACTGTAAGATCTATCTCGGGGCGCAGAGATTTCAGTATCTGCACCGTTTTTTGTGTGACGTTGAAGGGGTCCACTCCGCCCATGCAGATGAGAACGGGCTCCAATGAAAAGGCGCGATTCGCTGTTCTGTTTATTTGTGCGAAAGAGGGGTGCAGTGCAATATTTTCCAGCCCAAAAAGTGTGCGCACGGAAGAGGGGGTGGGTGCGGATGTTTTTTCTGTCAAATTCGCATCGATCAATAAATCGACATGATTGCGTCCCGGTCCGAGATCTTCAAAATCCACGATGTATTTTGCCTTGCCTCTGACTTGTGCGATGAATTCTGATGTCGTATCGAGCCTGTCCAGAATGACGATTTCAAAAAATGTGGGCCAGTTAGAGGGCCATGCTTCTTCAATTTTTGTGATGTGGAAAGGGAGATTTTCACGTATTAAGATTTCAATTGCGGGGGCATATTCCGGGATGAAGTATTGCGGTGAAAATCCGTGTTCCTGGAGAACTTTACCCAGATGCAGTTGCCGATAAAGATGGCCCATGCCACGTTCGACACCTGCATCCAGTTTGATTGCCAGTTCTTTTTTCACGATTGCGAAGGATTTTTTTTTGCATTGATGAGGGCCAGTGCTTGCCTGTCGGTGAGGACAAGATTTGCTTTTTGTTCGAGTTCTCGTCCTTTAAGGGCAAGGGGAAGTCTTTTCAATGCCATCCAGAAGCAAACCCAGAAACGGAATTTCAATTTCAACAAATCACGCAGAAGGTACAGAGGGGTGTGAATCAGAATGGATGTGGTCAGCCGCCGATCCAGAATGTTTTTCCAGAGGAAGAGATAATTGTTTCTACCGGAAATATAACCGATCTGTTTGCGTTTTTCCTGCTGTGTGATCGTTGCTTGAACTTTATGGTAGGCAATGGCTTTGGGCTCGTAAGCAATCGCCCAACCGCGTTTGAGCGCGCGGTAACTCAAGTCAATTTCTTCGTAGTAAAGTGGATGGTAGAGCGAGTCGAATCCGCCGAGCTGAAGGTATTGTTGCCGGTTGACCATGAACCCGGCCCCACATGCGAAAAGGGTTTGGCTGTCGTCTTCGGCGTCTTTCTCGTAAAGAAAGAAATGTCCGTCCTTAAAATAACCGCCACGATTGCCGTATAAAAAGGTGCTTTCGTCGAAGCTGAAAAACTTGCCGCTCACAGCGAAAGTTTCTTTTTCCTCGAATTTATTTGCCAGATGAAAAAGGGCTTCCTCGTGCAGTTTGACATCGTTGTTCATCGGCATCACGATGGGCGAGTCGGCCAACCCGACGGCGTAATTATTGGCTCCCTGAAAGCCCAGATTTTTTGGAGTACGCTCCCGTCTAACGGTGGGGAATTGATTGGCGAGAACGTCGAGACTGTTGTCGGAACTGCAATCGTCGATCACCAGTACTTCATAAGTGCGGGCCTTGTCGAAGGCAACCGCTTTCAATACGGAGGGGAGGCACTCTTTTAATAAATCGGCCCCATTCCAATTGGTGATAATGAGAGTGATGTCATTATTTTTCATGAGTTTTTCCCGGTGAAGAACCGGGAACAATGAACCAATCGTTGTATGGGCATCTTTAATAATTCAATATTATATCTTAAGGCAACTCGCGGACCCTTATTTTTTAAGGGCCACTCATGGCCAAAAGCAATTTTAACAGGTACCCTTAAGTGAAAACGTTACACGTTGAGCATTGACGGAAAATCACTGATTCAGATACAGAGAGTCAAACATGTCCGTTCGATCGCCAGACATTGTTTGATTTTTTATTTGCCTTCTACCTGAACGGAGGCAGGAATCATCAAGCTTTCGGTGTGTATTTGAATTTGCAGTAGGTTCCCAGTTTCATGAACATGTTGTTCAATTTCAAATCCACATAATCTTCTCTGGCCTTGGCTGGAATCTGATCGAAGCAACAGGCGGTTTCAATATAATCTGTGCGACCGAAACGGATGAAAAATTGGGCAAACCAGCACCTGTCCATTTTGTAAGTCCATTCTTTTTCATCGCAACGTTTGTGATCGAGCAAAAAACTTTCCCAGGAATAAATTGCGTCTATTTTTGGTGTCTGTTTTTCGACAAAAGTTTTGAAAGGATTGTCCGAAGATTTTTCCTCTGCAATTTCTTTTTCTCTTTCAGGCGCGGTCCATTCAGTGAGGGCTGAAGTGATCATTTTTCTGGCCTTGTCCTGGCGGACGTTGTAATCACCCAGTGTGTTATGTGTGGTGTACATGAATAAGGCAATGGTGGTCAGATATTGGATTTCTGGCTTGAGTGAGTCGCCATTTTCAAATTCCCAAAGCTGGATGAAGCTATCACGGATTTTACTTTTATCGATTTCGTATTCACCAGTTTCCAGCAATTCCAGTAAAGGGTCGACTCGTTGTCCAGGTTCGGCGTATGTTTTGTCCATATTCCTGCCATTTCAAAGTGTTAATAATAAAGCGTCAACCTAACATAGTTTTAAATTATGTATCAACAAGAATGAACGAGCGGTTGTTAGATGCTGAAGCCAGATGATCGCAGTGTAGTCTGACGTTTCAATTTCGTTGCAGAGATCTTCTATTGGCGACTCCGGTTGCGACCGCGGCTTTTTTAACGGCCTCCGCAACTTTTGGGGCAACCTCGGGATCGAAGGCACTGGGGATGATGTAGTCGGGTTGAAGGTAATCCGGGTGGATACAGTCCGCAATGGCTTGTGCCGCTCCCATTTTCATTTCTTCATTGATGGTATGGGCGCAACAATCGAGAGCACCTCTGAATATTCCGGGGAAGCAGAGGACATTGTTTATCTGGTTGGGATAATCACTTCTTCCTGTAGCCATGATTTTTACATGGGGCATGGCAAGCTCGGGCATGATTTCAGGAATAGGATTGGCCATGGCAAAGACGACCGGGTCCTTCGCCATTTTCTTGATATGCTCGACTTTTAATAATCCCGGCCCGGAAACTCCCATGAACAGATCGGCACCGGACATGACATCGTTCAGATCCCCTTTTTCATTATTGGGATTGGTATGATCGGCGAACCATTGTTTGGCGGGATTGAGAT
Organism: Nitrospinae bacterium CG11_big_fil_rev_8_21_14_0_20_45_15; assembly: GCA_002787235.1. Taxonomy (GTDB): domain Bacteria; phylum Nitrospinota; class Nitrospinia; order Nitrospinales; family VA-1; genus Nitrohelix. The sequence goes on from PCWG01000042.1 coordinate 357,030, forward strand.
CGTTTCTACCTTTGTGTATGGCCCCGTTGCGGTCGCAGGCGATCAAATTTTTCACACCGAGTTGCATGATCATTTTAGAGCAGGCAGTGCCAGCGGCACCTGATCCCATGACAACGACTTTCAGATTTTCAGGCTTTTTATCCACGACTTTTAAAGCATTGATGAGGGCGGCTGTGATGACCACGGCGGTGCCATGCTGATCGTCATGAAATACAGGTATATCCAGCTCTTCTCTGAGACGTTGTTCGATTTCAAAACAACGTGGTGCTGAAATGTCCTCCAGATTGATGCCGCCAAATCCTGGGCTGATGTTTTTCACCGTTCGTATGATTTCTTCCGTGTCTTTGGTATCCAGGCAGATGGGGTAGGCGTCTACATTGGCGAATTCCTTGAACAACATTGCCTTGCCTTCCATCACGGGCATGGCGGCACAGGGTCCGATGTCACCCAGTCCCAATACGGCCGTTCCGTCACTCACGACAGCAACGGAATTCTTTTTGATCGTCAATTTATAGGCATCCGCAGGATTGTTGTGGATGGCCATGCAAATGCGCCCGACACCGGGGGTGTAGGCCATGGATAAATCGTCTCGCGTTTTCACCGGTACCCGATTTTTGATTTCAATTTTTCCACCGAGATGAATGAGGAAAGTTCGGTCAGACCAGCTCAATACTTCGAGCCCATCAATTTCTCCCAACGCCGTCACAATTTCCTCTCCATGCTCAGGATTAGCGGTGTAGATGCTGAAATCTCTTATCGAACCGGAATGTTTCAGTGGACGAACAATGTCTATGGAACCGACCGAGGCGTTTTTTTGAGCGATCAACTGTGTGGCTTGTGCAAGGGCGTGGATGGAGCCCGACATCTTTAAGCGGACTACGATGCTATTGCCTGCGTTAGAAGGAGCAGTTGGTTCTTTAGGAGAGTCGTTCATTGTGAATGTCCTTGGTCAGTTAGATGGGCGTTTTGCGCAGTATAACGCAAATCTTCGAGTGATTCGATGCATCAATTTTTCGGCTCCATTACGAATGGGGTCAACGTATATGAACTTCATACCTGCGTCTACGGCTCCCCCATCGGTGACATAATTGTCTCCTACCATGCAAACTTTTTCGGGATGGTTTATTTGCAGAACCTGCCGGACAGCGTAGTCAAACCCTTTGGGATCGGGCTTGGCCGGGGCATCCCGAACAATGGGTATATTGGTGAATTGTTCGAAACGATTGTCGTCGGCATTGGTGAAAATTGCTACCTTCAATCCGCATGCAACCAGATTCAAGGCATGACGGACATTTTCTTCGGGAAAGTGTTGACATCCCTGTGGACCCAGCACCCCGTCGGCGTCAAGAACAAGCCCCTGTATACCGTCCGCGATCAAATGTTCGGATGGAATATCTACGAATCGTTGGACAGAAAGATAGGTTGCCGTTCTTTCTGGATAAAAGGGAAGGGCGATAAAACGCCGAATTTTGCAAAATGTCAAACCTTCGCGACTTTTAGCAGAAGCCATTTGTAATTTTTAAGATAAAATTTTTCATTAATATTTCAATGCCATTGGATTGATTATACCCCTTTGAGGAAGGAAATTCTTGATGGGATACATGCTTGATTATCTTTGCCAGGAAGGCCAGGGAAGCTCTAACTATTTGAGATTTGTTCTTTCACCTCATTAATGCATCCAGGACAATAGCCCAGATAAGACTGTGTTTTCGCTTTTTCTTTCAAGTATGTTTCAATGGTTACCCAGTTTTCTTCATTGTGACTTTCATGAACATTTTTGCAGACCTTTTTACAAATCGCACAAAAATGCAGAAATTTTTCATATTCTGCAATTCGTCTTTTCTGGTCACAATATTCCAGGCACTTATTTACTTTGAAAGTAAGTTCTGAAGGCATGCAGGGCTTTTGAATATAATCATAGGCATTTAATTTCAATGCCTGTATCGCTGTGTCAAGAGAAGGGTTGCCTGTGATGATCATTACCAGAACATCGGGATCAATGGCTTTAGCCTGTTTTAAAACATCAATGCCACTGATATCTCCCATGTCCAAATCCAGAAGCAATAAATCGAACAACGAACCTTTGATTTTTTCAAGTGCATCAGCTCCATCCTTACAAAGAGTGATGTTATACCCATAAGGACTCAGGGTCTGAAAAAATAGATCCCGAAGAGTAGAGTCGTCGTCGGCGATCAAAATAGAGTGAGGAGTAATATCGGTCATTATATAAGATTTCTTAGATTTACAATTTATTGTATTATATTTTATCTTAAACCTTATTACACGGCAAGTTAATTAGAGCAGTTTAGGGTGAGTTGTAACGCTTGTCAGGCTATGATGCTTGGGCGTATTTTGAAAGTTATGAAACAATTTGGATTGTAATTTGAAAGTACGATGAATCGAGAGATCGGTAAATTTAGAAATATTCATCCAGGTGGCAGTGTATTTGTTATGGCATCGGGTGTATCTCTCAGTCAGTTGGATCTATCAAAGCTGAAGGGGAAGATGGTGATAGGGTTGAACCGTTCGGTTTTGATCTATCCCAATCCCAATTACCACTGCGTCATGGATTTGCGGCTTTTTAAACAATATTCAGAACTTCTGGAGAGTGTTCCTGAATTATTCACGTTTAAAGATAGACCTTTTGGCACAGAGTTGGAGTTGATTGCGGCGGAAGGATTTTCATGGAACCTCGAAAACGGAATTTATTCCGGCTATACCGTTTCCTATTTTGCTTTGCAAATTGCGGTATTTATGGGCTTCAAAAATATTTTCTATTTGGGACTCGACCTGAAGAACGTAGGTGAAAAAACACATTTTTTTGGGCATGATTTTCATTCGGCCAACCACGATCGAACTGAATTCCCAAAAATGATAAAGATGATGGAGTATGGTGCCGAAACTCTGAGAGATTCAAGGATTAAGGTCTATAATTGCAGTCCTATTTCCCAACTCAAAGGTTTTCCCTTTATGAGCTATGAAGAAGCCCTGGTTTATTTTTAACACTATAGTTTCAGGGTTGTTCCGAGAAGAAACAGGCTACATTTTTTTAGAAAAAATCGTTGCCTGAATGGATGGTCTTCTTAAGGCGAGGTTGAGATGTTTTTGTTTGAAGTGTGTTCGGTAGCGAAAATAAAATCCTCGGCTCCTGCTTCTCTGGCCATTCCTATTATTTTGCCGAAAAGTCCAAATTCAATGTTTTTGTCTGCCTGAATTTCTACAGTTTTTTTCTTATCCGAAGAAAACTGTTTTTTAAATTCCTCGGGCAGTGCTTCCGAATGTATTGTCACTCCGTCGATTTCGAGCGCACCGGTTTTAGAGATAACAAGTACAATACGTTCTTTTTCTATTTCATTGGAAGATTTGGCTTCTGGCAGATCAACTTGCATCTTGGATTTGGAAGCGGTCGATGTCAGCATGAAAAATATCAGTAGCAAAAAAACGACATTGATCATGGGAACCAGGTCCAGCCGAAAAGGTTCTCGCTCAGTTTGTTTGAATTTCAGCATGATATCTCAGTGCAAAATGTATTCGGATTAGATTTTAATTCAAATCACATAATAATTGAAAAATCTTTGGCCCCTGATTGTCGGGCCACGTCAAGTGCTTTTGCGAACAGATCGTAGGGCGTTTCCGGGTCGGATTCAATTTCTAAAATCTTATTGGTTTTACCCTGCAATTCAGTCTTTAGCTTTTCAGCGAGTTCCCCCAATGTCACCAAATCGTCATTGAGCCGAAAGGTCCCGTTTTTATGGATAGACAATCTTGATATTCTTTCTGGAGACGAAGAGGGAGCGATCCCGTTAGGTAAATTCACATCCATGCCCTGCCCAGGGGTGGCGAAAGTGAGCATGAAAAAAATCAGAAGCAGGAACACCACATCAATCAACGGGGCAAGATCTGTTTTGAATTTTTTCTTTTTTCTGGTTTCTATTTGAAACATGTTTTTAAAGCCCAGATTATATTCGTGAAGGAACTATTTCAGGTGCCAGATTGATGGAGTGATGTTTTTCCGAATCATTGGATTGTGATTGATTGTCGAGGAAATGGATAAACAGCTGACCGTATTTACTCATTTGAAAAGATACTGTTTCAATTTTTCGCTCAAAATAATGCAACATGACAACGGTGGGAATCGCGACGGCCAAACCTGCGGCAGTTGTGAGCAAAGCTTCCCAAATGCCACCTGCCAGTACACTGGGGTCCACCTGGCCCTGATATTGGGCAACTTTATTGAAGGCTTGAACCATGCCGATGACGGTTCCCAACAATCCCATCAAGGGGGAAATGGTCGCAATGACTTCAAGCCCACGAATATTTTTGCCGTAGTTGATCAGTTCTTCCTGACCTGCAAGGGATAATTTTTCTTCCAGCTTCCAGCGTGGCATATTCTGTTCAGTCAAACCGGCTTGAATTATTTTTGCCAGAGGATTGGGGAATTGACTGCAATGCGTCAATGCTTTTTCGACATTGCCTTTGTGGAGGAAGTCCTGTATCGCTTTATAAAACTCATCCATGTTGACAGACGAATTTTTAAAAAAGATCAGACGCTCGATGATAATAGCCAGGGCGATTATAGAGCAAAGGCATATTGGAATCATGATGATTCCGCCTTTGCCAATCAAGTCTATTGTCGATTGTAGAAATCCAGTAGTCTCATTCATTATTTTTTTCTCACTTTAATCGGTGCCTGTTGCATCGGTGTTAATTTATTGATCCTGCACCATGTCGGGTTTGCCGTCAAAATTACGGTCGAGTTCAATTTGGCTTAGCTTTCCAGCGGCGTCATAGTGCTCCCAGCGGTCAACCTTGTCGTCTCCGTTGGAGTCGTATTCAACTTTTTGGACCGCGTTGGATTCTGAAAAGTATTGCCATTGTTCGGGACGTCCGTTGCCATCGATATCAAAAGCCACACGCTCAATTTTACCGTTTGCTGTGAAATAATCCCATCGATCTACTTTTCCGTTATTGTTTGTATCGCGTTCGATTCTCGTGATTTTTTCATTGGCATCGAAAAATGTCCAAGAGTCCATTTTCTGATCGTTGTTTTCGTCAAATTCTATTTTGTTCAGTTTCCCATTCTCACCATAATATTCTTTGGTATCGATCGAACCATTCAGTTTTGTGTCCCTTTCAATTCTGTCTACCTTGCCATTTTGCGCGTAGTATTGAAAATGGTCCATCACACCGTCATAGTTTGTGTCAAATTGAACCAGCTCCAGTACTTTGTCAGATCGGAACAGTTCGATCTGGTCAACTTTCCCATCATGATTATTGTCGTATTCAATTTTTTGGACGATTCCATTTGCATCCTTATGATGCCACTGATCGATTTTTCCGTCGAAGTCAGAGTCCATCTTCGTGATGCCAGCATGTGCCGGTATTACTGAGAGCAAAGTGGCTGTTAGAATCAGACCTTTGATGAAGAATTTATTTTTGTTGTTCATTTTAATTTCACCTCATTACAAACGAAATGGGAATCTTAATAGTCATGGTTTGGAGTGCCAGCCGAACGGGAATCGGATTATAAGGTCCGGCTTTTTCTACGGCACGAAGGGCCTCTGTATCTAAAATAGAGTGACCAGATGATTCATTGATGGACAAGCTTTTAACGGTTCCTTTACTGTCCACTTGAAAGGCAACAACGACTCTACCTTCGATTTCCTTTTGTCTGGCCAGACTGGGATATTTTTTTACGAGTTTGACTTTTTCCAATATGGTTGAAGCATATTCCTTCCAGATCAAATTGAATTCATCCTCAGATAGAGTTTCTTTTTTTATAGTTTCTATCGGGGCCATTGCTCTGGGTCCGACATTTGGGGAAAGGCTTGCGACTTCGAAACCTCGTATCAGATCGGAGGGTCTGCGACCGTTTTGACCTTTGCTGATGATTTTAGATCCTTCAACTGTTTTTGCCTGAATCTGTGTGAATGCGTTGGCTATGCCTCGCGCTGCGATCAATTGAGTTTTTTGGACTGAAGTTTGGTTTTGGGAGAAATTGGAATAAGTGTGTTTGGGTTGCGTTATGAAATGACTGCTCTGCGAACCAGAATTAAAAGAAACCTGAACGATTCTTGCCCGTTGCGAAGGAGCGTTGTTTGTGGGGCTGAATATTGGCTTTGCTATTTCCCTGTAAGTATTCTGTGAAGTGTTGCTCAAAACAGTTTGTACAAGCCTTGCGCGACTGTTTGTTTGGGATTGCGTAAAGCTATTGACAGATGGAATTGCTTGGGCTGAAACGGCATGCACACTCATTGAGGCAGTGACTTCTCGCTTGGGTTGGATCAATGTGGGTGTAGCTATGGGTTCCGGTCTAGATAGGGGGGTCATAGCGGTAACAGGTGCGATTGCTTGAGGCAAATGAACGCTGGGACTTGGGTTTGTTTTTTTGACGATCTCGACAGATACCTGTTTTGCTAAAGGGCGAGCGGCGACTTCAACAGGCTTTATCTGAGGTTTGATGATTTTGGGACTGGGTTTGGCAAGGAGTTCCTTTTTTGGAACCGGCTGTATTTCAGGTTTCTTTTTAAAGTCAAGACGCACCGTTTCCCATTTTTTCTTGGGTGGTTTTATGACGGGGGAATCCTGATCTGGAAGCGACAAAGCAGGCAGAAGCATCAGGTGTAAGCCCAGTGAAAAAATTAAGGCGTGTTTTAGTTTGAATGATTTGATAGAGATCATGGCAATGTTTGCGTGTAAGGTTTGAGCTTTGACTGAATGATTATTTCAGCCGACCTCTGCATAGAACTGCTTTCGGGCCATCTTCACCAATTTCTGTCCAAGTCGCATAGATCCTTCCTCCACTTCCAGGGTATAACGAAGGATAGGAAATACTGTCTCCCAGAAATGGTAATTTTTCTGGTTTGGATGGCTTCCCATCAGCAATTTTTACCAGCCAGGGCTGTATGCTTCCCCATCCATTGTTTGTGTTTGGCTCCCGGCCTTGAAAAATCAGCCAGGGTTCCCCTTCAATGATCTGCATGTCCGGGTGATTGGCGTCATAAACGTTTCCCTGTATCTCGCCAAGGTAATCAAAACTTTGACCGTTGTCAGAGGACACAGCCGCCTTCAATGCGGCTTTGTTGTTCGCACCGCTGTACCATGCGACGTATAACTTCCCATGGGTGAAATTCATTGCAGGCCCTGAATGAGCGCAACCGTTGACCTTCCAACCTTCTTTAGTGACACGAGTTTCTTTAGACCAGGTCTGTCCTTTGTCCGAAGAACTCGCAACCACAATGAAACGATTGTCACCTGAATAAACGTGACGCCATGCGATGAATACCTGGCCGTCATTTCCAAAGGCAAGGGCAGGGCGACAACAGGGGCAGATCGCGCCTGCTACCTTAATATTCGCTCCAAACGTTTTGCCTTGATCAAAAGATCGGGCAATGTATAGAGAAGAGGTTCCAGCCGGATTTGTTTCCTTGTCACGACCATCGAGCCAGGCTATATAAATTGTCCCATCAGGACTCACACTCATGGTTTGAAAGTTATATGAAGTCTTCTCAGGTCCATCCGTTATTTTGATTTCAGGACTGAAACTTCTACCAAAATTCATGGAACGTGAAAACATGATGGAGTCGCCACCCTGCCACAGGGCAAACATGCCTATGCCCGGACCTTGCTGAATGATGGGATCATTTTCTCCATGGGCACTGATGCCGGCCTGATTAATGGGATAGGCTTTTGCAAAGGTATCCCCCATGTTGTGCGAACTGGTATACAAGAGGTTTTGTTGCCCGTCTTCATTCCGTTTGGCGTAAATAAAATTCATCCCCTCAGAAGTTTTCAAGATCATATCGAGACCATTGCCTTCGCTGACAACTTTTGGCTTGCTTTCCCAAGTGGCTAAAATATTTTGATCTTTCAGGGCCTTGTTCTGAATATCCCCTTCGGTCACTGTTTCCGGTGCATTGTTGACTGGCAGTCCCGAACATGAAATGAAAACAAATGAAAAAAATAACGTGATAAAACCCGGCACTGCGTAGAATTTGTTTTGAATGTGCATAATGCAACCTTTTATATCCAGCTTGTTTGTCCAATTACATGTGAAAAACAGTCCCAGCTTTTAAAGCGGGAAATATCTTCTGTTAAACCGCTCGGATCATTGATGAAGAAAATGAAGCGAAACGACGTTCAGACCCGAAGTTCATCTACCAACGGTCGCAATCAGGGTGAATAGGCAGTTTATGACTGACTGCAATCATGGATTCGTAGAAACGGTCAAACTCTAAAAAAAAGAGAGCGACAACGACTCGATGAGACGCATCAAACCTTAACAACTGAAAGAAAATTTAAAGTATGGAAAACGGGCGTTTTACAGAAAGCGGGGAGGGGGGTCGCTTAGGTCAGATACGGGGTACTTTTCTGATGATCGAATAGAGTGGATTTTGTGGGCGGTAGACGAAACAGTCGGTATGAAAAACTCGGATTTGATCAGGTCCTTGGCATGGGAAAAGACTTTTGCCGGGAGAGAACCGGGTGAATGACTGTTGCAACTGGAATAAAGACCAAAATCGCGATGAGCCGTCAAAGGTTTTTGCTTATGTGGACAAAATTTCTCGGCACTGTGATTTTTAAGAATACAGTGCAGGGAAAGAGGACTTTCCGTTTTGCTGAACGGTGAAACCCCATCATGGTTGTCATGAATGGCCTGAAAATCATGCGTATGCACATGTGTCATCGCATGAGCATTGGAAATGCCCCAAAGCGAAAAAAACAAGAAAAATAAGAAGGTAACTTTGCGCAAGATTTTGAACTTTCAGGCAGTGATTGACAACATCATAAAATAAAGTTTATTAAGAGAAAGCTAGCTCCATTAGTTAAAGTTGTCAAGGTATTTCAACACAATAAAGACATAATTTAAATTAAAAATCAGGACGATTTTTGCATCCTGATTTTTTTAATGAACTTAGAGAGGTGTTTAAATATCGCAGGTACTTTTTAAAGAATCGATAAATTTTGATCCATTCTGCCAGATGGATTATAAACCCGATTTATTTCAAGAAACGCACACGCTAGTAACTTGCCAATTAACTTGTTTTCATTTATGATGTCAAAGGTTTACCAGCCAGTAAACTTTATTTCATCCTTTCGTTTGGTTCTACCTTTTAATCATCATCAGAGACTCCGGCAAATGCCGGTTTTTTTTGTTAATAGTTTTCCTGAATCAGGAGTTTTTTGCATGGACAATATTTTACTGGGAGTCATTGGCGGGAGCGGACTTTACAAGATGAAGGATCTTACAATTCTTGAAACGCGCACCGTGGAGACGCCGTTTGGATCCCCTTCAGATGAAGTGGTGATTGGCGAACTCAATGGAGCCCGATTGGCTTTCATCCCCCGTCATGGAACGGGACATAGTATTCCACCCTCTGAAATCAACTACCGCGCGAATATCTACGCCATGAAAAAGTTGGGGGTAGATCGTATTGTTTCTATCAGTGCAGTCGGAAGCATGAAAGAAGAATATCCACCTGGACATTTTGTTATTCCCGACCAGTTCATTGATCGCACCCATCGCCGAATTTCTACTTTTTTTTCAAACGGAATTGTCGGGCATGTCAGCTTTGCAGACCCGGTGTGTTCCCAGCTTTCAGACATGCTTGAAGAAGCGGCAGGGCTAGTCGGAGCCCAGGCGCATCGTGGCGGAACTTATATCTGTATTGAAGGGCCACAATTTTCCAGCCGAGCCGAGTCGAATGTTTATCGGCAATGGGGTGTTGACGTGATTGGTATGACCAACGTTACAGAGGCGAAACTTGCCCGTGAAGCTGGAATTTGCTACGCCACTCTGGCACTGGTCACGGATTACGATTGCTGGAAAGTCGAAGAGGAAGAAGTGACCCTCGCGGCTGTGTTGGAAATCATGCATAAAAATGTTGAGATGGCGCAGAAGGTACTCAAGGAAGTTGCCGGAAAAATGGTTGCAACTCCGCCTTGGGATTGCAGACAAGCCTCAGCGAATGCGATCGTGACCAACCGGGATTTGGTGCCAGAAAAATTAAAGAACGATTTATCTATTTTATTCGACGATCTAAAATAACGTCACCACCCGTCGGCGATTTCGAGTCCGGCCTGTAATTTGAGGAAATATGCTGAATAGAAGCGAATCTGAAAAACTTTTTATCCGCGCCAAGGAGCACATTCCCGGTGGTGTGAACAGCCCCGTACGTGCATTCAATGCAGTGGGGGGGCATCCTCTCTTCATCGAAAAAGCAAAGGGCGCACGTATCACCGATGTAGATGGTAACGTATACATTGACTATGTAGGGTCCTGGGGACCTTTGATACTGGGACACGCGCATCCAAAGATTGTCGAAGCTGTGATCTCGCAAGCGAAAAAAGGTACCAGCTTCGGGGCACCTCATATCGCTGAAATTGAACTGGCCGAAAAAGTGACTTCGGCCATTCCCTCCATGGAAACCGTTCGCATGGTCAATTCGGGAACCGAAGCAGTGATGAGCGCAATCCGGCTTGCACGGGGCGTGACAGGGCGAGATTTGATCGTTAAATTTGAAGGCTGTTATCACGGCCATGCAGACAGCTTGCTGGTCAAAGCCGGTTCCGGTGTCGCTTCGTTGGGAATCCCGGACAGTCCAGGGGTTCCTGCCGATTTAGCAAAACAGACCTTGACGCTTCCCTACAACGATTCTGAAAAAGTCCGTGAATTGTTTGCCCTGAGAGGGAAAGACATTGCCTGTCTGATTGTAGAACCCATTGCAGGCAATATGGGAGTGGTTCTGCCGAAAGAGGGATTTCTGCAAACTTTGCGCGAAGTCACTCAGGAAAACGGTGCGCTTCTTATTTTTGACGAAGTCATCACAGGGTTTCGCGTGGCCCTGGGTGGAGCGCAACAAATATACGGCATCAAGCCGGACTTGACCTGTCTGGGCAAAATCATTGGCGGCGGTCTGCCCGTGGGTGCCTACGGTGGACGCAAAGATATCATGAACAACATTGCACCGCTGGGTCCGGTTTATCAGGCCGGAACCCTTTCTGGCAATCCGTTGGCCATGGTGGCTGGAATTGCGATGATCGATGTTCTTTCAGATCCCGCTGTTTATGAAGAACTTGACAGAAAAGCCGAAACCTTGTGTGCAGGGTTGCTGGGACATGCAAAAAGGCTCGGAATACCAGCACAAATCTGTAGAGTGGGTTCGATGTTTTCGATGTATTTTACCGATCAGAATATCGTCGATTTTGCTTCGGTAAAAACCTCTGATGCTGAATTCTTTAAACGGTACTTCAATGCTTTGCTGGATGAAGGCGTTGCAATCGCTCCATCACCATTCGAAGCAGGATTTGTCAATACAGCCCATACCGATGAAGATATACAGTCGACCCTGAAAATAGCCGGAAGGGCTATGGAAAAGGCGATGGCTTGAATCTCCGTCACTTATATAATGAGAAAAATATTGAATAGGGGTGTTTCATGAGTGAAATAGCAGGATTGCAAGCAAGGCAAGTGCTCGATTCTCGCGGTAACCCAACGATTGAAGTAGATGTTTTGCTTGATTCGGGTATCAACGGTCGTGCCATGGTTCCCTCTGGAGCTTCCACCGGTTCTCGTGAAGCGGTAGAGCTTCGCGATGGTGATCCCAAGCATTACATGGGAAAAGGAGTTCTGAAAGCTGTCAAGAACGTCAATGAGAAAATTTTACCCGAAATCGTCGGGATCGAAGTGACAGAGCAAATTTTGATCGATCGACTCATGATCGAAATGGATGGCACCAAAAATAAAAGCAAACTGGGTGCCAACGCCATCCTTGGAGTTTCATTGGCCGTGGCCCGGGCCGCTTCAAATGAGTTGGAAGTGCCTTTGTTTCAGTATATCGGTGGCACCAATGCGAAAGAACTTCCCGTGCCAATGATGAATGTGCTCAATGGCGGTGCGCATGCCGACAACAATGTAGATATACAGGAGTTCATGATCGTTCCCATCGGTGCCCGTAGCTTTTCACAGGCTTTGAGAATGGGAACAGAAATTTTTCATCATCTCAAATCAGTGCTTAAAAGTAAGAAATACAACACTGCGGTGGGTGACGAAGGGGGTTTCGCGCCAGATTTGAAATCCAACGCAGAAGCCATTGAAGTCATTCTCCTGGCGATCAAGTCGGCAGGTTATAAAGCTGGAAAAGACGTTTGCCTGGCTCTCGATGTGGCCGCAAGTGAACTTTATTCCAAGAAAAAGTATAATTTGGCTGCGGAGAAAAACGCCAAATTGAGCACCGAAGAGATGGTTGATTATATTGCAAGCTTGACTGCTAAATATCCGATCATCAGCGTTGAAGATGGCTTGGACGAAAGTGATTGGGCGGGTTGGAAGCAATTGACGGATAAAATAGGGGACAAGGTTCAAGTAGTAGGGGATGACGTATTCGTTACCAACACTGCAATTTTGAAAAAAGGCATTCGCGATGGCATTGCCAATTCAATATTGATCAAAGTCAATCAAATTGGAACGCTTACAGAAACTCTGGATGCGGTTGAGATGGCAAAGCGGGCAGGGTACACCGCTGTTATCTCCCATCGTTCCGGTGAAACAGAAGATTCTACTATCGCAGATTTGGCCGTAGCGGTGAACGCGGGGCAGATCAAAACAGGATCGCTTTGTCGGACCGATCGAGTCGCCAAGTACAATCAATTGTTAAGAATTGAAGAAATCCTTGGCGATACCGCTGTATACCCCGGCAAAGACGCCTTTTATAATTTATCCCAATTTCGTTAACCTTTTGATAGAATAAGCAGTAGGCGTTTTAAAGTAGGGTTACCACCCTGTATAGGTTTTCACCTTGCAGGGTGGTCTTTAGAAAATTTTATTTTTACCCGCATTGGCACTATGGGAAACTATTTTATTTTCATCTGCTATTTGAAGCTTTTTAATCATGAATAATAAATCGACTTACTCCAAAGTCATCCTCCTGAATGCCACGTTTTTTTTGGTGATGATGGGTGTGGCCGTTTTTCATGAAGATGGAATCCTTACCGTGTTCAAATTCGAAGGTCAAATGGACTCACTAGAGAGCAGTAACGAGGCCCTTCGCAAAGAGAACGAGCAACTGCAAAGAAAAATCAATGCCTTGCGGAGTGACCCGTATGCCATTGAAAAGATAGCCCGTGAAAAGCTTAATTTAGCGAAACCCGATGAGAAGGTGTATCGAATTCTTCCCTACAAATCCTCCCGACGCCCTCCCGCCTGAGGGCAGATATTTTAAGTAAACTCTTTACCTAAATCTACCGATAAAACCTTCATGGATGTGATTGGTTTGATAATTTACCTTTTGTAATTTATAGAGTTATCAGTCTAACCCCTCTTAAATAAAAAAAATTGTCGCCGGGAAGAGTGATTTTACATTCTCTGGCCCTGTATTTTTTTTTAAAAAATCCATATTATGGCACGAAAAAAAAATCAAAAAAGTGCAATAAGATATTGATATTTCTAAGATAAATGGTAAAGTAGACATCATTCGAAAACAAAATATTTCTGTTGCTATCTCGGTCACCCACAGGGCTTTGTGGTCAATGTTGGGACGAGATTATTGCAAAACTTTTTGTCATTTTAACCAAGTTCAATGACAGTTTGCAGGGAATTTTTTGGGTAATTCGTTTGAGTCTTCAAGATTGAGTATTTCTAATACGTTCGGAGGAGATATGACCAAGCAAGACATTATAAATCGTGTGTGCAATAAAGCAGATTTGTCTAGAGCCAAGGCTGAAGAAGCAGTGGAAACTGTTATTGAGCTGATCAAGGAATCTCTAGGAGCAGGGGAGCCTGTAATTTTGAGGCGATTTGGGACTTTTCAGGTTCGTGCCAAAACCAAACGAATGGGTAGAAATCCCAAAACGGGTGAAGAGGCAGAAATTACAGCACGAAGAGTGGTTCGGTTTAAATCGGGAAAGCACTTTAAAAGTGCTGTGAACGAAGAAGATTGATTAAAAAGTTTCAAGCAGTGCAAAATACAAATTTATAAAATCATCATCGCATCGCCGTAACTGAAAAAACGATATTTCATTTTCACCGCTTCCTCATAAGCACCTTTAATCAGGCGGGTTCCTCCGAAAGCACACGTAAGGAGGAACAATGTGGATTTAGGGAGATGGAAATTTGTCAGTAGTAGGTCAGTATTTTTGAATACATGACCGGGGTAAATAAAGATTCCAGTCCTGCCACAAATCCCCCCCTTTTGGGGCATATCCTTTAAATTTATTGATTCCAACGTTCTCAGGCTGGTACTTCCTACAGCAAGGATTGCCTGTTGCCTGTCTTTTGCCGTTCGGATTTTCCCCAAGTTTTCTGTTGAAATTTCAAACGCCTCCTTTTCCATGATATGTTCAGTGATTTCTTCCGTTCGTATCGATTGAAAAGTACCGGGTCCGACCCTTAGAGTGACATAAGCTGTATCAATTTGATTTTGGGACAGTTTTTCCAATAACTCAGGCGTGAAATGCAAACCCGCCGTCGGTGCCGCGACAGCCCCTTCATTTTCAGCAAAAACTGTTTGGTACCTTTCCCTATCGAGAAGGTTCAAAGCAGGGGAGTCGTCTTTTCCTCTTTTTATATAAGGAGGCAGTGGCATACGTCCCAATCGACTGAGTTCTGCTGACAAATCATCTGATTCAATAAATTTTAGCACTGCGTAAGAACCCTCTCTGCTCAGGAAGGTCGCTTTTAACGAGCCTGGTGGGAAATTCAAGACATCACCGGCCCTCAACTTTGAAAGTCCTTTGAGCAAAGCCCTGCAAGTGCCATTGATGACCGGACTCGTCAGTAAAACATCTACCTCACGGCCTGATTTCTCAACAAAACCGTAGAATTTGGCAGGAGTCACCTTCACATTGTTAAGAACCATCAAAGGACTGTTTCGCAAGAAACCTGGCAAGTCGTTGAAACTGTGATGTGAAACAGTCTCGGTTTGACGATCTACAACCATCAGGCGAGAGGCATTGCGCGATGCGGGGGGCACCTGTGCGATCAATTCAGAGGGCAATTCAAAATCAAAGTCAGACAGTCTCAATGGAATTTTAAACCGGGTAATGGTGAATAATACTTTATTTATCAGGTAATTATAAAACGAGCAAACAGGAATGGCAAAAAGGCTCAGTAAAAAATTATGTTTAAATAAAAAAGCGAAGCATAGCATTTTGTTTTACCTAATAACCAATTAAACTTATAAATTCAGACCTTAAAATACCGTATGATTTTTGCTCTCAAAAGCTCAGGATAGTTATATTTTATTGACCCTAAGCAGGTTTTATATTATCCTTCAAACGTTTAGATTAAGAAGGATAAATTGAGTAGTAAATACTGTACTTGTTCTTTGAGGGGAAATAATGTTGAAATTTATAAAATCTATTAGCTTGGTCTGGGTTGCCGTCTTTTTGGTGATGGGGAGTTCAGGCGATGCGTTGGCCAAAAAGAAGAAAAAAGTACCTTTGACACCCAAATTTGTTGGTGCTGTTAAATGTAACGGAAGTTGTCACGATCCATATTATCAAGGTTGGAAGAAGTCTCCTCATGGTGGCACTTATAATTTATTGAAACCTGGTGAAAGAGCAGAAGCCAAAAAGCGCGTCAAGCTTGATCCAGAAAAAGATTACACAACCACTCCGCTTTGTTTGCGTTGTCATACAACAGGTTATGGTCAAACAGGTGGATTCAAGCCGTCTGATTCTAAAAAGCCAAGCCCGATCGATCCTACAGAGCCGAATTTAGAACAGGTCGGTTGTGAAATGTGTCATACCGTCGCGGGTGGTTCCCAAATCCGGGTGGTTATGAAGAACACCAAGGGCGATTTCAAGAAGGCAGATACTGAAAAATACGGTCAACGCTGGGATTATGCCAACGTATGTACCCGTTGTCATACACACCCCAACACTCCTTTTCAGCCAAGTGTTCACGACAAATACAAGTTCAATTTTGAAGAACGCAAGAAAAAGGTTCATCAATTTGAGAAGTATGTGACTGAAGACAACATCGATCAAAAACTTCAAAAGAAGGAAGATCGTGCTAAGGAAGTGGGCCAAACCGAGAAAACTCCGCTTGTGATCGAAGATTTTGAAATCGTCGAGAAGAAGGGAAAAGAGAAGTTGAAATTTAAGAAGGGAACACTTCCCTACAATAAAGTTTCAAGTAAAGAGAAAAAGAAGTTCAAAAAGGCTCATGGCAAGAAGTATAAAAAAACGAAAGAATGGGAAGAATTTATAATGAATCGTGAGAACTACAACTACAAAAAATAGCCAGCTTGGTTTATTTGAGGTAGTCGTCAGGTTCTATCTATCCTGATCTTTTAGCAGGTTTTTATAGAGAAAGGTCTGGTCCAAAACGGACCAGACCTTTTTTTATGCAGAATAATTTCGAACATTCCGTTAAGAAAATAATGTCACTAAAAGAATTCAAAAAGAAAATACTCTGTATCGGTGCCGGCTATGTTGGCGGGCCTACGATGACCGTCATTGCCAACAAATGCCCAGAATACAAAGTTACGGTTGTAGATATCTCTAAACCTCGTATCGATGCCTGGAATTCGGAAGAGCTTCCGATTTATGAGATAGGATTGAAAGAGCGTGTCCTCTCTTCAAGAGGGAAAAATCTGTTTTTTTCCACAGATGTTGATAAAGAAATTGAAGAAGCGGATATTATTTTTGTTGCTGTCCATACTCCGACCAAGACATTTGGAGAGGGGGCAGGCAGGGCCGCTGACTTGCAGTTCATAGAAAAGACCGCACGTCGGATAAAGGCTGTTGCCAGAACCCCGAAAATTGTTGTCGAAAAAAGTACCCTTCCCGTTCGCGCCGCAGAAACTTTGGCGACGATTTTACACTCTGGCGAACATGAGGTTCGTTTTGAGATTTTATCCAATCCCGAATTTATGGCCGAAGGAACAGCGATTCAGGATATGGAGCATCCAGACAGAATTCTTATCGGATACAACGAATCTGAAAGCGGACGTCTGGCACGGGATGAATTGATGAATGTCTATCTGAACTGGGTGCCACGCGAAAAATTGATCACGACCAATTTGTGGAGCAGTGAGCTCTCGAAGCTTGTTTCTAACGCATTTCTGGCGCAGAGGATTTCATCCATCAACAGCATCGCCGCCCTGTGTGAAGAAACTGAAGCGGATGTGGTTGAAGTGGCGAATGCGGTGGGAAAAGATTCACGCATTGGTTCCAAATTTTTGCGCGCGGGAGTCGGTTTTGGTGGCTCCTGCTTTCGTAAAGATATCCTACACTTGGCCTATTTGTGTGAATACTACGGTTTGATCGAAGTGGCTCGTTTCTGGGAGCAGGTCGTCACGCTCAATGATTACCAAATCGGGCGTTTTGTGAAACAAATCCTTCAAGCCATGTTCAATACGCTCGTCGGTAAAAAAATAGCCCTGTTTGGCTATGCGTTCAAACCCGATACCAGTGATACGCGCGATGCACCCGCAGGTTATATTTGTCACCACCTGCTCAAGGAAAAAGCCAAACTCTCTATTGTAGACCCCTACGCACTTGATAATGCCCGGACGGAATTGCCCGGGGACGAAGGCATTGAGTTTGAAAAAGACCCGTACAAGGCTATTCAGGGCGCACACGCCATCGCTCTTGTTACGGAGTGGGATTGTTTCCGAGATCTGGATTACAAGCGTATTTTTTCAGAAATGGAAAAACCCGCTTTCATCTTCGATGGGCGCAACCTTTTAAACCATCAGGCATTGTTTGATATAGGTTTTAATGTCTACGCTGTAGGCAAACCACCTCGCAGTCATTTGTAATAATACAGATCAAGATAGTATAAGCTTCTGGGGAGCATCCTTTAAGGATGCTCCTTTTTTGGTTTCCCCCCATCCCTTGCACTTCAATTTATCATTTTTGAGTGTATCGCTATCAACACTATTTTATTTAAGGCTTTAAAACTTCCATGCTTTTATTTAACCTTGTATGTGTATTTAAATTGTATTGAGAAATCTCAGTTCCAGCGGAAATTCTTAAATATTTGAAAAGATAATTAAGAAAAAAAATATGAAATATGCGATGGGAAAAACCAGCCTCAAGCTGAAATTTATAATATTGATCGTTGTCATGGCAGTCATTTTCACAGCCAATTTTTTAGTGCTCAATCGAGTGACGGATGAAATTCAGATAAACTGGACAGATTATCTGGAGCAAATTTCAGAGCGAAAAAAAGACTTGATGGCGATCAAGTCTCAGCTTGGTTATGGAGGGGGTATCCATAATTTTAAAAATTATATTCTTCGTCGAGATGCCAAATACTTCGAGGCGGCGCACCAGAAAATCACTCAGGCAATAGAGATTGTCAAAAACTATGGTTTGATTGAGGGGATATCCAGCGAGGAAAGAGCTTCTCTGGACACTTTGCTGATCGTTTTTGAAAAATATCATTCGGCTTTGTTGAAGGCAAAGTCAATGTTTGAGAATGGGAAACTTTCCAGTGAAGTCGATCCTTTAGTAAAAATCGAAGATGCTCCCGCGCTGGAAGCTTTCGTTACATTGGAGAAGGTTTATGATGAGTTGACTTCAAACACGACTCAGAAAATCAGTGAGAGTATTTCCCGATCTCTCAATACTCTGGTTGGAAGTTTAACTTTTGCGTTCCTTGTGATCGTCGTTTTTTCGATAGTGATTGCAAGATCCATGACCAAACCGTTGGAAATTGCACTCGATGAGGCGAAGAAAATTCAAAGTGAATTGGAACTTGCCAGCGAGGCGGCGGAAGCTGCAAATCTGGCGAAAAGTGTTTTTATAGCGAATATGAGTCATGAAATTCGAACTCCAATGAATGCGATTTTGGGTTACAGCCAAATCCTTCTTCGTGATGTCGCGCTCACAAATGATCAAAGAAATGGGATTGAAAATATTTATAATGGAGGGAATCATCTCTTAGGGTTGATCAACGATATTCTGGATATATCCAAGATAGAATCTGGAAGCATGGAATTGAACGAAAACGATTTTGATTTGCAATCGACGATAGAGTGGTTGTCCAGAATGTTTCAAGTTCGCTGTGCAGAAAAACGTTTGACCTGGCAAGTGAACACTCTACCAGGCGATGCTGTGACGCTTCGAGGAGACGAAGGAAAGCTGAAGCAGACATTGATCAATCTTCTTGGCAATGCCGTGAAATTCACTCAAACAGGCACCGTGTCACTGCGAGTTTTAAAAAGCGAAGCGGACTTGTACCGATTTGAAGTCGAAGATACCGGGCCCGGCATTGATTCTCTAGCTTTGAAAGATATTTTTTCACCTTTCAAACAAGGGTATTCCGGTTTGCGAGAAGGCGGTACGGGGCTTGGGCTCGCGATTGCAAAAAAACATGTGGAACTCATGAATGGACAATTGAACCTTGAAACTCAACTGGGCAAAGGGACAAAATTCTATTTCTCTATCCCGTTACCGAAGGCCAAAAAATCAGAGGACGAACTGGTTAAAAAGGTGACAAAGGATCGCTTGATATTGGGATTGGCCCCAGGTCATCAGGTAAAGGCTCTGGTTGTGGATGATAATATTTTTAACCGAGAGATTTTGAGCCAGGTACTGAAGGAGATCAATATAGAAGTGAGAGAAGCAGAGAATGGGAAAATAGCTCTGAACAAAGTTCTGGAAGAAGATTATGACATAGTTTTTATGGACATGCGAATGCCTGTCATGCGGGGAGAGGAAGCGGTAGAAAAGATACAGGAAAAACTTGGGAAAGATAAACCCAAAATTGTAGCCATTACAGCCTCGGTACTTTCGCACGAGAGAGACAATTTTTTAGCTATGGGCTGTCACAGCTTTATTTCAAAACCATTTCAGATACATGAGATTTTTCAATCTCTAAAAGAACTTCTTGGCATTGAATATATGTATCAGGAGGGGGATGCGGCTAAAATTGGGAATGTTACAGAGTTTGATTTCCCTGAACTTTCTAAAATCAGAATTCCGGAAGATCTACGGATACGCCTCCAAGCAGAGGTGGAGCTTTATAAAGTGACTGAGGTGGAAAAAATTTTACAAGAGATATCCCAAATGGGAGAAGATGGACGATTACTGGTAGAACACCTTCAGATTTTTTTGAAAAATTATGACATGGAAGGAATTTTGGATGTTCTAAGAAAAATTAATCATGTATGATTACATTTTTGTAATGTCTCATTTTCCTCGAATTTTGCAGGAAAGACTTTTAACTTATCAGGCCGCTTTTTTCCTTTTGCACTTTGTTTGAGCTCGCTTTCGACAAGATTTTTTTGAGAAGGTGAATGCTTCCGGGTGTGGTTTCGGCGATGGCGTTGTCGTCCAAATCCGGTTCCCGATATCATCCACCGATGTGGGGGCAAACAGAGGCGCACACATAAAAATCCAAGTCTGTTTGAAATCTCTATTAATACTATTTTCTTTTACCCAATACCGGGTGAGAAATAAATCTTGAATGAATCTTCATTCCATAAAATAAGCGATTGATTATGATTATTGATGCAATACCGATTGGCAAAGAACCTCCCTGGGATATTAACGTGATCATTGAAGTTCCATTTGGTCGAGAACCGGTAAAATATGAAATGGATAAGAAATCCGGTGCGCTATATGTGGACCGCGTGATGCATACTTCGATGCGTTATCCCTGCAATTATGGCTTTGTGCCTCACACACTGTCTGATGATGGTGACCCTATTGATGTTCTCGTAGCATCTCCTGTAGAATTTTTGTCAGGTTGTATCGTCCGATGCCGACCGATCGGAGTTCTGGAAATGGAGGATGAAAAAGGACCGGATGAAAAAATCCTGGCCGTTCCTGTGGATGAGCTGAATCCTTATTATGCACATGTTCAACAACACACCGATTTGCCTGAAATTCTGCTGAAACAGATCGCGCATTTTTTTTCACATTACAAAGATTTAGAAGATGGCAAATGGGTCAAACTTGCAGGATGGGAAGGCGCAGATTATGCCGCGGATCTGATACAAAAAGCCATCGAAAGAGCGTCTGCTTAAAGACCGGATTGATAAAGTTTACTCAGTCGTTTTCTAAAACAATGGTTTTAGGGAACGACTGTTTATTTCCTCTGCCTTTGGGATTTTAGGGCTTGATTGGAAGCGGGTAGGGGACAAAAAAATAGCCTGATTTTCACGATCTCTTGTGAAAATCAGGCTTCTTTTTTAGCAAATGGTTTTGCGCTTAAGCCACTTTTTTGTTTTTTGAACGCTTGCGCTCGTTTTCGTCGAGGATTCTCTTGCGAAGGCGAATGCTATTGGGTGTGATTTCAGCGATCTCGTCTTCGTTCAAGTAACCCAGAGTTTGCTCCAGACTCATGAGACGGGGAGGTGAAAGGCTGATGTTCTCATCCGAGCCTGAAGCTCGCATGTTGGTCAGCTTTTTTTCACGGCAGACATTCACGATCAAATCATTGTCCTTGTTATTTTCCCCAATCACCATACCGGCATAAACTTCATGACCCGGGCCGATGAAAAGAGTCCCGCGGTCTTGCAGATTGTACAAAGAGTAACCCGTTGAATAACCATTGTCCATAGACAGCAGTACGCCGTTGTTCCTTCTTGCAATTTCACCACAATGTGGAACGTATTGCTTGAAGCTGTGATTCAAAATGCCGGTACCTTTGGTCAGTGTGAGAAAGTGGGAACGGAACCCGAACAGACCGCGTGAAGGCATCTGGTATTCAAGACGGCTTGAACCCGTACCGGTATTTATAATATTCAGAAGGTTGGCTTTTCGTCTTCCCATTTCTTCCATGACACCGCCCATGTATTCTTCTTCAACGTCGATGACAACGGCTTCTTCCGGTTCCATGGTATGGCCGTCCAGCTCCTTGAGAACCACTTCAGGTCGTGAAACGGCAAACTCAAAACCTTCGCGACGCATGGTTTCAATCAGGATAGAAAGAGCCAATTCGCCGCGACCCGAAACTTTGAATGAATCAGACGATTCCGTGTCCTCGACTCGAAGTGCGACGTTGCTTCGGGTTTCTTTGTAAAGTCGGTCGCGAAGTTGTCGAGTGGTGACGAATTTTCCTTCGCGTCCTGCAAACGGAGACGTGTTGGTGATGAAATTGACTGAAAGCGTCGGCTCGTCGATTTCCAGCAGAGGCAAGGCTTCGGGACGAGTGGAACAGGCAATCGTCTCGCCAATGTCCATGTCCTTCATACCCGCGAGTCCAATGATGTCGCCGGTCGTTGCGATTTGGGCTTCTTTACGTAGCAGTCCTTCAAATGTGTAGAGTTTGGAAATTTTAAATTCAGTCTTTTTGCCTTCCCGGTTGATGTGGGTCACAGGCTTTTTGATGTCGAGAATGCCACGTTGCACTTTGCCGATCGCTATTCGACCGACATAGTCGCTGTAGTCGATAGAGGATACGAGCATTTGAAAAGGCTCGTCTTCCTTACCAGCATGGGGCTCGACTTTTTCTATGATCAAATCCAGAATGGGTTTCATGTCCAGATCCGGTCCATCGGGTTCGAGGCGGCAAAGACCTTGTTTGGCAGATGCGTAGAGAACTGAAAAATCCAGTTGCTCGTCGTTGGCCCCAAGATTGACAAACAGCTCGAATACTTCATCGAGAGCTTTATGAGGGTTGGCACCTTGACGATCGATCTTATTGATGATGACGATGGGTTTGAGACCCAGATCCAAAGATTTTTTCAAAACAAAACGAGTTTGTGGCATGGGGCCTTCGGCGGCATCAACGATCAGGAGAACCCCGTTGACCATCTTCAGGATACGCTCCACTTCACCGCCAAAATCAGCATGGCCGGGGGTATCAATGATATTTATTTTGTAATCATTGTAACGAATGGAAGCGTTTTTTGAAAAAATAGTGATGCCTCGTTCGCGCTCCAAGTCATTGCTATCCAGAATACAGACACCCGCCGTTTCGTTGTCGCGGAACATTCCGCTTTGCTTCAAAAGACAGTCTACCAAAGTTGTTTTACCGTGATCGACATGCGCAATGATGCCGATGTTTCGAATCAAATCTTGTTTCATTAGCTTAAAAATCCAGGTTGGATGTGGGAAAAGAAGGTCTATATTATAAAGAGGAGTCTATGAAATTTATGAAATCAGGTAAAACGTATATTATGAACTATTTTATATTAGAAGTCATCTAAATAGCATTAATAATTTAAAATAAATGTAACTTATTGAATAATATGTTATTATATCCAATATGAACGCTCTGCTCAAAGTTTTTTCTGACTATTTGGCCATTGAAAAAAGGTTGTCCCTCAACACTGTGTCGGCTTACTGTCGAGACATGGCCCATTTCGAAAAAATTCTAAAAGGACAGGCGGTAGAAACGATTTGTGGTTCCGATTTGCGATCCGCGTTGTTGCAAATGAAACAGGGCGGGTTGTCCTCCTCATCTTTGGCCAGACGCTTGTCCTCGGTCAAGGCGTTTTTCAAATTTTTAAAAAGTGAAAATTTGATATCCAAAGACCCTGCTGAAATTCTGGAATCCCCGCATCTCACAAAGAAATTGCCGGACACGCTTTCCACTGAAGAGGTGGATGCCTTGCTGGGTGCCCCGGAGATAAAAACCTCTGCGGGTTTGCGGGATCAGGCCATGCTGGAATTGTTGTACGGAACGGGCTTGCGGGTGTCGGAACTGGTTTGTTTGAAACTGTCGGATCTGGATTTGCAGGTCGGTTATTTGCGCACGATGGGGAAGGGGAGCAAGGAGCGTGTGACTCCCATCGGTGAACCTGCGATTGAAGCTGTGAAAACCTACTGCATCAGTGCCCGCCCGGATTTTTTGAAGGGCCGTTCTTCGTCCTATTTGTTTTTGACGCGAAGGGGAACGAGAATGACCCGACAGGGATTTTGGAAATTATTAAAAAGTTATGTCCGCAAAGTCAATATTCGCAAAACCGTGTCCCCTCACACCCTGAGGCATGCATTCGCCACGCACCTGCTGGAAAATGGAGCCGACCTGCGCTCAGTACAGATGATGCTGGGGCATTCGGACATCTCAACCACCCAGATATACACACACATTCTGGACGAGAGAATGCGCAAAATTCATAGCGAGTTCCACCCCCGCCCTTAAATGTATTTCAAACCTATAACCGTTGTATCAAAACCAGATGTCGCGGTCGAGTGAGGGGAAGGTGCTTGTCGAAAGCAACCCGATCCCATTTAAGCAATTCCTGTACGCTATGGATGTTGGTTATTTCGAAAGCTTCATCCAGTGTTAGCTAATAAGGGAAGAATCGTGGGAGGCATTTCGCCAGCATGGTTTTGCCGCTTTATTAGAAACAACCTTATTAACAACATCGCATCTATTAAACCTTTAAGAATTTACTAAGGGAGTGGAGTTAACTCACTCCCTTAGTAATTTTTTAAGTTTGTAAATTAATAATCTAAGCTTAAATCTTCCGGTTCAGTTTGAAAATATAGCCCCTTAGAATCAACCCTTCTACCAACTACTTTTAGCCTTTGGTTGCATTTGTAACAAGGAAGGTTTTTCATCATTAGATATTCCATAGGTTTTAATGGCCTTCTCTCTTTACAGTTATAGCACTCAATCTTTCCAGTTATACTAAAACCATCTTTCATAATATTTGTCCTATTGTTGTTGACTTATAAAATATCGAGGGCTTATAATATTTCTTTATATGTTGATATCTTATTAGTCATACTTTTAATTAAAAAACACAGGCCACTGTAGTCGCTCGTTACGACTACAGTGGCTTTTGTGCTTTAGCCCCTTTTTTCTAACGTTTGAAACTATACTACAGGTTGTGCTCGCTTAATACTTTAGCACTATATATTGCGGTGTCAACGGTCATTTTCCGTTGATTTATCAATCTGATAACTCTAGATATTTAAAGGGCTAATTTAATATTTATATTTATAGTGTATGTAAGTTTTTTAGCTTAAATAGCTTCATAAAGGTTTTTAGAAAAATATTTAGAATTTTCTGAGAGGTGTGATGAACCCTCAAAAAATGGTTCATGGATCAGATTGTGAATAATGATTTATGGGTTTGCTATGGATGTGTTTGTAAATTTAATAGTATGTAAAAATTAATCACGAATAAATCAAAACCAGGTGTCGCGGTCGAGTGAGCGGTACTGAATGCCTTCGGCGACGTGTTCGGCGAGAATATTTTCTTCTCCTGCGAGATCGGCAATGGTGCGCGCGACCTTGAGAATGCGGTCATGGGCACGGGCACTGAGTCCCAGTTTTTCCATGGATAATGACATGATGTTGCGACCGGCTTCGTCGAGCACGCAATATTTTTTCAATTGCCGATTTGTCATGCCGGAGTTGAAGAAGTTGCGTTCGCCCTGGAATCGCTGGAGTTGAATTTTCCGTGCGGCTTCAACGCGCTTGCGGATTTGCGCTGAGGGTTCGCCCGATGCCTCGCTGGACAGTTCTTTGTACTTCAAAGCGGGCACTTCGATATGGATGTCAATGCGGTCGAGCAGGGGGCCGGATATTTTGGAAACGTATTTGCGTATCTGCATGGCACTGCAATGACATTCTCTTTGCGGATCGTTCTTGTAACCGCAGGGGCAGGGGTTCATGGCAGAGACCAGTGTGAAATTTGCGGGATAGGTCACCGAGGCTGAAGCGCGTGAGATGGAGACTTCTTCTTCCTCCAGCGGTTGGCGCATGACTTCAAGAACGTTGCGTTTGAATTCGGGCAATTCGTCGAGGAAGAGCAGGCCGTTGTGAGCGAGCGATACTTCGCCGGGCATGGGGAAGCGTCCGCCTCCGATCAACCCGGCATCGGAGATGGTGTGGTGTGGGGCGCGAAAGGGTCTGGCGGTCACCAGACCGACGCCATTTTTCAGCAATCCCAATACGCTGTGGATTTTAGTGGTTTCGATGGCTTCGTCCAGCGTCAAATCAGGAAGAATGGTGGCGATGCGTTTCGCCAGCATGGATTTCCCGCTACCGGGCGGTCCTATCAACAGGATATTGTGTCCGCCTGAGGCGGTGATTTCCAGTGCCCGCTTGACCTGATGCTGGCCCTTAACATCGCTCAAGTCGATTTCATATTGATTCCCTTGCAGGGTGTTCAACGGGTCAATGGAACGATAGGGGGCGATCTCCAGATCACCGTTTAAGAAGTCGAGGGCTTCCGGCAAGGTTGCGATGGGGTAAATATTGATTCCTTCCACCACCGAGGCTTCGGCGACATTTTCAAGAGGTAACAGCAACGAAGAAATTTTCCTGTCCCGCGCCATGGTGGCGATGGACATGACCCCGCGAACGGGTTTCACACGTCCGTCGAGTGAAAGCTCGCCAAGGATCAAAACGTCTTTGAAGGACTCTTCCTTGATAAGCCCGTTGGCTGAGAGGATGCCGAGAGCGATGGGTAAATCGAAGGCCGAACCTTCTTTTTTGATATCGGCCGGTGCCAGATTGATGGTGATGCGTTGCAGGGGAAGTTCCAGATTGGCGTTGCGGATGGCGGCAGATACACGATCTGCGCTTTCTTTGACGGCGGTGTCGGGCAGGCCGACGATCGATAGGTTGGGAATACCGGGAGCGAGGGTCACCTCGACTTCCACCAACCAACCTTCTATCCCTTGAACGGATGCGCTATTGATTCGAGGAACCATGTTTGCTTTTACCCTGAAAAGTGGACACTGAATCAGACCACAATCAGGTCAATAGAGACTCTTATTATCTTTTAGACAGTATGAGTGCCTGAAAATAGGAGTTTATGAATGATATATCCCGGGTTTGTTTTTATGCGCATCCAGTGGGATCCAAATAGAGTCAAGCTGGTTGATTCAGGCTGTTAAATATTCCAATACCGGTGCGGGTAAATTTTTCTTGCCTGTAATAATTTCAGCGTATTCGTTACTCAAATCTTCAAATGTTTGTTTCCCAACGGCATTGTTTTGTTCCGCGATTTTGATGCGTGGGAATTCATGTCGAGGCAACTTAGCATATAAAACAAATGTTTTCTGGAGCCCTAAAAGTTCTTCCCGGGAGATGGTTGGCATCTTCAAAATAGCTTTGAAGTAAGCAAATGCCGATGTGCTTAAAGAAATATCTTCTATTTTTTCATCGGAGTCTTCTGGAAGGTAACCTTTTTTATATGCAACGTCGTAAAGCTCTGTCCCTTTATAAGGGTTGTATAAATACGCATTGATTGTAGCCGATTTTACGGTTCTGTTAAGCTCAATGGTATCGAAAATCAATTCTCTTGTTTCATCAGGATAGCCCATGATGTTATTGACTGTGACCGGGATATCCGCTTCTTCTAAAATTTTCAGACTACCGATTATTCTGGTGTTTGACATTCTACGCTTAAGAACTTTACTGCGAAACTCTTCATTCCCATGTTCGAGGCCAATGTTAATGTTCGAGATGTTCATATCCTTGAGCATTTTTACTCGCTCTTCGGTGATCGTTTCGGGTCGGGTTTGTATCCAGAAAGGTAAGTGAATTTCTTTTGTGTAAAGTTCGGCGAGCTGCTGAAAATTCTTTGGAGGCATTGCAAAGAATGTTTCGGCATTAAAATACACATAGTTGACTTCATATTTTTCAATAAAATATTTTATTTCATCTATGACTCGTTGAGGACTTTTGATTCTATGGTAGTTTTGATCGGTTTCACGGTAAATCACATTCAATGAAGGATCTTCACAAAATGTACACTGGTAAGGGCAACCTCTTTGTAACTCGATTGGGAGCATTCGCAAAACCTGTCCCTGCATAGGCCTGAAGAATCTATCCTTTTCGAATAACGAATAATCTGCGTAAGGCAAATCATTCATATTCATCAGTGGCCCCAGAGGATTTTTAATGATATTTCCGTCTGCCTGCTTGATCCAAAGGTTGGGGATGTGTTCGTAGCTTTCGCCGGATGCCAGAGCTTTACACAAATCAAGCATTGTATTTTCGCCTTCACCCAAACAGAGAAAATCAATGGATTCTTCAATTGCTACTTCTTCAGGCGAAAAGGTGGGGTACACGCCTCCAGCGATAACCGGGATTCCTCTCTGATGTGCTTCCCGGGTGTATTGGACACCAATAGAAAACGTATCCGCCAAGAGTGAAACACCTACCAAGTCAGGTTGATACTCGTCTAGCAACTTCTTAAAATCATCCATCGGTGAGTGAAGCTTTTTGGCAACGGATGTATTAACTTTTGATTGTTTGAGTTGAAGTAAAGAGGTCCGCACATCGTCAAATGTCGCAGTCCCATCAGTGTAAAGCGTGGTATCAAACAATCGAACATCTATATCGTGTTTTTTTAATACGGCTGAGATTATCGACACGCCCGCCGGGAGAAGCAAATTTGCGAGTGGAAAATTAGGGTAAATCAGCAGAACTTTAAAGCCAGAGCAACTCTTTTTCTCAGCATTTTGTTCTTCTGGATCTTTTTCGGATTTTTTTGTACCAGATGGCTCAAGCATTATTTTAATCTCTAGTTCAATATTTTAATCAGGAATTCGGTTAACTAGCTTTGATATTATTACCCGCCCAAAATTATAAGTCAATGAACTCTTGATTTTACACGGAATATGCTGACACGATTAAGCTACGTAACGGGTAATTGAATTATCAAAAGGGGTGGAATTTTGATTCCGATCCGGCAAGAATAATCGACCCGGTTTAAAAGAATATGTTGATTCGTTTCAGCAAAATACTGGTCCGTCGCCGAGCGAGACGCTCAAAAATTCCCGCTCTTGTTCCCAAAGTTTGGAATAGGGGACTCCGTGTATGTCCACATCCTTATCACTGAGTTTGGGCATGCCCTCAAAAGTATCCTGCAAATATATATTTCTCTCTCGCTCGTTTAAGGCAATGAGAGTTAATGCGGAAAGCATGGAACTGCCTCCACGCCAAACGCCATAATCCACGAAATTGCCTGCAATACCGCCGAACAGGCTTATATCATCTATTGCAAAGAATAATAGTTAAGTCTCTGGAAAACTTTTTTAATCGACATTCTCGACCGATTTTTCTAAAGGGATCGTTTTTATAAGGGAACTTTGATGGTATCGAGGATATCCATTAGAATGGCGGTGGTTTCCTGATTGTTGTTCTCCTGCGCTCCGATTCGGGAAAATGGGATCACCCTGTGTTTAAAAACGGGAAGGGTCAGGGCCTTGATATCATCGGGAATGCAATAATTGCGTCCTTCGATCAGGGCACGGGCTCTTGCGGCCTGCTGAAGGATCAATCCTCCCCGTGGGCTGACACCCAATTGCAGATGTTTGTGGTTGCGTGTTGCGGAGACGATGTTCAGCACATAATCGGTCAGGGAATTGTCCATGGCGACCTGTTCGACGTTATTTTGTAATTGAAGCAGTTCCTCTGTTGTGAGAACAGAAGCGACGGATTGTGAATGGTTGCCCTGTTGTGCGGAAAGCATGCGGCGTTCATCCTCTGGCGCGGGGTAGCCCATGGAGACGCACATCATGAAACGGTCCATCTGCGATTCGGGGAGAGGGTGCGCGCCGTGGCTTTCTACAGGATTCTGGGTGGCGATGACCATGAACGGTTCTTCCAGTGGGTGGCTATGGTTGTCAACAGAAACCTGGCGTTCGCTCATGGCTTCCAATAAGGCACTCTGGGTACGGGGAGTGGCGCGATTGATCTCATCTGCCAAGACGATATTTGAAAACAGAGGGCCTTTTTTGAAATGGAAATTCTTTGTGTCGCGGTCGTAAATGGATACGCCGGTGATGTCTGCGGGTAGCAGGTCGTTGGTGAACTGGATACGTTTGAAATCCAGATCAATGGATCGGGCCAGAGTCTGTGCCAAAGTGGTTTTGCCTACGCCGGGGACATCTTCAATCAAAAGGTGACCTTTGGCCAGCAGAACGATGATGGCAGATTGAATGACGTCTGATTTTCCGTAAATGACGCGTTCTATATTTTTTTGCAGGTTGGCGATTCTATTTTGATCGTCGTTCATACGATTGATGGTGTCTGTCTGGAAGGAGGAATCAGCGTTTGAGTTCGGCGAGTGCTTTTTTCATGTCTTCATGCACCGCTTTTCTGTTTTCCAAAGTGTAAGCGCGTAACAAATACGCGGGATGGAAGGTGGGCATGAGTTTGATTCCTTTGTACTCTTGCCATTGTCCCCGTTCTTTGGTGATGGCGACTTTTCTCCCCAACAAGGTCTCCGTTGCGGGTTTTCCCAAAGTGACGATGACCTTGGGGTGGATCGCCTGCAATTGCTTTTCGAGAAAGGGAATGCAGGCACTGACCTCATCTGATTCCGGATCACGATTCCCCGGGGGCCTGCATTTGACGATATTGCAGATATAGGTATCTTGAGCACGATTCAGGCCCATGCCTTTTTCTATGATTTCCGTCAGTTTTTTTCCGGCGCGACCCACAAAAGGCAAGCCTTGCTCATCCTCCTCGGCCCCCGGTCCTTCGCCAACGAAAACCAGTTGCGCGTTGGGGTTGCCCGAACCAAAGACGATATTTTTTCTACCCTCACAAAGCTTGCAACGGTCACAATCCCCCATTTCCGCGCGAATATGATCGAGAGCTTGGGCAATGCCTGTTTGACCCGACCGGATCGGGATCGATTGCGAAGGGCGGGCTGAGGCTGAGGACAAGTCCAGTTGACTGTTGCACGGGATTTCGTCAATCCCGTGATCTTGCAGTCGGATCAATTGATTCTTCAACTTACGCAGATGGGCTGATTTTTGATGGGCTGTCATGGTCAGAAGAATATCAAAGGAACTATTTCATTACAACAACAGTTCCCTGTGTCAGGCGGGTCACCTTATGATGATGCCAGAGTAGGAAGCCCATGCGCTGGTATCAGACCGAACCGGGATCGATGCCGATTATAATTTTTAAACAGACTTGAGCTTCTTGATTTCTTATCTTAAAATCACATTTTTAAATCACTATAAAAAGAGTTATTGAGCCCTGTTGAACTCAATTTGCCGATGATGTTTTATAAGTCATGTAAATAGAAGTGTTTTGACCTTAAAGTGAAATCTGAACCATTTGATTGCATCGGAGAATTGACTTTATATCTGTTAAAATAGTATTAGTTCAATAATTTCAATTGTTTCCGAGCGTCTGTTGGTTTATAATCTACCTCAATCAACTTATGAAGGGAGGCCGTTATGTCGGGACTCAAGAGTGCGTTGGAATTGAGCTTGGAGCGATCAGCGGAACATGCCCAGGGGAATCTGAGCGACAAGCAAAAGAATGAAATTTCTGCAATTCGCATTGAGTACAAAGCTAAAATTGCGGATAAAGAAGTGATCCTTGATAGTAAAATCAAACGACTGGGCGAGAGAACACCCCCTGAGCAAATTCCCATGGCTATCGAAGGACTGAAACAGGAATTTTCTATGGCAAAGAAATCTCTGGAAGAAGAGATGGAAGTAAAAATAGAAAAAGTACGAAATAAAAAATAAATACTTAATTATATATATTTAGAATATAAAAGATAATATGAAACATCATATCAGGCAATTGATTGCGGAGGCTTTGGAGCAGGCGCGCAGTGCGGGAGATTTGCAGTATGACTCCGAGCTGGACATTGTTGTTGAAAAGCCGAAAAACGAAGGGCAGGGTGATTTTTCGACAACCGTTGCCTTGATTCTGGCCAAGTCTCAAAAGAAAAATCCGCGGGCAGTGGCGGAATCTATTCGTAAATATTTGCCGTCAGGAAACTCAGAGGTGGCTTCGGTAGAAATTGCGGGGCCGGGTTTTATCAACTTTACAATGACGCGAGAGTTTTTTCTTTCTCGATTGAAGGATATCCCGCGACAGGGCGATCGGTTTGGCAATGTCAATGTCGGTAAAAATGAAAAGGTACTGCTGGAGTTTGTCAGCGCGAATCCAACGGGACCCTTGCATATCGGTCACGGCAGAGGAGCGGCCGTTGGGCATTCTCTGAGTCTTTTGTTAAAGCGTGCGGGTTTTGCTGTGGAGACGGAATATTACGTCAATGATGTGGGCAACCAGATGAACAATTTGGGCCGATCCACCTGGTTACGATACCGCGAGTTGCTCGGAGAAGCGATTGAGTTCCCGGACGATCTGTATCGTGGGGAATATGTCAAGGGCACGGCACAGGAAATCATTGACGAAAAGGGAAAAGAGTTTTTAGGGAAATCAGAGGAAGAGGTGCTTCCTTTTTTTAGAAAATTTGCGAGCGATTCCATCCTCAACGGCATACGTGAAGATTTGAATGTGTTTGGCGTTACGTTTGACCGATGGTTCAGCGAAGGTTCTTTGTATGAAGGCGATAGGGTGGCGAAAGCGGTGGACTGGCTGAAGGACAAAGGTTATGTCTATGAAAAGGATGGAGCCGTCTGGTTACGATCTTCTGACTTTGAGGATGAGAAAGACCGCGTTTTGGTCAAACAAACTGGGGAGAGAACCTATTTTTGCTCGGACATCGCCTATCACAAAGACAAGGTGGATCGAGGATTTTCTAAAATCATAGATCTTTGGGGGGCCGATCATCATGGTTATGTGCCGCGTATGCAGGCCGTTTTAGAGGCCATGGGCTATTCTAAAGACGTGTTCAAGGTATTATTGGTTCAGTTTGTGACTCTGGTGCGGGGCAAGGAGAAGGTGTCCATGTCCACGCGTTCTGGAGAATTTATTACCCTGGCCGAAGTGTTGCAAGAGGTTGGTGTGGACGCGGCTCGGTATTTTTTCCTCATGCGAAGTTCCGACACGCATCTGGATTTTGATCTGGAGCTGGCGAAAGAAGAAGCCCCGGAGAACCCCGTTTTTTATATTCAATACGCACACGCGCGCATTTGTAGCATTTTCCGCAATGCGGGTGAAAGTGGATTGACTGTGCCGGGGCCAGAAGAGGTCGATCTCTCCGTGATTGAAGAGGCTGATGCTTTTTCACTGATTCAAAAAATGCTGGCTCTGCCCGAAGTCATCGAGAAAAGTGCCTTGGCTTTTGAGGTGCATCGAGTGCCGCATTTTCTGCACGATCTGGTTTCTGAATTTCATTCTTATTACGCCAAGCACCGGGTCGTTTCTGAAGATCGATCTTTGAGTCTGGCACGTATGTTTTTACTGAATTGCGTAAAAACTACCATCGCCAATGGTTTGTCTATCATGGGAGTTTCAGCTCCAGATAAAATGTGATCTGTTTTTCTGGCAACCGAAGCGGAGTGATATATGATAAGGGCACTTAAATCCTTTACCATCATAGCGATTCTCGCATTTGCGGGGATGGGGATGTATTACGCTGGAAAAAATGCGTTGAGTTTATTTGATCCAGCTGAGAAATCTGCCCCTGTCAAAGTCGCAAAAAAGATTGCCCCTGCGAAGTCTGTGCGAGTCGAAGAGCCTAAAGATACGTTAAACAAGCAAAGAGCAAAAGAAGCAAGCCAGCCCTTTACATTTTACGAAATCCTCAATGACAAGAGCATGGATAAGTTTATGGGGCTGGATGGGAAAGTTCATACTGTCGTATACCCTTCAACCTCACCCAAAATTACAGAAGAAACAAATTCCGCAAGTGATGAATCACCCGAACCGGAAGATGATGATTCTTTAGCAGAAGAGCCCATGATGGCTTTGGAGGCCTTGGAAGCCGCTCTCACCAAACTTGTAAGCAGTACGCCGCCCTCCCAGAAGACAGAGCCCGATCCAGCGAAAGTCATGGTGGCAGAAAAAGTTTCTTCCGATCCCCTGCAATCCTTGAAACTACTGCAACCTATTTCGACTTCTCCAGTGGTGCAATTAGCGCGATTGAACGCCACACCCGGAACAAAAGGTTTGAATTCCGTTGTGGGTCAGCAAAGGGAAGGCTATTCGCTTCAGGTCAGTTCCCTGAAAGACATCAGTAAGGCGCAAGAATTGGTTGGGAAATTGCAAAAGAAGGGTTACACCGCCTATTTTAAAACCGCCGTAGTTCCCACGGGCGGTGTCTGGAACCGTGTATACATCGGCCCCTTCGCTCAGTTAGACCAAGCCAAAACCATCCGAACACATTACGCCAAAGCCGAAGGCACCTCACCTTTACTGGTCAAACTGCCCTGATTCGCAGTCAAGTATCCTTTGATTACAGACTATGGCACTGTAACCGCGCCCGCTTTCTATCCTTACTCCCGAAAGCGGTGGGAAATTCATTTAGCAAACTGAACTATTTATATTGGAAGAGACAAAGAAATTTGAATTGCGGGAGATAGAGGACCTCGCCCCATCCGTGCGGGGCGGGCGCTCACAGTGTTGTAACGGCACGGCGAAAACACTGTCGTTGAAAATAATATAAGCCATTTTTTATTTGGAATCAATATTCAAGTTATCCAGAATTGAGGAGTCCGGTTTTAAAATTAGCGATTTGTAGTGGTCTTTCTACTCCACGATTTCACTTCCCGGTGCGGGGACGGCACGGATCAGTCCGGGTCCGGAGTCACTCAAATAACGTTCTTCGGCTTCGCTGAAGTCTTGCAGTATCTCAATAGGATCGTCCACTCGGACATCCCCCTGATAAGTCACGGGGCTGTCGTACATGGTATTGAAGCGGTAGCCTTTGATATCGTCCTGATACAATTTGCGTCTCACTTCTTTTGCGTCAAATGTAAACTCGACCGAGGACTCACTATTGGAGCTGATGGTGATGGTGGCCTTTTGTGTCGGTGAATAGGTATGCCAGGCGACGACTTCATAGGTTCCGGGCGGAATATTTTCTATGCTGAAGCGTCCGTCTTTGTCGGTGACTGCATAATACGGGTTATCGACGATGAAACCATGCGTTTGCAAAAAGGGATGCAGGTTGCACTTGATCGTAAATTCTTCAACATCCTCGCGTACAAAAGCGTCCCGAATTTGGGTGCTGTGTGGTAAAACGGTTTTGTAAGCCAATTGGGTGATGTTTTTACCGGCAAATTCATAAGTCGCGATTTCGTGGTTGATCGGATCGGTATTTTCTACTAATAGATCCTCTCCATTGCGGATACCTATGGCATATTTGTCAGAGTGACACCTTGCGATGTGAAAGGTTTGCATTTGGGATGCGAAAGGCTTCCCCTTTGGGACCGCTCTGATGGCTACGACGGTGTCCTGTAGTCCGCCTTCATTAGAAACCACATAATCACGTAAGAGTCTGTGACCTTTGCCGTCTGACATGCGGGTACAGAATTCAATATTGGGTGAGTGGATGAGGTTGAAGGCTCGTACTCGGGGTGTTTCCCCGATCATTTTGACTTGCCCTTTGAGTGTGCCGCCATCGCTGATGGACATGATTTTATAGCCAGGTGGTGCTTGGGAATGAAGTTGCTGAGCCAGTTTCCTGTTTCTGCGATACAAGATTTTTACTTGTTCAAGAACTTCGTCACGACGATTTTGCAGAAGATAGATGACTCCCAGTTCGTAATCTGCGCGGACCAGTCGTGGGTTCAATTTCAGGGCGGCTTTGTATTCAGTTTCTGCCTCTGCCAGTAAATTGAGTCGGGCAAAAGAGGCTCCCCGGTTGTATCGAAGTGCGGCGGTGTCGTAACCCAGAGCCAGTGCTTTTTCAAAGGCCAGTAACGCCAATTTATGATGCCCCAGTTGGCTCAATGCGACCCCTAGATTGGCGTGTGCCAATTTGTGATCGGGTTTGAGTGCCACGGCTTTTTGAAATTCTTCAGTCGCAGAAGTCCAGTCGAGCTCTTGACTCAGTTGGAGCCCTTTTTGATAAAAGGCTTCAGCGGGATGCGGCTTGTCTTTCGCGAACGCTGAGCCGGAAAGGAGGATACATAGGAGTAAAGGTGCGACTGCCAGTTTTCTAAATAGTGATTCAGTGCATTTCATGTAAAATCATATGTCCAAAAGAGGTTGCCGTAAATTTCTAGAGTCGTTACTTTAAAATTCAGGAAGATTGGGTTCTAACCGACAGTTTTTAGTTTTACTGTATCAGTCCTGCTTTGACCTTGTCAAATACTGCAAGCCCGTCCATTTTTGCCAAAATGTTTGTGTGATGTGATGACCGATTTTCAAACGACATTCAGTCCTGCTTTATTCATCCAAGGCCCATTGTTGCAAACGATTGTGGGTTCGCAATTTCCTGGAACCTATGCCATGCCCACAGCCCATTATCATAAATTGGATTTGGGTCTGGGAGATAAGACCTTTGTACTGGAAATAAAATCTATCGATGCTCGCCTTTCTCCCGTTGTTCTAATGGCGCATGGAATGGGGGGCTGTTCTCATTCCGGTTATATGAAACGCATTACGAACAAGCTCCATCAACGTGGATTCCCTGTTTTGTTAATGAATCAGCGCGGCTCTGGAGCGGCGTTGGGTATGAGTCGGCGTTTGTGGAACGGTGGTGACAGTGAAGATTTGCATCATGCCGTTCAGTTTGCCCTTCAGCTTTATCCTGATCGTGATTTATTGATCGCGGGTTTCTCCTTGAGTGCAAATATTTTGTTGAAGTATCTGGGGGAGGGCAGAAATATTTCATCTCGAATTCGAGGTGCTTTTGCCGTCAACCCTCCGGTAGATCTGAGATCCGCCAGCCACATATTGTCTCATTCCCCTGCATGTCGTATATTCAATCGATATTACATGAAACTTCTCAAACGTCAGCTCACTGCTGTTGAAGAATGTTTCCCTTGTTCGACTTTGAATAAAAACCCTCGCACGATCTGGGAGTTTGATGTTTTATACACCGCTCCAGCCGGAGGATTTGCAGACGTGGAGGATTATTATTCAAAATCCAGTTCGGGCCAGTATTTGAAATCGATAAAAATTCCGACCATATTACTATGTTCCGAAGACGATCCATTTATTCCCCCCAGCCATTTTAAAAGTTTGAAAATGAGCCCGGCCGTCGACTTTGTAAACCCTGAGTATGGAGGTCACATGGGCTATATTTCCAAAGGAAAAACATCTTTTGGTGACAGGCGTTGGTTGGATGAGGTCATCATGGACTGGGTTGAGAAACGCTCGCATTTATCCTGATTTAAAGAATGAACACTCAAAAAAAATCTGATTTGCTCTGGCTGTTTGCTCTGCGTTTGCGGATTTTTGGAAACCATCTCCGGTCTGCCGAAAAAAATGCTAGATGGCGTTGGCTGTCACTATCGGTCCTTGGGATTTTGTTTATAGCGGGAGATTATTATTTTTTTCATCGCATCATAGCGCATCTGGGGGGGCTTCCGTTTCAAGCGGGGGATGAGTTGATACCGCAATTGCTCAACGTGGTTTTTCTGACACTTTTTGTCATGGGCATGTTCTCAGGCATCATCGTATCCATTTCCCTGTTTTACATGGCACCCGATCTTGAATTTTTACACGCGCTTCCCGTTTCAACCCATTCGATTTTGTCTTCCCGTATGGTCACTTGTGTATTGCACAGTTCGTGGATGATGCTTTTGTTTTCTATACCCATCTTCACGGCTTACGGCGTTTATTATGAATTGTCTGCCGGCTACTATTTGTACATGGTCGTGTCGCTTCTGCCATTTTTAACAATCCCCTGCGTGCTAGGGGTTTTGGGAACGCTTCTGCTGATGCGATATTTTCCTTCGCGCAGAATTTATCAAACGCTTTCACTGGTGGGATTGATGTTTCTGGTTGGGCTGATCATGTACCTTCGGTTCTTATCTCCGGAAAAATTCTTTGGCAAAAATGTTTCCGACGAAGGGATCATGCTTTTTGTTGAAAGCTTAAAAGTTCCTGATTACTCCTTTTTACCGAGTTCCTGGATCACACTGGGTTTGACACAATGGAAAGTGCAAAACCTGGCTTCCGCCTTTTGGAATATGGCTTATCTATTCCTTTGCGTGATCTTATTAATCGTGATTTTACGATGGCTGGGGAACCGCATTTACATTGATGGCTGGCGATTGGCTGGAGAGGCCAATAATGCTCCTCCAGAATCTAAAACCTCCAAGTTGAAACTTGAAAAGTCATTCAAAAAGATTTCAATGCACCGTGTTTTGTGGAAAAGAGACATTCGTCTTTTTTTTAGAGATCCAGAGCAATGGTCACAAATATTTATTTTATGCGCCCTCGTTATCGTGTATCTGTTTAATGTGATGAATCTTCCGTTGAATAATGCGATTCTGAAAAACGTCGTTTCCGTTTTGAACATCGGTCTGGTCGGCTTTGTGTTATCCGCACTGGCTTCCCGCTTTATATTCACCGCCCCCAGTCTGGAGGGCAGGATGTTCTGGGCGGTGTATGCATCACCCGCGTCTATGAGAACTTTGTTGTGGAGTAAATTTTTTTTGTTTTTTCCTCCCATGCTGGTATTGGCAGAATTATTGGCGGTGGCATCGAATTATTTACTGCAAGTCGACTCCTATGTAATGATTGTCTCGATCATCGGTGTGTCTTTGATCGCGTTTGCGGTAACGGGTCTGGCATTGGGGCTGGGTGCACTTTATCCCATGTTCCGGCATGACAACACGGCAGAAATTTCCAGCGGCACAGGAGGTATTCTGTTTATGATTGCCAGTCTGGGTTATCTCGGACTTTTTATGGCACTGGGGGCTCGGCCGGTATATGTTCATTTTAACGAGGTTTTTTTGTCGCGCATGGTTCCCGGACTCGATAGTGGATTTTGTTATTTTCTGGTCGTCATTTTAACTTTGGCTGTTGCATTGATCCCCATGCATAAGGGCGTGCAGGCTTTGGAAAAAATGGATATTTAAAAGAATAATTGTTTCGGAAAATCATTTATGGAACTGTTTCCTGAATTTGAAAATTCATCTTCTGCACCCGCACCCTTGGCGGAAAGACTGCGCCCATCCAGCTGGGATGATCTGGTGGGGCAAGAGCAACTGATAGGAGCCAATTCTCCCCTTTCCAGTTTGCTTCGCAAGGGGGGAAACTTTTCATTTATATTGTGGGGGCCGCCCGGTTCTGGGAAGACCACCATTGCGCGTTTGACCTCCAAGACCACTCAATGTGAATTTTGCGAAGTCAGTGCCGTGAGCGCAGGTGTCGCCGACATACGCAAAGTCATTACGTTGGCACAGAAATTGTGGAAATCGTCCCAACGGAAAACGATTCTTTTTATAGACGAAATTCATCGCTTTAATAAAGCCCAGCAGGATGCGGTCTTGCCGTTCATCGAAAACGGGACGTTGCGCCTCATCGGTTCGACCACGGAAAATCCGTCTTTTGAAGTCATACCGGCTTTACGCTCCCGATGTCAGATTTTCAGACTCAATTATCTGACCCGAGAGGCCATGCGCGAGCTTTTGGACAAGGCACTCAAAGACACGGAAAAAGGCTTGGGGAAAATGAATCTCTGTATCGAAGAGACGGCCTTGAACCTGATTACCGAATACGCCAATGGCGATGCCAGAAGGGCTCTCAATGCTTTGGAAGCGGCCGCCGATTGGAGTGCTGGAAATAAGACGCAGGGATGCATCGAAACAGTTGATTTATCTATTATGCAAGGTATATTGCAACAGTCTGCCGTTCTGTATGATAAAGGCGGGACAGAACATTACGATCATGCTTCGGCCTATCAGAAAAGTTTGCGCGGTTCTGATCCCGATGCGGCGATTTATTGGCTTGCAAAAATGATAGCGGGAGGCGAAGATCCTCGTTTTATTGTTCGGCGGTTGCTCGTTACCGCCGCAGAAGATGTTGGCAATGCCGACCCACAAGCTTTGGTGATTGCAAATGCAACGGCGGAAGCAGTGGAGCGTTTGGGTTGGCCCGAAGCCAGAATTCCTTTAGCTCAGGCAACGATTTATGTGGCCAAGGCTCCAAAGGACAATTCTGCGATTTGTGCCATTGACGAAGCATTGAGTGATATTCGAGATAAAGGCTTGTCTTTTCCGGTTCCGCCGCATCTCAGAGACACTCATTATGCAGACGCAAAAACTCGTTACGGTTACGGAAAAGATTATAAATACCCGCATGATTATCCTGGTAATTATGTCGAACAGGATTATCTTCCGGAAGAGCTGACAGGAAGAAAATACCTGTCGACCAAAAAACAAGAGAGGAAAATTAATTAAGATGCCTCGTTTTAAAGATGCCGAATCCCTCTTTGAGGGGAGACAGCGCGGCAATCAATTCATGGCCAGTGGACAGCGGTTGACTGCTGAAGACCTTCGTTTGCTTTGGGCCAGCCCAAAAATGAAGGAAATCACCTGGTTGGATCTCGACGACAATGTAATTGGGGATGAAGGACTCATAGATTTGTCGCAATGCGATCATCTGGAAAATATCCAGTATTTGAACCTCAATAAAAATGGTGTGACTGACAAAGGAGTTAATGCTCTCGCTGAATCCACAAAACTCCCGAAGCTGAAACGTCTGCACTTGAAAAATAACCCGATTGAAGGAGCAGGCGTGGTTTCCCTGTTTAACTCCACAACACTGGAAAGCCTGTCAGTTTTTCAAATTCATGATGGTTGGACCTGCAAGAAAAAAGAAGGCTGGCGCTACAGCTCAAACATATGACTTCACCTGAAAAAGAAGCGGGTTGGCAATTGCATGTCCATATTGCAGGGCGAGACCGACCCGGTATACTGGCTGAAACCATGGAAGCGATTCGCAACTATGGGCTGGATATTCTGGACATCAAGCAATTCGTGTTCAACGGTCTGCTAAATTTGTCCCTGTTGCTGGATCGACATCAGGATATTTCGATTGATGAGTTTAAGGAAGCATTGGATAAATTTTCTGAACAAGCAGGGGTGAAAGTCAATGTTTACTCCTGGAATGCCGATGTGCGCCCGGACGCTCCCTATAAATTCCGATCGGTAGTGACCCTTTTGAGTTCCTCCATCACCTTTCTTGCTTTACAGGAATTGCTGGACACCTTTGCCGCAAAAGACATCAATGTATTGCGCATTGAACAGTTGGACCATGGTGACAGACACGTTATGGAATTTGTCATCGGTACCAGAGAGACACATTCTGCGGTGGATGTTTTGAATCCTCTCGTGCAATTCAAACAAAATTATACAGTAGACATCGCGGTTCAGGATGACACACTTTTCCGACGCAATAAACGCCTCATTGTGTTCGATGCCGACATGACTTTTGTGCAATGCGAAGTGATAGACGAATTGGGAAAACTCGCAGGGCAGGGGGAGCGCATGGCTGAAATCACAAAAAAGGCAATGAATGGAGAAGTCGATTTTACTCAGGCTCTGAAAGAGCGTGTTGCGTTGTTGAAAGGTTTGAAAAGAGAACAGCTCAATGCCTTGGCGGATCGTATTCCGTTGACACCCGGAGCCGAAAATCTGGTGCGCATTTTAAAGTACCTTGGTTTCAAAGTCGCCATTGTCAGCGGTGGATTCCAATTTTTCATTGATCGCCTGCAATACAAATACGGTTTGGATTACGGATTCTCCAACTGCTTGAAAATGGAAAACGACGAACTCACAGGTGAACTGGAGGGCGAAATCATTGATGCCAAAGCCAAGGAGAAAATACTGATTTCCCTGGCCAAGAGAGAAAATCTTTCGTTGAAGCAGGTGGTTGCCGTAGGCGATGGTGCCAACGATATTTTCATGTTGGCGCGCGCTGGACTCGGGATTGCTTTCAACGCGAAACCCATTGTCCAGCAAGCGGCGCAGGCCAGTATCAACGTTCCCAATTTAGAATTGATACTTTATTTTTTAGGCATCAGTGGTAAAGAACTCAGCGAGCTTAATGAATTGGCCAAAAGCGAAGAATCCAAGGAATGTTTGCACTGACCTGGCAAAACAATAATTTTAAATAAACCTGCCGTGACTTACCCCAGCCCATCGCCATTGGAACAGAGCCCTTCGAATCGTGTGACCGAAGAATACCGTATTTTGCATAAGGTCGCGAAAATTTTACAATCGCCAAGTGACTTGGAAAAATTATTACAGGATGCGATGCAGTCCATCATAGAGTTTAAGGAACTTAAGGTTGAAAATAAGGCGGGTATTTTTTTAGCTGATGAAAAGAAGCGGGTATTAAGGTTGTTCAATACTTATGGAGCTTTCTCAGAGGAGTTTCTTGAAAAGGAAAAGGAAGTTCCATTTGGTGATTGCCTGTGCGGTCGCGTAGCCGTTTCAGGTGAACTTCTTA
Source organism: Nitrospinae bacterium CG11_big_fil_rev_8_21_14_0_20_45_15 (assembly GCA_002787235.1). Lineage (GTDB taxonomy): Bacteria > Nitrospinota > Nitrospinia > Nitrospinales > VA-1 > Nitrohelix. The sequence goes on from PCWG01000042.1 coordinate 398,976, forward strand.
TGAGTGAAAGTTGTTTCTCTGACGTGCGTCATGAAAGAACTTTTTCTGACATGAAGGTTCATGGTCATTACATCGTTCCTTTAAAAAGTCAGGGATATTTGGTCGGAGTTATGTTTCTTTACACCGATACAAATCCTTCATGGTATCAACACAGTCAGGAAGTTTTACTTTCTATTGGTGGCTTGATTGCTGACACCATCCAAAGAAAGAAACTTGAAGAAGAACTCGCCAGACATCGGCAAACCCTGGAAGATTTGATCGTCAAACGCACAGAAAATTTACGCGCAACCAACCAAACTCTCCTTGATGAAATTGAAAAGCACGAAGAAACGCAAAAAACTCTGTTAAATTCTCAGGATCAATTACGAAAACTCAGCAATCAGATACAGACTATCAGAGAAGAAGAAAAATCGCGCATTTCAAGGGAGGTTCACGACGAACTCGGACAATCTTTGACGGGATTAAAAATGGATCTTTTGCATGTAAAAGACAAGTGTCCTGAAGAATCCGTTGAACTTCGAGAACAGTTAGAAGCGATGATCGCTGTGGTCGACAATACGATCAAGTCAGTACAAAGAATAGCCATGGAACTTCGCCCTCCTATATTGGATGCCTTTGGAATTTGCGAAGCGATCGTTTGGCAGGCAAGGGAATGCACTAAGAAACTGGGAATTCGTTTTGATCTTCAAGGTCTGCAAGAGCAAGTGAAAATCGAGCAAGATCTTCAGACCACATTGTTTCGAGTTTTTCAGGAAACTCTTACCAACATTGTGCGTCATGCCGCCGCGAGTCGAGTTGAAGTGAGTTTGTATACAGAATCTGAATGTTTGATTTTAATGATTCGGGATAATGGCAAGGGAATGAATGAAGATGATATCAAACATTCTGATTCGTTGGGACTGATCGGAATAAGGGAGCGTGTCCATGCCTGGGAAGGTGAGGTTGAATTTCAGGGCAGTCCGGGAAAAGGAACAACGGTAACAGTAAAAATTCCTTTAAAAAAATGATGATCCGATGACTGCAAAACCGATAAGAATTTTGATTGCCGACGACCATGAAATTGTTCGAAAAGGTATCCGAACGATCATTTCTGAAACTCCAGATTTTGAGCTTGTCGGAGAAGTTGAAAATGGCAATGAAGCATTACAGAAATTGAAAACAGTAAAAGTCGATGTGTTGTTAATGGACTTTGATATGCCTGGTAAAAATGGTTTGGATACATTGATCGAATTGAAATCAATCTTACCCAAACTGCCAGTCATTATTTTGAGCGTTTTCCCAGAAGACCATTACGGAATGCGATTCTTAAAAGCTGGTGCCTCCGGGTATTTGGGTAAAGCCAGTGCCTCAGGGCAACTCGTCGAGGCTATCCGGAAAGTGGCAAAGGGAGGGAAATTTGTTTCTCCCGATCTTGCAGATAAACTGGTCAATGACCTAAACAAAGATTCTGAAAAACTCCCTCACGAAATGCTGACCGACAGGGAATTTCAGGTTTTTCGTATGCTTGCGAGTGGCAATAAATTGAAAGATATTGCCAACCAGCTCTGCCTCAGTATCAACACCATCAGTACCTATCGGGGGCGAATTCTCGAAAAAATGGATATGCAGTCCAATTCCGATTTGATTCATTATGCGATCAAAACGGGTCTGATAAAATAATCTTTGGAAACATCCTACCAACCGTTTTACCTTTCCTGCAATAAAATCTGTCCTGTTTTGTAGTAGTACGACTACAAAATAAATTGAGATTTTATGTCAATTATTTGGTCATTCCATTTATATCCTTACTCTCTGATCTTCTGTATACTTTTATTAAGCTCTGAAATTCTCAGAGTATTCTTACAGGGTTGGGCGAATATAAAAAGGTTAGAAATTTCAATTACCACTATTCACAATAAAAATAAAAGGAGCATCAAATGAATTTCGTAAAATGTGTAAAAGCCGTTTGTTTGTCATTTGCATTAATCACCGCGCTTTCAACGCAAGCCATTGCGGGTGATCCGCCTCCACCTAATCCGTTAGAGGGCTACACGATTCACGTTTCTGCTCCTCATATCATGGATGGCGAGGTTATCGGACCCTTTCACCATTTTTGCAAGCCGATCAACGATGAAATCATTCAGTGCATTTTGTTCGAATCGACGGAACCCAATGCAAGGATAACGGAAATAGAGTACATGGTTTCTAAAGAATTGGTTGCTAAAGTGATTCCTGAATGGTCCCATAAGCAAAATTGGCACGATCATGCAGAAGAGATTGCGACCGGTCGAGTGGCCATTCACAACCCGACAACTCCTGAAGAACAAAAGAAACTTGCAGAGTATGTTGGTAAAACGGATGGAATTATTTTTCATCTTTGGCCCGATGGTGCTCCAATTCCGGATGGTTCTGTCATGATTCCCCAATCCATAGGACATTGGGAAGCACAACACGGTAAATTAACCGATAAGTAAATGATTGTTAAGTATCGATCAGTATATTGTAACTAAAAGATGATCGCTGGTTCTGATTCACTATGATTTGGATTTGTACAGTGATAAGGAATCGGCGATCATTGAATTTCTTTTTAAATTACCAAATGTTAAAATATTCCCAAGCGGATATTGAGTGATTTATAATTTAGTTAGGATGCATCGAATCATTTGAATTGTTTTGAGAAGTGCTATAGCAGTCGCAGGCATCTTTTGGTCAGGAAAAATACTGGACTGAAGAGACGGAATGATTAAAAGGTGTGATTAAAACATCCATGGTTTAAACCTAAAGTTAGGAATATTAAATGACTACTTTAAATTCAGGATTCAATCATAGAGGTTGTTTTGGTTTGCTCATGCTGGTTCTTTTGCTCAGTTTCAATGCAAACGCATGGGCGGATTCGCAGACGGCAAAAGATTTGGTAAAAAATTCATGCTCCACCTGTCATAAATTTGAAGGCAAGCCTGAATCTAAATTTAATTTGAAGGCACCGGACTTGATGTGGGGTGGCAACAAATATCAAAGGAGCTGGTTACTGCGATACCTGCAAGGGAAAGAAGAAAATTTATACCCTAAAGGCTACCGTTGGGATCAGGGCTCAGAGCCTTTCAAACACACCACACTTTCAGAAGCTCAGGCAAATAAAGTTGCCGATTATTTTGAAAAAAATCTTCTCGATAAACGCGTTGAGAAAAGCTTTGTGGATATGTCCACCTTCAATGAGATGGAAAAAAATTTAGGTGAGAAAATTTATAGAGACTTTTCATGTTTTGGATGTCATCAAATCAAAGAAGATGGAAAAAAAATAGGTGGGCCCATCAGTGTGACCCTTTATGATGCAGGCAAACGGTACAATCTGGACTGGTGGACTCAATTTGCCAAAAATCCACAGGATTTTACTCCCCATAGTGGTGAATATCTGGCAGACCTCACGCCCTTGCAAGCTCGTTATATCATAGGATATGTGATGACTTTGGGAGTGGAGGATTTCAACTATTTCAAACCCTGGGAAACGGAACCCTTTAAAAAGGCAGATGCCAAGCGCGGTTCCAAAGTATACAAAGAGTATTGCGTTCAGTGTCATGGACCCCAAGGGCGCGGTGACGGACCGGGGGCATCTGGTCTGGACCCTAAGCCTGCGGTGCATGCGGATCTTCCTTTGAGTGATTATCCTGACGATTACCTTTACTTTTTGATTTATTACGGCGGCAAGAGTGTTGGTAAGTCTCCCAATATGCCTAATTGGGGACTCACTATCCCAACACAGGGTATCGCGGATGTGATCGCTTATTTACGTACTACTTTTAAGGGCAATTAAAAATCAAAGCCCTTCTCGGAACACAAAGAATGATTGCGGTCAGGCTTGCACAAAAGAAGTTGTGAGAGTTTGTATGGGTCAGGATTTGTGATTGTCGGGAGGGGCTTTCATTTGCCCCCTCCCTCTATCATTGCCTCTAAAATCAACCGATCTGTTGGCTAGAGGGCTTTGGATTTGATGACTATCAGTTTCTCTTCGGTCATTTCTTCCATGGCGGGAAGAATGCCGCCGACTCCCATCCCCGATTCTTTCGCTCCTCCAAAAGGCATCCAGTCTACACGGAATGCGGTGTGGTCGTTGACCATCACAGCTTTGGCATTGAGACGTTTCACGGTGTCGAGCGCGACATCCAGATTCTGCGTGAACACAGCGGCCTGAAAAGAAAAAGGGCTGTCGTTCGCTTGATCTATGGCCGCAAGGCGATCTGTAAAGGAGTAAATGACAACAACGGGTCCAAATATCTCTTTGCAGGACACGTTGACGTTGGCAGGAGGATTCAAAATTACCGTAGGTTCGTAGCAGGTTTCACCCATTTTGTTGCCACCTGTCAGAACCTGTGCTCCGGCAGATTTAGCTTCGGTCACCCAATCGTGTACCCGGTTCACATCATCTATGCTTATCAGTGGTCCGACTTCGGTTGCAGGGTCGAGTGGGTCTCCGACTTTCAATTCTTTGGCCATTTTAGCAAGTCTTGTGGAGAACTCATGTACTTTGCTTTCGTGCACGAAAATTTTCTGAACAGAAACACAGACTTGCCCCGCGTGGTAAAATCCTCCCTTGAGCAGGCTGGGTAGTGCTGCTTCGATATCCGCATCGGCATCTACAATCACAGGGGCGGCTCCCCCATGTTCCAACGCACACCGTGTTCCCGGTGCCAGCTTGGAACGCAGACTCCAACCAACCTTGCCCGATCCTATGAAAGTCAGGAAAGCAACTCGTGGATCGGTTGCCAGTTTTTCTCCCAGCGATCCAGAACAGACCATCGCCTGACACCATTCCCTGGGCAAGCCCGCTTCGAAAAGACAATCGAGCAGGTTGAAGCAGGAGAGGGGGGTGGAGCGTGCGGGCTTAACGATGACAGGGCATCCTACAGCGATTGCGGGAATGATTTGATGCACGATGAGGTTGAACGGGTGGTTGAAGGCACTGATCGCGACGACCACACCGATCGGCTCTCGTATCGTTATTGCCATTCTCTGAGCTGACGCGGGATTGAGATTCATCGGAATTTCGTGTCCGGCCAGGCCTCCCATGGATCGCGCAGCTTCCCGGATTCCTTGAACTGCTCTGGCCAGTTCAACTTTGGAGTCCATCAAAGGTTTGCCACCTTCTTCAGCCGATTGCCGGGCATACTCTTCTTGCCGTTGTTCGACCAGATTGGCCGTTTTCTCCAAGATGGCCATCCGTTCATATACGGGCAAACGTTTGTCATGGCTCTTCGACAGAGCCGAAGCAACTTGCAGAGCTTTTTCAATATCGGCTTCAGAATTCAACGGCAGTTCTTTGATGAGATGCCCATCAAAGGGGGATGTGACTTTCAATTGTTCGACCATTTTCGCGACTCCTTAAAAAGTTAATCCCAATTCAGACTGTGGGCCAAACGGGAAATCTCCTGATAAACAGATTGCAGGGGACGTTTCTCGTTACGGGCAATTTTTTTACAATCTTCATATTCCGGGGTGATGCGTAATATTTCGCTTCCCAATCGACCGATTTTAACGCGAACCTTACCCATCGGTGTGATCAATTCACGGATTTGGCGATCCAACACCGTTCTGTCAACCGGGTAATGGCGGATGCCGAGCGTGGAGGTTTCAGTCAAAAGGATGTGTGTGGCCTGTTCAAGTGTTTCTGCATCCACGAGTACGGAAATCTTATTGGCAGGTCGATTTTTCTTCATGAGAATAGGGGTCAGAAACACATCGAGGGCTCCGGCCTTGAACAGATTCTCAAAAACACAATCATAAAATTCCGGGTTCATGTCGTCGATGTTTGCTTCAATCATGTGCACCTTTTCATTGGGAGCAAGACAGAAGGATTCACCCAAAACAACGCGCAAGAGATTAGGGGTTTTTTCGATGATGTGATCGCCTGCCCCATAACCCGCACGGATGATTTTCATTGTGGGCATTGAGCCAAACCGTTCGGAAAAATATCCCATCAATGCGGCTCCGGTAGGCGTTGTCATTTCTTTTTGAACGCCAGAGGAAAAACAGGGTATGCCTTTGAGCAGTTTCAATGTTGCCGGGGCGGGAACCGGCAGGATTCCGTGCATGCACTCAACAAAACCTTCCCCTATGTTTAAAGGGGAGGCGAGGATGCTGTCGGGTGCCAGAATGTGTATGGCCAAAGCACTGCCGACCACATCGATGATGGAATCGATCGCACCTACTTCATGAAAGTGAATTTTTTCTTTTGTAGTTCCATGCACTTCTGCTTCGGCAATCGCGATTCTGTCAAACACATGCAAAGAATTTGCTTTGACAGTTTCCGGTAAACGGGAGTTTTCCAATATGCTTTTGATGTCTGATAAATGCCGGGAGGGTTGTTTGAAAGTTTTGGATTTCGTAAGGCTGACGTTCACCTTTGTCCCAGAGATGCCGCCACGTTTTGCAACAGCGGCCTCGATTCGATAACCTTTCAGATCGAGAGATTTCAGACCTGCGCGGATGTCTTTGATATCCACCCCCAGATCGACGAGAGCACCCAGTACCATGTCTCCACTGACTCCGGAAAAACAGTCGAAATAGAGAATGCGCGAAACCGAACCTTTCATATTGAATTTGAGATTATTTGAACGAATTTTTGAATAATTCAGCAATGGCCTTTTTGCCCTCGTCATTTAAAAAACGAGTGCCCGTCCCTGCAAATTGTTTTTTATGAATCTTGGCTGGGGATTTCTTCCATTTATCCTGATCCCACTTGAACCATTGAACTTCGTCTTGATCGAAAACATAAAGAGGTTTGTTGCAGATTTTGGCAAATTCGGCACCCCATCCCGTTCCACCCTTGACCGTATTGTCTTCAAGAATTTTCCCGATGACAAAAACCTCTTCAGCGTGATTGATTTGATGCCAGATGCTTTGCAGAACCTTTTTCATGAGCGGCCCCTGATTAAAGGACCGATTCATCAATTTTGATAGATAGGACAAGCTGACATCACCGTTCAGGAGCTCCTCTTTGGTCAAAACTCTTACCCCTCTTTTTCGGGCGATTTTATGCCCTTCAAAAGTGTAATTGACTTCTTGAGCACCGGCTTCTTCTGCCTGTGCGCCAAATTCTGCTTCTGCGCCTTTTGCGCCGCCACTGAGTAACGTACAGTCCTGAGCTTTCATAAATTCGATCTCCTCAAAATTTTAACTGAAGCAGGGGGGCTCGCATCACTAAACTAGGAGAATTTTGGGGATAGCGCAAGAAATAAAGTGATGCTGATGATTTTTCGACGGACATCTTAAGCCGTAGACTTATTTCGTCGAAAGAGCTTACCCCAAAGACTGGGTGATTTTTCTTTAACAAAGGATTGCTCAATTGTTTTTTTACTTGCTTGATATTCGTCGATATAAAATTGGATGAGAATATGACAGGAGTGACAACCGCCACCTGCCTTGCATGTCTGTGTGACACTTTCGATGGAACTCAAATCACCCGTAGTTATTGTGTCACGAATGGTTTTTTCTGAAACCTGAAAGCATTTACAAATGATTTCTTCTTGATCGTCGAGAGCTTGAGTCACTTAAAAGTTAAAAATAAAAGGTTTGAATAGATACTGAGAATTGTTATCACTATAACAAGGGCAGGTCTGCTCTTCAATATTAAAACAAATAAAACACAGCTGTTTAAAGAACAGATTTGAGTTGCTACCAGCAGTCACGTGTGTGCAACAGGTAGCAACTCCGCTCTGTATGGGTTACCAGACATTCATTGTCGTTTTGTTGACGAGTTTTGAATGCTATGTGAAAATTTTTCAGATTCAATTTTGGGCGTAACGTTTTTTGAATTCTTCCGCCGCCGCTTTACGTTTGCTTTTTTCCTCTTGGGACATTTTGCTCAGGAACCATTGATGTTCTTCTCGATTTAGAATTTCATTCAATTTGGCAAGCACTTCCTTGGCCGCGGTTGCGTTACTGCCCTTTCTTCGGATCGCTTTCCGACAGGCTTTCTTTACTTCAGGAACAAAGTGAATATAGAAACGTTCTGCGACTTCAAAAAAACCGTGCCATTGAGTATAATCCGGAGCCATCATTGAAGCACCGTGACGTGCTCTTCTGCCTTCATGGTGCCATAGGTAGAAGTAGGTCCACTCCAGCTCTTCATCGAATGCGGTTGGCGTTAAAACGCCACCAGCTTTCATCATGTTGATGATTTCCGTTGCCGGTTTTCCGAATTTGTCATTGTACAGGTTGATGGCACTGTCAAATTGTGTGTAGAAACCATCCACATAACTTTCGGAGTGACACTTGCTACAAACATTCTTCATATTATCTCGGCGATCTTCCCAAGACTCGACCGTTTCACCTGCCTTGATTGCCTTGGCATCGATCTTCTCTGAGACAGGAGGACGTAGATTCCATGATATCCGTCTACCTACGTCGTGGGTGACTTCCATATCGTCCGTCGCACTCATATGACAGGTTGCACAGGTTGGAGCGGCTGTGTACTCGATGCCAACACGCCATGGCTGTGCGTCCAGTTTCATGTCATCTTTAAAAGCCTTGAAAGCGATACCGTGTTTGGATTCCTCGTAGATTTCTTTTTGAGGATGATCGGGCCCCATATGACACTTGCCGCAACTATCAGGTTGCCGGGAAACGGATACTGAAAATTGATGGCGTGAATGACACGCGGTGCAAGACCCTTTACTGCCATCGGGATTGATTCGTCCTATCCCTGTATTGGGCCAGGTGGATGGATCGGGACGCCCGTTTTCCATTATCTTTACTACAGAGCCATGACATTGCCAGCAACCATTGATTGCCGCAGGGGATTGACCGTCCAGTCCCAGGCGACCGGTATTGCCTTCCACCACTTCCGCCAGCACATTGTCCAGAGAGCCAAGTATCTTGCCAGCATCGGCATGGTGGGAGGATTGAAATTGTTCATTTTCTTTACTATGACATTTGGAACAATCGGCAGGGGAGACGATGACAGCAATCAGTTTACCCTCATGTTCCCATGCGTCCTTATCTGTTTTTTGAGCTTCATGGCAGTCGATACAACCAACACCGCGCAAGGCGTGCTTGCTGTTGCGCCATTGTTCGACTAATGAAGGGCTGGTGCTGGTATGGCACTCAACGCATCTTTTGCTGGTTTGGGAAATTTTTATAGCCGCTTTTTTCCCGACCACGCGTTTGTTGTTTTCGACAGCACCAACGACCAATAGCGCGCCAAGAAAAAACACTCCGATAATTAAAATGACTATTCTTTTTGTATTGAGAGACATTTTCTTTTCTTCAAATTAGAGGGTTAAGTTATTGCTTCCCATACAGTCAGAACTAAGTAGAAAGTAAAACCGAAAAATCCGATGATGATACTCATTTCATATTTTGGAAGAAGCTTGACCAGTATTTGATCTATAAAGGGCCAGAAAAAGATCACACCCGCAAAAAAGATCTGCCCTAATATGCCAAGGTACACATTCGTTAGTTTTAGCCATTTGAATGAAGCGTAAAAATACCATTCGGGTTTGATGTGCTCGGGTGTTGATAATGGATTGGCGCGTTCTCCCAATCCTGCGGGAAATATCACAGCCATCATGCTGAGAATATAGAAAATCAACATGACGAGAATGAGTTCTGTCATCACATGGTCGGGGAAAAGCGGATACGTTTTATGCTTAAGAGACTTTTCTTCATCAAATTCAAATTCGGTGACACCGTGTAATCGTACGAAAATAATATGCAATCCGACCAGACTCGCCAGAGCGGCAGGAAAGATAACGACGTGAAAGACATACAGCCGGGTGAGGGTGTTGGCTCCTACCTCAGGTCCGCCCCGAATAAAATCTGATGCAAAAGGTCCAACTATTGGAACACTGTGAGCTATTTCTGTTCCCACCACAGCCGCCCAATAAGACAGTTGATCGTATATCAGGGAATATCCTGTAAATCCCAATCCAAGGATGGTGAAGAAAATAACAACACCCACCATCCAGTTCAATTCCCGTGGCTTTCGGTAAGCGTTGGTGAAATAGACGCGAGCCATATGAAGTATAACGGTTACAATCATCAGCTCTGAAGCCCATTTGTGCAGGCTTCTGATGTACCAGCCAAATTTTACTTCGTGAGTTATTTTTGAAACACTGCTGTAAGCTTCTTCAGGAGTTGGTACATAGTAGAATAGCAAAAAAATGCCAGTGACGATTTGAATGCCAAAAAGGATAGCGGGTGTGCCACCCAAGGCAAACCACCAATGTTTTAAATGATTTGGAACGGGTTCATTTGTAATGGTTTTCAATTCCTGCCAATCGACAGGAATTCGTTTTTTGACCCAATCCAATGCAAGATCAATCTTAGACTCGCTCACTATAAACCTCTTCGACATGAAGATAAATGGCTTGGTCTACAACTTCGACTTTGTACTTATTCAATGGTTTTGGAGGGGGCCCTTTTATCACCTTACCCTCTGCGTCGAAATATCCATCGTGGCAGGGGCAGTAAAATACATTTTCTGATTTTTTCCAAATAACGGTACAGCCAAGATGGGTGCATTTGGTAGAAAGGGCGATGTACTCTTTCCCTGTATTGACAATGGCTATTTTGTTGCCTTTGAGATCGTTGAATTTATAACTGTCACCAACGAGAATTTTATCCGTCGTTGCGACAAATACCTTACGGGTTGGGGGTTTGCGCATGGATGGAAATAAAAATTGAACGGCGTAAACACTCCATAAGACCAACCCCGCAAATAAACCGCCTCCCATCAAAGTGGTGGTTATGAAATCGCGTCTTGAAATTTTTTTAATTGTCATTTCTCAGGTGAGTGAATCCAAATTAGTATTACCTAAATGTTGTTGCAAGAAAGGGGTCTCTTTATAGCAATCATAAATAAGATGGCGTGTACAATTATAAAATCATTAAACGCTCTATTTTGAAGATCATCTTAATTCAGTGTTTATTCCCCAAAGCAATTTATCTTCTTACATGATACCTTAATTTTCATAATTAAAAAATAGAGTTAGGTAAGGCGAATTAAAAATATGCTAGAATAATGTTTAGAGATTGTGGTTTTTAAACCAAAAATAAAGGTAATAAAGACATGCATTGTAAAACTTTTAAAGTATTTGTCGGATGGAGTGTGTTGGCATTTTCCCTTTTTATTTTTGTACAGCCCTGCTTGGCGAATGATGAAAAAGGTGGGGGTGACATTTGGTTCAAGGATACTAAAAGCCTGCCCCCCGTCCTATTCAGCCATGACCGGCATTTAAAAACTGGAAAAGTTTGTGCTGATTGCCATGACAAAATTTTCAAAAAAGAAAAAGGAAATCCTGAACAAGACAAAAACATAAAAATGAGAAACTTCAAGAAAGGCCAGTATTGTGGGTCATGCCATGATGGGGAGACGGCTTTTTCTGTAAAATCATCTTGTAATAAATGCCACAAACCCTAGTGCTCAAGAATTAGATAATGCCAAAGTATTTCTTGATGAACGTGTATTTCGTTTCATGGGTTGTGATTGATTCTAATAAGAAGGCTCTGAACTGTGTTTCTCTGAAAAATGTCTAATGTAATGAATCAACTGCCATATTTGTTCGTCTGCCAGTCCCTTAAAAGCTGGCATAGCGGTTCCCGGTGATCCATTTTGTATGATCCAGAATAATTGTCCGTCTGGCAGAGAGTCCATGGCTTGTGCGCAGGTAAAATTTCTTGGACTGGGGGTCAATTTACGTAATAGAATGCTCAAGCCATTGCCACTGATACCATGACACACTCGACAGGGGCCGGGGACGGCATCAAAGTGAAATAATGTTTGGCCTGCAAAGATATTCCTTTCCGTTGGCTCCAAGGGATTGACTCGATTCAAATACTCGTCGGGAGCTTTTGGTGTGCTTCTTTTTTGCGGGCATAGGGGCTCGAACACCAATCCCTCCTCCACTTTCATTCCCGGATGAGATGCCAAGGTCAGGCCCCAAGAAGACGGTGCTGGAATAAAAACACCTAAAGTTATCAAGAAAAGAATTGTTCGGATCATATCTTATTTCCTCTGAAAATTATTTTTCTGTACCTCTATAAGAGAGATACTCCGATAGAAAATATATTCCGGTCTCTATTTGGTTTAGATAGACTTTTGTGCGGGTTATTCTAGAGGGTTGGTGGATAAAAATTCTTTGAGAAGGGGAACGATTTGCTCATGAGCATCTTCCACTACATAATGACCCGCTTCTTCCATCACGTCAACGTTTGCTTTTGGATAATAGCTTTTCCATTTGTTCAGAAAGTGATCGTTGAAACAAAAATCCTGTTTTCCCCAAATGATTTGAATCGGGTGATCTTTAAAGAGATGCAGTTTGCTTTGGATATTCTGCACGACGCTGTAACTTGGAACGGAGGCAGACATGGGAATGTCTTGAACGAATCGTAAATTTGCGATGCGATTTTCAGGGCTGTTGTAAGGGGCAAGATAACCCGCCTTTACTTGTCCAGTCATGCGTTTTCGATTTTTGCAGGCTCGATAGACAGCCCCTTTTGCGAACGCGTTGAAATATCGAATCGCCAGATCTCCGAACAACGGGAGTCTGCATAAATTGATGCTCAATGGAATATGAGGAGATAAAAATGCGGCGGTATTAAAAATCACCAAACGGCGAATGAGTTCTGGCCGCCGGGTGGCAAACCCCATTCCTATTGCACCTCCCCAGTCATGGACGATCAAGGTCAAATCCTTAATCTCCAGTTTATTGACCAGGTTTTCCAGGTTGTCTATGTGTTGCGACAGGGTGTAGTTATAATTTTGCGGTTTGTCAGACAGCCCACAGCCGATATGGTCGGGAACGATACAACGATAATTGTTCCGAAAAGCTGAGGTCAGGTTTCTGTAGTAAAACGACCAACTGGGATTGCCGTGCAACATCAGAAGGTTTTCACCTTCACCTTCATCCAGATAATGATATTTCAATTCCCCAAGTCGATGCCAGTGCGAATCAAATGGGTAGAGTTCCTTAAAAGGAGAAAGATCAACTACCATTGGACACCAAGCATGAGACTGTTGAGCCCGCTCCCAATGCCCAATAATGCGATCTTGTCTCCTGACTGGAGTAATCCGCGTTCTTCACCGATGGCAAGTGTTGTTGGCAGGGAAGCGGAGCCGGTATTGCCTAAAAATTCCAGGGTAGGAAAATCTTTTTCAGAATCGAGTTCAAGCGTTTCAAAGAGTAGTTTCCGGTGTGCCGTACCGACTTGATGACAGAAGACACGATCGACATCCTGATTGTTCCAGTTTAAGTTTTGTTTTGTCGCTTCCCAGGTTTTTCCCGCGAGTTTGCATCCCTCTCGTAACATGGTTTCGGAGTCGGTTGCCATGAGCGGTGACGATACCGCTCCTGTGCCCTGACAAAGATTGTTGAAGCGTGTTTCTGCCATTGCCGCCCCTCCCAAAAGACGATGCCCTGTCGTGGATAGGTTCTTGTGTGTCAGTAACACAGCGACTGCTGAAGAGGCTATGGTCAATGAAGCGAAAGAAGATTTGATATCTGAACGGGTGATTTCTGGACGTGATAAAAGTTCATTGATTGTTGATTCCACCAAAGGACCGCCGTTTTCTCCAGATACAATCAAACCTGCGGAAATTTGTCCCAGGTCTATCATGCTGGCGACGAAGATCATGCCATTGAGCACACCGAGGCAGGCATTCGAAATATCCAATACCTGTACGTTTGATTCCAATTGCAGATGATGATGGACGATGGAAGCGGTTGCAGGCTCCAAAAAGTCGCGACAAACTGAAGCGTGGATGATACAGCCAATTTTCTTACGATCGAAGTTTGATTTTTTTAAGACTTTCTCACCTGCAAGCGAACTGACTTCGCTTGGGCGTGTGTCGTTATCAAAAAAACGGCGTTCACGAATGCCGCTCATAAGCTCCAGACGTCCATAGGGCAGGTTCAGGCGGTCGTAGACAGGAGCCAATCGTTTTTCAATATCGCTGGAGGTGACAATTTTTTCAGGCAGATGATAGGAAAGGGCTTCAATACAAACGTTATTAAATTTCATTTTCAGCCCCCTTGAATTGGACCTCATAGTATTTTCGATACAGGCCCGAGTGCGCTAAAAGATCTTTGTGAACACCGGTTTCGACAATCTGTCCTTGATCCATCACGACAATATTATCCGCATGTTTGATTGTCGAAAGTCTGTGGGCGATGACGATATTGGTGCGGTGTTCCATCAAATTGTGGAGAGCTTCTTGTACCAGTTTTTCAGATTCTGAGTCGAGTGAGGAAGTGGCCTCATCCAAAACAAGAATAGGGGCATCACGCAGGATGGCTCGGGCAATAGCGATTCTCTGCTTTTGTCCTCCCGAAAGTTTCACACCTCTCTCACCAATCATGGTTTCATAACCCTCATCCAATTTTTGAACGAAGCTATCTACATGAGCGGCTTTTGCGGCGGCCAATATCTGGTCTGGCGAAGCATTGGGTTCTCCAAAGAGAATATTATTCCAAATCGTGTCATTGAACAAAAAAGTGTCCTGCGTCACGAGTGCCAGACAACCGCGCAAGGAGTTGATCCGAAAGTCTTTTATATTGGTTCCGTCGATCAGAATTTCTCCACTGCCGACATCAAAAAACCTAAACAGCATATCGACCAGCGTGGTTTTCCCTGCACCACTCATGCCGACAACAGCAACGACTTGAGATTTGCGAATGCTGAGATTGATGTTTTTGAGAACTTCAGTAGAGCGGGTCGGGTAACGAAAAGAAACATTTTTATATTCGATGCGATCATTCAAGCCTGAAAGTTCAAGAGATCCCTCCTGTACTTTTTCTTCTTCCATGTCCAGAATGGCAAACACTCTTTCCGCTCCAGCGAGGGAAATTTGAAAACTTGCAAAAATTTTGAACAACAAGCGGATAGGACCATAAAGCATGAAAAGGGCTACGAGAAAAGCTATGAATGTTCCCTGTGTTACGGTTCCCTTTATAACCTCTGTTCCTCCGTACCATAAAATAATGGTTGCGCTCAAAATTCCTAAAAACTCAAGCAATGGAGAAGTGATTTCGACGTATTTAACGTTCTTCTTCATTACGGTAAGGTAGTCATTATTGAATCGATCAAATTTTTCAATTTCTCTTGGTTCCAGTCCAAAAGAACGAACTATTTTAACGCCAGAAAAAGACTCCAGTATGACCGAGTTCATGTGCCCGAGTATTTCCTGACCGCGATGACTCAATCGCTTTAATTTGCGGGCAATGTTTGAGACAGGAACCACGACCAGTGGGAAGATGACCATGGATATCAAAGCCCAGTCCCATTTCATGTAAAACAGCCAGCCGAGAAGGCCGATCAACATGATGCCATTCTGGATGACTTCTTTTAGCAGGCGGGTGACCGTGGACTGCATGACCGATGCGTCATTCATGATGCGGGAGATCAATTGTCCGACCTGATTTTTCTCAAAAAAACCAAAGGGCAGATGATGGATATGGTTGAACATCTGGCTTCGGACTTGGGAAATCAAATCCCAGGAAAGTCCAAAAATGATCAGATTTTGCGCGTAGGTCAATACAGCTTTCAAAAGATACAATAAGGCTAGGCCGATAGGTACGGCTTTGAGCATGAAATAATCTTTTTGGACAAAGATATCATCAAAGACTTTTTGGATAATAGGCACAGGGGATGTTGCGATTGCTCCAACGATAATGGAAAAAAATATCGCAAGGATCAACTTTGGTATGAAAGGGCGAACAAAACTGAGAACCCTTTTGTAAAGCTGGTAGTCCATATTAATTGGCTATCTGTTTAGGAGACTGCGGCGACATCAAATGTTTTCCAAGTCAGAATCTAAATGATATCAAGAGTATCAGAACAAAGAATCTATCCTAATACAAATCGAATGGAATAAAATAAAAAAACCCGTATTTACGCAGTGAACGTAAATACGGGGCGATGCTATTTTTTATAGGAACAAAATGCAAAGAAATGAATCTTTAAAAACAGTTAGGCTGAAACTTCATTTTTTGGAATAAAGTCTTCCAAGCCTGCGCCTTGAGAGATCGCCTGTTCCATCATTTTGACCGACTCTCGAATTCCTTCTTCACAGGCTTCAAGAGAAATATCCTTGATGTTGTTGTCGGCACAATACCCCATGACTCGATTTCGGGTATTGTCTCTCATGAATCCCTTGGGAACACGCTCAAGTCTTTCCAACGCTTCTTTAGACCAATTGAAGTCCTCAGGGCTATGCTCGGAGCCATAATTCATGTAATTCTTTGCAGGAACTTCTACTTTTTGTTTGACGATCCTGTCATTCAAAAGGCTGTCTGCAAACGCTTTGGAGATAGTTTTAATGTTTTGTATTCGCGCATTCTTCTCGACACGGGCGCATGCTTTCCGTCGAATATGCCCGATAGGATAGCTTTCGAGTAACGACAAGGCATCTTGAGTCCATTGAATTTCGACATCGTCAAAACTCGTAACGGTTGACATGCCTTCTTTTTCTTGATCGTTTGGAACAAACCCTTCTTTCCAGACTGGAGAGAGAGTCTCACCGGTGGCACCACATACAAAACACTTGATGACGTCAGATTTCATCAAAGTTCCACATTCGCCGCATTTCAAAGTAACATCATGTCCTACAGCATCCTTACTGAATGCTACTTCCAGCTCAGGGGTCAGAGGTTCTTCAAACTTTTCAATGACCTCTTTACTCAGACGCGCTTCTTTTTCTTCTTCTGTTTCGACGATTGCCTGATCGCTCGTTGCCGCATGAGCTTTCATTATTTCATCGCTCACATCATCAAGCAGGGTTCCTTTTAAAGTCTCATCTTCTTCCTTGATACGTTGGCCTACAGCTCGCATTGCCTGCATTGCGCCCGCGGGAAGGATGTTTTGTACAGCTTCGGTGATGACGCTGGAAGTGATCATGCTATGACCGCGTTCCAATGCATATCGCAAAATTGCCGCCGTCGCCATGGGACGAACAAAGCCGGGAATCTTTTTGAGGCGTTCTTTGCCTTCAACGGTCCACTCGATGGTTTCTTCTGCTTGCATATCAATCGGCGGCTTAAAGACTTTGCTTGAAAGCAAAACGTTACAGGGAACAAGCCGAAGCAGATTCTCTGTATTGCCTCCAATATCCATATCGGGAGCACTGTGAACACCAATTCTGCCTAAAATCAGGAGATAAGGATTTTCTTCACGAGCGTATTGCAAAACTTTTTCAAACACTTTTCCGTCCAGCAGACGAATGGTGCATTCCATTCCTTCTTCTTCTGCAATCTTGCGAGAAATCTCGAGATGAGCCTGATAAATCTTCGCAAGCCCTTTATCGATGATGTCCTCATGCAATTTTTCTTGCTGTTCAAATTTGAAAACTTTCGACGCTTCTCGCGATAGAACGCCTGTGAGGCTGTTGAACATGGCGTAATGGAAGTAGGGGTCAAATGTGGAAATGATTTCCAGAGGTTTATTTAAATTTCTGGCGATTTCAATTCCGGTTTTCAGACCACCAAATGAATGTCCGCTACCATCTACCGCGACAACCACTTTATCGCTGGAGTAGGACTTTTCACCGTGCAAGGCAGGGATGTCTTTTATGACAAGCGTATCGGTTTCGATGCGGCGAATGACGCGTTCCGCAACCGTTCCCATTTGACTGTCTTTTATAGCACCCAGACCCAGAGCTCCCATAATGACAAGATCATAGTCTGTTTCTTTGATGTCGCGGACCAGTTCGATCCAGTTTCGTCCTTCAAGAGATTTGCCCTCAAAAGTGACACCAGCTTCTTTGCATCGATCTTTAGGAACGTCAAGATACGAGTCAGTGATCACTTCCATACCTTTAGTGATCAATTGATCGTGGATGCCTCTTTGTTTTTCGAGCTCTTCTTCGTCTTGATATTCTTCGGGCAGACCACTTTCCATCTGACGAAAACGAACGTCATGCATTTTAGCTGCATACACATGACTTGCTGTTATTTTCGTTTCATGGCCTTTGGCCAATTCCAACGCTAGATCAATACAGGTGTTGGAATAATCTGAATTATCAACAGGAATATAAATGTGCTTGAACATTGGCGTGAAACCTCCTTAAAAATCTTTTGCCGCCGGGCTATTGCGATATTAGAAAATATGAGTTTATTTGAATTTGGGGATGGGCAAAAACAATCACTCTTGTAAATATATCCCCACCACATCATGAGTGAACAAAATTTTAGCAAATTAATCGTTCCTGTCAACACAAAACCAAATCAGAGAGGGTATTGTATTTTTTACAGTTTATGGTTTGAGTATGAATAGTCGGAAGATTGTTTGGGAATATCAGTCAATTGACTCGTTTTGAAAATGGTGTACGACTTGAAATAGTGCTTATAGATTTAACTTTATATATTAAATACTTTAATGCAAACTAATATAATTAAATTTGTTTTAAGTAATTTGAAAATAATTACTAAAAGCTTTTGTTCTCCTTTTGTATTTTTGTTAGAATCTACCAGGTTTTTCCTGAGCGGGATGCATTACATTGGATTGCATACAGGCGCAGTTTATGCCAGTTGTAAGACAGTCTAATCCGTTAATTTTACTTTAAAGCCCTTTTTCAACCAGTTTCTGATCTTGGGTATTTTCCTCTATTGTCTTTCATAGAAATATTTTAAAGGAGCTTGTTGAAATAATGTTGTTTGCTTATAAAGAAGATATCAACACGCATTTGAAAGGAATCGTCAACTTCAATGACAACAAAGTCAAGGTTGAGGACTCTGTTGCTTTGAGAGATTTTGCTATCGACGATCTTGTGTACAATGCAGTTTTGAATTCTTCTAAAGAAGTTCGCGGGCTGTCGCGTTTCCTGATTCGATCGATCGCAGAGGAATTGGGAATCATCCTGGCTTCTATTCAAGGCTTGTATGAGGCACGGGGGCGGGGAGAGTGCAAAGGATTTACTGTGCCGGCGATTAATATTCGTGGGATGTCCTATGAATTGAGTCGGGCTATTTTTAGAACTGCGGAGAAGAAAAATGCCGGTGCTTATATCTTTGAAATCGCAAAATCAGAAATTGAATACACACGCCAAATGCCGGCAGAGTTGACCGCTGTAATTCTTGCTGCGGCGATCAAGGAGGGTCATAGAGGTCCTGTGTTTATTCAGGGCGATCATTTTCAGGTGAATGCCAAAAAATATGCAGAAAATCGAGAGAAGGAAATCGGTGGTTTGAAATTGCTGATCGAGCATGCCATCAAAGCGGGTTTCTATAATATAGACATTGACACTTCTACTTTGGTTGATTTGAGTTTTGATACGGTCGTAGAGCAACAGCGAGCTAATTTCGAAGTGGGTGTAGAACTGACCCGTTACATCCGCGAATTGGAACCGGAAGGTGTTGTGATCTCGGTTGGTGGAGAAATTGGCGAAGTAGGAAAAGAAAACAGCACTCAGGAGGAATTGAGTGCCTACCTTGATAATTTCAATAAGATGCTGGCGCAAGCAATTCCGGGTGCAAAAGGGATCAGTAAGATCTCTATTCAAACGGGAACTTCTCATGGCGGCGTTCCTTTACCGGATGGATCGATTGCGGAAGTGAATCTGGATTTCGAAACGCTTGAAACCTTGTCACAGGTTTCGCGTGATGTTTATGGGTTGGCGGGTGCGGTTCAACATGGTGCCTCGACCTTACCTCAGGATTTATTTGACAAGTTTCCTGAGTTGGAAACGGCAGAAATTCATCTCGCCACGCATTTTCAGAACCGGATTTATGAAAGTGATCATTTTCCTGAGGCGTTTCGTGAGCAAATATACTCCCATCTGAGAGAAGTTTTTGCGAATGAAAATAAAGCGGGAATGACTGACGAACAGTTCATATATAAAACTCGAAAAAAGGGTTTTGGTGAATTTAAGAAAGAGTTTTGGGATCTTTCGCAGGAAATCAAAGACGGAATCGGTGCGGAACTGGAGGAAGATGTTGTTTTCCTTTTTGATAAGCTGAATATTGGGAATACCCGGAGACTGGTTGAAAAAACGATTTTTCCCTGTCTTGTTCCTCACACCCTTGCTTCTGAAGTAGAATCCGCCAAATGAGTGACAGGGGAGGGTACTCAATGCGTCCTGAATCGTATGGCGTGATGGAGCCCTCGCTGACTCTATGGTTGACCGCTGTTTTGCTTTTTTCTCTCGTGAGTTGTTCTGCGGAAGTAGAAAATCAGAGTAAGTTACCGGAAAATCCTGACGAAGTGATTTTACTCTCGATTGAAAAGCAAAAAATAGGGGCTTACGAAGAGGCGATTCAATCACTCGATGTTGTTTTTAAAAAGAACCCCCAATATTTGCCGGCCTTTTTGCAAAAAGCGAAAGTTTTAGAGGAGTGGGGGAAAAGAGAAGAAGCTCTCTCAGCCTACCAAAAGGTTTTAGAAATCGATCCGAACAATGTCCCCGCTCATATGGGCAGTGGCTCGGTTTATGGCAAGCTGAGTTTGAACGAAAAAGCCATCGAGGAATATGGGAAAGTAGCCGTTCTTAATCCGAACGATCCTGAAATTTATTTCAAGATTGCACTGGAATATTGGTACATTCAAAAGCTTCCTGAAACGGTGGCATCCTATAAAAAAGTTATCGAAATCAAGCCCGATCACCTGCAAGCCCATCTCAATCTGGCCAGTGTTTATGAAAAGATGAAAGACTGGGAAATGGCAATGGAAGAACTGGATGTTTCAATCCAACTCGCTCAGAAAAAGCAGGACAAAGAGGCGATTGCGATTGCTGAAAACAAGAAACTCTTTTTAAAGGGACGCATGAATCAGACTAAAAATGAGTTTGATCGCATCACTCAGCCTCCTTTTAACTGATAGAAACTATTTGTAATGTCCGCAAATTTCTTCCCTGAGATCCTCTAAACAAATAATTGTTCGTAAATGTCACAGGTTGAAAGCTTCAGGAATGGATTGTATGCCTGATTGCTCTTGCGTTGCAGGGTCTTATTTCGGTACAGTGAGGCTTTTATCAATTTTACGAATTGGAAATGATTAACGAATTCTTCAACCTTCTTTGCACAAATTGAATCCATGAAAAACGACTATCGTATTGCGCTGTTACCGGGTGATGGCATTGGCCCTGAAGTGGTTGGCGAGGCAAAAAAAATTCTGCAAGTACTGGAATCAGGCATGGGCCTGAAGCTCACTCTTGAAACGGCACCGGTTGGTGGTTCGGGTTACGAGGCGACGGGACACCCTTTGCCGGAAGATACTTTGAAGACTGCCATGAATGCGGATGCCATTCTATTGGGAGCGGTAGGCGGTCCCAAATGGGAGAAAATCGACTTTTCTCTTCGTCCCGAGCGGGCTTTACTGGGTCTTCGTTCGGAATTGAAATTATTTGCCAATCTGCGTCCTGCGAAAATTTTTTCTGCTTTGGTCGATGCTTCAACTTTAAAACGGGAAGTGGTGGAAGGTCTGGATTTGATGGTGGTGCGCGAGTTGACGGGGGGCATCTATTTTGGCAAGCCGAGAGGGATTGAAACTTTGCCCGATGGAACACGCAGAGGCGTGAATACTTTGGTATATACTGAAGCAGAGATCGAACGCATTGTGAAGGTTGCTTTTGAAACCGCACTCAAGCGTAACAAAAAGGTCACATCTGTTGACAAGGCCAATGTTCTGGAGGCTACAGGATTGTGGCGCGAAATCGCCGAGCAAGTTGCTAAAGGGTACCCGGATGTGACATTGGAACATATTTATGTTGATAACTGCGCGATGCAGTTGGTGCGTGCACCCAAGCAGTTTGACGTGTTGGTAACGACAAATATGTTTGGCGATATTCTGAGCGATCAAGCTTCCATGCTGACGGGTTCGATTGGCATGTTGCCTTCAGCCAGCCTCGGCGGAAAGACGGCTATGTACGAGCCCATCCACGGCAGTGCTCCTGATATTGCGGGTAAAGATCTGGCCAACCCACTCGCCACGATTCTTTCGGTCGGCATGATGTTCAAACATTCCTTTGATCGGGAAGAACCCAATCTCTGGATAGAGAATGCGGTCGAATCTGTTTTGGCACAGGGTCTCCGTACCCGTGACATCATGTCAAAAGGGATGAAAGAGGTGGGAACCGTGGAGATGGGGGATTCTGTTGCACGAGAGCTGGAGAAGTTGATTCAATGAGTGCGAAATATCATGTAGCGATTGCTGGTGCCACCGGTGCTGTGGGTCGGATGATGTTGTCTATTCTGGAAGAGCGCAATTTTCCCGTCGATCGTTTGACCCTCCTTGCTTCTGCACGTTCGGCGGGACAATCGTTGACTTTCAAGGGACAACCGATTCAAGTACAGGAATTACGCGAAGATTCGTTTGCAGGGGTTGATATCGCTTTATTTTCTGCAGGGGCGGGTGTGAGTCTTCAGTTCGCTCCTTGTGCGGTCAAAGCAGGTGCGGTGGTGATCGACAATAGCAGTGCCTTCCGAATGGATAAAGATGTTCCGCTGGTCGTGCCAGAAGTCAATCCACATGCGATTCGACCGGGGATCATTGCGAATCCCAATTGTTCCACCATTCAGATGGTCGTTGCACTCAAGCCGATACACGACAAGTACCGAATCAAACGGATTGTTGTTTCCACTTATCAGGCGGTGTCCGGATCGGGTCAAAAAGCCATCGCTGAACTGGAACAGCAGAGCCGGGATGTTTTGTCGGGCAAACCTGTCCAGAAAAAGGTATACCCCCATCAAATAGCCTTCAACTGTCTGCCTCATATCGATGTGTTTCTGGACAACGGCTACACGAAAGAGGAAATGAAGATGGTCAATGAAACGCGAAAAATTTTAGAGGATGACAGCATTCTGGTATCGCCCACGGCGGTTCGCGTGTCTACTTTTCATTGCCATTCCGAGTCGGTCAATGTGGAAACTGAAGAAGCGATCTGCGCTGAGGATGTCAAGACACTTTTGAGAGGAAGTCCAGGAATCACCGTTGTGGACAATCCAAGCCAGAATCAGTATCCCATGGCGATCGATGCTGAAGGCAAAGACAATGTATTTGTCGGCAGAATTCGAGACGATTTGTCCAATAAAAAAGCTATTAATTTTTGGGTTGTTTCCGACAATTTAAGAAAAGGTGCGGCTCTGAATGCCGTTCAGATTGCAGAGCAGTTGGGACGTTCATAAAAAATATTTCGTTATAAGTTTTGACGCGTGGAAGTGCTAGCGCAAATATTTTTTATTTTTATCGGTAAACTTTCTTCGGAAAATTTTCTTTAGGAATTGCCCCAAAGAGTCCAGTAAATAACTGATGCGGTCGATCAAGGTGAATGGGATTTCCTTTTGCATTTTGTAGGCAAAGTAGCTGACAATCGACAGCAGAATGATATTGGGTATCCACACCGAGAGGTAGGGGTTCAGCTCACCGACTCGGCCCAGGTTCTGTGTGGATATCAAACCGATGTAGTAGAACATTATCACAACAATACTGATTGCAAACCCGCCAGATTTTCCCGAACGACTCGATTGCACCCCCAGTGGTGGCCCTAAAAATCCAAACAACAGGCAGGTAAAGGGGATGGAAAACTTCTTGCTCAATTCCACTTTCGGTCCCCAGGTGGGAAGACCGTCTTTTTCCATCTCTTTGATGCGTTCCTGAATCTGCCCAAAGGACAATTCCCGGTTTCCAACGAGAGCTTCTTCCTTCAGTCGTTTGGTATCTGGCAAACTGAGAGTCAAATCATAGCGATCAAAATTCAGGGTCTCATATTGGTTGCGATCTTTTTGAGTGGTGTGAATCGACCCATTATTGAGCTTCAATTGAATTTTTAGTGAACCCTTATTAGAGAAAATAATCCCGTTTTCTGCGGTGATGATTCGAGGTGCTTCTCTATTGCTCAAATCTGCAAGGAAGATGTCTTGAAGAACGGATTGCTTTTTACCATTCACAACCAAGATCAGGTTTTTAAAATCTTTATTGAACACGCGCGGTTTGATATCAAAGTTGGCACGGTTTTGTATGATGTCAAAGATCAGCTTTTTGTATGAAAGATTTCCCCAGGGCAGGGCATAGAACATCACAACGTTTGCCATAAAATAGGCTATCAAGGAAAAATAAAGCACGGGCCTCATGATATCCAGATAGCTCCAGGAACAAGCTTTCATCGCAATGTATTCGTTGAACACTGAAAATTGATTGAATACCGCAACCGAGGCGATGAGCACACCCATGGGAATCGTGAGTGCTAAAAAAGAGGGGGATATATACAGCAGGATACGTATCAATTCGTCCAGTTTGATCCCTCGACTGACGATCATTTCTGCGATAAAAAAGAATTTGTCCAGAAAAAGCACCATCGTCAGAGCACCTGCACTGATGATAAAAACTTTGAGCAATTCTCTCAGAATGTATCGGTCAATTGTGGATAAAAGCATGGGCAAGCGGATTTTTCAGTCCGCAGAAAAGTTCAAACAAGAAAGGGCAGGCCTGATAATTTTAGATAATGTTTCATCAATTGCTCAGATGTTTTGAATTCATCTGTTTCAAAAGAATGCTTATTTTTATGATTTCTGAGACAACAACTATTAGACAAGTCGAAGATAAATCATTATACTCTTTTGCCTTAGAGAATACCTGATTTTTTCCAGCACTTTAAGTTTGAGAATCCATTGAAAAACGTATTGCACGATCCATTTTCCTATCAACGCAAACCTGAGTGGCTCAGGATCAGTCTGCCGGGTGGAGCCAATTACACACGGCTCAAAGAATCCGTCAAACGCCATGGTTTGAACACCGTTTGCGAATCGGCATCCTGCCCCAATATTGGTGAATGTTGGAATATGGGAACGTTGACTTTGATGATTCTTGGTGAATCTTGTTCGCGAGCCTGTCGTTATTGCGATGTACCCACCGGAAACCTGGCCCCACCCAACAAAGAGGAACCGGAAGAGGTGGCTAAAACGCTCGCACTTTTGAAACTGCAGTACGCGGTGATCACTTCTGTTGATCGTGATGATTTGGAAGATGCCGGGGCGAGTCATTGGTCTGAAACGATTCGTAAAGTAAAGCACCTTTGCCCTGACATGAAAGTGGAGGCATTGATACCGGATTTTCAGGGTAAGGAAAATTTGATCGCAACGGTTTGTGAGGCAAAGCCCCATGTATTGGCTCATAATGTGGAGACTGTTCCTTCGTTGTACAAAATGGTGCGTCCTCAAGGCCGTTATGAATGGTCATTAAAAGTTTTAGAATTTGCACAAAAGCATTTTGATTTCCCTGTGAAAAGCTCTCTCATGCTTGGGCTGGGAGAAAGTGCAGACGAAGTAAAAATTGTTATGAAAGATTTGCTATTGTCGGGATGTCGTCTGTTAACACTGGGGCAGTATTTGAGTCCCAGTAAAAAACATTTGCCTGTAGTGGAGTACATTCATCCGGACAAGTTTGCAGAATTTTATGAGTTTGGAATGTTTTTGGGATTTGATCATATTGAATCTGGCCCATTGGTAAGAAGTTCTTATCTTGCCGAACGTCAATTCAGCATGTTGAAATAGTTCTGCTCAGGTGAATAGCTGAGTTTGTTGTTTATCAGGATTTTTAGTTTTTTCGTGTCATGGGGTTTTATTTATTTACTTTAACTGTAAGTAAAATTAGCGATGTGGCTTTGGTATTTTGAGAGCCGGAAAGGTGAAATCTAAAATTATGATAAGTATATCCAGAAGAACAGACGAATTAGTTGTTCTAATCGCAGAGGATGATGAGGATGATTTTTCTTTTTTAGAAGAGGCTGTAAAAGAATGCAACAAAGCAACCGACGTGCGATGGGTCAAAGACGGGGAAGAGGCACTGGACTATATTTTTCGTAGAGACGGTTACGCAGACCCTGAAAGTTCACCCCGTCCGGACCTCATATTTCTGGATATTTGCATGCCCAAAAAATCGGGTTTGGATATCGTTCCAGAGATCAAGGATCATCCAGATGTTAAAAGGGTTCCTGTCGTGATGGTAACGACTTCAGGGCACTACACAGATGTGAACGAAGCTTATGAAAAAGGGGTCAACTCGTACATAAAAAAACCAGTGGGTATCAGTCAAATGGATGAGTTTAAAAAGCTGATTTGTTCGTATTGGTCACCGCTTTGTCTTATCCCATGAACTGGGAGTTGACGCAGAGATATTATCTCAATTCAATTTCTCAATGATGTGATGTTCGAGTTTCAATGCTTGTTGATCCCAGTTGGTAAATTTCCTGGAGATAGTTGCTAATGCCGCTTGCTCCATGTTTTTTTTCAGAACAGGATCATTCAGGACCCGGTGAAGTGCCATTTCAATTTCTATTCTGGAATCGGGTTGTATCAATAGTCCATTTTGTTCGTTTGTTATAATTTCTGCAACTCCTCCAACATCTGTGGCGATCACAGGAAGGCCGCAGGCCATCGCTTCCAATAGGATATTGGGCGTGCCTTCCAGGTGGCTGGGTAGAACAAAAACATCCGCTGCATTCAACCACCAAGGAATGGATGTATGCTCCTGAAAACCCGCCAGAGTGGTTTTGTCTGCCACCCCTTCTTTTACCGCTAAATCAAGCAGGCTCTGCTTTTCCTCCCCCTCACCAACAATGATCAGGCGTAGATTGCTGTGATTGGTCAAGAGTTGTTTGAAAGCCAGAATAAGGTTTGCATGACCTTTGGATTTTGAAAGTCTTCCTACCGCAAGAATGTATTTCTCATCTTGATTGAGGCCAAGTTTTTTTCGAGCTTTTTGCTTCGGGTAAGGCTGGAACAATTCGTTGTCCAGTCCATTGGGAATGCAGATGATTTTTTCCTCCGCCACTCCGAGTTGTACCAATGCGGAATAAAATGTTTTGTCCTGACAAACAACTGCCCGAGTGTGTTTTAAAATCAATTTTATAAAAAATGAGGTAGCGGGGGATTGGATCAGCAAGAGATCCGATCCAGAAAGTCTGGCAACCACAGGTTTTCCTGTGAACCATTTGACAGCGACACCCACACAGGCACCTGGAAGCCAAAACGAAAAGAACAGATCCGTACGTTTCGCGTTTTTTAAGGCCCGAAGAAAAAAAGCGAGCATGAAAAACGGGGCCTGCAAAATACGCAATGGATTTTGTTGAATGCGACTGAATACGCCGGCACCGTATGCAAAACTTTGAAATTTAAAAGGCCAAAAATATCGGAATCTTGATATGTGTAACGTCGCATTGTCTTTGTCAGAGATTACCTCTTTATCATCCGGGGCAATAACGCAAATCTTGTTCCCATTATTATAAAAGCCGTGAGCCCAGCGGTGAGCAAAGGCACCTGCAAAATCGCCTTTAAAACGCGGGAATGATGTGGTGAGAATAGTGATGTTCAATTCATTTTTCTGTTACAGGTTTATCAAGATATTTTCCCACACTATTTTTGAACAGGCTTTGCTACTGAAAGGGTTATATTTTCTTTTGCCAGCACTGGATTTATCTGCAAAGCTTTTTTAATAGGTTCGATAGATTTCTCGTATTGTCCTGCCAGGATGTAAGCAAGCCCCAAGGTATAACTCGACTCCGCATGATCGGGATTTTGTTTGAGCTCTTCTTTAAGGGATTCGATTGACTCCAGATATCGGTTGGAAAGAAAATAAGAAAGAGCCAGATAGTAGTGGCCTTTCTCGATGGTGGGATGGAGCTTCAATGCCGTTTTATAATGTTCGATAGCTTCTTGATGTTGCTCAAGAGCGGCTTGTGCCAGAGCAAAGCGAAACTGTGCTTCAGCTAACTTGGGGTTGAGACGAATGGTCTCTTCCAATGCGGTAAATTTTTCAGTGTGTTTTCCCAATCCCGCATAGGCCAGACTCAAAAAATAGTGATACCAGGCTTCTTGGGGTGCAATTTCAATGGCCCTATTAAATGGAACCACTGCTTCCGCGTAGTTGCCAGTTTTCAAAAATGCCAAGCCCAGTTCAGAATTCAGCACAGCGTCTTCTGGATTGATTTGAACTCTTTCCTTGAGAGTTAGAATTTCTTGCTCGATATCGTCGTCTATTGCATAGACGACAGACGATGAAATCCAAAAAAATAATAAAAAACAGAACAAACGAACACTCACTCTGAATTTCATTTGGGCTTGATCCCCTCAATTTCGATGTCCTGATGGCAGGAAAATTGATGGTTGTCAGATCCTCTGAGTTCCGGGTAAATCGCACGACATTTGTTCGCTAATTCCGAGTTTTGCGGTTCGGCAAGATAAACCGGACAGCGTGGATGAAACCGGCAACCGGAAGGCGGATTGACGGGAGAGGGGACATCCCCCGTTATCGGCATGAAATCTTTGCGTGGACCCAATTGTGGAACGGCTTCGAGCAGGGAACGAGTGTAGGGATGCTTGGGTGTTTTGAACAGTGCTTCGACAGATGCATGTTCTACAATCCTTCCCAGATACATGATGGCAACTCGATCGGCCATGTATTGCACAACGCTCAGATTATGCGTGATGAACAAATACGTGAGTTGCCGACGTGACTGAAGCTCGCGCAGTAAATTCAATACTTGCGCTTGAACAGACACATCCAAAGCACTGGTGGGCTCGTCGAGTACGATGAATTGCGGTTCGAGAATCAAGGTTCGTGCAATGGCGATGCGTTGCCTTTGTCCTCCTGAGAATTCATGCGGGTATCGTTCGGAGATTTGTGGATCGAGCCCCACTTCATTGAGTACTTTTTTCAAGCGGTTGTTTCGGGTGTCCGCATCCATATCGGGGTGATGGACTCGCAAGCCTTCCTGAACAATTTCTTCAATCGTCATGCGTGGTGAAAGCGATCCGAAAGGGTCCTGGAAAACGATTTGCATGCTTTTGCGCATTTGTTTGATTTCATCGTTTTTCAACTTCATCAAATCGACTTCATTGAAGAATATCTGCCCATGG
Organism: Nitrospinae bacterium CG11_big_fil_rev_8_21_14_0_20_45_15; assembly: GCA_002787235.1. Lineage (GTDB taxonomy): Bacteria > Nitrospinota > Nitrospinia > Nitrospinales > VA-1 > Nitrohelix. The sequence goes on from PCWG01000042.1 coordinate 427,790, forward strand.
GTTTCACGGTTGAGGCGGAGAATGGATTCGCCCAATGTGGTTTTGCCACAACCCGATTCGCCCACCAATGCGAGCGTGGCACCTTTGTTCAAATTGAGATCAATGGAATCCACTGCGCGAATATAATCAGCCACTTTTCTAAACACACCTTTACGGATGGGGAAGTGTGTTTTAACAGATTGTAGACGCAATAGCGGAGTGGTTTCGATCACACGGGGTGGTACCAGTTGTCTTTTTTTTTCTTGAACGAGATTTTCGTATTCCTGCCCATCATAAAGATGACAGGCCACCTGATGCCCTTCCTCAAGCCTGATCAGCGGACTTTCGTTCTGTTTGCACACTTCCATCACATGGGGACAGCGGTCGGCAAATTGGCAGGCGTTTCCATAATGAGTGGCAGGCGGAACCATGCCTTCGATGGCACTGAGGTAGTAGGGCGCGTCACCGGCTTTGGGGATAGACTCAAGAAGCAGACGAGTGTAAGGGTGCGCGCTCTTTTCAAAAATTTGTTCGCGATTGCCTTGCTCGACAATTTGCCCCGCATACATGATGCCAATGGTATCGGCCATTTGATTGACAATACCCATGTCGTGAGTGATCAATAAAATCGCCATTCCGGTTTCTTTTTGTAAATCCGCCATCAACCGCAGTGCCTGAGCCTGAATGGTCACATCCAAAGCGGTGGTGGGCTCATCCGCGATCAATAGTTTCGGTTCACATGCCAGTGCCATGGCGATCATCACCCTTTGCTTCATGCCGCCGGATAGTTCGTGCGGAAAACTGTCGATGCGTTTGTGTGGGTCGGGTATGCCGACTTTGGTAAGCAGTTCAATGCCTCTTTCCCGGGTTGAACCTTTCTGCACTTTTTTGTGCTGAAGCATGGGCTCGGCGAGTTGATTGCCAATCCTGTACAGAGGATTCAGCGAAGACATGGGCTCCTGAAAGATCATGGAAATGTCATTACCACGCAAATTTCGAATCTCTTCCGTGTCGAACTGGGAAATATTTTTACCATCAAAAATGATTTCGCCGGAGGGATGAAAACCATTCTCGGCAATGAGGCGGATGATTGAAAAAGCCGTCTGCGTTTTTCCGCAACCCGACTCTCCAACAAGCGCAAGGGTCTTGCCGATGGGGATGTCAAAAGAAACTCCATTGACCGCTTTTGCGATCTGGGTTCTTCCAACTTTAAAGTAGGTTTTTAAGTTCTTTACGGATAAAAGCATTTTAGTATTGCTTTGAGAAGCATGGGTCCGTTTTTATTATCTGCTTTTTATAATTCTACTGGAAATCAAATGATCGTTATCCTGAAAGAGGGAAACGGCCAACGCATGCACATTATATACAGGCTCAAACGGTTCGCCTTGGATCAAAAGCATTTCTTATCCCTTCGCCCACGAAGGTCAACAAGGTGATCGTGATCGTTAAAATTGAAAATGTCGGTAGAATGATCCAAGTCGCTTGCAGGTTACTTTTCCCCTGTGCGAGCAGTTCCCCCATGCTTGGTGCAGGAGACGGGACCCCCAGATTGAGATAGTCGAGACTCACTAACGCGAGGATGCCTGCCGTCACTTCAAAAGGGAAAAAGGTGACAACAGGAGTCAATGCATTGGGCAGAATATGGCGTCGCATGATCCCGAAATTGGATACACCCAGAGCCTTTGCGGCCTTGACGAATTCAAAATTTCTGATTTTAAGGAACTCTGCGCGTATATAGGCGGCAATGCCCATCCACGCGGTCAGGTTGAGGATCAAAAACAATATGAGGGCCGAAGGTGTCAAAAAGGCACTCAAAATGATTAATATGTAGAGTCGCGGGATGGAGCCCCAAATTTCCGTCAATCGTTGACCGACCAGATCGACCACGCCTCCGAAAAATCCTTGTGTTCCACCAATCAGGCATCCCAGTACTGTTCCTGTGATCGCCAGCGCAATGCCAAAAACCATGGAGATTCGCATGCCATAAATCAGCCGTGCCAGGATGTCACGCCCCCGGTCATCGGTCCCCAGGTAATGACCGTCCTCCCATGACGAAGGTATGGTTTTGCTACCGCCTTCGATCTCGGTTTGCCAAGGAGCGGCTAGAACCACCTTTCCTGTTTTGCTATTGCTCGGGATGTATTTGTAGTCGTAGCGAATTGGCGGCCAAAGAATCCAGACATTGTGAACTGTATTATCTTTGGGAAGAGGGGCCATTTCCTGAACTACAGTCTCACCTTCTTCAAAGTCACTCAATTCCAACGAAAAAACAACAGGGGGAGGCGCGGAAGTTTCTTCATCAAAATCTCCCAGACTCAAAGACATTCCATCCTCTTCAAAGTCACTCATATCCATTTCAAGGGAATCGGAATTTTTTTCTGCGGGTCTTTCAAATGTTGCGGTGGTTTCTGGTATCCCATGTAGAATTTTTTGAAAACGTTGCGAGAGGTAGTCGGGTTCACTGGGGAGCGTTCCACCAAAATCTTTTTCACTGTATTTGACTAAAACCGGGAAATGCGGTGTTCCATCCACAACAATCAACAGCGGGCGCACATTGCAAATCAACTCAGCGGGCAGGGTGACGATAAACATCAGCGCAAGGAGAAGAAAGCTGTAATATGCCTTGCGGTCGTGACGAAACTTATCGACCTTGATTTGGAGATCTTTGCTGATTTTCATTCCTTAACCTTGCGCCTCGTCAAACGAAATTCTGCGATCAATGAGTACGTATGATAAATCGGTGAGCAGTTGACCGACCAGGGACATGAGTGAGAATAAAAACAGGGAACCCATGACAATCGGATAGTCGCGTTGGATAACGGCTTGATAGCCCAAAAGACCCAATCCATCCAATGTGAAAATCTGCTCAATCAATAAAGAACCTGAAAAAAACATTGCCAGAAACGCTATGGGAAATCCTGTTACGAGCGGGATGAGTGCGTTTTTCAAAATGTGTTTGAAGAGAACCTTCTTTTCCGTGAGGCCCTTGGCCCGTGCGGTTATCACATACTGCTTGCGCATTTCTTCCAGGATGGCGTTTTTGGTCAACATGGTCAAGGTGGCAAACCCGCCCAGAACGTAACAAAACAGAGGCGCGGCCAGATGATGCAGGTAATCGGTGAATTTTCTCCAGTCCGACCAATCTTCGTATCCGGGTGACCCTGCAGAGGTTAATCCTGATAGTGGAATCCAATGCGCGATGGCCCCATCACCCGGTCCTAAAAAGACGATGAGCAGGATAGCGAGGACAAAGCCGGGAATGCTGTAGCCAATGAGTACGATCACACTGGTTGCGGTGTCGAATCGGGAATCGTTCCATACCGCCTTGCCAATTCCGAGGAGTATGCAAACGCTATAGGTCAGAAAAAAACTGATGACACCCAGAGAGGCAGAAACGGGTAATTTTTCGACGATCAGTTCGAGGACCGATCGGTTGCGGTAGAAGGAATCGCCAAACTGGAAAACCAGAAAACCGTCCCAACTATCGTGTCTGAAAAAGTTTTCAAGAAAAGGAAGCGAGTGGTCTTTGGGAGAGTACCAGATGAACGTGCGCAGATAACGTTCCCATAAGGGACGGTCAAGATGATAAATCTTTTTCAATTGTTCCATCTGCGCTGGGTCAAGCTCCCTTTGCTTGAGATCCTGCTTGCCCACCGCACCCCCGCCAGCCTCCGTCATGACCCCTGCGTGTCCCTTTAGAAGCGACTGGATCTGGTCCATCGGCCCACCCGGAACGTATTGGATGACGATGAAGGTGAGCGTGATGATTCCGACCAAAGTGGGGAACATCAATAGCAATCGGCGAATGATATAGCTGGACATTTAATGATTTCCAGAAAGTTGAGGTTGTTTCATTGCAATGGGATATCCTTGGCTCGGGCCGACTCCATTCTCTTTGCAAGAGCTTCGTCATAAGACCACCATTCGATGATATTGCTGATGATGGGCGATTGTGACGGGTTTATTTTTGGATGCGAGAACTTGTTCCAGTAAGCGGCTCGATCGTAGGCGATGTACCAATGCGGCACCATATAAAATTGATGCGTTAAAATGCGATCCAATGCCTGAATCGCATCAATTAGTTCCTTGCGCGTGCTGGCTTTGACGATGAGGTCGATCAACTCGTCAACCGCTGGATTTTGGATGCCCATCAAATTACGCGAGCCGGGTGTGACGGCGGCTTCACTCGACCACATGGAACGTTGTTCGTTGCCCGGTGAACGACTTTGCCCGTAACTTGCAACGATCATGTCAAATTTGAAATCCCTCATGATTTCTTCGTATTGCGCCACCTGCACGACCTGAATGTCCATGTCCAAACCGATTTTGGCGAGGTTGTTTTTGAAAGGTTCGCTGATGCGCTGGAAAGCCGGGCTGACCAGAATCAATTTGAACTTGAAAGGTTTTCCGTCTTTTTGCCGAATGCCATCGGGTCCCATTTTCCAGCCATCCGATTCGAGCAGGGCACTGGCGAGTGCCAGATTTTTTTCAATGGGCTGTCCTTCACCAGGGGCTCCTACTGGTTTGGTCAAAGCGGTTTTGGGTACAAAATTTTTGTATTTATTGCGCAGATTTTCCAAGAGGGTTTTGACATTTCCCTCAGGCAAGCCCTGCGGTTTCATCTCCGAATTGTTGTCGAAGTAATTCTCATTGCGGGTGTATTGACCGTAAAACAGATTTTTATTGCTCCATTCAAAATCGAAGGCTAAAGCAACTGCGGCACGAACTTTTCGAGATTTGAAAAGGTCATTTCTCAAGTTCATCGCAAATCCCTGCATGCCCGCCACCCTATTGTGCATGAATTTTTCGCGTTTATAATATCCCTTTTTAATGAAATCCCCTTTGTAGTCGAGTGCCCAGTCACGCGAGCTGTTCACTTGAATGACATCGTATTCACCACCCTTGAAAGCTTCCCGTTCGGCGACCGGGTCTAGAAAAATTTTCCAGGTGATTTCGTCGAAATTATAACGCCCCTGATTTTTAGCCAGGTCCTTTGCCCACCAGTTTTTATTACGCTTCAGTGTAATGTATTTGCCAAACTCATATTTTTCGACAATATAAGGTCCGCTACCGACCGCGATTTGATCGAAATCAGAGCCGAATTTTTTTCCCGGCGCGCCGTAGATATGTTTCGGCAGAATAGTCATTTGGCCTGTTATGAGAGGAAGCTCTTGATTGAAGGTGGAAAAATGATATTTGACGGTATGTGCGTCGATTTTTTCGACAGATTTGATATCGTGAAAATAGGCTTTGTAGATGGGGTGATATTCTGGATCCTGAATCAAATTGAAAGAAAATACAAAGTCGTCTGCTGTGACGGGTTTGTCATCAGAGAATTTGGCATTTTTATAAAGATGATAGATCATTGACATCCTGTCATCTGCCAGTTCGACGGACTCCACCAAGGTGCCGTATTGCGAGAAAGGTTCGTCGTCATCCGCCGAGCTATCCATAGGTGTTTGGAAGACCAGTCCATTCAATCCCGGAGAGGCTACCCCCTTCAAAGAAAGTGGATTCAGTTTAGTAAAAGCTCCAAAATCGGCGAGAACCAATCTGCCCCCTTTTACAGATTGGGTATCGGCATAAGCGTAAGGTTCATTGGCCTTGTATTTGAGACCTTCGGCTCCATAGAGCGATAGCCCCGGGAGGGGTTCTGCAAAAGAAGGCACTGCAAACAACAGGGCAATGAGTAAAGTAAATAATTTATTCATAATATTGAAGTTTCCAATTTTTTGATAAAGAACGGCAATGTAACGCATGTTATTATTGATTGTATCAGGGCCTGAATCAGAACGGGTGATAAATCATTTTAACAAACTTTCGGAGTAGAATTCGATTATGAAATCATCATCGGTTTCCGCTGTTTTTATTTTTTTGTTGCTTGCAAGCCCTTGTCATGCAGGATTCTTTGATGACCTGGTTGAGAAAGCCCCACAATTAAAAGAACTATCAGGTGGAAGTGGAGCCGGTTCGAACTCAACAGAAATCTCATCCCTGCTGGACAATGACACCGCAATCGCGGGTCTGAAAGAAGCACTGGAAGTGGGAATAAAGAATGCGGTTGCCGATTCTTCAAAATTGAACGGGTTTTTGAATAATGAAAATATCAAAATTCCTATTCCAGATTCGCTGAATAAAGTGGTTACCGTTCTTAAAAGTGCGGGTTACGGACAAATGACGGAAGATTTTGAATTGAGCATGAATCGGGCCGCAGAAGAAGCGGCACCCCAGGCACAGGCCATTTTTATAGATGCGATCAAGGGTGCCAGCATCGAAGATGCGCAAAAAATTCTAAAAGGTGGAGACACTGCCGCCACAGAATTTTTGAAAGAGAAAACCTTTCAAAGTTTGTCTGACCTGTTTGAGCCGATCATTTCTTCAAGTCTGGACAAGGTGGGGGCGACATTGTATTACAAAGAAATGATGGCCCAATTTGCGAGTCTGCCATTCATGAACGCATTTGCCTTTGATTTGAACCAATACGTTACCAAAAACTCTTTGGATGGATTATTTTTTATGGTGGCTGAAGAAGAAAAGAACATTCGCCAAAATCCTACCGCACGCGTGACCGATTTGTTGCAAAAAGTATTCGAAACAAAATAAACAGAGAGCCTCAAACCCGTGGTTTCAGCCTATCTTCAGCTATCGCAAAAAGAACTCGAACGCCGTGCTCTCGAAGCCTATGAGATTTATCGGGAGTGCTGTGTTTGCCCGCGCTCATGCGGGGTGGATCGTACTGCCGGGGTGCTTGGCTTTTGCAAATTGAACGACGAATTGAACGTCTCTTCTGCGACCCTGCATTTTGGTGAAGAACCCCCATTCACTGGGGGAAGTGGAGGGGTGGGGAATATTTTCGTAGCTTCTTGTAATCTTGCCTGCAGTTATTGCCAGAACTATCAAATTTCTCAGCAGGAACCCCGTGCGGGTTATTCTACGCGTCAGGTTGCAGAAGAAATGGTGAAATTACAAAAGCAGGGAGCCAATTTTATCGGCTGGGTGTCTCCCTCGCATGTCGTCCCGGGCCTGTTGCAAAGTCTATGCATTGCGAGAGAATTGGGTTTGACCCTTCCCATTATTTACAATACAAACGCTTACGACGCACTGCCAACGCTGAAACTATTGGATGGCATTGTTGATATCTATCTGCCGGATATCAAATATGCGGACGATGAATTGGCTCGAAAGCACTCCAAAGGGATTGATTATGGTCTGCATTCGAAAGCTTCTGTTTTGGAGATGTATCGTCAGGTGGGGCCCTTGAAGGTAGGTCACTCTGGCTTGGCCGAAGGCGGCATACTTGTGCGTCATTTGGTATTGCCCAATGGACTTGCGGGAACCTGGGAGACTTTGTGTTTCATTGCGCTGGAACTTTCAGCCAATGTGCCTGTGAGTTTGATGAGCCAGTATCGACCGGTCCATAAAGCTCTGGATGTGCCGGAGCTTTCCAGAAAAATCACAGCAGATGAGTACCAGACGGCACTGGATATGGCAAATGATTTGGGTATCAAAACAATTTTTGCACAGGATCTGAATTCTGAAATACACAATTTGCCTGATTTTGACGATATTATGCGTCCTTTTCCTTTGCAGAAAGCGACGGTTACAGGATAAATGCAATTTACGGTTGCATGCGGTCAGATCAGAAAAAAATGGATGCATAACCCAATGTTTTTTGGTGAGTGGGAATCATTTGAGAACAAGCCCGGATTTTGTTAGTCTATACCGCTAAAATGTTACATATATCTATTACCCTCCATTCAATTTTGAATAATGTCTGATAAAACACGAAAAATTAAAATAGGTAGTTTGACCATAGGTGGTGGTTCTCCAATTGCTGTGCAAAGCATGTCGGCAACACAAACGCAGGATTTGGAAGCCACAGCGCAACAGATTGAAGTTCTGCAAGCGGCGGGTGCGGATGTCATTCGTATTGCCGTGGACAGTGAACAGGATGTGGAAGCTTTGCGAATTTTGCGGGCGAAATACCCGGACCCTGTATTTTCTGTGGATTTACAGGAAAATTTCAAGCTGGCACCTATCGTGGCACCGCTGGTGGATAAGATCCGGTACAATCCGGGCCATCTTTATCATCTTGATAAAGATAAAACCATCCGTGAAAAGGTGCAGTTCATTGTCGATGCCGCAAAGGCCAATGATTGTGCGATCCGTATTGGCGTGAATTGTGGCTCGGTTGATCCTGATTACAAGAGCCGTTTCCCGGATGATTCAGTTTCCGCTATGGTGCAGAGTGCTTTGGATCATTGCACGATGATGGACGAAATGGGATTTGTCAATTACTGCGTTTCGCTCAAAGACTCTTCCGCTGAAAAAGTGATTGAGGGCAATAAACGATTTTCGCAAGCGCGGCCCGACGTGCCATTGCACCTCGGTGTGACCGAAGCGGGATTGCCGCCCGAAGGGATCATCAAAACCTGTATCGCTTTTGAACAATTGATCTCTCAGGGCATTGGCGATACGATTCGTGTTTCGTTGACCCTGCCAAATGAAGACAAAGGCCAGGAAATCACCGTAGGCAGAGAGATTTTGAAAGATATCAGCGAAGGCCGCTTCCGGTCGGTACCTGAAAATTTTTCTGAAAAATTAAACATCATCGCCTGCCCGAGTTGCTCCCGAGTGGAAAATGATAAATTTGTTGAGCTGGCGCAGGATGTCCGCAAAATGACGGAATATGCAGAGCGTCATAAATTGACGATAGCGGTCATGGGATGCCGGGTCAACGGTCCGGGTGAAACCGACGAAGCCGATTTGGGACTGTGGTGTGGCCCGACTCGCGTCAATTTGAAAAAGGGCACAGAAACTTTGGGTTCGTATTCATATGACGAAATTTTAGGCCAGTTGAAAAAAGAAGTGGACCTTATCATTAACGAAAAATTTGGCGCGCCAGATTCAGCCATTGGCGCATAAAGACTAAATTGCCGGAGTAAAAACGGCGCATAGGAGGGGGAGATTCCATGCAGGTTGAAGTCGAAAAACTAGAAGGTTTGAAACGTAAGTTGAACATCACCATTCCCGGAGAAACCGTTTCTCAAAGTGTGGAGGGAGCCTATCAGAAACTCAACCAGCAAATAACAATGGCCGGATTTCGGCCTGGAAAAATCCCCCGAAAAGTGTTGGAACAACAGGTACCGCTACAATCGCTGACTCAGATGTTTCAGGAATTATTGCAGGAACACTATGAAAAAGCCCTGGCTGAAACAGGATTGGTTCCCGTAAGTGCGCCAGAAATGGACCACTCACAATTGGCTGATGTTCAAAAGGATGCGCCGTTGACCTTTTCGGTCACAATCGAAATACGCTCCGAATTTGAATTGGTCGATTACAAGGGCTGGAAGCTCAAGAAAAAGGAAATAAAGGTTAATGATGATCAGTTAGCCGAAGCAATTCAAATGTTGCGCGACAGACATGGCTATCTGGATCATCATGATGATGGTCATAAAGCCCAAAATGGGGACATCGTTACTCTGGATTTTGAAGGCTATCTTGAGGGACATCCACTCGAAGGCGGTTCTGCCAAAGACTATATGGTGCGCTTGGGCGAAAAGAAAATGATCTCTGGATTCGAGGAACAGTTGGTCGGGCATGAGGTGAACGACGAGTTTGAGGTGAAAGTTGTTCTTCCGCAAACCTGGAACAATAGAGTGCGCCGTGTCAGCATACCTATCCCCGGTGCAGAAAGTTCCGAGCCCGATGATCTTGCGTCCTTTCAAGTAAAAATCAAAGAGCTCAAACACGTAGTCCCCGCTGAACTTGACGAAAAATTAGCTCAGAAAGAGGGATGCCGTGATATCGATGAACTCAAACGCAAGATCAAGACTGAAATGCAGGTCTACGGCGAACAAAATGAAGAGATAAAAATCAAAGAAACCATCTTCAATAAGTTGGTCAAGGAACACGATATACAACCTCCTGAGTCGATGGTGGACACGGAATTGAAATTCATGATTGAAGGGATGAAATTTCAAATCCAACAGTCCGGTATGACTCTGGAGGACTCAGGGTTTGATCCTGATAATGCAAGGAAGGAGTGGCTGGAGCGTGCGACATTCAACTCCAAAGGATATATGATACTTGGTGTGATTGCAGACAAAGAAAAAATCTACGTGACAAAAGAAGATTTGGATTTGGAATATCGCCAACTTGCAGAGCAGACCAAACAAAAAGTTGAAGATGTAAGAAAACGGATGATGAGCAACCAGGAAGTCATGGAGCAGACGTCTATCAAGATTCGAGGTCGTAAAGCATTGAATCTGATTTATTCAAACTGTGAGTTCGAGTATCACCAGGGAGATGGTGATGTTACGAATAAAGAACAAGTAGAATCTGCATAAACAGATTGCTCAAAGCAGAACCCCATATTGATGTGGATAGCATTGGCTGTTTTTAGTCTTTTCAAGCTTTAAGAATCCCCGTAAATGACAGCATTGAAATCAAATAATTTTTTATAAAATTATACAAGACTTATGGATTTAAAAAAACGATTTATCAAAGTAAAAGAATCGGTTGTTGATCTTGAAACGCAATTGATGTGGAAGCATACAGATAGCATGAACGATCTCAAAAAATGGGTTAACTTTCAAGACAGTGCCGATTACGCGCGCGAGTTGAGAGAGAACAAATTTTTAGGTTTTGACAACTGGAGGTTACCCACAAAAGAGGAAATGGCAACTCTTTACGATGAGTCTCTGGTCAACACAGACCGTTTTGATAAAACAATTCATATTTCCGATTGTTTTGCACCCGGTGGTGGATTCACCATGATTGCGGGAATGGTCAGCGGTCGTTTTCGTACCTGGGTTTTTGATTTGCGCGAAGGTACATTTGAGCAACCCGAAGGACTTTGGACAATTACAGCCGCGGCACGTGCGGTTCGAACGATTGGCGAAGGCGAATCGTATTCTACTGAAGATTGAACAGAAGAGAGATATCCAATGACTGAAATTTATAATCCACCTTCATCTGTTTCTGATGGGGCCTGGATAAAAAATATGGATGAGTATCGCGCAATGTACGAGCGATCTGTCAATGATCCCGATGCGTTTTGGGCCGAGCAAGCCGAACAGTTCACCTGGTATGAAAAGTGGTCTCAAGTACGTGATTATAATTACAACGTCAACAATGGAAAAATTTCTATCGAATGGTTTAAAGGCGGTAAGACCAATATTACGGAAAACTGTCTGGACCGTCACTTAAAAGATCGCGGTGATCAAACCGCAATCTTGTGGGAGGGCAATGAGCCGGGAGAAAATCGTTCCTTCACTTATCGGGATTTGCACGAGAGAGTCTGTAAGTTTGCCAATGTCTTGAAAAAACATGGTGTGAAAAAAGGCGATTGCGTATCGATTTACATGCCGATGGTACCTGAGCTGTCAGTGGCCATGCTTGCATGTGCGCGAATCGGAGCCGTGCATTCCATTGTGTTTGGTGGATTTTCAGCCTCTGCGTTGTCCGAACGAATTGCAGATTCTGCCTGTAAAATAGTGATAACCACCGATGGCGCATTTCGAGGTGCGAAGCCCATTCCCTTGAAAACCAGCGTTGATGAAGCGATTGTTTTGGCCGAAAAACTGGGGACAAAGGTGAATACCTGTATTGTCGCAAAAAGAGTCGGCGATAAAATTCCTGCTCCCATGACACCGGGTCGTGATTTCTGGTGGGAGGATGAAATGGCCTCGGCTTCGGCTGAATGCTCACCGGAGCCGATGGATGCGGAGGATCCTCTATTCATCCTTTACACTTCAGGATCGACGGGAAAACCAAAAGGTGTTCAGCATAATGTGGGAGGCTATATGGTTTTTGCCGCTCTCACCTTCAAGTATATTTTTGATTATCACGATGGTGATATCTGGTGGTGTACGGCAGATATCGGGTGGGTGACAGGACATTCCTACATTATCTATGGACCCTTGGCAAACGGGGCTACGACACTTATGTTTGAAGGTGTGCCCACTTACCCCGATGCCGGTCGATTTTGGGATGTGGTGGACCGTCATAAAGTCACACAGTTTTACACGGCTCCAACGGCAATTCGCGCCTTGATGTCGCATGGTGAAGAAATTCCCGCTAAGTATGACCTTTCGACTTTAAAAGTTCTGGGTTCGGTCGGAGAACCGATCAACCCGGAGGCATGGCGCTGGTACCATAAAAATGTTGGAAGAGGGCGATGTCCGATTGTCGATACCTGGTGGCAAACCGAGACAGGGGGAATCCTGATCACTCCATTGCCCGGTTGCACACCGGAAAAACCCGGTTCGGCGACTTTCCCCTTTTTCGGAGTCAAGCCTGTCGTAATAGAAGCTGAAACCGGCAAGGTATTAGAGGGCAATGATGTCTCCGGTGTATTGGCTTTGGCAGAGCCATGGCCGGGTCAGATGCGTACGATCTATGGCGACCATGACCGGTTTGAAGAAACCTATTTCAAGATGTATCCCGGATATTATTTTACCGGTGACGGTTGTAGACGCGACAAAGATGGCTATTACTGGATCACTGGGCGTGTTGACGATGTGATAAATGTCTCCGGTCATCGTATGGGTACCGCAGAGGTGGAGTCGGCTTTGGTATTGCACACAGCAGTTGCAGAAGCGGCTGTCGTCGGTTTCCCACACGATATCAAAGGGCAGGGCATCTATGCTTATGTGACATTGATGGACGGTATTGAGGGCTCTGAAGAACTCAGAAAAGATTTGGTGAAATTTGTTAGAAATGAGATAGGACCCATTGCGGCACCAGATATTTTGCACTTCACACCCGGATTGCCGAAAACGAGATCGGGGAAAATCATGCGTCGGATTTTACGAAAAATTGCGGCCGATGAAGCAGATCAACTGGGCGATGTGTCAACACTGGCCGACCCGACTGTAGTCGATGCCTTGATTGCAAATCACGAAAAATTGATTTGAGTTAAAAGCGAGATTGCTTGGGTAAAAGAACCTTTATTTATTTCTAATAAAATACTCGAGGTCAATAGGCGATGCACGAGTTGTTCTATTGTAGTTATGCAAAGAAAGATATTTCAGATCAGGATATCCTGGATATTTTAGAAGTCTCTCGGAAAAACAATAGCGAACTGGACATTACCGGTCTTCTCCTTTACTGGGATAAGACTCATCAATTTCTTCAAATTTTAGAAGGGGATAAAAAAAGTATTTTCGAACTTTATTCAAAAATATGTGATGATCCTAGACACTCCTCATTGAAATTGATCTATGACGGTGAGATTTCTGAAAGAGGTTTTAAGGGATGGAGTATGGCGTTCAAAGATTTGAAGGAAGTTGACACATCCAAGATTTGTGGTTTTTCAGACTTTGCAATATCGGGTTTTACTAATGAAAGAACTGAGGCCGAAGCTTCAAGAGCTGTAAACCTCATAAAATCTTTTAGAAATTTATTACCTTCATAGATTTATGAATACGAAGTTTAATTTTTTTATCGCGTATAACGGCAAGCGTGTCTGACCCATGTCCATTTATATGACCGCCCGCTTCAGGGTCAAACGACATGCCATAGAGAAATGTCGGCAGGCTCTGAAGGATCTGGTTGCACATGTGCGCGATAATGAACCATGTACCATTGTCTATTTGGCGCAACAAGAAATAGCCGATCCGACCCGTTTTTTAAGTATACTGATATTCGAAAATGAAACCGGTTTGCTCCTGCATCGCAACTCACCTGCCTCTGCGCGCTTTGTCGAAACCGTTTATCCCGAAACATTGGACCCCATTGAATTTACCGAATACAATGTGGTTGCCGACCGCAATGAGTGACTGGCTTGCGTTCTGATTTCGGTACCGTTTATGTAAAGAAAGTTCAGGCGGGTTCTATTTTCAGAAACCGTTTTTTCCCAACCTTGATGAGATATTCCTTATTGCCTTCCAGTTGTAAATTGACGTCGGTGACCTTTTCTCCGTTTATGGTTACCGCACCCTGTGTGATGAGTCTGCGTGCGGCCGAAGCACTGTCTGTCAATTCATGATCTGCCAGTACGTTGCTTACGCCCCTGGATTCGGATCCCCAAGCCGGTGCCGTTGGAATGTGGTCGGGTAGATTTTTCTTCTTGAATACGTTCTCAAATTCCTCAACCGCAAGCTCTGCCTGTTCGGAATCGTGGTACTGAGTGACCAACTCCCTGGCAAGCTGAACTTTTGCATCGCGCGGATTCAACTCACCCGTCTCGGCACGTTTTTTTAAATCCTCCAGTTCTTGATTCGAAATCGAGCTGAGCAACTCAAAATAACGCCACATCAAATCATCCGGTATGGACATGATCTTACCAAACATTTCATTGGGAGGTGCCGATACACCGATGCTGTTGCCATAGCTTTTGCTCATTTTCCGCACGCCATCCACACCTTCCAGAAGGGGTAGCGTCAAAACCACTTGCGGTTCTTGCTGATCGCGCCGTTGTAGATCGCGACCTACCAGCAAATTGAACTTTTGATCGGTTCCGCCAAGCTCAATGTCTGATTTCAACGCAACGGAATCATAGCCCTGCACGAGAGGATACAACAGCTCATGGATGGATACGGGTTGTTTCGCCGCCATGCGATTATGAAAATCATCTCTTTCCAGCATGCGGGCAACGGTGTAACACCCTGCCAGATTGATCATATCCTGTGAGCTGAATTTTGCCATCCACTCGGTGTTGTAATGGACGATGGTGCGGGCCGGATCGAGTATTTTAAAAACTTGATCCAGATACGTTTTTGCATTTTCCATGACTTCCTCAGACGTCAGACTTTTGCGCGTTTCCGAACGTCCTGTTGGATCACCGATCATTGCTGTGAAATCACCGATCAAAAAAATGGTGTCGTGTCCCAACTCTTGGAACTGCTTCATCTTTTGCAAAAGAACGGTGTGCCCAAGATGAAGATCAGGGGCTGTCGGATCAAAGCCTGCCTTGACCCGCAAAGGCGTGCCTGTCTTAAAGGATTTTTCGAGCCGTTGAATGAGTTCTTTCTCGTCAATAATTTCTACTGCGCCCCGGCGGATGATTTGAATTTGTTCTGCAACGGGGAGCATGTTAATTTTCTGGTTATTCATGAGTTATTTTGAAATACTTTGCGAATTAATAATTCATTGATGAAATATCTAGCCGATAGCGACAAGCTTGAAAACTAACACAGGCAGGTAATAACTTCAATGTTTAGCAGTGGTTCGAAGCGTTTGATGAATGAATATAAAATAGCACGATCAACGGCCAGACAATATAATTAGTTTCACCTGATTTATTATGAGTCATGGGGGCAGGTTTTTTTAACGTGAGTGGGATTGAAAAATTATGAACGAATCAGTGATTCAAGAATTGAATCTCAAAAAATACAGGCAGGCCGGAATCGGATTTTTTATTCTGAATTTGATTTATTTCGGATTGGCTGTGGCATTTTTACCCCCCATGGGATTGGGTGGGTCAATTTACATTGGATTGGCTGTTTGTATTTTATTTCTAGGTTGGATGAGTTGGTTGATTGCTGGTGGAAGAAGAAAGCTAACTTTGATTTGTGCAGTGATCTTTGCCCTCCGGTTTTTTGTGTCGGTCAGACAAATGATGGTAGGAGAAGCATTTCTGGTGGTTCCTTATTTGCTTCCCTGTCTCATACTTACCTTTTATATGCTGGGACGTGCCGTTTGGGATTGGCCGTAACACAGGGTGAGGCAATTTTATTAGCTACCTAAAACCGTTTCCAGATTTTAGAGGCGAGGGGTCTCAGGGTATCTCGAAGTCCATATTTGTCAGCCAGCTCTTTCCCCATCTCCCAGGCCAGGCGTTTGAAACGAGCGTATCGAATCGGCAGAATTTCCCCCCTTTCCTCTAATATGAAAGTTTCTATAAAACTTTCCATTTCCGGACGTGAAACCACGATATTTTCTTCAGCAAGTAACACATCTTCCCAGTAGAGGCAGGTGTAAGCGCGCTTTTCTGTTATCCAGCGTTCTATAAAAGATGAGGGGAAATGAAATCGGCGGGAAGACATCAAGAAATGCGGTTTGTATGTGAAACGCAATTCCTTATCCTGAGTTTGAACCAGCCAGCGATGATGAAAGTAGCCCGTCCAACTTGTTCCTTCTTCGTTGATACCGCGCGTCAGTTCCAGCAGGGGAGACGGGGTTTCAATATAACCTGCCTTTGCGACACGGGAAAGCTCTGAACATACGTGAATGGGATCGCGAACATCTTCCAATACATGATCGCATATCGCAAAATCGAAATAATTGTCAGGGAAAGGCCAGGGCGTACGATCACAAATATCCAGCTTGATCCATTGGCCAGATGGAAGCTCATTATTTTTAGCATAGAAACCCCATTCTTTCCGGGATTCTTCGTAGGACAAGATATCAATCACATGCGTGGCTGTGGGAAACATATGATGTGCACCACCCACATCAAGAATTTTTTTGAGCCCCTGAGTTCGACGTAAAAGCTCCTGTTCTGTTTCAGGTCGCATATGTTACTTGAGTTGTTTTGCTTTTGGAAAGTTGAGAATCAGGGAACCGTTGTGTTCGCTGGTATTTTAGCATTGAGAACGATTCTAAAACAGATTTAAATCAGGATGTCTTTTGAACGAAATTTGTAAAGCCGATTGACCTTGGCAGACTCTTGACGTATCTTGCCAATTTCAAATTTTATGTTGTAAACGATTCAACTGTATTTAAAAACCATGACTGAAATCCAAAAACAATGTTTTGATGTTTTCACTCCCGCCCGAGAAGGCTTGTCTCTTCTCAGTGATAAAGGCAGGGAATATATAGGATTGGAAGGTTCAAAATATCCTGACATTGCTTACAATGTTCGCAATTTCTTCAAGTTGATGGACGGCAAACTGGGATTTCCTGACACCGCGATTGGACGGGAAGATCGTGAGAGTTTCAACTGGCTTTTAAAATTGACCTATCCTGAAATTCTGATTGATCTTGCCGATCTGATTTACGTTCAGCACGAACGACCTGCCGTTTTTTTAAATTTCGATCACATTCACATGAACTTGAGAAGGGAACATCGAGACGCCGATCCTGCCTGGGCAACTGATTTGAGCGTGAAGATGGATCGGATTTTTCGTTTGTTATCAGCCCGAATCAAATACGATCCGAAACTGTTCAATGACGAAGAAATCATCCATTGTCTGAGCAGTGGTTACTGTCTGTATCTATGGCGTACTGAAAATTTCCCGTGGGAAAGTCCCGATTTGCCGACCGATGTAAAGGGTCCCGTTGTTGATATTGCCACGGGTCTGTCGGGTTACAGCATGATACATGCCTGGCCTGAAAATGGACCGCAATTGATCCTCACGGATAAAATGCCTTTTATCATTCAAGGTTTGACTCTGTACCGGGAAAAACTGGGCAAAAAAAATATAGAAATTATCGATCAGGATTTTCCGGGAGGGAAGAGGGAGTGGCGAGCTGAAACGGTGTTGGCGAATAAATTTCTGCATCATCTGCATCGGCCCGAACGTAAGGAAATCCTGGGGCAGATTTTTGAATGCCTCGAAGCTGGGGGAGAATTGAGCATCCTCGACACCGACCTGGAGTACCAACTTCTTTGCCAGTCCGTAAAGTACCGTGATCGACTGATCGAAGGTTACCCGGAAACTCTGGTAGAAATTGAAAGCGGTTTTTGTCAAAACCTTGTGAATGATATGAAAGCAATTGGCTATCAAATTCTTCATTTTGATTTTCACGAATACCATGACGAAACGGATGCCTACAGCCAAAAACCCGGCGACAACCTTGCCCTGAAGTTTTTAGGCTTCGAGATCATCGCTAAAAAGCCAACGGTCTGAACGGTTGAAGTCCTTTTTCAACTGAAGTCATCAAGGATTGAAAAGAAACGTTCGATTTCATCGGATGTATTGTAGAAATGAGGAGATACGCGCACCAAGCCATTGCGTGCCGTCAAAGTGACCTTGTTTTTCTGCATATACTCGGCTAAAGCGAGAAAGTCCCCTTTGGGAGTGAATGAAATATTTCCAGAACGCTCTTCAGGCATCGTGGAACTGATGATGCTTAAATCTCGTTTTCTTAGATTTTCAATGATGAGGTCTCCCAACTTGAATATTTTCTGTTGAACATTTTCCATACCTTCTGTTTCAAATAGCGACAAGGCCGCTCCAAAAGCGTGAATACTGAGAGTATTGCAACTGCCTTCTTCAAACCGTTGTGCGTCGGGACGAAATTCGAAATTATAATCCATATAGTTGGAAGCATCGACCATGTTGTTCCAGCCAACGGTAACGGGGTAAACTTGATCTAAAACGTTTTTTGAAATGTAAAAGCCGCCCAAACCTTCGACGCTCAATAACCATTTGTGACCATCAGCGGAGAGGAAATCGATGTGGTCGCGTTTGACATCCATCGGCAAAACACCCAGACTTTGTATTGCGTCCACGCAAAATAAAATCCCGCGCTCTTTGCAAAAAGCACCGATTCGATTGAGATCATTTCGAAAACCTGAATTGCATTCGACGGAGCTGACGGAGATCACACGAGTTCGTGAATCCGTTTGTTTGACTATATCGTCAAACAAAACGCGACCTTCTACGGCATGAACAAAACGGGTTTCAACCCCGTGTCGGCGGAGATTTTGCCAGGGATACACGTTGGCGGGGAATTCAATGTCTGGAATCACCACATTGTCTCCAGGCTTCCAGTCGAGTCCATTTGCTACAATGGCAATGCCTTCGGAGGTGTTTTTGACGAAGGCGACTTCATCCAAATCGGCATTTATCAAACGAGCAAAGCGGAGTCGGGTTTTCTCAACCTCCGCAGTCCAGTCGATATAATTTGCGGTCCCCTGTTCGCAGGCATCGTCCGCAAAATTTGTGATGGCTTGACGGACGCATTGGGGGAGGGGGGCTACCCTTGCGTGATCAAAGAATATTCGATTTTTAAGAATGGGGAAGTGCTCCTGAGCGGAGAGCAAAGACGGTGAATTTTTATCCATGTTTTCGTTTAGAAAATTATTCTGATTAGTAATTGTTTATTAAATAAACTCTATATATCTATCATAGAGGTCGTTGTCACTCGGATTGAAAGCTCCTGGCCTTTTTGATGGAACGGAAGCCGTATTTTACACGAATACGATCCAGACTTTTATAGAGTTGATCGTTTTTTTCAGGATTTTCCGAATCAAACAGTGATGTTTGTCGCGTTCGTTCGTGAGTCAGGTTGGAGAGACACACGCCGATGAGGCGCACATTTTTTGTGCTGGTTGCCAAGGCATTTTGAAAAAGTCCGTCCGCAATATTCAATAACATGCTGTCGTCTGTCGAGGCGGTGTCCAGGGTTTTTGAACGAGATTCCGTTTTGAAATCAGAATACCGTATTTTCACGGTAATAGATTTTGCGTAAAGATTGGATTGCCGTAACTGGTTCGTTGCTTTTTCCAACAAATGGCTGAGCAAGGAGAGTAAAAGCTGGCGATCTCTTGAATCGGTCTTTAAAGTGGTTTCGCGACTGATGGAACGGCTGTCTGATTCGTCGTGTGCGACGGGCCGGTCGCAAAGCCCGCGTGATTTCATAGCGAGGGCAGTGCCCCATTTCCCAAAAAGTTTTTCTAGTTTTTCTTGAGGCATGCAGGCTACCTCACCGATCGTTCGTTTGCCTATCCGTAAAAGTTCTTTTTCTGCTTGCGCCCCAACACCGGGGATGCGGCGCACGGGCAATGCTTGTAAAAAACGCTGTTCTTTTCCTGGAACAATCCATAGCATTCCCGCAGGTTTGCAAAATCCAGAAGCGATCTTTGCAAGTAATTTATTGGAAGCGATTCCCGCTGATGCTGAAACACCAACGGCGTCTAATATCTCATCACGGATGTGTTGAACCATCGTAAGGGTTGGCCCGTGGAGTCTCTCGCAACCGCTGAGATCGATATAAGCTTCATCGACTGATACGGGCTCAACAACGGGGGAGTAGCGACCCAGAATCGCGAATATACGGTGCGAAAATTCGGAATATTGTGACATTGAGCCACGGAGAAAAATTGCATTGGGGCAAAGTCGGCGGGCCTGCGCTAAAGGCATGGCAGAATGAATGCCATATTGACGCGCTTTATAAGAAGCGGCGGAAACGACTCCGCGGCCATCTGGATCGCCACCGACGACCACAGGTTTGCCTTTGAGGGAAGGATTGAGTACTTCTTCAACGGAAACGAAAAAGGCGTCCATGTCAATATGGGCTATTATTCTTTCCGTGGTTGCGGTCATAAATTCAAAGCAGAGGGGGAATCAAAAATAAAAATTAAATGTTTCGTCCATTGGGTCTGCTCCGATATTTTCAGAGATAGAAAACTAAAATTTGCGTAGGACCCCGATCACGACGCCCTGGATTTTAAAGTCACCTTCTTTGAGAATAAGTGCTTGCATGGTTGTATTGGCGGGTTGGAGTCGCACATGGTCTTTTTCGCGATAAAATCGTTTCAGCGTTGCACGTTCGTTATCCAATAGTGCCACCACAGTTTCTCCATTATTGGCACTGCTTCTTTGCTCGACAATCACAAAATCCCCATCTTTGATATGGTCTTCTATCATGGAATCGCCTTTCACTTTCAGGACATAAACGTCCTTATCCATGGGATCAGGGAAAAGCGATGTGACCTCTCTATTTTCTAAAACCTCGATGGGTTTACCGGCGGCTATATACCCCAGGAAAGGGTATTCATTAGAGGAATTTTCATTTTCCTCTGATGCAATTTCTATGGACCGACTCAAATTATCCTGTTTGCGAATGAGTCCCTTTTCTTGCAGATGGGACAAATGTTTGTGGATGGTTGCAGGAGAATTCAATCCGAAGTGTTTACCAATTTCGGCAATGCTTGGAGCGTAACCATTTTTTTGGATCTGTTGCTTTAGAAAATCAAAAATTTCCTTTTGACGCCTGGTCAAGTGCATGTCATTGCCTCCAGTTTCATACAGCCATAGGTAAATTGCATTGTAGGCGAATAAATAGCGAAAGTAAAGCGCGTTTCTGACCTTATATAAAAAACGAGTCTTTTGTTCTTGTATGCATTTGTGAGCAGAAAAGAGGGGCAGAGCGAGAGCCTAGAGGAAAAATGTAGAAGTCTTAAAGGTTTTTAGCTTTTAGGACGATAAGTCAGGCAACAGTCAGGTGAGAAAATATTGTCAGCCCTAATCCTGGAGTTGCCAAAATGAAAGAAAAAATGGTTATGAGTCAATCAATGAAACCGATCATGGACAATGAAGTGCCCTCAGAAGCTCCATTCTTCCTCAAAGCTATTCTAGCGGCTATCAGTGGGGTGTCACTCCCGGCGATGATCATCTATTTGTTGATGTAAACATTCCTCTGTTTTCAAAATTTTACATCCACATTAGTGGATCAGACGTTGGAAAAAACCCTTGAGAGGTTCCTTTACAGGGTTCCCGTCAATTTCAGCAAGTTCATGAAGTAGTTCTTTTTGACGTTTGTTGAGTTTCTTTGGAGTTTCAACAATCAGTTGGATGATTTGATCCCCTCTACCGTATCCCCTTACATTTTGAATTCCAGCCCCAGCGATTCGATGAGTTTCACCCGATTGTGTGCCAGCCGGAATGCTTATGACTTTTGTCTGATCATCGATCGTTGGCACTTCTATTTCGGCACCGAGAGCGGCCTGTGAAAAGGTGATATTGAGCCTGCTGTAAACGTCGTAACCATCGCGCTGAAAATATTCATGCGGACTGACGTGAACAAATACATACAGGTCTCCAGGAGGCAGTCCGTGCGGACCTTTTTCGCCTTCCCCACGCAGACGCAGACGGGAACCATCGTCGACACCAGCAGGAATGTTTACGTTGACCTTCTTTTTCTGAAGGACGCGACCTTCTCCTCTGCATGGTTTGCAAGGATCCGTGATGATTTGACCGGCACCGTGGCATTTGGGGCAGGGGGTACTCATTTGAAAAAAACCTTGCGAACGAATCACTTGCCCCGTACCCCGGCAAGTATGGCAAACGTTTGGGGACGTACCCTCCTTGGCACCACTGCCTGAACATTTTTTGCAATCTTCATATTTGCTGATTTCTACATCTTTGTGAATTCCAAAAGCAGCGTCGAGAAAGGAGATACTCACGTCGAGTCGCAGATCGTTTCCGGTTCTTTGGCGACCGCCGCCACCAAAAAAATCACCAAAAATATCGCCAAAAGCAGAAGAGATGTCATCAAATCCTTGAAATCCGTTGAAGCCCTGACCTTTGAGTCCTTCATGACCAAATTGATCGTAAACCTGTTTTTTCTTGGGATCTTTGAGGACATCATAAGCTTCGGAAGCTTCTTTGAATTTTTCTTCAGCGGTATGATCTCCTGGATTTTTATCAGGATGATGCTGCATGGCCAACTTGCGATACGCCTTTTTAAGCTCGGCTTCAGATGCCGACCGGCTGACACCTAGTACTTCGTAATAATCTCTCTTCGCCATTATCTTCTTTCGTTCAAAGTAGTTGAATTTTAGGGCCGCAGAGGGGCGTGAATTAATTTTTTAAAGTGGCAATTTTTACTCGAGAGGCTTTGATCAATTTATCTTTGAACATATAGCCGGGTTCGAGTTCCTGTAAAATATCGTTGTGTTTCTCAGGATCGCTGGTTTCTTCTGTGAGCAATGCTTCGTCTATTTTGGGATCGAATTTTCTGCCAACCGTTGATATAACGGTGATCTGATTGTCTTCCAACTCACGCATGAACTGACGTGTTACCATATCGATCCCTTTTTTCAGACTATCGAAGTCCTTGCTGGCAGTTGCTGAAGCTTCAGCACGCTTTAGATTATCGAGTATGGGAAGCAATCTCGAAAATAAATTTGCCTTAAACTGATCGAGGCGGGTTTCATTTTCTTTTTGCAGGCGAATTCTGAATTCATCGTTCTCGGCATTTTTCTCTTTGTAAGCGGCGATGTATTCTTTTAGTTTTTTATCTTTATTTTCGGCTTCCTGTTTTAGTTTTTCAACATAGGAAGGAAATCTTTCGTCGAGTGCTGAAGGGTCGGTAGTGGCACCCGTGTCTTCTTCAAGCATGGAGCTTCGTTTATCGACAATCGTTATTTTGGGTTTTTCACCCTTTTCAGTCTCAGCTTGCTTGCTCTTCTTGTCCATTTTATTCTGGCTTCCGTTAAATGTAAAGACAAGCCGCTTTCCCCTATATCAGGGAAAAGCGGCTGATTTGAATCAAAAAAAACAATTATTTTTTATTACTGATGTCTTCAAACTCGGCGTCGACCACATCGTCATCCTGACCGGCTGAGCCTGACTCAGATCCATCGTTTCCACCGGTATCGGAACCTTCTCCTGCATCTGCTCCTGTTTGAGCTTTTGCATAGATGGTTTCTGCCAATTTGTGTGCAACTTCATTGAGTTTTTCTGTTTGCGCTTTGAGCACATCGGTTTCTCCCTCAAGGTGTTTTTTAGCTTCCTCAATGGCAGTTTCCGCGTCTTTAACAGCGTCTTCCGGAAGTTTGTCTTTATTGTCTCTGATGGTTTTTTCTGTGCTGTAAATCACAGAATCCAATTGGTTTTTCAGATCAATTTTCGCACGTCGTTCCTTATCCGCTTCGGCGTTCGCTTCCGCATCTTTGACCATATTTTCAATGTCGCTGTCACTCAAACCGGTAGAATCGGTGATTGTGATTTTCTGCTCTTTATTGGTGCCTTTGTCTTTAGCAGAAACGTTGATGATTCCATTGGCATCGATATCAAAGGTGACTTCAATCTGTGGCATTCCCCGTGGTGCTGATGGGATTCCATCGAGATGAAATTTACCGAGTGAACGATTGTCTTTGGCCATTTCCCGCTCACCCTGTATTACGTTAATTTCTACACTGGGCTGATTGTCTGCCGCAGTGGAGAAAGTTTCGCTTTTTCGAGTTGGGATCGTCGTGTTTCGTTCGATCAACTTCGTTGTGACTCCGCCAAGGGTTTCAATTCCCAATGAAAGAGGGGTGACGTCGAGTAAAAGAATATCTTTCACATCACCGGAAAGAACACCTGCCTGCACGGCTGCACCCAGAGCAACAACTTCATCTGGATTAACACCACGATGAGGTTCTTTTTTGAAGAAGTTTTTGACGGTTTCCTGAACAAGAGGAACTCGAGTCGATCCACCGACCAGTACCGCTTCATTGATATCTTCAGCTTTATGACCTGCATCTGCCAGAGCTTTTTTGCAAGGCTCCATGGATTTCGTGATCAAATCACTGATCATGGACTCAAATTTGGCTCGGCTCAATTTGACATTCAAATGCTTTGGACCGGTTGCATCCGCTGTGATGAAAGGCAGATTGATATCCGTTTCAGTTGTGCTTGAAAGCTCCATTTTTGCCTTCTCAGCCGCTTCTTTGAGGCGTTGAAGAGCCATATTATCTTTTGATAAGTCAATTCCCTGATCTTTTTTGAACTCGTTTATCAACCACACGATAACGAGTTGATCGAGGTTGTCTCCTCCCAAATGGGTATCGCCATTGGTAGACTTTACTTCAACCACATTATTTCCAACTTCGAGGATGGAAATATCAAAAGTTCCACCACCAAAATCGTAAACGGCGATTGTATGGTCATTGCTTTTGTCAAGGCCGTACGCCAAAGCCGAGGCTGTAGGCTCATTAATGATTCGTTTGACATCCAGTCCTGCTATTTTACCAGCATCTTTAGTGGCCTGCCGTTGCGCATCATTGAAATAGGCCGGAACCGTGATGACGGCTTCTGTTACCGGTTCGCCCAAATAGGCTTCTGCAGATTTTTTAAGTTTCTGAAGAATCATTGCAGAAATTTCAGGCGGAGAATATTGTTTGCCGTTGATTGCAATTTTTACTTCACCCTTTGGGCCTGCAACAACCTTATAAGGCACCATTTTCTGCTCATCATTGACTTCATCAATGGATCGTCCCATGAAGCGTTTGACGGAGAAAATTGTATTTTCTGGATTAGCAATGGCTTGTCTTTTGGCTACCTGCCCAACAAGAATTTCGCCATCTTTTGTAAAAGCAACGACAGAGGGCGTGGTTCGGCTTCCTTCTTCGTTGAGTATAACTTTGGGCTCATTACCTTCCATTACGGCGATGACGGAGTTCGTCGTGCCCAAATCAATTCCAACAATTTTTCCCATGATCGAGAGTCCTTTCTTAGCTACAATTTATAATTATTTCATTTGTATATGAATTTGATAGTTTCATAGTGTTCGCGTTGCTTCCTAGATAAGATTGTTGAAAGTGAGTGTCAAGCTTAGGAGAAATAAAATCATTTTTTTGCCCATTTAGTTTCGTTGCGCATTGGTAAAATCATTGCTATTTTATGCGGGCTTGATCCTGTAAACTCGTATTATGGACCCAAATTCGATTTCATTTTTTTTAAGTGTTCGTTTATAATTCAAGTAAACCTATTAGATAAAAGGCGGATCAATGGCGGAAGATAGAGAATTTACACGCGTTCCAATTCAGATTGAGGTTCACCTTAGTTCTGACAAAGGCATCGTAAAAACACTTAAAACAAAGGATTTAAGTTTAAAAGGTGTTTTTGTTGAAGCCGATGAACAATGGCCCGAATCTACGGAATGTGATGTGTCTCTGACTTTGCAGGCGGCAGAACCTGTTGTTATGGAATTCAAAGGTAAAGTTGAACGAAGCCTGAAAACGGGGATGGGGATTGAATTTTTGGAAATGGGTCTTGAAAGTTACGAACATCTGCAACAACTTTTACGATACAATTCCACTGAAACTGATAAAATTGATAGTGAAATAAGGACGCATGTGGGTTTGAAGAAAAAAGTCTAGTGTATTTCATGCTTTCATTTGTATGGTTCAAATTCTATTTTAGCCTCAGTCAGTCTTTTGGTGACTAAATTAAATTCTTTTCTTTATATTTCTAGATATTAATGGAAATGATTTCTGTAAGAAAAATTCAGTTTCTTATCCTTTTTGTTTGTCTTTTCAAATTTTCAAATCCGGTTTCTGCCAGCGAAAATTTGTTGCAGGATGGAGAAATTCTGTACCGTGATTATTGTTCTCATTGTCATGGCGGAACAGGCGATGGCGATGGATACAATGCAGAGAATCTCGATAAGGAACCTGCTGAACTCTCCGATTTAAAATTCATTTCCAAAAAGACGAATGTTCAAATTTATCGTGTTATAGAGGGAGGCGGTAGAGGTGTAAAGAAATCTCACCTCATGCCCGCGTTTGGGAAAACTCTTTCTGAAAAAGAGATTTGGTCCCTTGTCTCATGGGTTCGTCATTTGGCTAAAGACGAATCTCACCCCGTGGAACTACCTGCCAATACTTCATCTAAAAAACCTAAGCGAATTTTAGTCGGGTCCGCTGACATAGAATTTTTTAGACGGTGGTTTTCAATTGAGGGCAAGAGTAAAAAGGCTAAAGAGTATGGTGAATTACTTTTTCAACGACAAAAAAGTTGTGTGGCCTGCCATCAGATAGATGAAGAGGGCGGCAAAGTGGGGCCAAACCTGTCTCGCTCTGCCTTTAATTATCCTCCAGAATGGATTTACGCCTGGATAAAAAATCCACAAACGTTTCGGGCCGATTCAAAAATGCCCAATCTTAATTTGGATGACAAGCAAGCCTGGGCTCTTGTGGCCTATCTCAGTGGACTTCACGAAGAAAATGAAGGGCTTCCTGAGGAATTGAGTGCTTTTTTGAAGATCGAAGGTGATCCTGAGAGAGGTAAGGCTTTGTTTTTCGATTTGAATGGCAAGGCAACTTGCTCGAAATGTCACACTGTCAAAGGGGTGGGCGGAGACGTTGGCCCCAATCTGAGTTACATCGGTACCAGCCGAAGTCGCGAATTTTTATTAGAATCGCTTTTGAAACCTGAAGCGGTGATCACATCCGGTTATTCTTCGGTCATGATCTTGACCAAGGATAAAAAGTTTATAACGGGAATCAAGAAAAACGAGTCGGCAGGGGGTATCGATTTGGTCAATAAGGACGGTGATCGCATTCATGTCCCGCGTGAGCAGATCAAAAAATCAAAAACTCAGAAAATTTCTATGATGCCTGGAAATTTTAAGGATATTCTCAGTCCCCAGGAAATCGCCGACTGCCTTGCCTTCCTAAAAACCCTCACAGCATCACAAATAACATTTCCACCTGCGATCAAGTCAGCCGATAAATAGTCGTCCCTTAGCAAAAGGTGACTGAGTCAATAATTTTTGGAAATCACTATGACTCATAAGAAGTTTTTTATCCCTTTATGGGTAAGTCTGGCTCTGGTATTCCTCTGGTCTCTTATTAACCCCCACGATTTATTTACTTGGTTCCTTGAAGTTTTTCCTGTAATCGCGGGTGTCATAATTCTTGTGTGTACCTATTCCAAATTTAAATTTACCCGGCTCTCCTATTTTCTATTGTGGTGTCATGCCATCATTCTTTTGATCGGCGGGCATTATACTTACGCTGAGGTTCCCTTTTTTAATTGGTTAAAAGACGTCTTTGAGCTCAGTCGTAATCATTACGATCGTGTGGGCCATCTCGCTCAAGGTTTTTTCCCTGCGATTGTTGCAAGAGAAATATTGTTGAGGACCTCTCCCTTGCGACCCGGAAAGTGGCTGTTTTTTTTAGTTACCTGTGTCTGTTTGTCTTTTAGTGCGTTTTATGAACTTATTGAATGGCGGGTAGCCGTCACCACAGGAACTGCCGCGGAGGCTTTTCTTGGTACTCAGGGAGATATTTGGGATACTCAATGGGATATGGCATTGGCTTTAGCGGGGGCAATCTTTTCGCTGTTGGTACTTGGAAAAATCCACGATACATTTTTGAAAAATATAAAAGGTCAAAGAACTGATCAAATTCCTATTTCATTGGAGACTTCAAAGTCATCGGAAAGCACTTGATAAACGCTCTTGTTATAAGGAATTTGAGGAGATTTTGATTTGTTTGGGTTGCTGAACTATTTCAAAACCATATCAAACCAGGAAGAGATGGCCATCTTCGTTCCTTGTTCACCTTCGGAACCGTTCCACACATTGAACGCAATCGGAGTGATTTTCCCTGGTTGAAACTGAACATCATTTTTCTTGTCGTCAGTGATCAATTTTCTTTTGATGACCAGATAATAACGTCCGTATTTGTATTGCACCTGAGATTTCAGGCTTTGGCTATTTTCGGATTGCTCTGCAATTGTTCCCAAGCCTTCTGCATTCATTTCAACAGCTTGATAGGGGGTTGATGTCCAACGCCATAAATTTACGGGATGTTTAGGAGCACCGTTGAGAAAATAAGGCGTTTCGCTATTCAGATTTACTGGAAATTGCAGTGCAATGGCGTCGGGGAATTTCTGGCCTTTTAATTCTTTGGCTTCATGCTCTGCCTCATTCGTTTGCAGTTCTGGTGGCAATGGGGGGGGAGGGGACTCTTTAACTCGTTTGATATTTTCCAATAGCGGATCGTAGTTTGGATCGTCCCAATGAATATAAAAGGCCACTTCCTGCCCGTTATGAAGGCCCTTGACCACAACGCTGTCGGTTGTTGAGAAATAAGACTTCTCCGCTTCCAGTATTTGCCCACCCAAGGGATAAAAATAAGATTCTGCTTGATTCCAGACAGGGTCCATAGGTTCTTCTGGAAGTTCTCCTGAGATACGCTGAACTTTGAGCAGAGGCTTAATTTGGGGTTTGGTTTGAGGTGACAATGTAACGACGTAATTTACAATATCCCATATTTGCTCGTCCGTAAAGACACGCTCGGAAAACCTTGGCATGGCAGAGCTGGTTAGTCCGGTACGTATGGTTTTAAAAATTTGTTCTCTAGCTCCACCGCGCCGAAAGGTCCATGATTTGCTGAGGTTCCTTGGCCAAATGGCATCTGTTTCAATGTTGACGATTTTGTGAGTGGACATGCCATCACTACGTCCTTTGATTCCGTGACAACCGGAACAATTTTTAATATACAATTCCTTCCCGTTTGCACGGCTTTCCAGGGTAAAGGGATTCGCATCAGGTACGCTGATGATTTCATGCTCCTTTTTACGATCTATAAATTTCTGGTGCTTTGGGCTGACCGATTTCATGTACAGGATCAGACTTTCTTTATCACTTTTAGGCAAATGTTTCCAGGAAGGCATTGTTGTGCCGTTCATTCCACGATCAAGAGCGGACATAATGTCTTCGTCGATTGGAAGTTTCCCAAAGGCTGTGGACCTTAGCTTGATATGACCTTTTGTCAAGTCTCTCGGCTGTGGACTGGAATATGCGGCCGCTATGCCTTGACCATTTGCTTCATCTCCATGGCAAATGGCGCAATGTTCATTAAATAGGCTTTGACCTTTTTCAACGGTTGGAGTTTCGCTGGTTTGAGAATTCTCAAGTGCCAGCCGGGCTTTGACTTTGGTTTGTAAAAAATGAATCACTTGCCAGATTTGTTGCGGACTCAGTTGGTTTTCCCAGGCGGGCATTGCCGAATTCCAGGGCTTGAACTCAGGCGGCAAGCCTTTCCCCCCCTTGGCGATGCGCCAGAATATATAGGCATCGGTTTGGGTTAAGGGTGAGCTTTTGTGGATGAAACTGGCAGGCTTCGGAAAAAATCGGTCCGCCATAACACCATTGCCGTCGAGAAGGTCGCCATGGCATAGGAAACAATTCTGAAAATAGACTTCTTTTCCCGCTTGAAGGTTGCCAGCGTCAAGTGGGAGAGGATTTCTAAGATTCTTTAGTACAACAGTCTGTCCTTTCAGCACAATCGAGTCTGGAATCTGCGGGCGCAAAGTCGAAGCGTACGCAAATTGAAGACTCATTGCACCAAAAAAAATTGTACTGGCTATTAAGGCAATTCGGTTCATCTTTTAAATTGTATCCAAAGGTGTGTTGATTTATTTTTTGCTCGGTGTGGCTTCATCTTCTTTGGCTGAACCCGGAACAATCGCATCTTTCTTAATTCGCCCTGATTTAATGGTTTCATAATGCGGTCGAACCACGCCACCTGCTATAAATTCGATATCGATATTCAGTTTCGCATTGGGTTCAATTTTCACCATTCGTTCCTCTTTTTTCATCAGATAATGCCAGGCAACCAGTTTGTATTCTCCGGGAGGAATATTTGATAAATTATAAGACCCGTCGTTGCCTGTTAAGTGGTAATAAGGGTTTTGCACTCGAAAACCCCAGGTTTGCATGAATTCATGCATACCGCAAATCATCTGAAATATTTTGTAGTCTTTCATGAAGGTCACTTTACCTTCGATGACTGTTTCTGGGGGAACCGGCAGGTTGGTGATGATTTTGCCACGTTCTTTTTGGTAGACTTGGCTGTTGTGCATTACGGCATCCTGATTGTCTACCTTGAAGACCTCATCTTGTCTGACGATATTAACATCAGGAAAGAATTTACAATTCTCAGACAAAATGTTGATGGGTTTTTTATTGAAGGGCTTGCCCGCTTCGACTTGTTCGAGAGTAACAACCACATCTCGTAGTCCTCTGTTGGAATCGGTCTTAAAGTCTAGAAGCACTCGGTTCATCTCATCGTCGGTATCGACTTCAGCACACATGTCTATATTTGGAAATAGAACGAGATGGTACACTCTGGGTTCGGGGGTTTCTCCCTGTAAAGTAACTTTTCCTGCTATGGAACCACCATTTTTTACCTCAATTTCCTGATAGCTCCAACTATTTTGAGCAAAAGCAAAGGTCATGAGGATACAAAACAAAAAACTGAAAAAATCTCTAATTCTCATTACTTAAAGCTCCATCCTGTAGGTTGGTTTTATTTACCGGTAGTTTGAATTATTTTCCGGGGGGCAGATGGGAAAAATCGAAATCGACTGTTGCGCCTTTTTCAGTAACGGTCAAATCTTTTTCAATGCTTCCTAAACTTTCATGCCAAGCGGTTAGTTGGTATTTTCCGGGAGGAACATTGCCGATTTCAAAGTCCCCGTGCTGGTTTGTGACCGCATAAAATGAATTTTCTGTAACCACAATCCAGGCTGTCATCCAACTGTGAAGGTCGCATTCTACTTTAATGATCTCAGCTTCTTCCATTTCCTGTTCCAGTGGTTCCTGATTCGGAACAAACATAACATTGATGGGATCATTTTCAAAAGAGTAGGTATGCATATTGTGATTGATGGGATCCGAGGAGGAAATAAGCAGGTTGGATTCTTTTTTTATTGCCACAACATGAGGCTCGTATCGACATTTATTCTGGTTTAGTTTGGCGTTTTTATTTTTCCCCTTTAAATTTTTTCCCGATAGGGTGACAACTACGTTCTTCAGTCTGGATTTATCAACTAGAATGGTTTCCTCGGGTACGGTATCTCCGCAAGCTTTTTTGAACTTACCGGTCTCTATAGCCGGTGCAGGTTCAAATTTCACGCTATATTTAGCTGTACCCTTGATGGAACCTGCAGTTGCCAGTCCTGTGAAAAATGGAATTGCCATTAAAATAAAAAATACGATTCGCATGAGCAAAGGGTCTTTCCTGTCTTGAACCTGAGGTTAAATTTTTCTTGGCAGTGAAGGGGGTGGTATTCACCCTCACTTCAAAGTATCACACTTAAAACGAATAAAAAAGACTGCCTGTATTTTTTTTAAGATCAAAGATGTCGTTACTTTTTTACTTAACTATACAAGGCTTATAGTTTAGAATCGAAGTAGACACGTAGTAATTAATAAGAGGGTTTTAGGCAATTTTTTATTCCTTCCATTTTAGTTTTAGAGGAAATTGAGTCATGCACACAAAAATTATTTCATCATTCCTCATCTTTTTTTTATTCACCGTTCCCGCTTTTGCTGCGGCTCCGAAAGTGGGCGATGTTGCTCCAGATTTTTCTCTAAGCACCATTGATGGGAAAAATATTTCTTTAGAAAATTTGAAGGGTAAAGTTGTATTGCTTGGAATGTTCCATATTTGCGTTCCTTGTCGTCAGCAGGCTTTGGAATTTAACAAGGTGCTGAAAGAATTAAAAAATCCCGATTTCGTTGTGTTGGGTGTCAATACAGCGGGGGATTCATCAAAAGATGTGCAAGAGTATTTGAATGATTTTCCTGAGCCTGTTGGTTTTCCTTATTTGCTGGACCCCGACAGATCTATGAACAAGGCTTATATACAAAGGGATATGCCTACAGTATTGATCATTGGACGCGATGGCAAGCTCTTGGCCAGAACACCTTGGGTAAGTGCGGATCAATTGATTCCTTATCTGAAAAAGTTGTTATAGAAATTTGAATTCCCGGATTTTCAGTAGTTTTTCAGTACGCTGCCGCCAACCCACTGGATCCATTGTCTGGATTTGGTTCTCTTAATTTCTGTTAAATGCCTCTCCGCAAGTATTCTTCGTTCATTCAATTTTTCACATTACTTTTTTTTTTCGTATTGTCCGGTTTGCTAGTTCCGCTACAGTGCATGGGCTTTGACATGGCTTTCGAAGGGCGAATGAAACTGGATTCGCTGTATTACTTCTCTTCGCCACCGTTTCACAAAGACTTCGACAATGCGTTTGAATTGCGTATGGGAGTTTTGGGCAACGCTTGGGAAAATGACCATCTCCGTCTGGATTATGAACTGTCGGGCAATGCCATTGAGGTGGATGGTCCTTCGGTGCAGTCTGGTTTGAGACGAGAAACGGATGTGGACTTCTTTCGTGCCTGGTTGCGTTTGGATGGCGGTAATTTCCAAATTCGCGGAGGTCGTCAGAAAATTCTGTTTGGCGCGGGAAATATTTTTCGGCCTCTTGGATTTTTTGATACGCGTGATATTACGGGAGTGGTTCCTCAAACGCGCGGGACTGACAGCATTCGTACGACCTATTTTTTTGATTCTACGAGCTTCCTTCAAACCTGGCTTGTTCCTGCCAAGCTAGATGATCGTATGATTGTTGGTGCGCGCTGGGAAGGACCGCTGGCAGGTTTGGATGCGGGTGCCGTCGTTCAATATCATCCCGAAACCGATCTGAAGGGCTTGCCAAACTTTGCTTCTGAATTGTTCCAATCGGGTTTTCACCTCAAAGGTGAATATGAAATTGGCTATTGGACGGAAGGGCGTGTGGATCTTCAGTTGGGCCGACAGAAGCAGGCTTTACGTCTGGATTGGACGGCGGGAGTTGATTATACGTTTAATGTAGGGGAAGGTCTTCATGTTTTACTGGAGTATTTTCTCTCAGACCGTGGACGAAATTTCATCGCACCCGCATTGGGTAATACCCTGACTGTTCAGGAACTCGGAGTTCTTTTTGACCAGCCGATTGGTATTGATATGAAGTGGCAGGTCTTTTCGATTTACGATCTTGGCGATCAAACTTTTCAGATTGTTCCGCAGATAGAATATGCAGTGATACAGGATCTCTATTTATACATTCATGGGAGATGGGGCGGGCGTGCGTCTTCGGGTTCTAGAAACGGTCGTTTATTTCAAGATTCTCCTGTATTTTCAGGAAAGGAATCTGCATTTGGACTTTCATTGGTGAGTTATTTTTAAGGATCAGGGATGGATGAAACTGTAATCAGAATTGAAAATGTTGTTAAAACCTATCCTGTTGGGATCGAGGTGTTTAAAGCCCTGCGTGGTGTTTCGCTTGAGGTGAAAAAGGGTGCCTTCATGTCTATCGTGGGCCCTTCGGGTTCGGGAAAAACCACTCTGTTGAATCTGATAGGGGGATTGGATACCCCGACTGAAGGTTCAATTTTTTTCTATGATAAAAAATTGTCGCACATGACACGCAAGGAGATGTCGGCCTATCGCAGGGATAACATTGGATTCATTTTTCAGTCATATAATTTACTGCCAGTCTATACGGTTTATGAAAATGTTTTGTTCCCTCTTTTGGTGATGGGCAAACGTGAAGGCGATGTCAGGAAAAGCGTTGAGGACATGGTGGCTCGGGTTGGTCTGGCAGAATGCGCCAACAAACGCCCGAATCAGCTTTCCGGGGGGCAGTGTCAACGTGTTGCTATTGCCCGTGCGTTGGTCAAACGCCCGCCCATCGCTCTGGCAGACGAACCGACCGCCAATCTGGATGCGGAGAACTCCCGACAAATTCTTGAGTTGATGACGGAATTGAATCGTGAGATGAAAACGGTTTTTATTTTATCCACTCACGATGAACGGGTTTCTAAATTTGTTACCAGAGAGGTCAAGCTTGAAGATGGGATGATTTCTCAGGACAATTTAATGGATGGATTGAAGTGATGATTGCCAAGTTGGCATGGATTCAATTTCTACGTCAGGGAGCGCGTGCATGGCTCAATGTAGCGGTCACAGGTTTAACACTTGTGACCCTCATTTTCATGACTTCATTATTGAATGGTTTCCAATTACAAGCTTCCAAAAATCTTAAATCGACCGATGTTGGTGGCGGACATTATCGACTGCCTGATTTTGATATTCTCTCACCGACGGAATGGGAGGATCAAACCTTCAGTCCCCCTCCTTTTTTGAAAAATTTGTCGGACACTGAAAAAGCAGAGGTGCTGGTATTGCAAGGGCAATTGTTCCCCAATCGTCGCTTGTATCCGGTTCAACTTCGCGGTATCGACTTAAAGCAAAAACTATTGGATCTCCCGCTTGAGCCTTTGTCTCGTCAGGAAAATGGGAATGAATATATTCCCGTTATTATTGGTACCCGTATGTCCGAACGTTCGCGTTTGCAAAAGGGAGACTCTGCTGTTTTACGCTGGCGCGACCGCTTGGGTGTCATAGACGCGCGTGACGCCAAGGTGATTGAGGTGGCTGATTTTTTAAATCCGCGAGTTGACGAAGGGGTCGTGTGGTTGTCGCTGGATCGGTTGAGAATAATGACGCGGCGTGAGGGCGAAGTTTCCTGGGTCACAGTGACTCACAACCTGGGGTCGGATAAACACCTGGAATTTTTGGAACCCGCCACACTGATGTCCGATATTCTCAATCTCCTCAAGCAGGATCGCCGCAATGCCAAGGTTTTATGGGCCATTCTTCTGTTTCTTGCTGGAACCAGTGTGTACAATTCACAGATTCTGAATGTATTTAAAAGACAAAAAGAAATCGGTGCCATGATGGCATTTGGTATGGAGTCCAGGACGATCATTGGTCTGTACACTCTGGAAGGAACGATCTCAGGCTTTGGTGCTATTTTTTTTGCTTTTATTTTTGGAGTCCCTTTTTATTACTGGTTCCAAAGTGTGGGCTTGGACATTTCTCATTTGAGTGCTTCCACAATGCCAGTTCGGGAACGTATTTTTCTCGATTTTCACTTTTCTGAAATGCTTTGGATCACGCTCATTATGTTATCTGTGGTCATTTTTTCTGCCTGGCGTCCGGTACAAAAAATTGCAAGGCTGGAACCCACTGTTGCTTTGCGTGGAAAGGGTTTGTGATGTTCAAATGGAATATCCTGGGTGTCCTGAGAGACCGAACCCGATCTGTTTTCCCGTTGACTGTTGTTGCAGTGGGTGTGGCCTTGACTGTGGTTTTGATAGGGTTCATGGATGGGATTATTGGTGGTATGATTCAGTCAACGGCGAATCTGGATACTGGAAGTTTGAGGATGGTCAACAAAGCTTATTACGAGGAAGAGCATCTTTTCCCGATGGATCGGGCACTTGCAGGGCAGACAGAATCTGGCAAATGGCTGAAGTCGCACAGTCCTGAAGAAGTGACATGGAGTGCCAGAATCCGCTGGGGAGCGTTGCTGGATATCCCCGATAAAGAGGGCATGACCTTGAGTCAAACGCCCATTATAGGAACCGCTCTGGATCTGCTTTCATCTGGTTCAGAGGAAATCCATCGCTTGCAGTTGACGGAATCGCTGGTGCAAGGGCGTTTGCCAGTGAGTCCCAAAGAAATGCTGGTGGGTTATCAACTCGCAGAGACGCTGAATTTAAAGCTGGGGCAAAGAGCGACCTTGCTTGGGCAAACCTTTGACGGTGCACTCGCCGCCGATAATTATATCATTGTAGGGTTTGTTAAATTCGGACTCACTGCTCTTGATAAAAAAATGGCCCTGATTGATCTGAAAGATGCTCAGGACAGCTTTTATATGGAAGACATTGTCACCGATTGGCTGGGTTGGGTTCCCCCTGGTTTTGACATTGAAAAACTTGAATTGATAAAAAATGAACTCACGGATTCTGCATCCGATTGGATCAAAACACCTCCTGCATCCTGGTCCCCTGATGATCGACCTATATTCCTGACAGTTCTGGATCAGAGGGGTTTGGGAGCGATTTATAAAAAGTTCAAGGCGGTCCGTGCAGTCATCATTGGAGTTTTCATTTTCCTTATGATTCTGGTGCTTTGGAACGCGGGAATTCTCAACGGGATTCACCGCTATGGGGAATTGGGATTGCGATTGGCGATGGGAGAGTCTCATGCACAAATATCTTTTTCTCTGGTCACGGAGGCCTTCGCCATTGGAATTATTGGAGCTGTTATCGGTGCGATTGTTGGCGCGGGCTGTACGCTTTATCTGCAAGTGAAAGGACTTGATATGGGGAACAATCTGGCGCAAACGGGTTTGATGCTCAACGATGTTGTGCGTGCAAGACTCAGTTGGAGAGGCGTATGGGGAGGAATGATTCCGGGGATATTGTCAGGTGTCCTGGGTTCCTGGGTTGCTTCACTTGCTATTTATAAAAGATCCACTTCCAATTTATTTCGAGAGCTCGAAAACGAATGATGCACAGGGCATGCAATCGCAAACTCTACTTCAACTCTAAAAAAATGATGACTCGCCTTTTTTTTCTAGCAATAATTTTTGTCACTTCCTTATCCCCTGTAAATGCTCAGGAATCTAATATTGATGCAAAGCTTCTCCTGACACAAGTGGATGACAATATCTGGTCTAACACAAAGTTCATTCAGGGTCGCCTTATCATTGACAATGGCAGGACGGTTCGAACTTTGTCCGTGGATAACTGGATGGAAGGGGTTGAACGATCTTACAGTCATTACACAGCTCCTGCGCGGGAACGTGGCACGAAAATGTTGAAAGCGGACAAAAAACTTTGGATGTATACGCCTCGTGCGGATCGAACGATTTTAATTGCAGGTCATTTACTGCGACAGTCTATGATGGGAAGTGACTTGTCCTATGAAGATATGTCTGAGGACAAGAGGCTGAGTCGTGTTTACGATGCAAAGGTCGAAAAAATGGAAACGCTGGATGGCGTACTTTGCGCTGTTTTGCTCCTGACTTCTCTTGAAGAAGATACCAATTATCAGACGCGACGTTTGTGGGTTGACCCCGAAAAAAAAATTATTTTAAAACAATATCTCTACGCAAAAAGTGGGAAATTGTTGAAGACCGTGGAATTTAAAGATTATTTTAAGACCTCGGGACGACTGTTTCCTCGCGAAATGATTTACCGTGACCTGCTCAAGGAAAATACAAAAACCACCTACAGTTTTGATGAAATCCAGTTTGACGTTGAGATTCCACCAGAATATTTTTCCCAAAGTATCCTGAAACGATGAAAGCTTTGATGATCTACTCCATACAATTGGCAAGCCCCACTTCGAGAGCCTCTCTTTCCAGATCTTTGCCAATAAATACGATCTGATTCAGCCTTTCCGCATTTTCCCACGGTTTTCCTGTGATGATATCAAATGCCATATAAACGCTTTGGAAGATTCGGCGTTCGTCAGTGTTTTTTACGTTCAATATGCCTTTGGCGCGTATGATCTCGATCCCATCCATGATCAAAGCCATCTGGAGCCACTGGTTCAATTTTGTTGGATTGATGTAGCCCACTGGATTGAGAGTGATCGCAATGACGCGATCGGAGTGGTGATGATGTGTGTCCACACTGGTAAGTTGATCCCAGTCGGCGTTTGGATCCAGGTCGAAGCCACCGATATGGAGTATTTGATCCAGTTGTGTTTCTGCATTTTGAGTTTTGATAAGTTTAGCTGTGGGGTTGATTTCTCGCAATTGTTTGTGGACCTCGTCGATTTGCTCCCGGCTGGCAAGATCGATTTTATTCAATAGGATCAAATGTGCAAAAGCTAATTGCTCACCCGCTACTTCGTATTCATGAACTTGATGGAGGATATGTTGTACGTCTGCCAGTGCCACCACACCGTCTAGTTTCAAAGAGTGGTCAACGACGTCTTCTATCAAAAAAGCCTGAACGATGGGGCCGACCGATGCCATGCCGGAGCCCTCGATCAGAATGTGATCAAATTTATCGCGCTTGTTGAGCAACTGATTCAGCGTCGCGAGAAAATCTTCTTTGACAGAACAACAGATACAGCCATTGCTCATTTCATAAATATCATTTTCGTAACCCACAATGAGTTCTCTGTCGATGTTGACGTTGCCGAACTCATTTTCTATCACAGCAATTCTCTTACCGTGATTCGCTTTAAGAATGTGGTTGAGGAGGGTAGTTTTCCCCGCACCCAGAAAGCCTGTGAGCAATGTGACTGGTATTGTCTTTGTTTGCGTATCCGTCATCTAAATTGAAGTTACCGTTGAAGGGTGGTTAAAACGTTTCGCCAACTCCAAATTTTTGAGGAGACGCTTTGTAGATTTTAAGAGCGTCTTCCAGTTGACTTTCAAGACTTCGGATTCTGGTGTCATCGGATGGATGGGTGGACAATAGCTCAGGGGGTTGTTCCTTTTTTTCGTTATTGAAGCGACTCCAGAAGTTGATGGCTTCACTGGGGTCGTAGCCAGCGCGAGCCATATAGACCAAGCCTATATCGTCCGCTTCAGATTCGTTTGAACGACTGAAGGGCAGTGTGATGCCAATGTTGGCACCCAAACCCAAAGCGGTCATTATCATGGCACGATTGGAACTGCTTTGTATATTCACAGCGGCGGCTGTCATCGCACCTTGCAGAATCATTTGTTGTGACATGCGTTGGGCTCCGTGACGGGCAATGGCATGACCGATTTCGTGACCCAGTATGGTTGCCAATCCTGCTTCGTTGAGGGCCACTGGCAAAATTCCGGTGTAAACGGCAACCTTCCCACCTGGAAGGGCAAAAGCATTTTGTTGTTCCGATTCGATCAGTTTGAATTCCCATTCCAAATCAGGCATGTCACTGACATCGGCAATTCTTTTTCCGACCCGATAGACAATTTCTTTCAGACGTGTATTGGTCGATTCTTTTTCATTTTTTTTGATTTCATCAAAAGCCTGAACACCCAATGCGAGTTCCTGCTCAAAAGGAACGAGAATGAGTGCTGATTTGTTGCTGACAGGAGTTGTGACACAAGATGAGATCAGGGTCGCAAAAATGAATAAAGTGGTTAGTTTTTTTATCATGATAGTCTGTTCTGTATAATTTGAAGTTGCGCTATGGATACTACAATTATAACCTTTAGTTAGAAATTAAATAGTACTTTTATTGCTTCTACAGACATTGTAACTATCGATGATAAGTCCTCGAAAAAATATGCTTTTTAGTTTGTCCTGGCAGGCATTCGTCATCTTACTTTGCGGCCTGATACTTTCTATTTCGGCAGTTGTTTTTACTCTGGAGGAGCAAAGTGATGAGTGGGCTGAACAACTCCGCCAGGAAGCACTCGAAGACACTCTTATTCTCGTTGGGAAGTTGGAGGTGGCGGAAGGGGAGGTGATGGGAATTCTGGCCATGTTTCGATCCATGGGGACGGTGAGTCAAAATGGATTCAAGACTTATGTGACCCCGATTCTATCGCGCTCCAAATTCATCGAAAAATTTGAGTGGGCCCCCCGAATTTCACACGAAATGATTTCTCTTTTCACTATGAGAGCGCGGCGTACAGGAAGTGAGGATCTGAAAATTCTTGAAAAGAATCCTGCGGGACAGTGGGTAACTTCAGCACCTCAAAATGAATACTTCCCCGTTCACTTTTCAGTTTCCAAGCAAATAGAACCTATACTTTACGGCCGGGATTTGAATTCCATTCCACAATGGAAGTCTGCAATGCTCAATGCACGTGATCTGGGTGGCCTGACTTCAGATGCGGAGTTGAGTGACAAGGGTGATGGAACTTTGATTCATCTGTTTGCTCCGCATTACGATTCTGATTCCGTCCCAAAGGACATAGAGGATAGACGGAAACGTTTTCAGGGTGTGATCTATGGTGTTTACCGCATGAATAATATGATGAATGAAATGGTCTTGCCTTATCTGGCAAAGGGGATGAACCTTGCGGTGGTTCAAGGCAATGAGGTTGACCAGAATAAAATTTATTATGGCTCATTGTGGGAAGATGCTGAACTTGAAATCAAAATTCCGGTTGTTTTCGCCAATAAACGTTGGTTACTGATCTGGCAGGCAAATAAAAAATTCCTTGGAGGCCCCGATCGTTCGCAGGCTTATTGGTATGGTGGCACTTTATTTGGAGCCACTTGCTTTATTGTTACCATTTTTCAAATACTCGCCACTCGTACACGGCAGGTAGAAAATCTGGTTGAAGTCAGAACGGATGAATTGATGCGATCGAATCAGGAATTGAAGCAGGAAGTGTTTGCGAGAAAACGCGCCGAAGCAGACCTTGTTGCCGCCAGAGATGGTGCAGAAGCGGCAAATCGAGCCAAATCTTCTTTTCTGGCCAATATGAGTCATGAAATTCGCACCCCGATGAATGCCATTCTGGGGTATGCGCAACTCCTTCTTAGCGCAGGTTCGGAACCCAGCAAAGTCAAATCTTATGTCACCTATATTCTAAAGAGTGGGGATCATTTACTACAAATCATCAATGATATTTTGGATCTTTCAAAAATTGAAGCTGGCAAGATGGAGTTGAATGTTCACAGCTTCGATTTGAATCGCTTATTGGATGATGTGGAGTCAATCATTTTGCCGAAGGCCAGAAAAAAAAATCTGGAATGGAACAAAGAGGGGATCAAAAGTGAATCGTGTTTTGTTTTTGGTGATGAGACCAAATTGAAACAGACTCTGATCAATCTACTCGATAATGCGGTCAAGTTCACTGAGTCTGGGAAGGTTTCCGTGCGCGTGGAAGCTGTTGAAGGCAATCATTACAGGTTTGAAGTCGAGGATACAGGGCGAGGTATTGAAAAATCGTTTTTAGATAAAATTTTCCAACCCTTTCAGCAGGAGCCTGGGCCTTCTCATAAAGGAGGAACAGGATTGGGGCTGTCAATCGCCCAGAAGCAAACAATACTGATGGGAGGCAAACTTTTATGCGAATCCAGTCCGGGGCAGGGGACCTGTTTCAGTTTCACTTTGCATCTTGTACCGGGCAGTGAAGGTGAATCGTTTGTACCGATGGGCGAAGAGATTCTTTTAAAATCGGTGGATTCTGATGCTGTTGAAATACTTGTGGTGGATGACGATGCCATGAGCCGCGACGTTCTTGAAAAGATTTTGGAATCCTCGGGGGCATGTGTTGCCTCGGCTAAGGATGGGTTTTGTGCTTTGGAATATCTGGAAAAACACTCACCCCAAATAGTCTTCATGGACATGCGCATGCCTGGTATGAGTGGTCTCGAAACGATCAGTAAAGTTCGTGAAAATTTCCCCGCCCTGCAGGCAAAGTTCATCGGAGTTTCAGCATCGGCTCTGGACAATGAGAGGCTTTATTATCTTGAGAACGGGTGCGACGCTTTTATCCCAAAGCCTTTTCGCGCTCAGGAAATATTATCCTGTGCGCGTCGCTTGCTCGGTATGGAAAAAAATTCTTTGAATCAACGGGAATCTAATGAGACGCCAACAAGTATTTGTTGCGATGACTTGCCAAAGGGATTTCTTGAAAAGATCATTCATTCTGCCGAGCTACATAATATTACAGAGTTGAAACAGTTGTGTGGGGAGCTTGAAGAATATGGTGAGTCGGGGAATGACCTTAAAAAGCTCTTAACTCCTTTGGTAGCACATTACGCTATGAAGGAGATTGTGACGATCATTCAAAATTTACAAAATAAATCTGAAAAATTATAAAACGATCGCTATGAAAATTTTGGTGGTGGATGATTCTCCAACGAATATAGACCTCTTGTGTGAAGTTTTAGAAGGTGAGGGCTACGAATTTTTTTTCGCTGTCAATGGTGAGGAAGCCATTCGATTGACTCCGAAAGTGATTCCCGATTTGATTTTGATGGACGTGATGATGCCGGGCATCGATGGTTTTGAAACCGCAAAAAAAATCAAACAAATTCCTGAATCGGCAGATATTCCGATTCTTTTTCTCACAGCAAAAATTGAGATGGAGGATATGCTCAAGGGTTTTGCCTCTGGCGGTGCTGATTATATCGTGAAACCCTTTTGCAAAGAGGAAGTGTGTGCACGCATCCATGTTCATCTCGAGCTGAGACGACTCAATCAATTGTTGACAAAGAAAAATGAACAATTGGAAATATTGAACGATACCAAGAATAAATTACTG
Organism: Nitrospinae bacterium CG11_big_fil_rev_8_21_14_0_20_45_15; assembly: GCA_002787235.1. Taxonomy (GTDB): domain Bacteria; phylum Nitrospinota; class Nitrospinia; order Nitrospinales; family VA-1; genus Nitrohelix. Next base: position 470,026 of record PCWG01000042.1, read on the forward strand.
GGGATGGCGGCCCATGATTTACGCAATCCATTATCAGCAATAGAGGGTTTTGCCCGATTTATGCTCAAAAAAGGGGATGATATGGATCCGGAAGTACGGCAGGACTTTTTGCAAACCATTTGCGATAGCAGTTCCGACCTGATTTTTCTTTTGAACGATTTGCTGGATGTTTCTGCTATCGAGAGTGGAAGCATTCGAATGAATTATGAAAAGGGGGAATTCGATGCATTGGTGGAAAAGAAGGTCTCAACCTATAGAATTTTGGTTGCTGAGAAGGAGATACAGTTACGATTGAAAATGGACCCTATTCCTTCGTTTGTGTTTAGTTGTGAGCGCATTGGGCAGGTATTGGACAATCTCTTGAGCAATGCGGTCAAGTATTCACCAAAAGGTGGGGAAGTTTTTGTGACTTTGGTAGAGAAGGACGATAATGTTCGATTTACCATTCGCGATCAAGGCGTTGGAATTTTAGCAGAAGATCGGGATCAATTGTTCAAGCCTTTTGGTAAATTAAAGGCACGTCCTACCGGAGGCGAAAGCAGTTCGGGCTTGGGTCTGGCGATTGCGGCGAATTTGATTCGTGCCCATGGCGGGAAAATTTGGGAAGAAGGTCAGGCGGGGCAAGGTGCTGTTTTTATTTTTGAGATTCCTATGCAACGGTAAAAAATCAACAAGATTGTGTGCGTATAAATTAGAAAGGACCGATCGGGGGTACCGATCGGTCCTCAGGAGGTAGCGACTTGCCGGGAGTCGCCAGGGAGTTGTGCTCTTTACTTCTGCCGCCTATTTATTTCCAAGATAGCTTTGCATGATTGCCTGAGTTATTTGACCCAGCTCTCGCGGATGTATTTCACAACATCCCATATTTCTTTGTCTTTCAGTTTTTGCGCTAGCATGGGAGTTCCAGCCGAACCGTTTTTAATGATCCAGTACATTTGGCCTGCGGATACATTTTGCATCGTTTCAGAGCAGGTAAAATTTCGTGGTTTGGGTTTCAAGCCTGCTCCCAATTTCCCATTTCCGTCCCCTTTATTTCCGTGACACATCGCGCATGCCATTGGTTTGGCAGATTTCTGGAATAACTTTTCACCATTGCTGGCGTTTCCTGTTGAGGTTTCATCCATTTTGGCAATGTCCGCCGGTGCGGATTTTGTCTTTCTTGGTTGCGGGCAGGGTGCTTCGGCTGATGCCAGGTTAGCGGTTGTGATTAAGAGTCCCAGGCTTAAGGTGATGGCTATGAGGCGTTTCATGATATCTCTCCGTGATTAAAGTTTATGCATTCAATGATGTTTTATTTACTTGCCAGGTTAAAATCCTGAACAGAATCTTTACCTGCAGTTACGGTGACTTCTTGAGTCGTTTCTCCTACATAGGGATGCCAGACAGTCACTTTGTAATTTCCTGCAGGAATATTGTCTATTTTGAAGCTTCCTTTATCGTCAGTCACTGCATAGTATGGATTCCAAACTATTTTGGCGTCAGCTTCCATGAAGTTATGCTGATCGCATTGCAGGAAGAAATGCGAGTCTTTTGCTTTTTTCAAACGCTTGAGAGTCTTGGTGACATCTGCAACATCTCCTTTGGATGGAAGTGGTTTGTTGAATAAAGTTTTTCGATTCGCTCCGTCTACAGAGTACCCGTGTGGATTGTGAAGAATATTGGGATCCTGATTTTCAATTTTAACCAATCCATCATTAGTACCTTTGTCCGGTTTGTGTACGACTGAAACCTTTGGGAAAATGTCACAGTTTTTGAAATCAAAAGTTGTGGGAGTTGTGCTCCAGGCTTTCCCAGTTTCTATTTCTTCAACGTAGACCACAGCGTCCAGTAATTTTCCATCTTGCACTCTCACGTGGTATCGAGGGCGGATTTTGTCGGCATTGGTATCAGGATGATTCGCGCAGAAATCGGTATTTTTACCCTTTTTCAAATCTTCCATGATAGGTGCTGGGACATTCCCCGTGAAGAGAACACTGCCTGACAAACTTCCTCCTTCTTTAACTTCTGTTTCTACGTAGTCGCTTTTTTTGGCTTGAGCAGTGGCTACGGTCAAGATCAAAGCCATTGCTATTGCGCTGGTGCTTGCTATTTTGCGTTTCATGATTTGCTCCTTCGTAGTTAGTTTTTTTAATGGGCGGGAGAGGGGAGACCTTCTCCCGCCCCAAGGCGGCGTTTTCATGAGAGGGCAAGTTATTTAAATGCCGCCTTGTTTTTTGTTTTATATCTAAACTGTGAACTCATTAATCATTGTGATATGTGGGTTCGTAATAAATGTCGGTTGTCTTATTTTTTCGTTTCAATGCGCCATACTCGTTAAAACAATTTGTTTCTTGTCCTGATTTTTCCCAAAATCCTTTCCAATGTCTTTCGTTCAAGGATTGGCTACTGATCCATTTTTTGATCTTTCCTTTTGCGTCTAAAATTTTTACGGGGTAGAACATGGCATTTTCTCCCTTTAAATCGGGTTGGCCTTGTCAAAGGCTTTTGCCCTTATAGAGCAAGACAGATGCCAAACATGCGACCCATAAATAGAAATCGCTTGTGGTCCAGTAAAGACAGGGGATATTGCTATTCATCTTTTTGGGCAATGATTTTTCAGGAATGATTTGACAAGGCGAGGTGTTGCGGTTCTGGGAAAATTACATGCCGATAATGGGACGTTTTCCCAAAAGTGGAACGATTCAGCGAATGTCGTATTTTTTGAGCAAACGATAAAAAGCACTGCGGCTCAATCCCAAAATTTCTCCCGCAAGATGGGCTTTCCCATTGCTGGCTGTAAGAGCATTCTGGATAGCCGATTTGATTGCCTCGTCGAGTGACAGAACCTTTGTATCGGTTTGATTCGTCTGAGGAGGTGCTGGGAGGGTTGTGGAAATATTTTGGGGAATAAAGTGAAAGTCTTCTAGTTGAAGTATTTCTCCGGTAGCCAGAATCATGGCTTGAAAAATAGCATTTTCTAACTCCCGTATATTACCCGGCCAGGAATAATCCATCAATGCCTGTAAGGCTTGTGGGTGAATTCCGGTGTGGTGCTTTCGGATCTGTGTTTTGTATTTGGTTAAAAAATGTTGGCACAGCAAGGGGATGTCCTGTTTGCGCTCTCTCAAAGGGGGGGCGGTTACAGGGAAGACGGCAAGTCGGTAATAAAGGTCTTCACGAAAACTGCCTTGAGCAACGGCTTCTTTCAGATCCTTGTTGGTGGCAGATACGATCTGACATTCGACCTGAATTTTCCTGTGTTCTCCGATGCGTTCAAAAGTTTTTTCTTGCAGGAATCGGAGCAGTTTAGCCTGTGTGGCCAGTGTCATTTCTCCAATTTCATCGAGAAACAGCGTGCCATGATGCGCTAGTTCCAGCTTTCCCTTTTGCATTTCGGTTGCCCCGGTAAAAGCTCCCTTTTTATGGCCGAATAATTCACTCTCTTGCAATGTGTCGGGAATGGCACCACAATTGATGTCTACAAAAAGTCCGTTCGACCAAGGGCTGTTTTCATGAACCGTACGCGCCAGCAACTCCTTACCCGTTCCACTTTCTCCCTGAATCAATATTGCGGCACCGCTTTCAGCACCCAGTTTTGCTTTTGTCAGCACTTCCAGAATAACCGGACTATTTCCCACAATGCCTTGCGGGGTTTTGAGTTTATTGATCTCGGTTTTCAGGAAGTGAACATGTGTGTTGAGTGCGTCTTGCTGCAGAGCCTTTTCTAACGAAGCGATGAGGCGTGTTTCATCGTAGGGCTTGACGAGATAGTCATAGGCTCCCAGTTTCATTGCTGAGACTGCCGTATCGGTCTTATTGATGCTGGTAACGAGGATGACGGGAGTTGTTGGTGATTTAAGTTTGATTTGCTCTAATGTCTCCAGACCATTCATTCCAGGGAGCATCATATCGAGTAGTATTGCCGAGGGACGCTCATCCAGTGCACGGATACAATCTTCCCCCGTTTCAAAGGCTTGGGTGACGTAGGAGCGGTCTTCGAGTAAAATCGAGGTCAGCTTGCGCAGGGCAGGGTCATCATCGACTATAAATATAAGATCGTTGGGCATGATTTAGAATTCAGAAATTTGAATGTTCTTGACAGCATAGAAACTACAGTGAAATTCTGCAACTTTTATCCATCGATAAAGCTCTATTTTTTGAATGTATTTGGAGTCCGGCGTTGACAATGATGAGCTGGGATTTTATGTAATAGGTATAGGGAGTAAACTTTTACCGAGAGGAGAACATCATGCCCGCTAACTGGTCAAAAAAAATGAGGGTTGTTGGCTTGCACTGCAATGCCTGTGGCGTGATCAAGCCAGAAGGCCATTTGAATGAGGGAATGTTCTTATGTGAGTCTTGCTATATAGACAAATTTGTCCCTATGAAAAATTTGAAGCCCATGCCTCACCGTTCTTTGCGAACACAGGATTATCCAGATCATTGGCAAAAGCTTGATCGCGGAGTGTTTTTAATAAAACGGCTGTTTTTGCAATTGAAAAAATGGTTCTATCAAAAATGGAATCTTTTTCATCTGGTTGGTTAGATATTCTGCTACTTACCTAAATCAATGGTAAACAGAGGGCTTGGCGTTTTTATGCCGCCCGCAAGCAGATTGAACATCTCGGTCAGCAAATGAAAGGTTGCTTTGGATTCCAAATCTGAATCGCTGATGTAAAACCAGTTGTGTCGGTAGTAAGTGGTTATGGTTGCATCCGCAGGTTCAAAGTAATCGTGATGTACTTTCAGTAAATCCCCTGTCACTTCATTCCAGTCAAAAGGGTTGCCTGATTCATCCACGGTATGGGTGACAAATCCTTTTTTAATATCCTCTTCCGGCACGGAAGTTGCGTGTGTGAGATAGTATAAAATTCCCCTCAATGGCCGGGTTCTGATGACAATGGCACGTGGATCGTCGATAAACTGTGTTGTTAGAAAGAATGAAACGTTGTCTGCTGGCAAGCCTAAAATTTCATTGACGATTTTTAAATTGCCCTCGGCTTTGTCAGGGGCAATGTTTATATATAAAACATTTTGTTTTTCTTTCGTAACGAGTGCAGTGTCCAAGGCTTTGTTGAGTTGCAGTTTTCTCAAGGAATCGGTTAGCTTCAAAAAGGTTTTATATTCTGGCACCCGAGTGGGAGTGGGACCAGAGGCAGATTCGGCATTGATCAATTTCCCCATTCGTTCGATACAAATGCGAAAAATTCTATCGACTTTCCATCCCGATTCTAAAAGTATGAACAGCGTTTCGAGGTCGACACGGGATAAAAAACGTTTTCCCAGATTTTCACCGGTGAGTGGAGAGTAAGATATGGTTGGATTGGCAGAAACGGCAGTATTGCCTCCAAGACCAAAGACATTTTTCCCTGATATGGGGAGAGATGCACTGGCATTTGCTCCCAGGCTATAGGAAAAACGATCGACCACATTGCTGACTTCTAAAAAGTAGGGGTTGTCCCGGTATTTGAGGCGAACGAGATTCAAAAGCATTTGCTGGTCGTTGGATTCTTGAATCGCTACATTGTAACTTCTTCTATCCTCTGGCAGTCCTTTAGAGCCAATTCCAGCGCAATTGACGATCCCCAATAAACTAGTAAAGAGGATCACATAACCCAGATTTTTAGAACTTGAGACAAGCATATTTAAAACCTTTCAATGAACCTGATATTTTTTAAGTCGCTATGGCTACTGCTTTAAAACAGGAACTTGATCTCCAGAAAAAGACACTGTCATCTGATTGAATGGGATGGTGAAACCATTTTCATTGCAAATCATTACCAAAGATTTAGTGATGTCCCTCTTTATTGAAAAATAATTTTCAGCGTGCATGCCATTGATACCTGCAATGACGATGATCTCAAGTGCGCTGGCCGCGGCACTACTAAATTTTGTCTTTATATAATCCATCGCAGGTGGTTGACTGTTTAGACTTGCTTTGAAAATCTCTTCCAGACGAGCTTGAAATAAATCTGGTATTTCATCACAAATCTTGCTCTGTATTGAATAATCCAGACCAAAAACTACCACCACAACAAAACCAGACGAGAGGTTCATTGGTTTCAGGGTCAAAAATTCGGTCGTTAAATAATTCATTTTTGATTCTTTGTATTTGACCACGACCTGTTCGGGTGTTTGGCTTAGCACCTGACAACAGGAGTCTCCTATTAAAACCCAATCACCGACTTTGGTTGGGAACCAGTCCTCTTCCTTGACAAATTGCCTGGAGGAAAGCCCCACCAATTTACCCACAGGAATGCGAATGATCCCCCCCTGCAAGCGTGGATTGTGCAGGATGCCGTGAAAACCAATTTCCTTAATGAGCCAGGGAATTCCTTCAAAGAAAATTCTTTCTCCTTCACGAACCGTTCCCATATTTAAAATCATATGCAATTCTTTAATGAATCGGGGAATGAACTGACGAGAACTCCAGCCGATTGCGGCAAGCACCAAAAAAAGCAAACTCAGTAAGAGCCAGTCATCAAGTAAATACAGGCTGACCAAACTTGAGGTGAAAGATATTAGAAAAATGACTAAAGAGTAAACCGCTTTGATGAATTTTCGGGTTGAACGGCTGATTTTATTCAGATATTGAGTTCTTGTTTCAATGATCTTATAGATACGGTTAAGAATCCACCAGACTCCAAACAACAGGCCTATGGCTACCGCCAGATTTCGTCCCCGGACAGCCATAAACTCTGTAAATGAGTCTCTGATCATTAGAAATAAGCCTTTGTCACTGACCTTGTAGCTTTGTAATGTTCGTTCGGCTTCATCCAATTCTAATAAAATGATTTCCGGGTTATAGTTATTTTTTAATTTTGATAAATCTTCTTCGAATTTTTTTTGAATCGCCTGTGAAGAGATGGAGTCCTTTTTGTCAGCTTTAATGATATCCGAAGCTTTAGTGCTTAAAGCTTGCAGATCTAAAATATTTTTCTGTGCTTGCCTGTAAACCTCAACTTTATCTCTCAGATCTAATATTTTGGCTTTCAGGCTGTCCATTTTTCTAGGACGTTCTGTGAAATCTGCTAATGAATTTAAAATGGGTCGGGTGATTTCCTGAATCTCATCCATCCATCCTTTTTTAGTTAGTGGTGATTTGGAAACATCTACCTTGGGTATTTGGGTTGCCAAAGATTCGTAGTTATTGTTCAGATTCTTTAATTCACTTTGTAACTCTCCAATACGTGCTATTTCTTCAGTTGAGGGTTCTTGTTTTTCAAGCTTTTTGATTTCGTTGTTGATGAACAAAATCCTTTTGGTGATTTGTAGCAACTGAAATTGAGTTTTTTCGATGGGTTTAGGAAGAATTTGACCTTCAATCGCATCCGAATTCCCTTTATTATTTGAGAGTTCAGTTTTACCTGGAGTTTCATCCTTGACGGGTGCTGGAACTTTAACTTTGCCTTGAACTTCAGCAAAGACAGTAGAATTCGCAGTAATCAATAGGGTTAGAATAATTAAAACCAGGTGTTTCTTCATTTGAGTATGTTTCTCCGTTTGTTAATAGAGCCGTGCGCAAAAGTATCTACTTAAAAAATTTTAGCATGGCAATAAAAAAAAATCTTAATCATTTTATACAATAAGATTCCCGTAGGAAATCTAACATCTTTATCGGTGAAATTTGGGGTAATTTGAAAGGCCAGTTGGGTGGGGGTTTACAACATTAATTTTCTTAGATTGTAACAAATTATGAAAATTATACAATTCGTGCGATTTGTAGGTAGAAAGCTATTTTGAGGATTCAGTAAAATCGATGATTTTGAAAAAGTCTGGTAGAAACTTTCATGATTAGACGATCCAAATAAAAAAGGTTCACAGGGGGGAAACCTGTGAACCTTTTTCGTATTGAGTAGCGGGGGCCAGATTTGAACTGACGACCTTTGGGTTATGAGCCCAACGAGCTACCAAGCTGCTCCACCCCGCATCGATTGTTTCTCGCTCTGTGTAAGAGAGTTGAAGTGTAGACGGAAGTGAATCCACTGTCAACTAATTTATTGAAAATAGAGGGGAAATAAAAAAACGGTCTGCCAAAATCAAAGATTTGATTTGGCAGACCGCTGATTTACTACGATCTTAAAGATTTGCGTTCTTACGATCAGGATTCCGCGGAGGAGATGTTTCAGCGGTCAATTCATCGAGAGATGGGAAAGTATCATCGGGGTGCAATTGTTTTGCACGTTCCAACAATTCCTCTTCAGTTTCTTTGCGATCTTCATCGGGTATGCAACAGTCAACGGGGCAGACTTCTTGACAAGCTTCTTCGCCATGAAACCCGACACACTCTGTGCACAGCTCGGGTGCGATCTCGTAAAAATCTTCACCTTCGGTGATTGCTCCATTGGGACATTCTGGCTCGCAAACTCCACAGTTGATACATTCGTCGGTAATGATGGTAGCCATGGTTTTCCTTCTCCTAGATTTTATAGTTGATAGAACCGTACAGAATTGAAATAAACGTATTTTGAATCGGATTACTGTTAGCTAGCAATCCTCTCGAAATCCAAGGTTCAAAATTAATATAAAAATGTCGATGGCAAGTCAAGCCTTTTTTAGGGATGCCACCTTTCAACAGGGCCATATTTTTTTTTAGTTACACTAAAAAAATAATTTGATACGATTTTTGAATGATTGTCAAACGTATTCTTATTCTCGCCCCAACCGTATTGATATTGATCCTCCTGCAGTCTTACTTGTGGGTTCCCACTTACAATAATCAAGGCTTGAGTAATCCTGCTCGCCTGGCTCAATTTGTTAACGGTTCTGCGGGGGATGCTCAGGTTCTAAATCCTATCCTCAGTGCCGATACAGCCAGTAGTGAGGTCAATGAACTGGTTTTCGACAGTCTGGTTGATCTTGACAATGAGTTGAACTACCGACCTCGACTGGCAAGTTCATGGACTCAGTATGAGTTATCCTACCTGATTATAAACTTGGATGAAAAAATTTTTCCTCATGAAAGATTACCTGCTGATTGGATGAAATGGTTGCGCGATAGAGTTACAGACAATGCCAGGTGGCTGGAGAATATTGACTCCATTAAATTACTTCCTGAGTTTTCAACCGAAGGCTCAGTGAGCATTGGGAAAGATGACAAGGGTAAAGATCAATTTGTAACATATCAATTGAGGCATCCGCAGTGCCTGGAATTCAAGCTTAAGAAAATCGATCAAGATTTTTTTCTGCCTTTACGTGACAAGCTGGGTGCTGACTATTTTAGTAACTTTCCTTTTGAAAAATACGTGCATGCAAAAAATCCTTCGGAACAGGAGTTACTAAAAAAACATTGGGAAGAGATTCTCCCACTGACAGTACACAACCCTGTATTAGAATTTGAGCTGAGACGCGGGGTAAAATTTCATGACGGTCATGAATTTGATTCAGGCGATGTGTTGTTTACTTATCGGGCTTTGATGGATCCTGCCAGCACCTCGCCGCGGCAGTCCGACTACGAGCCGATAAAAGAAGCTTCTATCCTAGGCCCATATAAGATCAGGTTTGTTTACAAACGGCTTTTTTCTACTGCCATTAATTCCTGGGCCATTGGTATTTTGCCTGAGCATTTACTGAACAAGTCTGCTCTTGAAAAAGAAGCCGGTCTGTTGGGAAAAAGCACGGATGCATTTTCGATTCGAGACAGTGGTTTCAACCGGAATCCTGTAGGAACGGGGCCTTTCATTTTCAAAGAGTGGAAATCCGACCAGTTCATTCGTCTTGTGCGTAACCCACAATACTGGGATGGTTTACCGGAGTATGAAGAATACATCACTCGTATTATTCCTGACACCTTGACGCAGGAGATGGAATTTTATTCAGGAGCGGTGGATAATTATTCGGTGCAACCGCATCAAGTAGCACGTTTGAGTAAAGATCCTCAATACCAACATTTTTCCAGCCCCGGTTATTTTTATTCTTATATCGGGTACAATCTCAGGAACCCGCTTTTCAAATCCAGAGATATCCGGCGTGCTTTGGGCATGGCTATTGATGTGAAGAAGATCATCCAGTATGTCCTGTATGGGGAAGGAGAGGCCGTTACGGGCCCGTATCCTAAAATCACAGATTGGTATGACTTTGACGTAAAAGCCCTTCCTTACGACCCTGAAGGGGCTCTAAGGATATTTGAACAGGAAGGTTGGAAAAAAAACAACGATGGCTATCTTGAAAAGGATGGAAAAATCTTTGAGTTCAATCTCATCACAAACAATGGAAACCCGATTCGCAAGAGCATTTTAGCCATTACTCAGAACAGTTGGAAGAAAATTGGTGTCAAATGCAATACGCAGTTATTTGAATGGGCGGTTTTTCTGAAAGACTTTGTCAACTCGCTAAAATTTGATGCACTCGTTCTTGGATGGAGTATGGGGGCGGACCCGGATCTGTATCAAATTTGGCATTCCAGTCAAACGGAACCGGGGCGTCTCAATTTTGTGGGATATCAAAATGAGGAGGTCGATCGTTTGATCGTGCGTCTCAGGAAAGAATACGATAAGAACAAGCAAATGATAATGACAAAGGAACTTCATCGCCTGATTGCCAACGATCAACCTTATACTTTTTTGTACACAAGAAAGTCTTCACGCTTGCTGGACAAAAAGATCGTTTTGGTAGAACGTGACGAACGTGGAAACGAAATTTATAAGAAAATCTATCCAACGCGAGACGGTCGCTTGAACTATTATTTTAACAAATGGCGCAAGTTGAATACCGTTCCCGAATTCAATTCACAAGGCTGATGATTCTTTATGCTGAAAACTCTAAAATGAATTTTATAAAACGGATTGTGTTTAAAACTCCGTTGTTATTTTTCTTGATGTGCCTGTTATTGGCGTATGGAAAAGATGCATGGTCTTTGACAGGCAGGGCTCAACAGATTTATGAAAATAATAGTCACGCAGTTTTTCAGATTCGTGTCATTGACATAAAGTCCCAATCAAAATCAGTGATTGGTTCGGGATTCAGGATTTCCAATGACGGATTGTTCGCGACAAATTTTCATGTGATTTCTGATGTGATTGACAAACCCGAACAATACCGGATTGAATATTTCAATGGGGAGCAAAAAGAGGGTGATCTGGTAATTCAAAGCATTGATGTTGCCAACGATCTTGCTATTTTGAAGGGCGGTGGAAGTGGCAGAATTTCATTACGATTTGGATCGTCCCAATTGCACCAGGGTGCAGATGTTTATCCAATGGGAAATCCACTCGATATAGGGATGGTGATTGTTGAAGGTACATACAACGGCCTCATTGGTGGCGATCCATATAAACAAATCATACTTTCGGCACCCCTGAATCCTGGAATGAGTGGTGGGCCTGCCTTTGACTCGAAAGGAAATATCATCGGAGTCAACGTCGCCATCAGAGGCAATAATCTGAGTTACCTAGTCCCTATAGAATATCTATTGAAGCTGAAAGAAAACTTTGAAGAGTCTGGGCCACAGGAAGATTGGACTGAAATCATTCAAGAGCAGGTTTTAAAACGCTACAGTTATTGGGTTGAAAAAGCACTGGATTCTGATTGGTCATTTGAAAATTTTGGATCCCTAAAGATTCCCCAAAAATTAATGGATACAGAGACCAAATGCTGGGGGAAAAGTCGGCCGGAGGACCCTAAGGAAAATAAGTTTTTTTTCTACGGAACGAAACGATGTGAAAGCTATCGACATATTACTTTGACCTCTAAATTGTCAACGGGTTTCATGGGATATGCCTTTTCATGGATGGAAAGCGAAAGCTTGAATCCACTGGAATTTTACCGGAAATACTCTCAAAAATACTCGTCAGGAATATTTTTTCTTAATTTAAGTGAAAATGATGTTACAAAATTTCAGTGCCAGAATCATTTTGTCAAATTTGCAGATCACGACTGGAAAGCCGCTTACTGTGTGCGCCGGTATAAGAAATATCCCAAACTCTACGACTTGTTTCTTAGTTTTGCAGTGTTAGTGGATTCTCCACGAAAATATATCCTGCAAATGGGACTGTCAGGTTTGGATGAGCCTATGTCCAAGCGTCTATTGCGAAAATTTCTGGGTAGCATTCAATGGAACGAATAATCGTAGAATTGCTTCATGCAAAAGGGCTGATTCCAGAATCGCGGCGGATTTTTAATCAGGAAAGCATTGCGCTGGGGCGGGCTTATTCAAACGATCTGATTCTCGATGATTTGTATGTGTCACCGAATCACATTATAATTTCACAGGAAAATGGATGCCTTCAACTACAGGATTTAGCAAGTGAGAATGGTGTCAAGGTCAACGATAATCCATCCATTCAGGATCAAACCATCTCAATTGAGTCTGGAGATATTGTCAGCATTGGCAAGACACGTTTGAGAATCGTACTTTCCAGTCACCCGATAGAACCCACCCGGGTTTTAAATAAATCGATAAATAAATACAAATCTCTGGACCACCCCTGGGCACCTGTACTGTCTTATCTTATTTTTACTGGTCTTTTATTATGGTTCGAGTACATGAAAAATCCGGGAGAAATATTTTGGGAAAAGAAAATCATCGGTATTGCAACAGGCAGTGCCATTATGGGCTTGATTTTTTCAGGGCTTTTCAGTGTTTATACTCACTATAAATACAAAAAATCCTTTTTTTCGAAAAATATAATCATTGCAAATCTTGGTTTTGCTGCACTCTTTATTCAAGATCAATTTTCACCCTTTATATCATTCTGGATATTGGATGAAGATTGGGTAAAGATTCTTGATTTGATGACGGGTTTTGTTTTTATGCTGGCAATCTTATGGATGTGTATGCGCCTGGTAAAAGATAGTATGGGCTGGCATGATACTGCACAGCTTGCCTGGATTCCATTGGTTATTGTTGTGATAATCGCTTCGCGTTCAGATGAATTCAAATTAGAATTTCAAAATAAACCGGTCTACGACAAAGTATTGGCACTGGGTATGAAACCCCTGTTCGAGCCTCTCAGTCTGGACGAATTTTTAGAAGCAGGGGCTCTAGAATTTAGCCGATTGCCTGATAAATGAATTTTTCAAATTTTGAAAAATTGGGATTTCTTTGCAGGTTTAAGGAATCCTGACAGCATTTTCAAATGGGACTCTGCAACCGATTAGATTGATTGCCTCTATTTCCATGTCCAGTCTGAAGGGTCATCCAGAACAGGTTCCCATAGAAATTCGGTTTCTTTGAATACCAGAGTTGTCCAGCGACTGAAAACGTACAGAGCATCGGACAGTCGATTGATGTAGGGCAGGATCATGACTGAAATTTCTTCTTCGCGTTTTAGTTTGACAACCAGCCGCTCTGCTCTTCGGCACACAGTACGCGCTTGATGGAGGAACGCTGGTACCGGGCCACCACCGGGCAGGGTGAAACTTTTCAGGGGTCCCAGTTCCTCGTTCATCGCATCGATGACATTTTCCAACCATTCGACATTGGATTCGGTTAATTTTAAAGGTGGCCTTCCAGATTGGGGAACGGTAGCGAGTGCGCTTCCAATGTCAAAAAGTCTTTGTTGAATCGAGCGCAGGATGATTTCCAATTTGTCGCGATAGAGTGATTCGGGTTGACGCAGATTGAAAGTTCGAGCTATACCAACACAACAGTTCAACTCATCCACAGTGCCGTAGGTTTCAACGCGCAAGCTGTCTTTAGGAACACGAACATTGCCTGCAAGTGCGGTATCACCACCATCTCCTGTCTTTGTATATACTTTATTGATTCGAACCATATCTATTCCCCATTATTAATGTCAGGTTTGAGTAAATTTATTGAAAAGATTCTAGCACGTTCTTTGCAAATGATTGTGGAACATTCTTTTTTAAAGTTGTTTTATAAAGCATCTGAAAAACCTTTGAAATTAGTACCTTGGAAGCTGATAGAAATTCTGATAGATTGAATTTCACCTTTTCATTTCATTCAACCTCTTTTAGTTGGCATCAATTGAAAAATATGACCAAATGGACTATCGAAGACGCGCGCGAACTTTATAATATTGATGGCTGGGGTATCGGGTATTTTGGAGTAAATTCTAAGGGGCATGTTACTGTTCGCCCGGATAAATCAAGCCAGCATGTGATCGATTTGAAAGGTTTGGCAGATGATATTCAGGCTAAAGGCTATTCTCTACCGGCACTGATTCGTTTTTCAGACATATTAAAATCCAGCATTGCCTCATTGGTAGAAGCATTTCAACAAGCCATTGATGAGTATGGTTATCAAGGCATGTATCGCGGCGTGTATCCCATCAAAGTCAATCAGCAACGCCAGGTGGTTGAAGAAATCGTCAAGTTCGGTCGTCCCTACCATATTGGTTTGGAAGCAGGTTCCAAACCGGAACTTCATGCCATTTTGGCTGTAATGGACAACCCTGAAGCTCTGCTTATCTGCAATGGCTATAAAGATGAGCCTTTTGTCCGACTGGCTTTGATGAGCCAGAAACTGGGGAAAAAGGTTTTCATTGTCGTTGAAAAGCTGAACGAACTGAGTCTCATCATCAAAGTTGCAGAAGAATTGAATGTTCGTCCAAATATTGGTTTGAGAATCAAGCTATCCAGCTCGGGTTCGGGACGCTGGGCATCTTCAGCCGGGGAGTATTCCAAATTTGGTTTGAATTCCATTGAGCTGGTTGAAGCTCTCAAAATCGCAAAAAGGAAAAAATATCTCGATTGCATCCAGTTACTCCATTTTCATCTGGGCAGTCAGATCACCAATATTCGACGCATTAAAGACAGCTTGAAGGAAGTGGGCCGATTCTATTCAGAACTGCGCCGCTACGGTTGCGAAGTCAACTACATCGACGTCGGTGGAGGTTTGGGTGTCGATTACGACGGGTCACGTTCCACTTTCTCATCAAGCGTTAATTATTCCATTCAAGAATATGCCAACGACGTGGTGTATCACATTTTAGAAATTTGCAAAGAAGAGGGTTTGCCGCATCCCAACATTATTTCTGAGTCTGGGCGTGCCATGACCGCCTATCATTCCATTCTTGTTTTTAATGTACTCGACGTCACTTCTTTTCCAGATTGGGATTCCAGAACCAAGATTGATACAGATGCTCCGCAAATAATCCGTGAAATTTACGAAGTCTTGCAGACAAGTTCCAACAAAAATCTGAACGAGTCGTGGCACGATGCCATGCATTTGAAAGATACCGCCCAGAACCAGTATTTACTGGGTTTGATCACCTTGGAAGATCGTGCATTGGTCGAGCGTATTTATTGGGGAATTGGACGAAAAATAGTCCGCCTGGCAAGTCGTTTGAAACACATCCCTGAAGATATTGAAGTTTTGGCAAAAAATTTGACGGATAAGTATTTTTGTAACTTCTCAGTCTTCCAATCGGTGCCCGATTCCTGGGCCATAGATCAGATTTTCCCTATTGTTCCAATTCAAAGACTGGGTGAACGGCCGACTCGCAAAGCGACTTTACAGGATATTACCTGCGATTCCGACGGAGCGGTTGATAATTTTATTGGAACCCAAAGACATGTCGAATCAAGCTTGCCAGTCCATGCCATTGAACCGGGTGAATCCTATCAAATCGGTATTTTTTTAACCGGGGCTTATCAGGAAATTCTTGGAGATCTGCATAACTTGTTTGGCGACACCAATACATTTCATGTATCGCTCAATAAAGACGGTACTCTCAAATACGAGCAAATCATTGAAGGAGAAAATGTAACCGACGTTCTGGATTACGTTCAATTCAGCGCTGATGAACTTGCCGGTAAAATTACCGGTTATTTATTGGCCTGTGTTCAACAAGGAACGGTCAGCCAGGAAGAATCCGATGAATTTTTAAGTCTCTACAAGGAAGGTTTGAATGGGTACACCTATCTGGTCAAGGAATCCTCTGCTAAAGATAATCAGCTATAACAGTAAAACATTTTCAATTTTGTATCGGAAATTTTATGAGGGAAGGGTTGTGACTTGTAGAGATGGGATTAATTTTTTCTTTATCTCGTTTCAGGTGATTTTAGAATATCAACCATTTCTTGATGGACCTGACCGTTGCTCACAAGGATATCATCATCGTAAATGGAGTAGGGGCTTCCATCGAAACGAGACACTTTTCCGCCTGCCTCTTGCAGGATGAGTACACCCGCCGCCGTATCCCAGGGCTTTAACTTCATTTCCCAAAATCCTTCGAATCTCCCCATGGCGGTATAGACAAGATCCATTGCGGCGGAACCGGGACGACGTACCGCCTGGCAAGCCTTCATTAAGTTGGAAAAATGTTTGATATTATCTTCCAGTGTCCCGACAATTTGAGGAGTGAAGCCTGTGACCAGTAAGCTCTCCTTCAAACTGGAAACGGTTGACACGGAGATAGTGTTCCCGTTTAAAGTGGATCCACGGCCTTTTTCAGCGACAAAAAGCTCGTCCAGATTGTGGTTGTAAACCACCCCGAGAGCCAGTTCACCGTGAGACTCCAGGCCAATCGACACACAATAGCAGGGGTAGCCATGTGAATAATTCAAAGTTCCATCCAGCGGGTCGATGATCCATTTATGCGGTGCAATGCCATTGGCATTGCCAGACTCCTCTGCCAGAATGGAATGATCCGGGAAACGTTCTTTAATTTGGCGGATGATTTCTTTTTCGCAAAGAAAATCAACCTCCGTTACAAGGTCACCGGGGCTACCTTTACAATTCACCACACCTAAATTGTGGATACGCTCGCGTTGGATCGAGCCAGCCGCCTTGGCGGCAGAAATGGCAACCTGCAAGGCTTCGTTCATTCGATCCATCCCCCTCCGACAATACAATCGTCACGATAAAAAACAGCCGATTGACCCGCCGCAATTGACAACTGAGGTTCGTCGAAATTTACTTTAGCCCGATTGTTTTCCAAAGGAGTGATGGTCGCAGGAGCCGCTTTATGTCGATAGCGTATCTGTGTCAAGGCTTTGAACGGACCGCTGACATTGAGTTGCCAATTCGTGGAGGCCACATAAAATTCATCCTGGTACAAATCTGCCTTCAGGCCCACGGTGATTTTATTTTCATCGGGGGAAATTCCCGTCACAAAATGCGGTTCCTTCAACCCGCCAATATTCAATCCTTTTCTTTGCCCAATCGTGAAAGAGGGGTAACCTTTGTGAGTTCCCAAAACATCGCCAGACTGATTGACTATCTGACCTTCTTTAAATGCCTCAGGTACTTCTGAAGCGATGAAGCCCGCATAATCATTGTCTGGAATGAAGCAAATTTCACGCGATTCAGATTTCCCGGCAACATTGAGCCCAATCGACTCAGCAAGACGACGCACCTCAGACTTTTCAAGATCGGCAAGGGGGAATTCCAGGCGAGACAATTGTTCTTGACTCAAATTAAAAAGGAAGTAACTCTGATCACGAGACAAATCCGCACCCCGGCGTACTGAAAAGCGTCCCTCAATCTGAACGATTTCAGCATAATGACCCGTAGCTATACGCTCAATTCCAAATCCCTCGGCCTTTTGAAACAAACGGTCAAATTTTAATTTTTGATTGCACAACGTACAGGGAATAGGAGTGCGTCCCTTTAAATATTCCGAAGTGAAGTAATCGACGACCTCTTCACGAAATTCTTTTTCCAAATTGAGCACGTAGAAAGGGATTCCAACTTTATGAGCCACTCGGCGTGCATCCGCCAGATCATCCAAAGAGCAACAAGTTCCGAATCGGTTGTCAACATCAGAACTGTAATTCCAAAGTTGCAGAGAAATACCAACGACCTCCCGGCCGCGTTCTTTGAGCAAAGCCGCGGCGACCGAGCTGTCCACGCCGCCGCTCAAAGCGATCACAATTTTATTCGATGAATCCATAGTATGAATTATTTGTATGAGATAGAAAAGGGTTGAAAAACCTTTTAAAACAATGCTCTTAGAGAAAACTCAATTGAAAGAGCCTGTTTGAGAGGTTTTGAATGTAATGATAGATCAAGGTTACTAGAGATTACTCCTTTACCAAAGGGTCACACCCTTCATCAAGAGAGATGAAAAAACGAAAGGCAAGTATCTCCAATGCGTCTATCCTTTAGCAAATTCAGTCTACCATAATTATTTTTTAAAACATTTTTTCTCTGATGTTCGACCACAACCAGGGCAGAGGGATCTAAAATGCTTGACGAGGACAAGACTTCCATACAAGGTTCATATAAATTTGCATCGAAAGGAGGGTCTATATAGATCAAATCGAAGCATTCTCCTGATTTTTCCAGTAAGGGCAGAGCCGAAAGTGCAGGCATGGAAACCAGGCTCCATAAATCATTTGAAATGGGAGCGTCGTCTTCCTGAGAAAATCGGCAACGCTTGATGTTAGATAAAACGATGCGGCGCGCTTGGGGATTATTTTCAACAAAAACCGTACGTTTTGCCCCCCGACTGAGAGCTTCAATCCCCATATTGCCCGTTCCAGCGAACAAATCCAGAAAGCGGATATCCTCCAACCAGGGGCCCGTCTGATTGAAAAACGATTCTTTAACCCGGTCGAGAGTAGGACGGATGGGTAAGCCATCAAATTCCACCAACTTTCTGCCACGAGCTGATCCCGCAATGATACGCATAAAACAACCTTAAAAAATGAGATTATCAAGACACTCAACAAATAAACAAGAATCCTGCAAAAAACCATCATTCTATTTGCTTAGAAAAGAACGATCAAATCGATTTCATTAAACCACATCGTGCTAGGTCTATGCTATAGAAACACCATTATTATATAAAGAGATACACGATTTATAAATACAAACGAAAACGTTTAAAAATCAGTCTAGGAGATAATCATTAATTCAAAGACCAATTTAACTTGACACAACATCGCATTCAAATTAGAATTTTTGCTTCTTTCGGGCATCGTCTAACGGCAGGACGTCAGGTTCTGGCCCTGAAAATTGAGGTTCGAATCCTTATGCCCGAGCCAACTACCATCCCGCGATCCGTTTAATGGAAAGTAATCGATGAATATATACCGGAATCCCTTTGTAGTAGGCTTATGGAACCCAGTCTACTTGTCAGTGGCAACTGTGGCAATCACCAATGATTATCTTATGGCTGCCATGTTTATTATGCTGACTCTGGGAGTTTTGGGAGCCTATGTGTCTGACTTTCCACTTCTGCCCGGACTTTACAAAAACGAAATTGCCCATAAAACAGCACTTTCTTCACTTTTGGGAATTGTATTGGGTTTCTTGATGGCAATGGTTTTTGCTACAGGAGGAGACGGTGCCGACTCCGACCCCATATCTACGGGAGGAAAATTCTTCCTGACACTGGGTGTCATGGTCGCACCCTCGTACCCTTTGATGGTCTACTTTGTTCATAAAGTGAACAAACGAGATTTAGAAGGGGAAGAAGCCGTAAGAAGAAAAAAGAGAGAAGAACAACGAAAACGTGGTGGGGGTCCCCCCATTATGAATCGGGACAGCTTTTGAAAATTAAAACATTGGCCCCATCGTCTAGCGGTTAGGACACCGGCCTCTCACGCCGGTAACAGGGGTTCGATTCCCCTTGGGGTCACTTATTTTAGTAATTAGCTATTTTCACATTTGTTCATACACTATATTTCTGCAGGGAGCTTTCAGGGTTGGTCAATCTGCCCTTTAAGAAAGAAGCAATCCGCTTTTTTTGAGGAACTTCTTACCTTGACTCGGTTCACCAATTATGTTAAAAAACCAACTTTCTCAAAACAGGAATACACCCCTGTTTCCGAAGAATTTTTCATAGTTGCAAGTGATCTTCAAGAAATGTGAGTAGATGGTTGGTTTGATCCAACAAAAGCAAAATTGATTGTTGGTTGACGAGCGTTTCTATACAGTATTTTCTCCAGGCTTATTTGTTGGAGGATCCTCTAATTTTCGGAGTATGAATTATGGCTGAAGCTAAAGCGGCCGCCACAGAAAAAAAAGAAAAAAAGGAAGAATCCAAAGACACCCTGTGGTCGCGGAGAGATTTCTTTTCTTATGCAGGATGGGCCAGTTTTTTAGGTGCCTTAGGGTTGTCGTCTTTGTATTTTACTCGACTTCTTTTTCCACGCGTTCTATTCGAGCCATCTCCCATTTTTAAGGCAGGTAACCCTCAAGATTACAGTGTGGGTGAGGTCAGTACAAAGTGGGTAAAAGACAAGCGTGTTTGGATAGTTCGAGACGATGAAGGGATTTATGCGATTTTTGCCCTTTGTACCCATTTGGGTTGTACACCTCGATGGTTGAGAACTGAGAACAAATACAAATGCCCCTGTCACGGAAGTGGTTTCACACGTGAAGGAATCAACTTTGAAGGTCCAGCCCCGAGAGCTTTGGAGCGTTTGAAAATCGCTATCGCACCTGATGGTCAGATCATCATAGATAAGAGCAAAAAGTTCCTCCTTGAAAAAGACGAGTGGACTAAACCAGAAGCAAAACTGTTGGCATAAAGCTTTACTTTAATTAGAAACGTCGCATTGGGCGGCGTCTGATAAATATGAAGGAGATAGATTTTGGCAAATAAAGCTCCAGGAATACCCAGCATCGCCGACTTGATCGCCAAGGTGAAGAGTGGGGAAATCTTTAAGGAAATTTCCAAACAGATCACTGAATCTCAAGTTTGGACATCATCTTTTCGACATGGTTACGCTGATACACCACGAAACCGGGTTTTGCAGATTGCCAGTAACGTATGGCTTCATTTGCACCCCGTTAAAATGCATCGTCATGCATTGAGGATTAAATTTACCTGGTGTATGGGAGGCATAACCTTCCTGTTGTTTCTTTCAACGGTAGTGACAGGTGTTATTTTGATGTTCTACTATCGTCCGGTAGGTGAATATGCCTATTACGACATGAAATACTTGCAATACGACGTCCCATTTGGAATGTTGATGCGTAATATGCACCGATGGGCGGCGCACGCCATGGTAATCACCGTATGGTTGCATATGTTCCGGGTATTTTTGACCGGTTCTTATAAACCACCACGAGAATTCAACTGGGTCATCGGTGTTTTCCTTGTTACTTTTACACTGTTACTGAGTTTTACAGGTTACCTGTTGCCTTGGGATCAGCTTGCAATGTGGGCTGTTACCGTAGGAACCAATATGGCACGTGCGACTCCCTTTCTGGGTAATGAAGGTCCCTTTGCAGAGTATGTAGGTGTTACGCCCCGATACGATGCCCGTTCAATATTATTAGGCGGAAGCCTCGTGGGACCACCCGCATTGTTACGTTTTTATGTATTGCATTGTATTTTTATTCCCCTTGTGGCAGGGGCATTGATGATTGTTCACTTCTGGCGAATCAGAAAAGACGGTGGCATTTCTGGACCGCTTTAAAAAACTGATTTGATCCCGTTGTTAAATTATTTTGAAAGGAACTCTCTATGGCCGTAGCGCCTAAGAAACAGGTTGAAGCGACACCCGAAAAGGTCCATGTCTGGCCTTATCTGGTTCGGTTGGAGTTCATGTGCGCGATCCTTGTGATCCTGGCCTTGACGGTCTGGTCTATTGGTATTGATGCGCCACTTGAAGAAGCGGCTAACCCGACCAAAACTCCCAACCCGTCAAAAGCTCCTTGGTACTTTTTGGGTCTTCAAGATATTCTGGTTTATTTTGATCCATGGTTTGCGGGCGTGGTAGCACCCGTCTTGATTATCGTTGGATTGATGCTCATTCCATACCTTGATATCAATCCAAAAGGGAACGGATATTACACCTACGAAGAGCGTAAACTGGCGATCTGGGTCTATTGTTTTGGCTTTTTGGTCTTATGGATTGCCTTGATTATAATGGGCGTTTTTTTGAGAGGGCCGGGTTGGAACCTTTTCATGCCATGGCAGTATTGGGACCCGCATAAAGTAGTAGCTCTCACGAGTGTGGATCTACCGTATGCTCTGGGAGTTCGAACTTACAACATGGCAATGTTGGTCGGCGGAATAGTCATTTGTGGCTACTTCGCAGTAGGTACCGGGGTCTACTTCTTCATGGAGAGGAAGGCCATTAAGTACGTTGGATTTTTGAGAATGTTTCTGAAAATTCAACTCTATCTCATTATGATAGGGATAGTGATTAAAATCGTATTGAGGCTAGGGTTTAACATCAAATATGTCTGGGTTACCCCCTGGTTTAATATTTAAGGTCACGTTGAATCCAAGGTCACGTTGAAACGTAGTAACACCTAAATAACTTACGTTCCATTTGTTGAACAGATACTAACTCTTGAACTTCAGGTTTGATCCTTGAGCGATATAGAACATAACGAAAATACGCAGTCTGAGTCGGAAGAGAAACCGTTGGCAGAAGAGAAACCTTTTGTTGATGAGGAAACTTCTTATAGTTTTCTATTCTTCTTAATGTCAGGAGCACTTCTCCTGGTAACGCTTTGGGCCTTTTGGGATGACGAATTCAGTCGTCGTGGTTTTAAGCAATATCAGGAGCAGTTCTACAAGGCTCAGTATGAGAGAGCTCGTGCTGAATGGGTGGAAGCAAATGATAAAATCTCTGCAAAAGAGAAAGAAATTGCTGCGCAACTTGAAAATACCGAGGAATCTCTGGAGTCCTCTCGGGAATACCAGGCCTTAGTTGACGCCGTTCTCGAAGCCCAAATCAAACTGGATGAAGTCAAAGAGCAAAAGAAATTTGCTGGTAGCCGAGTTGATGAAGCTTTCTATTATTACAAGAAAGCCATGCATGGTGGTGAGAACTATGATGTCCAAAAAGCCACCCTCAACGCATTGGAACAGGAAGTTTTAGATTTCGATCCTAAAATTGCTGAAAAGAAAGCAATTTTAGACGATCTGCAGACATCTTTGATGGAGTTTAAGTCCAAAGAAGTCAATCTGAAAAAAGAATTGAGATCTCTCACTGTGGAGCGTGATGGATTGAGCAAGAAAATGGACTATTACCGTCCATTCAATATCATGTGGAAACCTTCTGAAATTCTACAGACGGTTATTCCTGGATTCAGTCAAAACAGTTTTTCTGAAATTATATACCGAGTTGATCGGTGTATGACTTGTCATATTTCTTATGAAGATACCTACTATGAGAAATTTGAACAGCCGCTGAAAACCCATCCGAATCTTGACATACTGATAAAAAAACATCCACCGAGTCGCACAGGCTGTACGTGGTGTCATATGGGGCAGGGATCAGCCACTGCACCTACAGAGGATGCTCATGGATCGCATCATGAGACCGACCAAACACGAGAAGTTAATGAGCCTATTTTGCATGGCAATTTGATACAGGGTCCTTGTCGCAATTGTCATGATGAGGTGATTTCACTGGAAGGTGCCCCTATGCTGACAAAGGGCAAGCAACTCTTCCAGAAATTAGGATGTCATGGCTGTCACTTGGCCGATGGATTTTCTAAAGAAGCCAAGGTTGGCCCACGACTGAACAGAATCAAATATAAGGTTGGAGCGGCCTGGCTTTTCGATTGGATCAAAGATCCTAAAAAGTACTTGCCTGATACTCGAATGCCGAATTTCAACCTCAATGATGAGGATGCTTTGGCGATTACCGCGTATCTGATGGATTCGTCTGACAAAACTTTTAAATTTGACAATAAATTTAAGGAGGGGTCGGCTGAAAATGGCAAGAAACTTTTTGAAAGTGTGGGATGTTACGCATGTCATAAGTTTAAAGGTAAAGGCGAAACATTTGGCCCGGATCTCACCAATGTAGGTAACAAGGTCCGAAGCAAATGGCTGATTAACTGGATTTCATTGCCGCATACTTACAATGATAAAAGCAGGATGCCCAATCTTCGAATCAGCTACGATGATGCGGCCGATATCTCAGCATTTCTTTTAAAGGGAAAAACACGGGTTCGTGATCGTCAACTTGAAAAGAAAGTCAGAGATCCCGAACTGGTTAAAGCGGGCAAGCTTCTTGTAAGCAGAAGAGGTTGTTTTGCATGTCATGATATCAATGGTATGGAAAGCATGGGGCGAATTGCACCTGAGCTTTCATCCTTTGGTAGAAAGATGATTGTAGAACTTGAATTTGGTGACACACATATTCCTCATACCTGGGAGTCATGGGTAAGAACCAAACTCAAAAAACCCGATTCATTCAGGACTGAGCGGGTTTTAGACAAGATGCCCAATTTTAACCTGACCGATGATGAAATCGATGCCCTTGTGGTTCTTTTAAAAGGATTCAATGGTTCCAAAGTACCGGTCAGATATCAAAAGGTATTGAACCCGAAAGAGAAAATCATTGAAAAGGGTCGTCGTTTAATCACAAAATACAATTGCCGCGGTTGTCACAGTGTCGAGGGCAAGGGTGGGGATATACAGAAATATCTCAATGGAAACCACCTTTATCCGCCACCACTTGAAGACGGTGCTTACCATGTAGGTGAAAGAATCAAAGCATCCTGGCTGTTTTCATTCTTGAAAAATCCGACTCCGGTAAGGACCTGGGTTAAAGTGAAAATGCCCACCTTCTTCTTTACTGATGAAGAGGTTAGAGATTTAACGGCATATTTTGAAGCATTGTCGCCCGAGTCTATAAAGTATGAATCCGATATCCATCGTTCCAAGCCGAAAGAAGCTATTGAGAATGGTGTCAAGGCTGTCAACTACATGGATTGTGGAAAGTGTCATGACGATGGCGCAAAGGGAATTGACTTCTCAATTGCTGGCGCACGACTCAAACAAGACTGGATTCCAAAGTGGCTAGAAAACACCAGAGAATTGATTCCCTGGACCAAAATGCCTAATCATTGGGATAAGAAGGATGGTAAGCTGGTTGTTAAAACCAAGTTTCCTGAACTGAAAAAACTTGGAACAGTGGATCAGCAGGCGGGTGCGATTCGAGATTACATTGTTTCAATAAACACCGCGGATGTTGATAACACTTTGAATCTTGCGGATACTTCCAGTGATGCTGACGAAGAGGAAGAAGAGGAAGAGTAAGCACGTTCCAAAAAAAATATCAGTGGCCCTCTCAAAAGGGGGGCACTGTGTACTTATTGCTTAAATCTTTAATCAGTGTATAATAAACACCTTACCGACTTATTAAATAAGGCGAAATGATATGGAAAATTCAGGACTCGAAAATTTTTTGTTGATTGCTACCAAACCTGACAATATCCCGATTGGTACGATGCTCTTGTTTGTAGGCTTTGTTACCTGGATTGCAATCAAACAAATGATTGCACATGACAAGTTGATCAAAGAAGGCAAAAAAGAAAAAATCTGGGATGAAATGATCAAGTAAGTGGGCGTATTTATACTGGCATTCGCTGGCTTTGCGATCGGAATCGTACTCATTTTTTTTCTGAAAACCGTTTCCCCCCCTCAACAGCAAGAGAAAATTAAATTTGACCGTCCCGAAGATCGTCCTGTTTATTTGGACGACCCCGAGGAGTTCAAATCCAAATGCATTGAATTTCTAGAGAAATTCAATTTGGAGTACAAACATTCCGTCTGGGCCAACGACTCCGAACTTGAAATTGATATGAGAGACGAAACGCCCGTTGTTGGCGGTATTTACCTTGCTCTCTGTATCATCAATCCTCTGCAAAATACCGTCGATGCTTTTAAAGTAAAAGGCTTCCTTGAGACTGTGAAAGGCGAGGGAGCCAGCCGTGGCATCCTCATCACGACAGGCTATTTTGCTCCCGAAGCGTTAAAAGCAATCGAAGAAGAACCTGTCGAGCTGGTCGATGTCGTGCAGTTCTTATCCTACCTGAAACGATTCGAGATTTACTAAAGATCATTTGATTGGAAACAGCACAATCGCAGTTTCTCCAACTAAAGAATTTTCAGGTTAATTCTGGTAGTTTCCTTATAACGGAATAACATTTCAAAACCTCTCCCGCTTTCAATTCCCCGACGTCTTTCTTCAATGGTTTTTCTTCTTGTGTGAAGACAAACCGCGTTTCATCGAGATTCTTTCCACGCAAGGTCGCGGAAATCAATAATTGCCCCGGTTCGGCCAGAGGTTCCAGACGCGCCCCTTCACTCAGGGCAGGTCCTTCCGGTGCCATTTTCTTTAGAGTTGCGTTATAGACGATAGAAAGTTCCCCAAATCCCATACCTATCCGCGCTACAATTTTTCGAGTTCTGAGGATTTCAATCAAACTAAGAGCAAATTCAATGCCCGAGTTCGGGTTTTCAAATCCAACAAAAATAGCATCGCCCCAGGTATTGGCATGTTTTCCCATATTCGGTTCGTCGGCAACTTCACACAATAACCCTTCTGCATAATGCCTAGTGCTTTTCATAGCTGATAGCTGTTCATCTCCCGATAACTTGGAAAAGCCCTTGAGATCGAGAAACAAAACGGTGAGTGCTTTTGTTTCCTTATGCTCTGGATGTTCCATAGAGTGAATGTAGGCTTTGAGACCCTCCACTTGTTTGAGCAGATTTGTGTTGTGTTGCTCCACCACATTCAGAGCAAGCGATTTGCTTTTCAATTGCTCTGTGATCAGTTTTTGGTCGCGTTTAAACTCTGAAGTGATCGTTTCCAGCTCAGCATTAAATTCTTCTGCCGGACCATCTTTTTTGTCCACCACGGAGATGCGGACCTTGGCCCGGCCACCTACATTTTCTATGGTGCGGATGCTGATTTCCACACCCGCATGTTCGTTTTGAATCTTTTCGATCAGGTGAGGAAGAAAGGCCATTTCGATTTGAGAAATACCTTCCTGATAATCCAGCTCGATTTGCGGATTTTGCGCGTAGGCCTTTTCGAATTCTCCGGGTCCGTATTCACTAAAGCCTTTTAACTCACTTCCATTCTTAGACCAGTAGACGTTTTCGCAAATGATGTTTTTTATATTCCAATACGATCGTTGCGTCTCCCAAAGACAGGCACCGGTGAGAGTCGCACCCTCCAAATTTGCTCTAAGCATATTGGTCGCATTCAGGTCTGCATCACTGAGGTTTGCCTCAAAAAGGTCTGTATCAAATATGTTTGCCTGAATAAGGTCTGGCGTGATTTCTGGATGGGCTTTCCGCCATGCATTCCAGTTGTCAACACTTTCTTCTAGTTTCTTTAAATGCTCTGGATTGGCTATGATTATTTTATGCTTTCTCTATCTGACAGGTTCCAATAATATTTGTATACCTTACTTTAGGACGATTTGTTCGACAATGATTATGGTTTGTACTATGAAAATGGATTGCCACACCGCTTTCAGCGGTTCGCAATGACGAGCAGAGGACCTCATACAGCAGTTAGCTATGACGTACGGGGTTCCGGAGGTGAAGTGAATGCTGTTATTGTAGAGTGTTTTCTACGGAATATTTGCCTGAAAATGTTTGTAAAACATTGTAAAACTTGTTCTTACCTGTTATTATTCCAAGCATGAAGATCAAAGAAATCCTGAATACCAAGCGACCTGTTTTTTCCTTTGAATTTTTTCCCCCGAAGGATTCTGCCGGCTTTGAATCGCTGTTTCAAACCATTGAAAGTCTCAAACCTTTGGCCCCGGCCTTTGTTTCGGTCACTTATGGTGCGGGCGGAAGCTCCCGGCACAAGACCATTGATCTCGTCGGTCGCATCAAAAATGATGTGGGCATTGAGGCGATGGCGCATTTGACCTGTGTCGGACATTCCCGGGACGAAATCGGCGAGGTTCTGAAAGAGCTGGAAGCCAAGGGCATCGAGAATGTCTTGGCCTTGCGCGGTGATCCGCCACAAGGGCAGGAACATTTTGTTGCGCATGAAAATGGCTTCAAATACGCAAATGAGTTGACAGAGTTCATCAAACACAATTATTCTTTTTGCCTGGGGGTTGCGGGATATCCTGAAGTGCATCCTGAGTCGAGTAACCCGGTTTCGGACATTGAAAACCTGAAAAGGAAAGTGTCGGCAGGGGCCGATTTCATCATCACTCAATTATTTTTTAACAACGATCATTATTTTGATTTTGTGACCCGGGTTCGTGCGGCGGGGATCACGGTGCCTGTCATTCCCGGCATCATGCCGATTTTGAATTTGAAGCAGACGATACGTTTCACTCAGATGTGTCAGGCGGAAATTCCTGTGGATTTGATGAATAAAATGGAAGCGGTCAAGGACGATACCGAGGCGGTTAAACAAATTGGCATCGACCATGCGGCTCAGCAGTGCCGCAACTTGCTGGATGGCGGTGCTCCGGGTATTCATTTTTACACGCTCAACCGTTCCAATGCGACACTGGCCATCATGGAAACTTTAAAATCGGATTTCCTCTAAAAGTATCACATTATGCCCACAATGCTTGGTAAATATCTATCAGGAGGGGTGGGTGATTCGATGATCCGATCGATTGTTTACTTCATAGAATTTTCTTATCGTACAATATTTTTCAGGCCGGTTTCTTCCTTTCCAATCTGTCTTTCCTCTTTTGGTATATTTCTAATCATTACTGGTGTTATTTTCTTTGGAATGAGTTCCTCTCAGGTAATGGCTCAGACGGAGACTGTACCGGAAATCACAAACGGAATGGTCCTCATCCCAGCGGGTAAGTTCACCATGGGATGCAGTAAGTTTGGTCCTGAGCACGGTTTCCAGGAGCATGAAGTTTATGTGAGTGATTTTTTGATCGACCGCTATGAAGTGACGAATGAGCAATACGAAAAAATTGTGGTGGAGCACAGTGAGCGGCGCAGTCCGTTTTCAAAATGCGAAAATTGTCCCGTTTCCAAGGTCAGCTGGTACGAAGCCGCTGACTATTGTTACCTCATTGGAAAGTCGTTACCCACTGAGGCGCAATGGGAAAAGGCCGCTGGTGCCGCAAACGGTTGCGAATTTCCCTGGGGAGATGAATTTGATCCGACCAAAGATCAAGCTCGGGGAGGTTTGAAGCTTA
Source organism: Nitrospinae bacterium CG11_big_fil_rev_8_21_14_0_20_45_15 (assembly GCA_002787235.1). Classification (GTDB taxonomy): domain Bacteria; phylum Nitrospinota; class Nitrospinia; order Nitrospinales; family VA-1; genus Nitrohelix. Next base: position 498,761 of record PCWG01000042.1, read on the forward strand.
GAGACAATACCAGTTCTGTGGGCAGTTATCCTCCAAACAAGTATGGTTTGTACGACATGGCGGGTAATATGTGGGAATGGGTTGCCGATTGGTTTTCAATCCACAATATTCCTCCAGAAGTATTGTATAATCCCAAAGGACTGAGTCGCGGTACGATGAAGGTCCGGCGAGGCGGTGCCTGGTCGGATAGTGTCAATGCGATGAGAACAGGTTGGCGAGACCGAAGCCACCCTTTTTCCAGAGGATTGAATGATATCGGTTTTCGATGCGCTGTGAATCTCATCAGCAAATGAGATCGCAAATTGAAGTAGAATCCTTTCCCCCATTCTTAAACATGCAAACACTTATATGGTAAGCGAATCCAAAATAGAATACCTTGATCGTCTGGTTAAAGAATCCCTTGAAGAGGATGACGAAACGGTCGATTTGAAGGGAAAGTTTTTCGGCGATGAAGGTATAGAAGCTTTGGTTCATTGCAAACGCCTGCAAGGGGTAGAAAATCTTGATGTGACGCGTAATAATTTGACGCACAAAAGTGCAAAGATGATTGCGGAATGTCCTTATCTGGTAGAGCTTCGTCGCTTGTACATAGGGGATAATAATATTTCTGATCGGGGTGCGACTGCCTTGGCAGAAGCCGTTTTCGCGCCGAATCTGTCTTTATTGGATTTGCGGTTCAACAATATCACAGCAAGCGGAGGCGAGGCCATTGCGGAGTCTGCTCTTTTTACCAAACTTCAGATTTTGGTCATGCAAGAGAACCACGTCGGTGACCGCGCCCTTGAATATCTGGCGAAAAACGCAGGATTCGGGAATCTTCGCAAACTGAATTTTTACCGCACCGGTGTTACCAATGAAGGCATCAAGGCACTTGCCAAATCCAAGGTATTGAAAAAAGTAAGACATTTGAATCTCGCAAGAAATTACGTTTCTTTTGCGGCGGCTGAAGCATTGGCAAACACCAAAACGCTGACCAATATTGAAACCCTGATGTTCTACGATACAACGATCGGTGACGCAGGTGTTAAAGCACTTGTCAATTCCCCTTCATTTTCAAAATTGAAAACTTTGAGAGTAACCTGATAGAATAAGGTTGTTGTTCCTTTACAACTGGAGAACGAGCTTGTCCGTTTTTCGGGTGGCCTGCCACATTTATTTTTTCGCTTTTGCCACAATGGTTTTTTGCTTATTCTGTCCGTCGAATACAGAACAGGATGCTGTTCTCTGGCAATTATGAGCTGTTTCTATCCAACTTGCCCCAGGAACTGATTCACCTTCTTCAAATTAACTTTTTTCAGAACGAATCATGAATTCATTATCTGTCACAGAAATCGCTAAACGATCCCGGAAAGTGGCATTTCAACTGTCACGTCTGACTGCACAAGAGAAAGATCGTGTTTTGTTGGCGATGGCTGAGGCCATTTCAGCAAATTCAGAGGCTATTTTATCTGCAAACAAACAGGATCTGGAATGGGCAGAACAGGAAAAAATTGATCGTCCCCTCATTTCACGTTTGACATTAAATCCCGGTAAAGTTCAAGGAATGGCACAAGGCATACGGAGTGTGGCCTGCTTGCCCAATCCCGTTGGTGTTCGGGAAAAAACAACAGAACTTGATAAAGGACTCATCCTGACACGGATTTCATGCCCCATCGGCGTGATCGGTGCTATATTTGAATCGCGTCCTGATGCTGTCCCACAAATAGCTTCTTTGTGTTTCAAGTCGGGGAATGCGGTTATTTTAAAAGGCGGCAGAGAAGCGCAAAATTCAAATAGAGTTTTGGGTTCTCTTTTGCGGGAAGCCATTGCCAGTGTCTTTGCAGACCTTGTGGATGCGGTCCAACTGATTGAGACACGAGCGGAAGTTGCGGAAATGTTGCGGGAAGAAGATTCGATTGATCTAATCATTCCTCGTGGAAGCAATGATTTTGTACGTTATATTCAGAAAAACACTCAAATTCCTGTCCTCGGTCACTCCGAGGGCATCTGTCATGCGTATATAGATGAAGAGGCTGATTTGCAAAAAGCGATCGCCGTCGTGCTGGACTCCAAGTTGCAATATCCCGCCGCCTGCAATGCGATCGAAAACCTGCTCATTCATGTCAATATTGCGCCAAAGGTTTTGCCTGAGCTCGCGCAAAAGCTGAATGACGAAGGGGTACAACTTGTAGGGTGCGAGCGCAGTGTGCTTCAAAGTTCCCTGATTCATTTGGCGGATCCCATCGAATGGGACACCGAGTATACCGGCCTGAAGCTGGCTATAAAGATAGTGGATGATCTGGAGTCAGCGATCGGCTTTATCAACGAACACGGGTCGGGTCACAGCGAAGTGATCCTCACAGAAAATAGTGAGCTGGCGGAAGAATTTCTGGAGAAAGTGGATTCTTCCAGTGTGATGTGGAACGCATCGACACGCTTTGCGGATGGCTTTCGCTACGGATTGGGTGCAGAGGTGGGCATCAGCACCAACAAAACACATGCGCGTGGACCTGTAGGGCTGGAAGGACTGGTCATCTACAAGTATCAATTGCGAGGGGAGGGGCAAACCGTTAAAGAATATTCAGGAGAAAACAGTAGCAAAGCATTCACTCATTTGCCTTTATGAGTTCAGATTATGAGGAGGACAGGGCGGAGTTTGGGCACCCATTATTGAAGAGGCGGTTTTATCCGGCTTTAAAAGCCCCAACACCTCGACAATGGTTGGTTTTTTCCATACTGGTGTTACTGACTCTTGGAACGACCTATCTGGCCGGTGGGTTTTTGTTTGCGTTGAGTCTGGTATTCATTTTAGGGATTCATGAATTTGGTCATTACTGGGCCGCAAGGAGAAATCACGTGTCTGTATCCTTGCCATATTTCATTCCAGCACCCCCTTTTTTCATTGCCGGAACTTTTGGTGCCTTCATTATCATCAAAGATCCCATTCCCAATAGGGGAGTGTTGATGGAGATTGGAGCTTCGGGACCAATCGCAGGTTTTATTGCTTCTTTTATCGCATTGAGTGTGGGTTTGTTTTTGTCCGAAGTCAGCCCATCCAATGCCATACAAGGGGTATCATTTGGTTCATCACTCATACTTTCCGCACTTTCTAAACTGATTCTAGGCGTCACTCCACTTTCAACCGATGTAGACATTCAACTTCATTCCATCGCCTTTGCAGGTTGGATAGGAATGTTCATAACCGCATTGAATCTGATCCCCGTCGGACAATTGGATGGAGGTCACGTTGTTTACGCTCTGCTCAAGGGGAAATACAAAATGATTTCCCGTGTGTTTTTTTTATTACTCTTTCCATTAGGAATCCTTTGGCAGGGCTGGTGGTTTTGGGCCGTTTTGATCGCCCTTATAGGATTCAAGCCGGCTCCATTGTTAGATGAAAATGACTATCTGAAAAGAGAACACAAATTTTTGGGGAAGTGCTGTTTGTTTATTTTTATCGTAACCTTTGTTCCTGTCCCCTTTGAAATCATTTGAACACCGCCGTTGCAAACGCATTGAAGGCAGACACTTGAAAGTCAGTTTAAATCAATCAAAGTAGTTCTAGTTAATTTTTAACTTAATGTGTTCAAGTAATTATAATTAAAGGATTAATTTAATTTAATTTTTACTATTTGGTGGCATTTTTAAGCTAAAATTTTATTGACAGAGGTTTGACCCCTATGATACCGTCGTACCCATCTAAGGGCGTTGAACGCTTGCCTTTGCCGGCAAACCCACAAGAAGAATCGTCTTGGTTGCCATCAAGGTCTCTTTTTGGACTGTTCAGCGCCCTTTTTTATTGCGCTAAGATATTTTGAAAAAAAATCCATTTCAAAATCCTCCTGTGTCTGTCTTCAAATACATTGCGATCACAACCAGCATGAATATTCTCTTTAAAAAAGTATTGCCGTCCTTTTTTGTTTCCATTTTGCTTTCAATATTTATTTTGTTGGTAGAAGCAAAAGCAGAGACGGATTCTGTTTTCCCCTTTATTCCGGGAATAAAAGAATTTCGTGGCATGATAGATACAAATCCTTCGATTCCTGACAAGGTAGAATCTTATTTTGCGGCGAAGGATTTTTACTTTCAAATCCAGAGTAAGACAGAGCAGTTGAAAATTTCTAAAGAAGTTCGCGATCATTTTGAAACGTCTACTGAAAAGGCCGAACAAAAATACGACCGCGGAGAAGAAGGGGTCTCGCAATCCGATATCACCAAATTGAAGCTTGGCTTGGCGGGAACGCTCAACGATATTTATGAATTGACTGCGGAGATTGATATAGCAAAGCTTTCACTGGGTCATTTACTGGGCATTGAGTTTATTGTAAATTGTCCCCTTGATGAAGATAAAATGATCGTGCTTGAATACGATCCTGAAACTTTTGATGATGCCTTGTTGAATTTTGCTGATCGGCTTGAATTTAAGAAACAGCTTGTAAAAATAAAAAAAGCTGAAAATGTTTTTAAACTGGCTCAATCGTCACGAAAAATTACTCGAACGTTGTTGGTAACCGAAGTAGCCAATTATGATTTTGGGATAGGGAATCCGAGCGACCTGTTTGAAGCCTTAATCATTTACACTCGGGTTTTGAGGGGTTATTATCAGGCGGTCTACGATTTTAACAAGTCTGTCATCAACATGGAATTGATTCAGTCTAAAGTTCAGCCTGTTCAATGAGCTGATTGCAAAGAGAGAACTGAAAAGGTAACGGGAATGGACTCCAGGCAATACTGGATTGGACTAAATATGGTGCTTGGGGTAGGTAAAACCCTGTTCCATAGATTGGTCAAGGCTCTGGGTTCCCCTGAAGCTATATTTAAGGCGAACAAGTCACAGTTGATGACTGTGGAAGGAATTGGGGAAAAGACTGCACAGGAAATTCTTAATTTTCAAGTTGCTGAAAAAACGGAAAGGGAATTACGCCTTGTTGATAAATTTGGTGCCAGAATCATCACTCTAAATTGTGAGGAATACCCACCCTTACTGAAGTCTATTTTCGATCCTCCTCCCGTAGTTTACTGCAAAGGCAAAGATTTGAGGTCGGCGAGTATTCCTTTGGCTGTCGTGGGGACACGCAAGCCGACGAGTTACGGTCGCCGCGTGGTTGAAGATTTGTGCCTGCCTCTAGCTGAGAAGGGGGTCACCATTATCAGCGGTCTCGCCAGGGGTATCGATACGTTTGCACATCGGACCGCTTTAAAAGCCAATGGTGGAACCACAATCGCTGTTTTTGGTTGCGGTTTGGCTCAAACCTATCCCCCTGAAAATGCCGGTTTAAAAGAACAAATCATCGAGAGGGGAAGTATTATTTCTGAATTTCCCATGACCATGGGACCCGAGCGCAATAATTTTCCAGCTCGCAATAGAATCATAAGCGGAATGTCTTATGGTGTTCTTGTTGTTGAGGCAGGAGAAAAAAGCGGTGCCTTGATCACAGCGCAATTTGCACTGGAGCAGGGGAGGGAAGTTTTTGCCACTCCCGGTCCCATCACTTCACCCAACAGCAAAGGCCCGAATCGTTTGATTCAGTCGGGTGCAAAGCTGGTAACCGAGCCTTTATCTATTTTGGAAGAACTGCCTTTTGAGGTGCAATCCAGTCTCATTGAGAATGCCTCAAGAGAAAAAAGTACGGACACTCTTCAATTGAGTGAAAAGGAGCAAAACATAATTTCCTTGATTCAACTGGAAGAATGTCATATAGATCAAATGATTGAAATCAGTGGATTGTCACCAGCGCAAGTTTCCGCTACACTACTGCAACTTGAATTGAAGGGTTTGGTCCGCCAGGTAGAAGGGAATAAGTTTATCTCCACAATTTAGACCATTCCATAAAATACGTAGAAATTCACACAGTCTCATAAGCAGACCGGGATTGTTAATAATTATTGAGAGAAAGAGTTCATGGCTAAAACGCTTAAATCCCTTGTAATCGTAGAGTCCCCCACCAAGGTTAAAACACTGAATAAAATTCTGGGTAAGAATTTCATAGTAAAAGCCTCAGTGGGTCACCTCAAAGACCTTCCCAAGAAAAAACTGGGTGTTGATATAGAGAATGGATTCGCGCCTGAGTACATCACTATAAGAGGGAAGGGGAAGATTTTAAGCGAATTAAAAGCCGCCGCGAAAAAGGCTCAAGATATATACCTTGCTCCCGATCCTGATAGAGAAGGGGAAGCCATTGCTTTTCATGTGGGCAATGAAATCGGGAAATACAACAAGGGTAAGGTTTACCGCGTATTATTCAATGAAATAACTAAAAAAGCGGTGACCGAAGCGATCAAAAATCCTACCGAACTGAATGAAAACCGTGTCAATGCACAACAGGCCAGACGTATTTTGGATCGTTTGGTGGGTTATCAAATCAGTCCCATTCTTTGGCGCAAAGTGCGTCGTGGTTTGAGTGCCGGTAGAGTTCAATCGGTTGCCCTGAGGCTGGTTTGCGAAAGGGAAAAAGAGATTCTGGCTTTCAATCCTCAGGAGTATTGGACCATTGTACTGGATGTGGAAGGCAACGAGCCCCCTCCATTTCCTGCCAAATTATTCAAGATCAATGATGAAAAAGCGGAGCTACATAATAAGGAAGAAACGGATAAAGTTTTAAAGGGAATTGAAGGACAATCTTTCATACTTGAAAATGTTGTGAAAAAGGAACGCAAACGCAATCCGACCGCCCCCTTTATTACCAGTAGTCTTCAGCAGGAAGCTTCAAGAAAACTCAATTTCTCACCCAAAAAGACAATGATGCTGGCCCAGCGATTGTACGAAGGCCAATCTTTGGCGGGCAGAGGAACAGTCGGTTTGATCACCTACATGCGTACAGATTCCACACGCGTTGCAGACGAAGCTCTGGCCACGGTACGTTCTTATATTCAAGAGCGTTTTGATAAAGATTTTTTACCCGCAACGCCCAATCAGTTCAAAACCAAGAAATCGGCACAGGATGCTCATGAAGCCATCCGACCCACTGATGTTTTCATGGATCCCAAATCGATAAAGGATCAGTTGGAAAATGACTTGTTCCGATTGTATGAGTTGATCTGGTTGCGATTTGTTTCCAGCCAAATGTCTCCAGCTATCATGGACACCACCCAATTCGACATCCGGGCGAAAGAGTACTTGTTCCGTAGCAATGGATCGATCGTTAAATTTCAAGGCTTTACAAAAGTCTATGTGGAAAGTGATGACAATCAAAAGGCCGATAGCAATACCGACCGTATTTTACCCAATCTGGAAAAAGGTCAATCGCTGAAAGTTTTGAAAACAGTCCCTGAACAGCACTTTACCCAACCTCCGCCAAGATTTTCTGAAGCCATGCTGGTCAAAGAGCTTGAAGAAAAAGGAGTGGGTCGACCGAGTACGTTTGCATCCATCATCAGCGTTATTAAAGACCGCGATTATGTGCAGACCGAAGATCGTCGCCTGCAGCCCTCAGAATTAGGGACACTGGTTTCTGACATGCTGGTTGAAAATTTTCCAGATATTGTCAGTGCTGAATTCACCGCCAAAATGGAAGACCAGCTCGATCTGATTGAATCGGGTGATATGGAATGGGGGGTGGCATTGAAAGAATTTTATATCCCCTTCAAATCCAACCTCGAAGAAGCAGAAAAGAAAATGAAGGATTTGAAAAAAGAGATTGAGGAAACGGGCGAAGATTGCGATAAATGCGGCAAGCCAATGATCATCAAGTGGGGTAGGTTTGGAAAGTTTCAAGCTTGCTCGGCTTATCCTGAATGTAAAAATGCCAAGGAAATCGGAGCGGGAAAAGAGGAAGCCGAACCCGAAGTGGCCGAGGGTGAATGTGACAAATGTCATTCGTCTTTAGTGGTTAAAATGGGGCGTTTTGGGAAGTTCTTAGCCTGTTCCACCTATCCCGAATGTAAATTTACCAAACCCATCAGTTTGGGTATTTTATGTCCAGAAGAAGAATGTAAAGGTTATATTTCTGCGCGCCGATCCAAAAAAGGCAGGAATTTTTACGGTTGTAGTGAATATCCCAACTGCAAATTCACCTCATGGGACAAACCTGTTGCAGAGCCTTGCCCGGAGTGCCAGCATCCTTTTCTTGTTGAGAAATGGAAAAAGGACGAAGGAGCCTCCATTCTATGTTCCAAATGTGGTTATAAGAGAAGTGCTGATCCTGACGCTGAAACTGCGACGGCATAGCTCTAATGAAAAACTATCTGACAGTTATCGGCTCCGGCCTGGCTGGCTCTGAGGCGGCGTGGCAGGCTGCTGAACGCGGAGTCAAGGTTGTTTTATATGAGATGCGCCCTGTCCAGCCCACCCAGGTTCATAAAACCGATCAATGCGCTGAACTGGTTTGCAGCAACTCCCTTGGAGGCAATCAGGCGCACTCGGCCCCCTTCCTTCTAAAAGAAGAGTTGCGTCGGCTCAATTCTTTGGTCATTGCCAGTGCGGATGAGCATGCTGTTCCTGCCGGATCGGCACTGGCTGTGGATAGAGATTTGTTTTCATCTACCATCACAAAACGTTTGTCAACTCACCCCAATATCACATTCAAGCGCGAAGAGGTCACCGAAATTCCAGACGAAGGCCCCGTCATTCTTGCGACGGGGCCGCTCACTTCCAAGAATTTATCAGAAAGCATTTCCCGACTGATCGGACAAAACTACCTGTATTTTTACGATGCGCTTTCCCCCATTATTGATGCTCAGTCTATTGACTACGACAAAGCATTTTTTGCTTCCCGCTACGACAAGGGCGATGCCGACTATTTGAATTGCCCACTGAATAAAGAAGAATACACGGCTTTGGTACGCGAGCTTTGTCTGGCAAAAAAAGTTCCTTTGCAGTCTTTTGAAAAACCTATTTACTTTGAAGGCTGTATGCCAGTAGAAGAGTTGGCACTTCGGGGTGAAAAGACTCTGGCTTTTGGGCCGATGAAACCGGTAGGACTTCCTTGTCCGAAAACAGGAAAAGTTTTTCACGCTGTTGTGCAATTGCGGCATGAAAATAAAGAGGGCACGGCTTTTAATATTGTGGGTTTCCAGACGAAGTTGACCTATCCAGAGCAGAAGCGTGTGTTTCGTATGATTCCTGGACTGGAAAATGCCGAATTTTTCAGACTTGGGGCGATTCACAGGAATACGTTTATCAACGCCCCCACATTATTGACTTCGCAACTGGAATTGAAATCGAATCCAGGAATTTATTTTGCAGGTCAAATCATCGGGGTAGAGGGCTATGTTGAGTCGACTGCAATGGGTGCCCTTGCGGGTATCAGCGCGGTCAAACGTCTTTGTGGAGAATCCTACTCACCACCACCGCTCGACACGGCATTGGGTTCACTGATAAATTATGTTGCGGGTGGGAGAATTGGTGGGGCTTATCAACCGATGAATATCAATTACGGTCTGTTCCCGGCTAGTTCTATGAAAACACGCAATAAACAATTGCGGAACGAGCAAATCATGCAGAAAGCACTGCTCAGTATGGATCAATGGATGTCTGCCCATTTTTCGCAATAGTGTAAAAACAATCGCTGTAAAATCTCCGCTGGAAAAAATCGATCCTTTATACGATACAAACGGCGAGCACTTGTTTTAAGTCACAGTCTCCATGGAATATTTTGTATATTCCATCCTGTTTCAATGTCGTCATTCCATCTTCGATCGCCTGGGCTCTGAGGTGTTCCACGGTTTCCCTCAACATGATTTTGCGTTTCATATCATCGGTGCCTGTAAGTAGTTCGTGCAAACCGGTTCGACCGGCATAGCCAGTGCCACCACACTTTTCACAGCCTACCGGTTTTTTTAACATGAGATCATCAGTGTACTCATATCCCAGTTTGGAAAAGTCCCCTGCGCCATATTCCTTAACAAGCAGATCGTATTCTTCTCTGGTCGGATGATAGTCTTCCTTACAGGCTTTGCACAAGGTGCGAACCAATCTTTGCGCAACGATCAAGAGCAGAGCATCGGCAAAGTTCAATGGATTCATACCCATATCCAAAAGACGAGTGATGGTTTCAGGTGCCGAGTTGGTGTGCAGGGTACTGAACACGAGATGACCCGTCAAAGATGCTTCCAAACCGATGGCGCAGGTTTCAGCATCGCGCATTTCACCCACCATAATGACATCAGGATCGCCACGTAGGAAGGATTTCATTGCACGCGCAAAATCCAATCCGATTTTGTTGAGCATCTGCACTTGACGAAGTCCCTTTTGGGTGATTTCCACCGGGTCTTCAGCTGTCCATATTTTTGTTTCCGGTTTGTTGATATGCCCTAAAGCTGAGTGAAGGGTTGTCGTTTTACCAGATCCTGTGGGGCCCACCACCAATACCAGACCGTAAGGTTTGACGATTTTATCGACAAGGGTATCGTAGTTTTGCTTGCTGAAATTCATCTTGTCTAATGGAATCGGTTTGCTTGCGGCTAAAATTCGCAAAACAGCGTCTTCATTACCACCCACAGTAGGACAAGTGGCGACGCGGTATTCGATTTCCTTGCTACCGTATTTCATACGTATCTTGCCATCTTGTGGCAATCGTCGTTCAGCGATGTCCAGTTTGGACATAATTTTTATTCGCGAGAGAACGGCATTTTTATACAAATAGGGAATCTCTTCGTAAACAACACAGGTACCATCTTTTCGGTAACGAACTCGAATGGATTCTTTCCCAATTCCCGGTTCAATATGAATGTCTGAAACGCCTCTCTCGTAAGCGTCAATCAAGATTTTATTGACCAGACGCACGATAGTGCTGTCGGTCTCACTGATCATATTGGCATCGTCTGAATCATCACTGGAAACGTCGGCCGCTTCTTCTTTTTCGTCTTTTAGAGAATTCAGAAGAGATGACATCCCTTCAATTTCCTGTGGAGCAGGGCTGTCATCAGCACCCAGATTGGCATTGAAGAAGTCGATGATATCAGCCTTCAAACCGACCTTGAATTGAATCTCCTTTTTGGGGAAAATTAATTTTATATTTCCAATAGTCTCTTGATCGATCGGATTGTTGATCAGGATAGAAATTTTACTTCCTTCACTTTGCAGAGGAATCCAGAAATTCTTAATAAGGAAATTTTTGTTCAGACCCGTCAAGACATCGCCTGGCAAAACCATGGTGTCGCTATAGGGGACATAGGGAACATTGTAAAAAGTTTCGAGCGATTTGCCAATATCCGTTCTTTTTAATTTAAGGTCCCTCAATAAAATAGTTTCAATATCAAGTTGGTCTTTTCTGGCCTTTGCTGTTGCTTCTTTTAACTCGACATCCGTGATGATTCCATTATTGAGCAAATAGCTGAACTTGGTTGGTTTTTGTGCGACATACTTACTTTGATTGTGAAAGGCCAGGGCAAGAGTTTCGGCTATGAAGTTGGCATTTTTTTCATCTTCTTCTGTGAATACTTCCCCATTATTTTTGTTTATCAATTGGAGAACGCCCATCAACTCTCCGGACTTGACAAGGGGATAACCCAACATTGTCTGGGTTCTGAAACCGGTTTTTTTATCCCATGAGTTGTCAAAAACCAGGTCTGCATGGTATTTTTTCAGTTCTTCCGTGTTGTATACATCAGATATGTTGACACTGTTTTGTGTCATGGCGACCCAACCGGCAATACTCACGGGCGAAATAGGCACGCGAATTTTATCGACACGATCTCCAGATTTTACCTTTGAATAGATTTCATTATTGGAGGAATCGACGGCGTAAATGGTAATGACCGAGGCTCCAAAAAGTTCTAAAATCGAATCTTTCAATTCGATGAGGATGTCATCCACATGCTTGGCGGAATGGATTGCCTGTGAAATCTGATGAAGCTTTTCTGCCTTTGCAATTGCATCCGATGACACCTCTTCGGCTTTGATTTCACTCAAACGCGAAAGAGTTTGTCCCAAGGCAGGAGCGATATCTCGGGCAATTTTTATCTCCCGCTCCCCTAGCGGATTGGCTTGGTCAACAGACACCAATTCCAAAATACCCACAAGCTTTTTGTTATAGGGTAATGGCGTTGCAAACAGGGATACAGAAGGATTCTTGAGGCTGGACTCAACTGAAGAACCTGGTGTCAGTTGTGGGTGCAATTTAGCAAGGCACTCTTTTGAATGAGAATCCGGCAACAATGCAGGTTTACCCGTAATAGCAACATAGCCGACCAAACTTTTTGGAGATATTTCCACGCAACTGCCTGGCAAAATATCTTTAAATACAGGCGGAACGTACAATTGCCGTTTGACTCTGTCGACAGAATACAGAATGATATTCTCGCAACCCAACTGACTCCCCAACAACTTCATCAATTCTGCGATGGATTGGGAATCCGTTGCGACTTGGAGTATTTTCTCAATCAGATTCTGAGCAACTTCGGCGGGTGGAGCTTGTTCAGAAATACCACTTGTTCCTTGAGATTCCATCGATGGCCTTTTTCTCAATTAAAAAGGGTTGTTGTATAATTAAATTTGAAAATGCGAAAAGGCGTGTTTCAACTCGCAAGTCCCTTTGAGGACTTTCATAATTGCATCTTGTTTCATGGTTGTCATGCCATCCCTCTGTGCTTGTTTGCGTATTTCTTCCACATCACTCTTGCAACGAATCAAACGTTTTATCTTTGGACTGACTTCCAGTACTTCATGCAATGCAACCCTGCCTGAAAACCCAGATTCATTGCACATTTGGCAACCCATCGGTTTTTTTAAAGTCAGAAATGCGCCGTATTCCAATCCCAGTTTGGAAAAATCATTTTCACCGTATTCTTGAACCAGCGAATTGAAAGCATCTTCACTGGGCTGGTAATCTTCTTTGCAGTTTTTACAAAGCGTCCGCACCAATTGCTGAGCGATGACGAGAGTTAAAGCGTCTGCCAACTTTCTGGAATCTCTGGTGAAGCTCATAAGATGTTCCACAGCAGCAGATGCAGAATTTGCGTGGACTCCAATGATGGTTAAAAAACCTCGGGAAGCAGATTCTAACGCCGCCTGAAAGGTTGCCCGATCATTCACTTCGCCAACCATTATTACATCGGGATCGGCTTGCATGAAAACAGAGCCTAAATCGGCAAACCTTTTCCCCGGCTCATTCGACAAGATAACCTGGTGTAAACCTTTTTGGGCTATTTCTATTGAGGTTTCCGCAGTCAATATTTTCTTTTCGGTGACATTGATCTGAGCTAATAAAGAGTGCAATGTGACCGTTTTACCTGCACCTGCGTGCCCAGCAACAACAATCAAGCCGTGAGGTTTTGAAATGTTATTTTGGATGATATTGAGATGCCGACTGGCAAGCCCCATTCGCTCTAAGGGAATGAGTTTTACGTTGGATCGCGACCGAAGGATGATTTCTTCCTTACCACCATCCACTGGAACGGTTAGCAGTGAGTAAATAATTTCCTCATCTCGCCTGTTGAGACGAAGGGTTCCTTCAGAATCTCCAGCACGCTTCGTGCTTGCAGACATTTCCTTCAGAAACGCAACTACGATTTCATGATTCTTCTCTTGCAGTTCTTTATAGACGCGACACACTCCGTCTATTCGGAAGCGGATCAACGCGGGACTACTTTTTGAAGCAGGCTCGATATGGATATGGCTGGCATTCTTTTCGTGACCGTCGAACAACATTTCGGTAACGATCGCTTCTGCAATTGAGCGGGTATTGAAAAATGGGAGAGGGGAGGTGTTTTTTTCGTGTACGACATCCAGTTCGACTTCCGTCGCATCTTCCTCTTCTTCTAAAAGGTCGTCCAATGCCCCAATTTTTCCGCTGACTGGAGTTTCTTCTAACTCTTCAGTTTCATCTGCAACATCTTCCGCTTCATCAGCAACAGGTGCGATCTGTATTGCGGGCTCAGGCTCAGCCTCCTCTGTCAATGAATAATATGCGTGATAATCATTGATATCGGCTCTGAGACCGACATTTATTTTGAGAGTGTCACGGGCTAAAAGTTCTTTGATTTGTTCGATCAATTTTTGATCGGAAGGATCAGGAAGCAATACCTTGGCAGAATCAGTTCCCAGTGCCAACAGAGCCCACTCTGATTCACTCGAATTATTTTTGTAAAAATGCCGGGCGTCTTCACTTAAAGGAATATTGACGGCAGGGGGGTACCCCATGTAGGGAATTTTGTAGAACAATTCCAAAGACTTTCCAATATCCGAGCGTTTGAGTTTGAAATCATCCAGAAATACAACTTCAATATCCCTGTTCTCATTGCGTGCTGTGGCAATTGCCTGTTTGAGCTCATCCGGTGTGAGCAGATTATTATCCACCAAAAAACTATATTTAGTGCGTTTGGCTTCTTGTTTTTTTAATTGCTTGAATAAAGCCAAACCCAGGGTATTAGAAATACTGGTGATGGTTTTTTCATCGTATTTATTGAATGTTGGTTTATTGGCAATTTGCAGGACGCCCATGAGCTCGTTCTCATACATAAGGGGCGATGCTAAAATGGAACGGGTTCTGACACCTGATTTTCTATCCCAGGACTTATCAAAAACCAAATCGGGATGGACTTTTTTTAATTGTTCATCATCATAAACGTCTGCAATGTTGACCAATTGATGCTCAACAGCTACAAATCCGGCTATGCTTGCACAAGAGATAGGTAACCTGATTTCTTTAACGGAATCTCCTGTTTTGTATTTTGAGAAAATTTCATTTGTATCAAAATCCACCATATAAATAGTTAAAAACTTTGCTGAAAATAGTTGAAGCAACAAATCCTTACATTCCAGAAAGATTTCATCGGTAGATTTGGCTGAGTGAATAGAATGTGCTGCTGCTTTGAGTTCATTCTCAACGGCCTCAACTTCAGCCCGCATCAATGCATGACCCAAGGTCAGACTCACTTCTTTAGCCATGCGAACATCCATCGTTGTAAAAGCAGAATCAGACTTTTTGTTTCTTAATTCCAAAACACCCATCAATTGTTTGTTATGTGAGAGGGGGACTACCAGAACGGAGCTGGTTTTGAATTTGGATTTGCCACCGTCCCAAGTATTATCCAATCTCAAATCGGGGTGATACCCCTCCAACTCCTGGGGGTTGTTTGCGTTTTTAACATTCAATATTTTTCCAGTTGCGGCGACAAAACCAGCCAGACTGTTCATGGAAATATTGAGTCGAATTTCATTCTTTAACTTCCATTGGAAGTTTCTAGAGTAAATTTGCCGATTTTTTCTATCCAGACCAAAGATAGTGACCATTTCACAATCAAATAAATCCTTTAAATCAGCGGTCAACGTTGAAATAATTTCTTTCAAGGATTGCGTAGCAAGAATTTTATTGGTCAGTGGTGCCAGCTGAAATTCAATGTAGTTGTTGTTTGACGGGGCAGGTGTGGCCTTGGGAGTCGATTTCTCAGTTACAGTACTCTCAAACGCTTTTAAAGTTTCGGCAAGGGAATAGGTGAAAGGAGTGTCATCTTCGGCCTGTTCTGTGATAGGCCGACCTTTCAAAGTAGATTTAATTTTTGAAAATAGCGACATGGACTGCCCGTAGTAGAACTCTTAGGTTATATGGCTGTTCTACAGATTACTCTTTAACTGAAAAAAAAACAAGAGTTTCGCTTCATTTTTTTTCTCAAAACACTTTGATTTTACGCTGATTAGAGTAGGCTTGGAGCATTAAAAATTACATGCCAGAGATTGAGAAAAATCTATCATGAAAAATAGGGTGAATTTTTATAAGTAGCCTGTTAACAGATACTTATGAAAGTTTGAGTGCGGTAAATCCATCGGAATTTATTTTAAAACAGAATCAAATGTCCAGATTGTCCACACTCAAAGCCCTCTCTGTTATGAAGTTAAAGCGGGGCAGGGCGTCTTTACCCATCAAATCGATAAATGCCTGATCGGTGCTTTCCAGATTATTAATGCTCACGCGAATCAAGGAGCGTGATTTTTTATCCATTGTCGTTTGCCTTAAATCCTTTGCCGGCATTTCTCCCAGGCCTTTGAATCGCCCAATCTCGTGCTCAGCCCCTTTCAGTTCTTTTTCCACTATTCGGTCTTTTTCAGCATCATCCAGTGCATAAAATGTCTTCTTTCCAGAGTCAATTCGGTACAAAGGCGGTTGGGCGATGAAGAGATGTCCGTTTTCGATGAGTTTTGGCATGTGACGGAAAAAGAAGGTCAAAAGCAATGAGCAAATGTGCGCTCCGTCAACATCTGCATCGGTCATGATGATGATTTTGCCGTAGCGCAATTTTTCATATTCAAATTTAGGTTCGATGCCGACTCCAACGGCAGAGATGATATTTTTGATTTCGCTATTCGCTAAAACTTTAGAAAGCGTTGCTGTTTCCACATTAAGAATTTTGCCTCGAATGGGGAGGATGGCCTGTGTTTTTCGGTCACGCGCCTGTTTGCTGGACCCTCCTGCAGAGTCCCCTTCGCAGATGAAAAGCTCTGCAGAGTCGCGATCTACCGTTGCACAGTCAGAAAGCTTACCCGGCAGATTCAGGCGATGAGAGATATTGGTTTTGCGGTGCACCGCATCTTTCGCTTGCCGGGATGCCAGGCGCGCCTGAGCGGATAAAATGATTCGATTTGAGATCGTATCGGCCAGCGCAGGGTGACTGTGGAGCGTTTGCTCCAGAGAGTTTTTGATGGTTGATTCGACTTGCGATGTGATATCCGAGTTCAAGCGTCCTTTGGTTTGCCCCTGGAACTCAACATCCCCTTGCAAATAGACGCTCACAATAGCCGTTAAACCTTCTTTAGTATCTTCACCGGTTACATTCACCCCTTTGGGCAGGAGTTTGCGGCGCTCTATATACGCACGCAATGCCTTGGTGATTCCATTTTTAAATCCAATTTCGTGTGATCCTCCGTCGGAAGTGCGGATGGCGTTGGCGTAAGACAAGATGACACTGTCCGTCTTGGAACTCCACATGAAGGCAGTTTCCAATCGCATCGCGCCGCTCTCACTTTCAATATAAAAAGGCTCTTCTGCAAGAACTTGCTTTTCATCCAGCAAGCTTCGGATGTAGTCCTTGATGCCCTCTGGATATTGGAAGGTGTGTGTGTTTCCGTTTTCCTTGAATACAATTTTCAATCCTTTGTTTAAAAAAGCTTTGGATGAAACGCGCTCAAGGATTTGCTTGGGATTGAATTCTATCTTCGGAAAAATCGTTGGATCCGGTTTGAAAAATACAGTGGTGCCGTAATTTCGAGAGATTTTTCCTTTTTCAAGAGAAGTTGTGGGTTTCCCCTTGGAAAAAGATTGGGTCCACTCAAAACCATCTCTCCTTGAAGTTGCGGTCAGTGTTTCTGAAAGTGCGCATACAACCGCCATACCGACACCATGCAGACCGCCAGAAACCTTGTACGCATCGTCATCAAACTTTCCACCAGAGTGCAGAGTGGTGAACAAAATTTCCATGGCACTCTTGCGAGTATCTTTAAACATGCTGACAGGAACACCGCGCCCGTTGTCTTTGATGGTGACTGAATGGTCACTGTGCAGATCGACTTCAATCGTATCGCAATAGCCATTCAAAGCCTCATCGACAGAATTGTCGAGTATTTCCCAAATCAGATGATGGAGCCCCGTTGAAGTGGTCGAACCAATGTACATGCCAGGTCTTCGACGAACCGGCTCCAAACCTTCAAGTACTTGAATATCTTTAGAATCGTAATTAGACATTTTTATTAATTATTTTACTCCGATGATCTTTTGTCTTTTGGATATGATCACACCCTGACTTCCACGGCTGTAAACGGGAACCTGAGTGAGCTTGATTTTCTTTTCTTCACCATTTTCAAAAATCAAGGTAACAGATTCCTTTTCGTTGACGCATTTAAAACCTGCCAATTCAGAGTTCACCATTTTTATCAATTTGACACCCGCACCCGGTCCGCTCAAAACAGGAACATCTTCGAGAGAAATACACAGTCCCTTGCCTGCTTGTGAGGCAAGGAAAACGTGACTGCCCTGAACCTCGCAAATCCCTGTCAAGGTGGCATCCGATTTCAAATTGGCGATTTTCCTCCCTGCGCGTGTGGTTTCTGTGGGGTTGGAGAAATCAAAACGAAAGCCATAACCCAGAGTGGATGCGGTCATAAATTCTTTTTTGGCCGAAATTTCTCCGAAATCCAATGCTCCCTGCCCGGAAGAAGAGGGCTCTTGCTCACTGTCATCAACAGTTGAGGCTGGGAAAGCATACATTTTTAATACTTTTTCACCATCTGCAAACTTAAAAAGACTTTGAATAGGCTCTCCAAATCCACCTCTGGAGTAGGGGATCTGGTAGGCTTTTTGAGTGTAAACCATCCCGCGATTCGTAAAAAAGGACAGCAGGTCTCTGGAATCGACGGAGACAGATTCAGCAAAACTGTCATTTTCTTTATAACGTAAGGTCGCAGGGTCTCCCACTGTTTTTAGTTTTCGCAACCAACCTTTCGAACTGATGACAAAATGGGATTCTTCTTGCTCGATAAAATCTTCGGCATTGAATTCAACGCTATCTTCCGATTTGATTTTGGTCTTTCTTTTGTCACCAAATTTTTCATTGATAATTTTCAGTTCTTCTTTTACTTGCGCCCAAATTTTTAAATCGGATTTGAGGATGTCCTCAATGCGCTTCTTTTCCAGAGTTTTTTCCCTTTGCTCCTTCAATATTTTGTCAATTTCCAGTGATACAAGGCGGTAGAGAGGCATTTCCAGAATCGCTGAGGTCTGCTCGTCGTCAAATTCAAATTCAATTTTGACTTTTTCATGAGCTTCCTTGCGTGATGTGGAGCTTCGTATCAGCCTCAATGCTGTGTCCAGATCGTTGAAAATTTTTACCAGAGCCACGAGTATATGCAGGCGTTTTTCTAACAGGCTCAAATCGTACTTGAGCCTGCGCACATTGACTTCTTTACGAAAATCCAGGAAATGCTGGCATATTGCCTTCAGGGATAGTCGTTCGGGCTTGCCGCCGGGGGTCAGACAATTGAAATTCATCTGAATATTGATTTCCAGATCCGTATGCTTTAACAAGTACCTGGCAATTTTTTCAGGGTCTGCACCACTTTTAATTTCTAAAACCACACGGTTGTTTTCGTCACTTTCGTCACGCACATCAACGAGTTGTGGGAGTTTTTTCGTGATGATCAGCTCCGCGATTCTCTCTATGAGCTTGGCTTTATTAACACCGTAGGGCAGGGAGTTCAGAATCAGTTGCTCTTTACCACGAGGAAGCGTTTCCACCGTCCATTCACCGCGCACGCGTACGGCCCCAAGACCTTGCTCGTAAGCATTTCTGAGTTCTTTTTTGTCGCTTAAAATTCTGCCGCCCGTGGGGAAATCGGGACCCTTGATGTATTGCATCAAATCAGCCACCGACAATTCAGAATCGTCAATCAATGCTATCAGAGCATTATTGACTTCTTTCAGATTGTGACTGGGGAAATTGCAAGCCATACCGACGGCGATTCCAGAAGAGCCGTTGATAAGCAGATTAGGCACTTGCGATGGCAGAACTTCGGGTTCTTTCAGGGTATTGTCATAATTGGGTTTGAAATTTACTGTATTCTTCTTCAGGTCTGCCAGAAAAAAGGAAGTGATCGCTGTCAGACGGCCTTCTGTGTAACGGTAAGCCGCGGCGGGGTCTCCATCGACAGAACCAAAGTTTCCCTTGCCATCCACCAGTGGATAACGCATCGCGAAATCTTGAGCCATTCTGACCATGGATTCATAGGTCGATGCGTCACCATGTGGATGATATTTACCCAAAACCTCTCCAATGATTTTCGCAGATTTTACATGCTTTGCGGTTATCCCCACTCCCATCTGATCAATTGCGTAAAGGATGCGCCTGTGGATGGGCTTCAGACCATCTCTCACATCAGGTAGAGATCGAGATACAATGGTGGAAAGGGCATAGGTGAGAAAACGACTTTCAAGTTCTTCCTGCAAATCGACTGATTTATCTTGAGCCATGAAATTTTTTTAAATTTATAGAGATTGAGTAAAACTGGATGAGTTGAGAAGGAATAAAATTCAAATGCGGCTTGCCAAAGCGGTGTCTCGATTCTATTAAACAGAGAGCCGAAGTAGAATCAATTGCCCTTTAACTACAATGTGGAAGCATCCTTTTATCACAAATTGACTGTATATTGTGTTGCTAAAAACAGTATATACGTTATACAGGGGCCTTACGCAATAAAAAATAATATCCTGCCAATTGTGAATAAGATTTTTGGAAATTCCTGTATCAGAGAAAATTATTGCGATTATTTTGGCTGGGATCGAGAGTTTTTTAGATCCTTTAAACCTTTTATGGTGTAATTTCATCTAAATATTGCTGAAGTTATTTTTTTATTTCCTTCCAGTGCCGATCAAGTTGGGATGAGATATTTGAAAGTTCTTTGGTTTTAAATAACCAATAATCGCTCTACCAAAATATAAAAAGTCAATTTGCTATAGCCTTCAAGGTTATGGCATACCAGTTACTTTATGGAGAAAATGATGTCTGAACAAAATATTCAAGAGCAAGTGATTGCCGCGCTAAAAACAGTACAAGATCCCGATCTGCATAAAAATATAGTCAGTTTGGGCTTTGTAAAAAATATGAAAGTTGAAGGTGGAAGTGTTGCCTTTGACGTTGAACTGACAACACCTGCCTGTCCGGTAAAAGAACAATTGCGAAACGAGTGTGAAACCAAGGTCAAAGCCATTCCAGG
The DNA here is from genome assembly GCA_002787235.1 of Nitrospinae bacterium CG11_big_fil_rev_8_21_14_0_20_45_15. Taxonomy (GTDB): domain Bacteria; phylum Nitrospinota; class Nitrospinia; order Nitrospinales; family VA-1; genus Nitrohelix. Next base: position 519,378 of record PCWG01000042.1, read on the forward strand.
TGTCACTGAGGTCAAAGTCAATATGACTGCGGAAGTACGCGCGGCACAGCACAGTCAGCCGATCTTGACGGGTGTCAAAAATATCATTGCGGTAGCCAGTGGCAAGGGTGGGGTTGGCAAATCTACCGTCAGTGTGAACCTTGCCGCGGCATTGCAAATGTCCGGTGCTAAAGTGGGTTTGATGGATGCAGATATTTACGGTCCCAGTATTCCACAGATGATGGGCATTCCTATCACGCCCCCTAAAGCTGGGAAAGATAATAAATTTTACCCGCATGAAAAACATGGAATCAAGGTTGTCTCTGCCGCATTTTTATCGAAAGAAGGGCAACCCTTGATGTTACGCGGACCAATGCTCGGTGGTATCATCCAGCAATTTCTGCAAAACGTTGAATGGGGTGAGCTGGATTATTTGATCATTGATCTACCTCCAGGAACGGGCGACGTGCAGTTGACTTTGACTCAAAAAGCACCTCTGTCAGGAGCCGTTGTTGTGACCACGCCACAGCAAGTGAGCCTGATTGACGCTGAAAAAGCCGTGCGAATGTTTGAATCGGTCAAGGTGCCTATGTTGGGCATTGTAGAGAATATGAGCTATTTTATTTGTGATGGTTGTGACAAAAAACACAATATTTTTAAATCTGGCGGCGGGAAGTCAATGGCTGAGAAATTCAAAATTCCTTTTCTTGGCGAAACACCCATCCTAAGCGGTGTTGTGGATGGCGGCGACAATGGTATGCCCATCACCTTCCAGGATACTGAATCACCGGCTACAAAAGCTTTTCAATCCGTAGCGGGACAGGTTGCTGCGCAACTGAGTATCATTCAGGCTGGTAGTGAACAAACAGAAACGACTTTTGAAATGGCTTGGAAGGAATAAACTGATGAGTGAAACGCAAAAGGTAGACGCAAACTATCCGTCACCAAAAAAGATCAGTCAGATCAATGCCACGACACTTGGAATCAGCTGGTCGGATGGCCTTGAATCGTCCTATGATGTGAAAATGTTACGAGAGAAATGTCCTTGTGCAAATTGTATCGACGAATGGACGGGAGAAAAGCGTATCCAGCCCGGTCAGATCAAGGACACCATCCGCCCGGTCAATATCAAATCAGTGGGGCGTTATGCGGTCCAGTTTTACTGGAATGATGGCCACGATACGGGTCTCTATACACATGATTATTTACGTGAATTGGGCTGAAAAATAAGTAAAAAAAATAGTTCCATTTTCTGTTGTTAATGGTTAGACTATTGTCGATAAGATAAGTGAAAGATAGAAGTTGTTTTTAGTGTTTTCAGGTTGAAAGCTAAAAGCATTTTTGTTTATAGTGATTTTGACTTGATACTTGTTTTTGCCTCAATGGAAACTAAACTCATTCACCTAGAAGGAGAAACTGGATGAAGGATCTTACGATTTCAAAAGGTTGGTTTGACGAGGGAGAATCAAATAGCGCAGTAGAGAAAAAAGAGGTTTTTTGCGAACACAAGGCCAATACTCTCACTCTGGATTTCGATCACGGCGTCGAATATTGTGTTTTTTGTGGCGCATTAGGTCATTACAATGTGGACAGTGATAAGCTGGAATGGACGTTGCCAGAATATCTCGTCAAACAAAATTATAATTAAGATCAAAAAAACTGATTGAACTCGAAAACTTCGTCAGTTTTTTGATTTCCTTTTAATACTTGTTAGCTTTCGTTCGGCGTTTCGCCGAACATTTTTTTTGATTATCCAGTTTTGGCAGATGCAAAGACTCAGGACTTTGACTGGGTAATAACGCGACTGACTCAAGGGTGCTAGAATAGCAGGATCAAAATGGGGACCGCATTGAGGAAGGTTGTTTCCAACAGTTTTCCTGCTACAATTGCATTGGCGTGAAATACAGTTGATGCCAAAAGTGAATCCTGCCTGTAAAATAGACCTGCTGTTACAGCTCCTAATAAAAAAATACCCAGATTGAATTGAAAAGTTCCCATTGCGAGGAGTATTCCTCCAACATAGGAGAAGGCAAAGAGGTTGGTCTTCCGAATCAATCTTGGAAGAATCATTCCTGTGAAAAAAGTTTGAAATAAAAGGGGCTCCAAGATAATCCGGACCCACATTGTAATCATCGAATAAGATTCAGCTTCGCCCCCATTTTGTATAGAGCGACTGTATTCTACGTTCATCCCCTCCAGTAGCAAACAAACAAAGTACATCATTACGTATAACAACAGGGATAAGGCTGTCCCGATCAGGCAAGAGCTTTTCCAAGACTGAATCGTTCCTTTCCATACAGCGGGTATGGTTTTTATATTGAATATTAAAATAGGAATGATCGCAAAAAAAGGTACAAATTCTACTAATCTGGGATGGGAAATGACACAATAGGTCCTGACTAGACAAAGAAATAGAAGGTAGAAGAAAAGCCAGAAAATCGTACGTTTGGAAGGATTGATAGAAAAACTTTTATGAAGTGCCAGAAAGCCTCTTAGGGTGATGGGACGAATTTAATTGAACAGGTGGTCTGCTTTTACAGTACTGGTTTCTCCAGATCCGCTGATATGAAAGGATGATTTGGTTTCATCTTTAGGGAAGAGCTTGCCACTGATATGATCCCAGGCGACTTGAGAATGTTCAGATTTAGGCGGCGCGGCCAAATCATTTTTCATATTGACCGAGTTCAAATAGAACCCGCCAAAAATCAAGGCAGAAAGTAGACAAGTCTCTAAAAATATATTTCGCCACATAGTTCGAGTAACCTGCTATTAGTATATGTTCAGGGTATACATATATTATTGTATAAATTTTTCTATTACCTTTCAATAGTAATAAAGCAATTCATTTTTGTTTATCAAACACTCAAAAAATGTAATTCATAATTTCAGGGTATTTACTTAAACGCCGGGCCGATGTATTATCCACTGTTTCGGAGAAATTCAACCCAAGTTTAGCTTCGCGTATTTCCGAGTCTGAAATATAATTTTCCTCACAGTTGACTCAAACAGGTCACTTTTCACATGAAGCGAGGTAACAAACAATGAAAAATATAGTCATAGCTTCGGATCATGCGGGCTATGAGATGAAGGAACATGTTATTTCCTACTTGTTACAAGAGGGCTACGAAGTTAAAGATCTCGGCCCTCCAAATGCCGATCGTGTGGACTATCCTGATTATGGAATATCCCTTGCCAAATCTATTTCTGAAGGAACGTTTAAGCGTGGCGTCGTCATTTGCGGCACAGGAATAGGCATGTCTATCGTTGTCAATCGTTTCCCTGGTATTAGAGGAACACTTTGCTCGGATCTTTATACGGCAAAATTGTGTCGTGAGCACAATGACTCAAATATCTTGGTCATGGGCGGGCGAGTGATTGGTTTTGGCCTGGCTCAGGAGATTCTTAAAACTTGGCTGACGACTCCATTTGAAGGGGGTAGACATCAGCATCGTCTCGATAAGATTAATGTGATTGACCAAACCAAACCGATGGCTAAATAGTCGGAAATCCAATAAGGGAGTAATAAATTGTCTTTGATAGATTTTGATCCAGAGATATACAAAGCGATCCAGGGGGAACTGGGTAGAGAACAAAATACGCTGGAAATGATAGCGTCTGAAAATTTTGTCAGTCCTCAGGTTTTAGAAGCACTTGGCTCCGTCATGACAAATAAGTATGCAGAAGGCTATCCAGGTAAGCGTTATTATGGCGGTTGCGAATGCGTCGATGTGGCCGAAGAACTGGCGATAGAAAGAGCAAAACAATTATTTGGTGCTGAGCATGCGAATGTCCAGCCGCACTCAGGTTCTCAGGCAAATATGGCGGTGTATCATACCGCTGTCATCCCGGGTGATACCATCATGGGGATGGATTTGTCCCATGGTGGACATTTGACTCACGGCAGTCCCGTGAATTTTTCTGGTTACACTTATAAAGCTGTTTCCTATGGTGTGAACAAAGATACTGAACTGGTTGACTACGATCAAGCTTTGGCTTTGGCGAAAGAGCATCGTCCCAAGTTGATCATTGTGGGCGCCAGTGCGTATCCGCGAATCATAGATGCGGTTAAATTTCGTGAAATCGCGGATGAAGTTGGCGCGAAAATCATGACAGATATCGCTCATCCCGCCGGATTGGTTGCCGCAGGACTGTACCCATCACCCGTTCCTCACTCAGACTATGTCACCACGACAACGCATAAAACACTGCGTGGTCCGCGTGGCGGCATGATTTTGTGCCGAGAAGAAGATGCCAAAGCCGTTAACAAGCGTATTTTTCCCGGCATACAGGGCGGGCCTCTCATGCATGTGATAGCCGCAAAAGCCGTAGCGTTCAAAGAAGCTTTGAGCCCGGAATTCAAAGTCTATCAAAAGCAGGTTGTTGCCAATGCACAAGCATTGGGGAAATTTTTAATTTCCAATGGCTACAAAGTTTTAACCGGTGGCACCGACACGCATTTGATTCTATTGGATCTTCGTCCGCAAAATGTTACGGGAAAAGATGCAGAAATTGCTTTGGATAAAGCGGGTATAACAGTCAACAAAAACACCGTTCCTTTTGAGACCCAAAGCCCCTTTGTGACATCTGGAATAAGGATTGGAACCCCGGCACTGACAACGCGTGGCATGAAGGAAAAAGATATGGAAACCATTGGTTCCTGGATCATTCAAATCATTGAGCGCAAAGATGACGAGGAATTTCTAAAGCAAATCCGATCTAAAATTGTCGCCTTTTGTGCAGAGTTTCCACTTTACGCTGACCTCAATACGTCGAGTTGACCCCTTATGAAATGTCCCGCTTGCTCTAATCTCGAAAATAAAGTCATCGATTCCCGGCTAAACAAGGAAGGCGATATCATACGCAGAAGGCGTGAATGCCTGACCTGTAGCGAACGATTCACTTCCTATGAAAGGCTGGAGAAAACCTTGCCGATGGTCGTTAAGCGAGACGGGCGCAGGGAAGATTTTGACCGTTTGAAAATCGTAAACGGTGTTAAAATTGCCTGTCAAAAGCGAGCGATCAGTATCGATAAAATAGAGTTTTTAGTCGATCGCATTGAACAGCACTTTCAGGAATTGGGCGAAAAAGAGGTTTCAGCAGTCACAATTGGTGAAAAAGTAGTTCGTGAGCTCTACAATCTGGATGACGTCGCCTACGTGCGTTTTGCTTCGGTTTATCGTTCTTTTAAAGATGTTAACGAGTTTATGGTCGAGCTTAAGGAAGTCCTCAAAGACAAACAGGCCTCCACCAAAAAAAATGATTTACTGGAATGATTAATTTTTGTGAAAGCGATTCGGTAATACCTGTAAAGTAACATTGAAGCCATGTGATTTAAATGCTACTATATGGGCCATATCTTTCATTTATTTACCGTAACGGCCTTTTTGATTGAGGCTTTCCAGTTGTTCTGAATCATTGCAAGGTGGATATCGTGTTACCTGTGAAATAGCTGTTTTGAACTGGTTTTTTGTTGAGATCAAAATTGAGTTTTCACGATAACTGCTTAAGAAATCATTTTGATTCAGGATCAATCGCAACGATTTAAGTTTTCAAATGTGGCTGTCTTGAATGGCAAAAATTGTATTTAATATTTCTGTTGTCAGCTACCTGGCGGCTTCGATAGCATTTTTCGTATTTCTAGTGCATCGTCGCGGCTTGTTGTCAACAACCGCCAATATTCTGGTCGGTACCGGTTTGATTTTTCATACCGTATGGATAGCTGTTCGTTCCGCAGAGACAGGACATGGTCCTTACACAACCACTTTTGAGATGGTCGTGTTTTTCTCCTGGATCGTGGTGATCGCCTATTTTCTGATTGAATGGCGGTATAAAATCAAAGATTTGGGTGCATTTGTCATCCCACTCGTTTTTTTATTTCTGTTTTACTCCGTGTTTCTTTCGCGAGAACATCCGAGTGTACAATCTTCGGAAATGTTGTGGATGACCTTGCACCGTACACTTTCGATAACAGGTTACGGTGCTTTCGCAATCGCCTTTGCTGTTGGGTTAATGTACCTTATTCAGGAACATCAGGTTAAATCCAAGAAATTAGGATTCATGTATTTTCGGATGCCTTCGTTAGAGGTCCTGGATACTTTGAATGATAAAATAATTGCAGTCGGTTTTCCATTGTTCACTCTTGGTTTTATGACCGGTGCCATTTGGAATATGAAAAGAGACATTCCCTTTTACTCTTGGGATCTGGAAAAAATTTTACCTCTTATCATAGTCTGGGTGATTTACGGATTGGTATTTTTTGGCAGATTGACGATAGGTGTTCGTGGTAAAAAAGCGGCGCAGGGTGCCGTTTTTGGTTTCATATTGGTCATCTTGACTTACTTCATGCACGTCTGACTTATGCTCGAATCTAATTTAGTGATGGTGGGAGTCAATCACAAATCGACCCCCGTAGAGATACGCGAAAAATTAGCCTTCTCTGCGTCTAAAATTGAAGAATCGTCGGAGCGGTTGGCCTGTAGTGACGAGATCGTCGAACATATTATTATTTCCACTTGCAATCGTGTGGAAATTTATGCCCGTGTCAACGATCAGGAATTGGGTATCACATCTCTAAAGCGGTTCATTGCCGACTTTCATAATCTACCTTATGAAGAGTTGGATCGTTTTTTTTACAGCTATCGTGATTACAGTGCGGTAGAGCATTTGTTCCGAGTATCTTCCAGTTTGGATTCTTTGGTAATTGGAGAATCCCAGGTCCTCGGTCAGGTAAAAGATGCCTATCATCATGCCCGATCTTTACAGGCAACGGGCATGGTCCTGAACCAACTGTTTGAAAAAGCATTCACCGTTGCGAAAAGAGTTCGTGAAGAGACCTGTATCTCTGAAAAGGGGGTCTCAATAAGCTCGGCCGCGGTTGAGCTGGCCCGAAAAATTTTTGAAGATCTGGAAAACCATTCCGTAATGCTGGTTGGTGCGGGGGAAATGGCTGAACTGGCCGCCAAGCACTTGATTTCTTACGGGGTCAAAACAGTATACGTTGCCAGCAGAACCTACAATAGAGCTGTTAATTTAGCTGAAACTTTGAATGGGAGTGCGGTCGATTTTGCAAATTTTGCAGATGAACTGCATCGGGCAGACATTGTCATAACGTCCACAGGCGCACCCAATTTTATTATCAGCAAGGAAATGATAGCGGATGCCATCCATCGACGAAAAAACAAACCGATGTTTTTTATCGACATTGCCGTTCCCCGAGATATCGAACCCGAAGCCAATGATCTTGAGAACGTTTATTTGTATGACATTGATGATTTGCAATCGGTAGTTTCTGCAAATATGAAAGAGCGGGAGAAGGAAGCCGTTCAGGCAATGGAAATCATCAAGGGAGAAGTGCAAAAGTTCAACAACTGGATCGTTTCTCTTTCAGCGGTTCCAACCATTGTTGAATTGCGTAACAAGGCGGAATCAATCCGCAAGGCCGAACTGGATAGGACTTTAAAGAAAATAAATACGCTCAGTGCAGAAGACAAAGCTTCCATCGATCAAATGACACTGGCGATCATCAATAAAATTCTTCATCATCCTACCATCAAATTAAAGAAGCAAACTCAAACTGAAGATGGGCATCATTATTTGAAAGCCATCCGACACTTATTTCATTTGGACGAATGAATGTATCCTGAAAAAATTATTATTGGTACCAGAGGCAGTCAATTGGCCCTATGGCAGGCGAATTGGATCAAAGAACTCATTGAAGGACTTGAGCAAAATATTACCGTTGAATTGACTGTGATCAAAACCAGCGGTGATAAAATACAAGATGTCCCGTTGAATAAGGTTGGCGGGAAAGGTCTGTTTGTAAAGGAGATCGAGGAAGCTCTTGTGCGCAGAGAAGTAGATATTGCTGTGCACAGTATGAAAGACGTACCGATGAAACTTCCTTATGAACTTTGTATCGGATGCATCACACAAAGAGAATCTCCTTTAGACGCGCTCCTTTCAAAAACAGGAAAATCGCTTGCGGAGTTACCACAGGGAGCCCGGGTCGGCACCAGCAGTTTACGCCGTAGTTCTCAACTGCTCGCTTACCGGCCCGACCTGGAAATTGTCCCTCTGAGAGGCAATATTGACACTCGTATCGGCAAGCTGGATAACGGCGAACTGGATGCAATTATCCTCGCGAGTGCAGGCCTTGATCGGATGGGATGGAGCGATAGAATCACTGAAAGAATCGATCCTAAAATCATATTGCCCGCAATGGGTCAGGGTGCAGTAGGGATAGAATGCAGAAAGCATGATCTAGAAACAATGGCTGTTATTGGCCAACTCGATCACGAAAACAGTCAACTTGCAGTGGAAGCCGAACGTGCCTTTGTTGGAGTATTAGAAGGCGGTTGTCAAATTCCCATTGGGGCTTATGCTCAAATTCATGAGGGAAAACTGAAGCTGGAAGGATTGGTTGCAAGCTTGGATGGGAAAAATATCATTCACGAACGGATTGAAGGTCCCTGCTTTGATGCACGAAACCTGGGCATTCAACTGGGGCATATCGTTCTTGAAAAAGGTGCTGACAAAATTCTGGATGCAATTGTCCATCCCTAACGAAGCTTAAATAATTGTATCCCCTGTAATACTTATGAAGCCCAATTCAATTTTACTCATTGACGATGAACAGGTTATTTTAGCAAGTCTTGGGCACTCCTTGAAGGAAAAGGGTTACCATGTAGACACCGCTGAAAACAGTCGTGTTGCCTTTGAAAAAATTTCCCAAAAGAACTATTCTGTGGTCATCACCGATTTAAGAATCCCAGAACGGGATGGTCTTGAAATGGTGAATGAGATGAAAGCCAAATGTCCGGAAACTTATTTTCTGGTTTTGACAGGACACGCTACTTTGGATTCTGCAATCAAGGCAATAAGAATTGGTGTTGCCGATTTCATGCTCAAGCCCTGTGATGACAGTCAAGTGATTAACCGGGTAGGGCTATGCCTTGAGCAACTTGAAAGAAAGTGGACTGTTGAAAAACAAACAAAAGATCTCGAAGATATTAATGAAAAACTCAAAAAAGAGATTCTTTTAAAGAACGAAATTGAAAATCAGCTCAGGATAAGTCGACAGGAATTATTGGTACACAATGAAGCTTTGCAAAAACTTTCTATCATCGATCCTTTGACAGGGGTGTTTAATAGAAGGTATCTGAATGAAACGTTTGCAAAGGAAATCAAACGCGCAGGCAGAGAAAAGTCAGAAATTGGTTTCCTGATTATAGATATAGATTATTTTAAATTGTACAATGACACCAACGGTCATCAGGCTGGCGATGAATGTTTGAAACAGGTAGCCAATGCCTTGGATGTACATATCAATCGTCCGACAGATTTTGTAGCAAGGTATGGCGGAGAAGAATTCTGTGTTGTTCTTCCCGGTACCAGCCTGCAGGGATCGCTACAAGTTGCAGAAGCACTTCGAAAAAGTATCGAAGATTTAAAATTGGAACATACTTCTTCAAAGGTCAAGAATACTTTGACTATCAGCATTGGTGTTTCATGCGGTATTCCGCAATTTCCATTTGTATATAAAGACATGATTGCTTCTGCGGACAAGGCTCTTTATCTGGCAAAAGAAAATGGTCGGAATCGCGTCGAAATCGGTGTCTATCCATAAAGCGACTTCCCGTTTCACGTTTTCAAATCCAGATTTCAGTTTCATGGCTTTCAAGCCTTTTTGATGCCATAGCTTCAGCTTCCTCACGAAAGATACTGTCTTTTTTACTGTTATTCAACAGTGTGTTTAAAATTATCTCCGTATTGTCCCCAACCGTTTTAAAAATACGATTTTCGAGGTAAGTTCTCTGTCCTTGAACCTCAATTTTTCTTCTATATTCTGAATTGGCAGTGCATTCTAATTCGACCGCGCAACCTATCACCCCTCCAGAATTCACGATAAAGTCAGATAAGGAAATAATTTTGCGTCTGTTTTGCAGATAATATTCTGTCATCTTATTACTGGGTGCATTGGCCCCTTGCAAGATGGCTTTGCACTGGAGACGTTCTGCATTTTTAGCATTGATCGCATCGGGTCTTGCCGCAGGGATCAAGAGACAGCAGGGTGCTTCCAGCAACCAGTCCAATCTTTTTGGACCCCATTTTTTTTCGATCGGGCCGTCATAATTTTCAAGACCTCCGGGTTTTCCTCTAGCAAAATCCAGTCGATCCACATCGAGTCCGTTCGAGTTCCACAAGGCTGTATTTATATCTGAGGCTCCTGTAACTTTTCCTCCCGCTTCAATAATTTTTCTCGCAATGGGAGCCCCGACGTTGCCATAACCTTGAACCACTGCTGTGCAATGAGATAGCTTAAAATCATCGAGAGTTTTTTCCAGAGATATTGCGGCTGAAAGCAAACCATGCGCGGTCAACCCCCAATCATCAATGGGAACACCTCCCTTGTCAGAGGGTCGGCCCGCGCCACCCCGTCGGTGCTCTACCGTACCCAGTTTTTTTGAAAAGACATCGTAGATGATTTGAATATCCAGTTCATCCGTTCCCATATCTGGCGCGGGAATATAATTTTCTATCTTGAAAAAAGACTCCGCTAATAGAAAAAACAGTTCGCTTTTTAATGCGGGATGTTCATTGAAATAAACGGGGTCGGCCACGATTCCCGCTTTAGCTCCGCCCAAGGGTAGATTTGCCGCGCTGTTTTTGAAGGTCATTACATAAGCAAGACGTGCAACTTCTTGCAGACTGAGATCGGGAGCCATGCGGATCCCTCCCAGTCCCGGTCCACGATGTGTGTTGTCTACCACGACAAAGCCCCATATTTTTCCAGTTTGTGGATCGATGAAACGGTAACTTGCTTCGGGTCTGCTTTGTTCTGTGAACCTTTCCTCGTCAATATTTTGTGAGACTTCTTCAATGACCAGTCGCGAAGGGATTTTCATTTTCAAAAATGGGATAGAGTTGAATTATTTGAAACCTAACAGAGACAAAATGATTTAAAATCAATTGCGATAATAAAACTTACCTGTCAGTCGGCCTTTGTTATACCATGAGATGACTGATGAAACTATTGATCCATCCTTTTGCAATCTATTTATGCCACATCCCAGTCGTGAAGAAATTGACCGTTTATTAGACAAGTGCTTTGAAGAAGATATTGGGGCGGGTGATATTACCACACGCTCTATTGTAGGGGAACACGTCGTTCTGTCTGCTGATGTTATTTGCAAGCAAGATCTGATCTTTTGCGGTGCTGAATTGTTTGAAGCCGTCTTTTTACGGCTGGATTCCACATCAAAGTTCATTCACTATGCTAAAGATGGAGAACGTTTTGAAAAAGGCCAAAAGTTGTTTCAGGTCACCGCAAAAGCGACCGCTTTGCTCGAAGGCGAAAGAACCGCATTGAATTTGATTCAGCATTTGAGTGGCATCGCTACTTTGACACATGAGTACGTGGATAAGGCACGACCTGCTGTTATTTTAGACACACGCAAGACCGCACCTGGCTTGCGCGTTTTTCAAAAATATGCCGTGCTTTGCGGTGGAGGGACCAACCACAGAATTGGACTTTTTGACGCAATACTTATCAAGGACAATCATATCAAAGCCGCAGGCAGTATCCGTCAGGCCGTTGCTCTGGTGCGGGCCAAAATGGGTCCTCAATTTCCTGTTGAAGTTGAAACGGTGAATTTGGAAGAGGTTCGTGAGGCACTCGATGTCAAAGCCGATACGATCATGCTTGACAATATGAAATTGGAAGAAATGCGTACGGCTTTAAATTTGATAGGAGATCGGGCTAAAACAGAAGTTTCTGGCAATGTCGACCTCAAAGATCTGGGAGATCTGTCATCACTGGGAGTGGATTACATTTCTGTGGGGCGTCTGACACATTCGGCCCCTGCAGTAGACATCAGCATGAACATTATCTGGAAAGATTGAATCCAATGCCTTGCAAAGATACCACCGCCAATTTAAGACTTCGCCTCGATGCAGAGGAAAATGTCATCGATTACGAATTCTCCAAACTATCTTGTAGCAAACCCATTGGAGCCGGTGAGGTTTTTAAAAACTATTGTCTGGACCGGGGAATAGACGAAATTTATGATCTCAGCCTCGAAAACCTGTTCAACCAAGCCGCAAGCGATAACGAAGAAGACAAGTTCCTGTTGTTTCTTGAGTGGGAAGCTGTGAGGGCATGTATCGCCTTGTATCAGGGACGCAAGGAGTGGGACGAAAACGAGCGCTATAAAATAGCATCCATTCTCCATGAAAATGAGTGCGTCTCTATTTCATTGGCGGCGGAACCTCTTTCAGAGATGCCTCGTGTCTTACCTTGCTCGATTCGCAATAGCAGTGATCAATCTGGATAGAGACGGACCAAACGGACATAGCCCTGCGAGAAATCCTGATCGAAAGTTTGCGACTCCCCCGTTACGTATGAGAAATAGAATGCGGCTTGTTGGTCGAATGGCAAACACCAGGAACCGTTGCCACAACCCGGTTCAAAAAGTGGATCGAGATAAATTTCCTGATTTGAGCGGGCTTGATTGACACTTGCAGTACAATATAGTTTTTCTATTTCGTCCCTCTCAGGGATTCGCCAGTCGTGAAACCCCAGAAAGTCTTTTTTGTTCATTTCATCAACGAAACTCATGGCTTCCTGAAAATCCAACCAGTCTTGTTCTATTTGCCATGAGTCTTTCCGGCACCAGACTAGGCCCGTTTCATTATCTAAAAGAGTTCCGTCCCCGTTGTCTTTAAATCTTTCGATATTGTTCATAATGCCCGTGATATAGATTAAAAAAATGATAAAATAATGATAAGGTCTATTATAATTTTTTTTAAAATTTTCGCTGAAATAAATAGTTTTCGTCCAAACTTGGGAAACTGATGATAGAATGCTTCCCGTTCAGTTTTTAGAACCTTACATAAATTCGCAAAGCGATATTTCAAACATATTTTCAAACGAAAGACCCGTTAAGAGTATTCTAAATTATGGCACTTTATGTGTTCGAATGCCAGAAGTGTAAGCATCTTATCAAACATTCTCTTGGCGGAAATATTGGCGGTATCTATATTTTTGATTGCCCCAATTGCAAAGACAACAACCGTTTCAAATTCATACGGGAAGGAAATACTCTGGACTGGTATTCAAATGTTGTGAAGATCAAAAATAATAAGCGGCGCGATCTAGATCGCCTTCATTCCACCGAAGATGAGAGAAAAGATTAGTCATTTGAATTCGATGAAAAATAATTTTAAATGGATTACTGCAGGAATTGTTCTGTTTACCCCGTTACTTGTTGACGTGGAAAGCGTTCATGCTGGGATGAATGGAGTCTTTCCAGGTTGGTTGGCACAAGCGGGTGTTATGGGGCCGTTGCCGGACTGTGGGAAAGAAATTGTTCCTCTTGGAAGGTACGATCAGATTTCGACGGTATCTTTAGTCATTGCTTTTGCTCTTTTTTTCGCGGGAACCTTTATTGAAAAAAAGAAAATCAAAGCGACTCTTTTTGTGTTGACCTTGCTACCTTTTGGAGCCTGGTTGTACGTTCAATACTTTATAGATTACGACAGGATCAGGGAAAAACTTTTCACCTATGACACTGCGGCAGAAAACGCACTGGCCAATATTGCCGAAGCTCAAGATCGATACAAATCAGAGCAGGGGAGTTTTATCAAAAATTTAAATCAAATCCACTCTCATACGGCAGGTGCTCACGGACTCGATTCATGCGTGCGTATCACCAAAATTACGGCTACCTTCAATCATTGGGTGGCTGAAGCAAAGCACGTTTCAAGTCCCAACACCATCACATGGGACAGTGATTCGGGAAGTTCGTTGAAAAAAGGTTAACTCTCCACAAAAAACTCGTTAGGGAATCTCAAAAATAAGTTGAGAATTGAATTTGAGCGCGTTTATTCCATATCCCAAGTGGTGACAATTCCATTGAGAGAAACCAATCCGATGATCTCATTGTTATCGACAACCATAGCGTAGGATATGTTGAAATTGGTCATCAGTCGGGCGGCGTAGGGAAGTGGCATATCTGCCTGAACCGAAAATACGGGCTTTGACATGATCTCGTAAACGTGGGCTTCATGCAGTTTTCTACGCTCTGCAATCACCTTTCTGGCAATGTCTTTCAATGTCATGATACCGTAGACGTCCATCTCATCTCTTGGTTCGATAAGAACGGCATTGATCTTCTCGCGCTTCAGCATCTTCAAAGCCTCACTTACCTTAAACATGCTGTCAATTTTTTTAAAATTGGGCATCATCACTTCTCGAACAACCCTGTTTCTGGGCATATGTGAATTCTCCACTTAAAAGTAATGGTGTTTGGCTTCTTTTTCCATTTCAGGAAGTTGACTTTCCAGTCCAATAGCACGATCAATTGGCAAACAAAATGCAATTCCATTTCCCTTTTGACTGAATTTCCCGGCCTTATAAATGGCGTCCATGATCGCATCGCAGATGAAATCTTCAACCACAAACAAGAGCATGTCTTTTTGGGCTTCCATAGTGAGTCCAAAAAAAGACTTTTGCTTGTGTATGCCTTCACCTCTCGCGTTTAATATTGTAACGCCGGTCGCACCTGTTTCGGTTGCGGCCTGAATCACCGTGTCCTGAACTTCTTCGTTCACCAAGGCAAGAATGGCTTTGAATCGCATAAGTTTTTCCTCTAAAAGTTTTTAAAGCAAAGAAAAAGCCTCATCTTTTTATTATTTAGACATCCGCTTAGCCCTGAACTGCGAGATCATAGCATAGGCATTTACAGTTATCATTGGGAAAAGCGATGCAAATGCAATCAATCCAAACCCGTCGAGAAGTGGGGATCGACCCGGTACATTTGCGGCCAAACCAATTCCCAAAGCAGTCAAGAGAGGCACGGTAACGGTCGATGTGGTGACACCACCACTGTCGAATGCCAAAGGAATGATTTCCTTCGGTGCGAAGCGGATTTGTATCAATAAAAAAATATAGCCTGCAATGATATAAAGATACAAAGGGCTCCCTGTTACGATTCGATATGAACCTAAGGTCACGCCTACAGCAACCCCTGAAGCTACGGATAATCTCAATCCCCACTCTGAAATAGCACCTGTAGAAATTTCTTTTGCCTTGATGGCTACTGCAATGAGTGCGGGTTCAGCCAGTGTGGTCGTGAAACCAATCAGAAAAGCAAAAATATATGTCCAAAGATATAAGCCAGGGGCTACATGACCCGTGCTTTTGATCTTTTCGATTTGTGCTGTATTTCCCCCCGTTATAAAATTCAAATCGGTCAACTGTGCCGCCATGTCTGATCCAATAGGAAAAACACATCGCTCAAGTCCCAGAATGAATAAGGACAATCCAATAATAACGAGTACCAATCCGAATAACAGTTGTTTTAAATTTGGGATCTGTTTCCGAATTGCAATGGTTTGAAAAAATACCAGTGTGAGTATGATGGGTAAGATATCAGTCAGAGTGCCACGAATCGTATCCAGAAATGATTGTGTAAGATTTATGGATTCCATCACCATCAGGCTCCTGTTCCATAAACAAATATCCCAAATAGCATCACAAATAAAATGGGTGTCAGGCTGGCAAAGGCAATCAAACCAAATCCGTCTAAAATGGGGTTACGTCCGCGAATACTTGAAGCCAAACCCAGGCCCAAGGCGGTGACCAGAGGAACGGTAATAGTCGAGGTTGTGATGCCACCTGAATCGTATGCGAGACCGATGATTTCCGGTGGAGCGAATACTGTGGCCAAAATAATAAAAATATAACCGAAAATAATGAAGAAGGGCAGGGACCAGTCTTTAAGAATACGCAAGACACCCATTGCGATCGCAAACCCTACAGAAAGTGCGATGGTAAGACGCAAACCGAGGACATATCCTTCTTTTGACAAAGCTCCATGATCAAAAACTCCTGAGTTGGATGCCATTTCGCCTGCTTTTCCAGCTATAACAGTCAGTGCAGGCTCCGCAATGGTTGTTGAAAATCCAAGGGCAAACCCAAAAAAGACTACCCAGAACACACTTCCTTTTTTAGCGAACTGAATGGCCATTTGCTCACCAATGGGGAATAGTGCTGACTCCAGACCCATAATAAATAAAAATAATCCTGCGATTACAAGTAGAACGCCAAAAAGAGTTTCAGGTAAATTGGGAAAGGGTTTTTGAATGACAAAAAGTTGAAAAAAAGCGATGATAATGATTATAGGGAGTACATCTTTAAAGGCAGAAAAAATTTTGTCCAGCAAATATTTAAGAGTGGAGTTCAAATCGAAGATTCTCTGGAAGTCAAATTTACTGGTAATTTCCTCTATATAACCAGCCTTTACACTCCCAATGATTGTATAATCAATTTTTTATCATTAGGTTAGACACCCTAAGGCTTGACTTTATTATAATTGAAATATTGCCAAATACAAGGACATAGCCATGGCACCAAAAATGGAAAAAGATGAGCTCATCAAAGAGATTGTTCTTGAATTGTTTTATTCAAAGAAAGGCAATCTTGACGCTATCAATTCAGCAATCGATGCAAAATTCTTTGGTGTGGGGGAAAGAAGCATCACTTTGTTTGAAAAATATATTCGCGCCAGAATTGGCACCAATCCTAAAGTGATGAAAATCTCAAAAATGGAGATCACCCCGGTGGAAGCGGTGTATTTGAGCAATTATCCTGATTTAAAAGATCTCGAGGTTTTAGACATTCGTCAAAACTTTATTGGGGATGTGGGCTTATCTGCAATAGCTCAGTCCCAATACATGACCCAATTAAGAGAACTGGATGTTAGAAATAATCAGATAAGCCGAATAGGGGCGATTGCACTTTATGAAAGCCCTATACTTGAAAATTTGGAAACAGTCGATCTCAGAATGAACAAACTGGGCAAACGTTGGGAATCAAAGTTGAAAGAAGGAGATCATTTACCCCGGCTCCATACCGTAAAGTCTGGATAGATAAATTAGCAATCCAGATCTGTGATTAGCTTATATAATGGGCATATTTTTTTGTTCGCGAATCTTCTGAACCATCTTATCTGCTATCTCGTCGGATTTAACTTCATAATCACCGCGTTCCAAGACTGTTTTGAATTTATTCACCAAATCTCGACGAATTTCAGTACCCGTCGCCGCTGGCTTTTGTGAAGCCTGTGCACGGGATGATGCCGACAATGAAACCTTGTCGTTTGAATGATCCCCTAAAACGGAAGAGGTTGCTTTGGGAACCGCAACTGAAACCTTACTCAAGGCTTGACGTCTCGCAACTTTTGTTGCTGGATGAAGCTCGTTCATGACAATTCCTCGCAAACAGGTGAAAGGGAAACCATTTCATAACTGAAAGTGTCTTTGCCCTTAATTTTGGCAACATGCAAGGTAGTAAGAATGAACAGATTTAGAAACTCTTTAAAAATAAAACCGGGATTTCGATTCGTCACTTTCCATTTCCTCCTTGAAATGAAATGATGGGTCATGCTTCTTCACAAATTTCTTGAAAACTTGACTGCAGACTTATTCAGTTGTTTGGGAAATTGATGAAAAAGAATTTATGGTTTGGCCCTCCGACCGCTCCATATATGTTTTTTCGGTATTTAAATGATTTTCTTGAGTTAATAATTATTTTCCCGTCGAATTTATTCGATTTTAATGTAGGGTGGAGCGTTTTCTTTCTTTGTAAAAATGAGTAACCTTCCTGCATATTTCCATTGATTATTCTTCAACTTTTTGTAATTTAATGACTTATAAGACTATTGTATAAGCCTATACCAATTGATGATCGTTTGAAAAAAATGCAGAGATTGGGTAGAATAAAAAACATACTGGCTCAAAGTGATGGTGTGACTTTGGGAAGTTTTAATTACTTCATTAATTTAAGCGAGGATATATGCCTACAGAGACTATCAATGTGGACGGGATGAGCTGTGGACACTGCGTGCAAACGATTAAAGACGCTGTGGGGGGTATTTCAGCTGTTAAACGCGTGGAAGTGTTACTGGATGAAAAAGAGGTGATCGTGGATTATGAGGGCGGAGAGGATGTAATAGCTACTGCAAAGGCGGCTATCAAAGAAGCTGGATTTGATATTCTATAAAACTATTTGAAAAGGCGGGTCACTCTTCACACATCAGGAATAGAGTTTTCCTATTTTCACCCACAAATGTTTTTCTCGTCCTTCACGCATGATATGTATTTTCACGCGTTTCCCGATTTTAGTTTCTGCGACCATGTTTTGAAATTTTTTAGAATCTGGAACTTGATCACCGTCGAACTTGATTATAATATCACCGCGCAGTAAGCCAGCCCTTTCCGCAGGGGTTTTCTTCTGAACATTATTGACCAGCACACCCGCCACATTTTTGGACAAGCTGAAAGAATCTGCCAATTCAGGGGTCATCGACTGAATTCCGACTCCCAACCATCCGCGATCCACATCCCCATATTTTATCAGTTGTTCACCCACTTGCAGGGCAGTCTCTATAGGAATGGCAAAACCGACACCTGAGCCAAGTTCTGCAACGGCTGTATTGATTCCGATGATTTGCCCATCAAGATTGATCAATGGACCGCCACTGTTGCCTGGATTGATAGAGGCATCCGTCTGTATGAAATTTTCATAGGTAGCGATTCCCAAATCATAGCGACTTTTTCCGCTGACCACACCCACTGTTACCGTTCCCTCCAGTCCGTAGGGATTGCCAATCGCCATCACCCATTCGCCAACCTCAAGATTTTTTGTCGATCCAAATTGCGGGACCGGAAAATCCCGATAAGATGAAACCTTAATCACTGCGAGATCAGATTTGGCATCGACACCAACGATGTCGCCATACAAGCTCCTGCCATCCATAAATTTCACCAGCATTTTGTCACTATCTTCGACCACATGGTAATTCGTCAGGATATGCCCCTCTGCATCCATCAAAAGTCCGGACCCCAGATTTTCCATAGAGTATTTTTTCGGGGAAAGCTTCTTAACAACCCATTCCTTAACGGCAAGGTACCAAGGCAACTCAGCCCCTGGCTCTAATGGTGTCCAGTGGGAATTTTCAACCTGTTCCTGTACGCTATTGATGCTGACCACCAGCGGTTTGACGGCTTTGGCATTTTTTATAAACGAATCTTGCAATGCCAACAGATTTTTATATTCCTGACGGTTGGCAAAAGGACTCACAGGGGGAGCCGACACTTTTTTTACAGATTTGATCCACGCCATATTCAGCATGTCAATGTTCGGTGCATGCTGAGAAGCTAATACAAAACCGGCAACAAGGGGTATAATGGCTTTCAAATAAACTTTATTAACCACTTTTCACTCCTGTGTAAAGCGTAACAATCCCAAATGTAAGATTTTGAAAAGACACTTGCTTGAAGCCTGCCAATTCCATCATTTGAGTGAAACCCTCACGTTGAGGAAACTGTGAAACAGACTCTGGCAAGTATTTATATGCACTTTCATGACGTGAAACAAAACGACCAAATACAGGTAAAATAATATCAAAATAGCTTTTATAAATCCATTTTAGAAGCATGTTTTCAGGCATTGAAAACTCCAGTACAACCATACGACCCTTGGGTCTCAGAATACGCATCATCTCCTTCAAACCGTTTTCAGGTGAAGAAAAATTGCGCAATCCAAAAGCAATACAGGTTCCATCAAATAAATCGTCACCAAAAGGCAGAGCTTCTCCACAACCCGCAACCAGTGATATAGTTTTCTCCCGGTGTTTGCGTTTGACTTTTTGCATTCCCAAATTCAACATAGGAGTACAAAAATCAACACCATAAACTTTGCAATGCCTGCGTTTGGCAATTTCGAGAGCCAGATCAGCGGTTCCTGTAGCAACATCCAAATAACAGCATTCTTTTAAAGGTGCCAGAGAATCGATCGCTTTTTTACGCCAATAAATATCCTGTCCAAAACTCAACACCCGGTTCAGCAAATCGTAACGGGGTGCAATGGCACCAAACATGGATTCAATTTGTTGAGAAAACTGGGCAGAACGATCTGGCAAATTCATGCTAACTATTTGTTTATTGTGAACTCTAATTGTATGCTATCTGTGAACTGTAGACAAGTAATATATCAGGAATATCAGTACTATTCCAAAATAGAGATTTCTACGCAATATTTAATGTTTTACTTTCAATTATAACTTATAACATATCAAAGTATAAAGATTATGAAAAAAGTAGTGGTGGTGGTTGCCCCTGGATTTGAAGAAATTGAAACGATCACATGTGTTGATATTCTCAGGCGGGCGGGTGCACGTCTTACAATGGCTGGTATTGAGAATGGAATCATGGAGGGTTCACGCGGGGTCAAATTACTGGCTGATTGTTCTTTAGATGAAGTTGACCCCTCAGAATTTGACATGATTGTCCTTCCCGGCGGGCAACCTGGAACCACCCATCTGCAAAATGATCCGAGAGTGATACGAATTGTCCGCGAAATGAATGCTTCTGGAAAAACAATTGCTGCCATTTGTGCCGCACCATTGATATTGCAAACGGCGGGAATTTTAAGAGGACGAAGGGTGACCAGCCATCCTTCTGTGCGAGATCAATTGGATGATGTGGAATATTCTGAAAATCGAGTTGAGGTCGATGGCCATATCGTCACCAGCCAAAGTCCAGGCACCGCAATGGAATTTGCAATGAAGATGATAGAAATATTGTTTGGAATGGACAGGGTCGCAATCGTTAATAAAGGAGTGATTGCCAATATCCAATAATCGCAAGAAGGGGAGTGATTGCTTACTTTTAAAGAAATATTTTGTATTGATTCGCTAAAGTTGAAGCCTGTCTAACGGTTAAAACACCAACAAAAACAGGTCACCTTCCGGCTTATCAGGACCCTTTACTCTTTCTTATGGATTTAATATTTGCCATAAAATACTCATTGCACTGGATGCAAATCCATCCTTCACCAGAGTAGAGCCAGCATTCATATTCTACCCAATCCCGCGCTTCGTCTTCACTATCACAAAACTCACCCTGTTGAGGGCAATCGGACGCTTCTTTCGTCTGGCATTCAACAGCAAATTGATTATTTTTTTTTATAATCACTAGAAACTCCTTCTGGAAACAAGCCAAAGAATACTTGCTTTAAGGTTACCGGAATAGGGGTTTTTATGCGAATCAGGTAAATCCATACCTAATATGTATAAATATGTTAACGAACTCAACTTGCTATGAACAGAAATAATTTCCTAAAATATCGGGAACAAATGCAGAGTTGTTTTTGAGAATTGATAAACTATAGGAACATTCAGAAGAGATTGTGATTTTTAAAATTCCAACTAAAAATTATAAAAATCGTTTTTTTTAAAACTTTTTGAGTCCATCTTCATCAAAATTATAACTTTGAAGAATAAATAAGCATTTTAGAAGTTGTCTAACATGCTTTTAGACCATAAAAGGAATAACTAAAATGAACGTCAATATCTCTAGAAGTAAATTATTGATTAATAAAAAACGTTACACTCCAAGAGTTGCTCCAAAAATGAGCAGGAGACCTTCCAAATGCAATCATTGTGGCGGGATCATCAGGGAAAATGAAGGCATGAAATCTTGCCTCATGTGTTCCCGCGATGTCAGCCACAATTGTTCCTCTTGCGGATATGCAACTGCAGAGGTACAGGTTTAGAGAGTATATTCCACACTGGAAAAAGATCCCCTCATGGTATTCGCAAAGTCATACCATGAGGGTTTTCTTTTTTTTAAAGTCACACCCCAATTTGACCTTCAAGTATAAAAACGCTTTTCCCTCCCACTTCAATTTTCCACTCAGACGTACTCTTCTTGCTGACCTCTACAAAGATGCAAGAAGGACGATTGATCTCATAGCCTTGTTCGATTAAAATTTTTCCTCCTGCAATGATGCCATGGCTCAGTAGATAAGCACCCAATGCGCCTGCCGCACTCCCTGTAGCCGGATCTTCTGGAATTCCTATCAGTGGGGCGAAGGATCGGGAATGTACGGTTGATTTCACAAGCTCAGTTTCCTGACTGAAAGCATAAATCATATCCACACTGGCCTGTTGCAAGACTCTGGCAAAGGGCTCGCTGTTTACTTTCAATCTTTTCATGGCATTCAAACTGTTCAAGGGTACAAACAAACAAGGAAACCCCGTTGAAACCACCTGCGCGGGAGAAGAGGGCGTTATATCCTCTGAATCGATTCCGAGTGAATCTGCCAAAAGGTCGATATCTTCAAATATATCTAGAAATTGCGGTTGCGGTTGTTGCATACAGCTGATCCCATCTTCCTTGAGCGCAACGGAAATCAAACCAATGGGTAATTTCAAGACAAGCTCTTTGATTTCCCGCCCAAGCCATCTTTTTTCAAATATGGCAAAGGACGTGCCTATCACCGGATGTCCCGCGAATGGGATCTCTTTTTCCGGTGTAAAAATTCTCATTTTGAAATGTGCGGAAGAATCTTCAGGAGGAAACAAAAATACCGTTTCAGACAAATTCATTTCCCTGGCAATTTTGAGCAAAACCTCATCACTCCAACCCGGAACTTCTGGAAACAATGCCAAAGGATTGCCTCCCAAAGGAATGTCTGTAAAAACATCTATCTGGTAAAATGGAACTTTCTTCATAAAGAATTCAGGGAATGCGTCTTATTAATAAATACATTAACTGTAAAATGCTACTGTCTGACCATCACACGAAACCATCAATTCTATAAATGAAGCAACGCCCATTTTTTCAAGACGTAAAGGGTCCATGGTCGGGACCAGGAAGTTTTTTCGTCCAGAAATCTTTGCCATATAATTTGAACCCCTTTTTCGTCCAGTAATTCATTCAATGCAGGGACAGGCGTCTTTAAAACCGATTCAATTTCAGCGCGCATAGAGTGTCTCATCCATGTCTCAAAGGGTAAGGTAAATCCCATTTTTTTTCGATTTACAACTTCCTCTGGAATCAGTCCTACAAGAGAATTTACTAAAAGTGATTTAGGAACATTGCCAGAGTTTTTAAAATTTGCAGGAAATGAAAAAATGGATTCTACAAGAGGGTGGTCCATAAAAGGGACACGAATCTCCAAACCATGACTCATCCCCATGACATCCGCATCCTTTAATAAAGTAGGGGCCATGTACTGGGTAATCTCCAAATAGGATATTTGATCGAACAAATCCCAATCTTTGATCTTGTCCCGAATGTGAACCGTGTTTTCAAAATGCCTGAGAGATTGCTTTTGAAACATAGATTTGTCGTTAAAAAGGGATTGCAAGTCATCGGATGAAAAAAGACTTCGGAATAAGTACCAAGCCTGAGCCTCTCCATATTTTTTATCAAGAAGATCAATTAATTTTATATATTTATCTGCGTTAAATGAAGTAAATGGTTTAAGTAATTTCAGTGTCTTGGAGAGAACCTTTTGCAGGGATTGAGGCAGATTGAGCAATCGGATTAATTGGGGAAAGAGCTGGAACGAATTGTAGCCACCAAAAATTTCATCAGATCCCAGTCCAGACAAAGCCACCTTCCAACCCAACTCTTTGGCTCGACGCGAAATCATATAAACATTCACACCGTCAACCGTGGGCTGATCCATTGCATTCAAAAAATCTGGCAATGATTGCAGTAATTCACCGTCTGTGATGAGAAATTCACTGTGATTGGAATTGGTTTGAGACGCCAAAAGACGAGCATAAACAGATTCGTCGTGTGTTTTTTCGCCAAAGACAACAGATAGTGTGCGGTTGTCCTTACTGACTTTAGACACCAAGGAAACCAGCGCACTGGAATCAATGCCACCACTCAAAAATGAACCGACTGGAACATCGCTGACCAAATGCGATTGAACGGCCGATTCGATAGCATTTCTAGCGATTTCCAAAGAGGGGGCGGGGATTGAACCGTTCCGTTTTTTTTCCAGCACCCAGTAGGGTTTCTCAACAACTTCTCCCTCTCGCCATTCACAATAATGACCCGGCGGCAATTCTTTGATCCCTTGGATCATAGAATTGGGTGCCTGCAATCTGCCAAAAGCAAGGTATTGATACAAACCTTGCGGATCAATTTTTTTAGCGATAAGACCCGTGGCCAGTAAAGACCGAATCTCTGAAGCAAAAATTAAAGATTTAGAATCATGGTAATAATACAGCGGCTTGACGCCAAGACGATCTCGGGCCAAAAAAAGAGATTTTCGCTCAACATCCCAAATCCCAAAAGCAAACATACCTCGAAGGCGATCAAGAGCCTGGGCTCCCCATTTTTGAAAAGCATACAAGAGTACTTCAGTATCAGATTGCGACCGGAAATTATATTGAGAACTCAGTTCCTTTCTAAGTTCACGATAATTATAAATTTCGTTGTTGGAGCTGATCCAAAAAGATTTATCAACGTTTGGCATTGGCTGATGACCAGATTCACTAAGGTCTATCACAGACAATCTTCTATGGCCGAGGGAGAGGTGCAGATCAGGATAAGTCAGAAAAACTTTTCCACTGCCATCTGGTCCGCGGTGTGCCTGAGAAGACAACATCGCATCCAGAATGTGTTCGGGGGCAAACGGTAGTCCGTTTGGGTCCTGGCTTAAAATGCCTGCAATGCCGCACATTTATAGGACCGTATCCAGAAAGGAGATTTCGGGAACCTAAAACTCAAGTTCCCATAACATATATTATGTCAACTGAGAGAATGAAATATTAAAGCCCTTTTAGTTAAGCCTTAACCTCTCGTAAAGCTCGAACAATATGATTTGCAGACAGACCATATTTTTCATACAACTCACTCGCCGACCCTGTTTCAGCAAATGTATCATTGACTGCGATGCGTTTGAAGGGTTTGCAAATTTGATGATTCATAAGAACTTCGCACACAGCATCGCCCAATCCACCGATTCGGTTATGATCTTCTGCTGTGATTACAATTTTATTTTTACCCACTTGATCGATGATGGTCGCTTCGTCCAGAGGTTTCAATGTGGAAACATTGACCACTGTGACATTCATTTCCGTCCCCAATTGCTCCAAAGCTTTCATGGTTTCCTCAACCATTGATCCCGTGGCAAATACAACAGCATCACTGCCTTGTTTGATCACACTGGCTTTGCCAATTTCAAACTTGTAGGTTTTCGGATCATAGATGCCTTTAACATTGGATCGTCCCAAACGCATATAAGCCGGGCCTTTGTAATTTGCCAGCGCGATCGTTGCCTGAC
The DNA here is from genome assembly GCA_002787235.1 of Nitrospinae bacterium CG11_big_fil_rev_8_21_14_0_20_45_15. GTDB lineage: Bacteria > Nitrospinota > Nitrospinia > Nitrospinales > VA-1 > Nitrohelix. The sequence goes on from PCWG01000042.1 coordinate 544,507, forward strand.
GCGCTTCTTCCCAGTCTGCCGGTTGAATAACCGTCATATTTGGAATCGCTCTTGTGTACGCGATGTCTACAATCATTTGTGCGCTGGGCCCATCTTCACCAACGGCCAAACCTGAGTGTGTGCCAACGAGTTTCACATTGGTATTGGAATAAGCCACACTGACAAGCGTTTGATCCATGCTTCGTCCCAACAGAAAACAAGCGAAACTGGTTGCAAAGGGAATTTTACCGGCCTGCGCCAATCCTGCCGCCGTACAGACCATGTCGCCTTCACTGATTCCCATATTGAAAAATCTGTCAGGGAATTTATCCCCGAATTTTTTAGAACGTGTGCTGTCACTCACGCCAGAATCCAATACAACAACATTAGGATTACTGGTTCCCAGCTCTACCAGCCCCGCCCCATAACCATCTCTTGTTGCTCCGTCTACCATCACAGACCTTTCAAATTAACAAAAAGAATTTATTTCAAAACTTTAAAGCTATAAAAGCCAAGCGCAGGTTTTTATAGCTCATATTTTTAGAATTTCGTTTTACGCCAGTTCTTTCAGAGCCGCTTCTAGCTTTTCATCGTTTGGAGCCACCCCATGCCAGGCCGTTTGCCCTTCCATAAAACTAACGCCCTTGCCTTTAATCGTATCAGCAATGATGACCCGTGGTTTTTCTTTACCCACTGGCTTTTGCAGAGCATCCATGATTTGCGACATATCATGACCGTCGATCCGTAAGGTTTCCCATCCAAAAGCTCTCCATTTATCTTCCAGAGGTTCAATATCTTTCAAGTCTTTGGTCAAATTATCCTGCGCAACCTTATTGTTGTCGACGATGGCAATCAAATTTGTACTTTTGAATTTTGCCGCAGACATAGCGGCTTCCCAAACTTGCCCTTCTTGAAGCTCTCCGTCACCCATAACAACATATACCCGTGCAGACGGAAACTCATTTCTAATACCCAACGCAATCCCGTGAGCAACGCTCAACCCCTGCCCCAGACTCCCCGACGCAATCTCGACACCCGGTGTTTTGGGGTGCGGATGGCCTGATAAAAACAGCTTGCTATTGATCTTTCTATAATCCGCTAAATCTTCTTCGGGAAAATATCCAGCTTCAGCAAGAGTGCAGTACAACAAAGCCGATGCGTGACCTTTACTCAGCAAAAAGCGATCTCGTCCTGGTTTATGAGGATCTTTTGAGTCATATTGCAAAATATCCCCAAAATAAAGAGCTGTCAGCAAATCTGTTGCTGACAAGCTTCCTCCAGGGTGCCCTGAGCCTGCTTTATGAATCAATTTTAAAATTTTTCGTCGGAGTTGTTTCGCCCTGTTTTCCAAGTGGGCAACTTTTGAGTTATTCAAAGGGAATAGCCGAAAATTAAAGTTTTAAATAGATGGTGGCTTAAAATTGCCAGATACGGCAGACTTTACCATAAAAACCGAAAGGTTCCAATAGGAAGGAATCTATGAATACCTATTATTCCTCTGGAACGCTGACATACTCTTCACAAACTTCCAGAAGCTTTACAAAATCGACCGGTTTGGGGAAATATTGATCCGCACCGGCAGAATGAACATCACCTTCACTGAATCGTAAATCCCCTGACACAACGATAATTTTTACATCCTTGATGCCACTGTTTTGTTTGATATTTTTACAAACATTGATCCCGCTCAACCCGGGTAATGCCAAATCAAGAATGACAATCGCGGGTGAGAACTGAACTACTTTCAACCCAGCCTCTAATCCATCGTAAGCCACTTCAGTTAAAAAATCATGTTTATTGAAGTAACCTCTCAAAATATCAGCAAATTTTTTCTCGTCATCAACGATCAACACTTTCCTTGTGGATTTTTCAGTCAGCTCGACCCGGATATAATCCTGGATCATTTTTATGGTGTAGCCTTGCCTTTGAAGTGCATATATTTTCTGACAACGTTCTTTTACCCAGGCAGGATAATAACCGACGATGCCCTTGCCACCGGGATGAGCTTCTTTTTGAGGGTCCGGAAAAAAGAGATATTTTTTCTGCCAAAGCCACAATGTTTTTCTTGTGATAGGAACAACTTTTAAAATTTCGGCCGCAGTTACTCTGGCGTTTTTATCCATAATGACCTCCTGATAAGACCTTTTCTAATACTGCATTTTGCTAATCTTATGAAAATTTTGACCTTTAAACTGTGAATGTAACCTTTTAATAATTTATTTGCAACTTTTACTTGGATATGTCTGTGCAACAGTTGAAGTAAAGCAATGTTTCAATCACAGAAACAATAATAATTGACAATATCTTTAAAGCATCAGCTTCCTTGATTATTACTTTTACACCCGTGATTGTATTGCAGAGTTTAAAACAGCTATCTATCTGCCTGCATTTTATACAAGTTATAAAAAATCCCCTTTTTACGTAGTAATTCTTTACGCAAACCCCATTCTACAATTTCTCCGTTTTTCAAGACAAGGGCCTTGTCTGCATGTTTGATAGTAGAAAGTCTGTGAGCAATGATGATGCTGGTTCGTCCATGCGTCAATTCGCCCACGGCTTTTTGCAAAAGGATTTCTGTCTCTGAATCAACGCTTGAGGTCGCTTCATCCAGGACGAGTATTCCGGGATTTACTGCCAGTGCTCTCGCAAAGGACAGCAGTTGTCTTTGCCCCAGAGACAAGCCTTTACCGCCCTCCCCTATTTGATAGTCAAATTTATCAGTCAGGCTTTCTATAAATTCCTGAGCGTGTACCGCATCGACCACGGCGGTCACTTCTTCCATTTCCTTTGAGGTATTTCCGAGTCGTATGTTGTCTAATATTGAACCACTGAACAGAAATACATCTTGTGGAACCAGTGCCAGTTGACGACGTAAATCGTACTTATTCATATCTTTTATGGAGCATCCGTCGATCAGAATATCACCTTTTTCCACATCATAAAATCTGAACAAAGCATTTATTATTGTTGATTTACCCGATCCCGTGGCCCCTACGATTGCTAAGGTCTCACCCGGTTCGAGAGTAAAGGAGATATCTTTCAGAATGTAATCGCCCTCATTGTAAGCGAACCATACATTTTTGAATTCAACGCGTCCTTGAACAGGTTTTACTCTTGTTTCTATCTGGGAATGGATGATTTCTACGGGAGTATCGAGCAATTCAAAAATTCGCTCGGATGAAGCCATTGCGGTCTGAATGATGTTAAATTTTTCCGCCAGATCTCGTACAGGTTCAAAGAATTTTTGCAGATATTGAAGAAAGGCTACCAATACTCCGAGTGGAATTTCTTCCTGCACGAAACGTCCCCCGCCATACCAGATAATCAACCCAACGGCGATGGAACTGAACAGATCAATTGAAGGCATAAAAACCGAGCTGTAGTGAAGCGCGCGCATGTCTTCATGCAACTTATCTTCATTGGCATCTGAAAATTTTTTATAAAATTCATTCTGTCTGCCAAACAACTGGAGGAGAGTCATGCCCGATAAATTTTCCTCCAATGCGGAATTGATTCGACTGACATGCGAGCGGTTTTTTCTCACTGCATCACGCGCCCTCACTCGATAGGCTTTAGCCGCCATCACTAAAAATGGGAAGATCAGACAAACAACCAGAGCCAGTCGCCAGTCGAGAAACAACAGAACACAAAAAATTCCTACAAGTGTGAACACGTCGTTAAAGACAAGTATCAGACCCGAGGTCAGCATCTCGTTCAATGACTCCACATCGTTGACAACCCTTGTCACAATTTTTCCGATGGGATTTTTGTCAAAGTAGCGAAACGGCAATCGATGCATATGTGTGAAAATTTCAGTCCGCATTCCGTACATGACACGTTGTCCAATCCACTGCAAAAGCCATATCTGTGCGAATTGACAAGCAAAGGCCGCAACCAGTATCCCGAAATACAACAGGGCAATTTTATCCAGTCCTTCTATCTTATTGACTGAAATATGATCATCTATAGCTATTTTCGTCAGGTAGGGGCCGGCAAGATTCAGAACTGAAACGACCAGCAACAGAAGAATTGATAAAATCACCCAATTTTTAAACGCCAATAAATAAGAAAGGATACGGCGAAACAAAGCCCAATCCAGATATCTGTCTTCTAAGGATTCTCCTTGCGGTTTATTTTTCATTGCAAGGTGATCTCCATATCCATTGCCAATTCCTGATTGCGATAGGTATGGGCGTATTTCCCATTCGTTTGCATCAGTTCATTGTGCGTTCCTTGCTCCAGAATTCTTCCATCTTCCATGAAAACTATAAAATCCATTTTGCGGGCGGTCTGCAGTTTTTGTGTGACAAGGATCAAGGTGACATTGTCCAATCTGGACAAAATTTCGGTCAACACCTGCGACTCTGTGTCTCCATCCAAAGCAGAGAAAGCATCGTCTAAAATGAGAACTTTGGGGCCTGCCAATAAAGCTCGCGCCAAAGCCACTCTTTGTTTTTGCCCTCCTGAAAGAGATACGCCGCGCTCACCGATGAGCGTGTCCAACCCATTGGGAAGCCGTTCGATATCATCCTGTAATCCAGCAGAATGAACCACTGAAAGGATTTGGGAATCATCTGCGGAAGAATCACCCAGAGCAATGTTGTCACGAATGGACATCGAAAAAAGGAACGGTTCCTGCTCAACCCGAACCACATTTTTGCGCAATACATCGAGGGGAATTTGATTGATAGGCAAACCATCTATTTCCACAACACCCGATTCCGGATCATACAAACGCAATATCAAATTGATCAGGCTGGTTTTTCCTGCACCGACTCTCCCAACAATTCCCAGTCTCTGTCCCTTAGGGATGAGCAAATCAACATCGTTCAGGCTGGTCTTGTTCGCATTTGGATAAGAAAATGTTACGGATTTAAATGCAACACTTCCCCGAATTAAAAAATTCCTGTCGTTCTGCACCAACGAATCGTTCACCAAGGGCTCCGCATTGAGTATTTCCAGCAGACGTCCCATCGCAACGCGACCCTTTTGCCCCAAATTGATCACATACCCCAATCCCATCATGGGCCAGGAGAGCATGAGCAGGTAGCCATTGAAGGCAACAAACTCCCCTAAAGTCATCTCACCCGCCAATGTCGCATTGCCGCCGATCCAAAGTGAGACCAATGCCGAAATACCCAGGGTAAAAATATACGAGGGACTGAATATGCCGTAGAGCTTGGCGACACGAAGGTTCTTGTCAATGTACTCACGGTTGAGTTTGTCAAATAACTTCTTTTGATGTTCTTCCTGAACAAAGGTATGAAGGGTGCGAATGCCCGCAACATTCTCCTGAACCTGAGAAGTTATTTTTGACAAATGCACCTGCACCGCCGCATGCCCCTCACCAATTTTTTTAATAAAATTAAAAAACAGTAAAGAAACAATGGGAAGGGGTAACAAAACCCAAAAGGTAACCACCGGATGAATCCAGAACATCAATCCCAGAGCCGAAACGATCACCACCACCGCATCCACCCAAATGAGCAGGCCAAGGCCAACAAATTCTCTCACCGCTCGCAAATCGTTGGTCGCGCGAGACATCATATCGCCAACAGAATGCGTTTGATAAAAGGGGGTGTCTAAAGAAAGAAAATGTCGAAACAGATGATTTAAAAGATCACGCTCAATCAGTCTGGCAGGCCCAAACAAACATTTTCGCCAGCCAAAACGAGAAGCCGCCTGTATGCAGGACAGAAAAAATATCAGCCCTGCCATGGACAGCAATGCTCCTGTTTGTGGCTTCGATGAGAGAGAGTCTATGACTGATTTGAGTGCCCAGGGGATCGCCAGTCCAGCGGCATCAGTGAGTAATAAGGCAACAATACCGATTGTCATTTGACGCCGGTATTTCAGGAAAAATGGAAGAAAGAATTTTATTTCGGGAAACTTCATAAGCGTGGAAAGATAATTTCGACCAATATGAGGTAGGAAGAGCGCAGAAAACGAATGGTACAGAAATCGCTACAGAACGCCCTTGGTTACAACCATCATCAAGATACCTATTCCAAGACATAACAGGTTTTTGAACCCCCCTCGGTGTTCCTCATAAACTGTAGGAAGAAGGTCTCCAACGGATATAAATAAAAAGGTCCCAGCAGAAATACCAATGGCGACAGATACGTAAAACTCATTCATGCTATGCAAAACTGAGGTCGCAATGATTGCGGCTATGGGTGTTGTCAAAGCAAACAGAAACATTGAAGACAGAATCTTATTTTTTGAATACTCGCCCCCTTTCACCAGCATACCGCTCAATGCGAGTGCCGCAGGAAACTTATGAATGGCAACAGCTATAAAAATAATCAGACTCAAATTCATCATACTCCCGGCACCAATGGCGACCCCTTCCAAAAGGCTATGAAAACCAATGCCAAAATAGGCCGCCATCCCTACCTTATGGAAGTCGCATTCGCCTTCTTCACAAGGATGAACCATGATGAATTTTTCCATGAGGAAAATCGTTAAAAATCCCACCATGATGGGTGTGCCTAAGTGATCTCCCAATACAGGAGCAATCTCAGGCAACATATGGAAAAAAACCGCGCCGAGAAGAATCCCTGCACAAAAACTGATAACAGAGCTGAATGTCTTTTTGGACCAAATTCTGATTGTAGGCAACCACCCTCCCAACATAGTGATTGCAAAAACAAAAACCAGAAACAGGTAAAACGATGATTGATCCATAACTCAAAAACACTCCTAACACAGCATTAAATATGAAGAAATTAATTGAGAACAATAAAACCTCAATTTGCTAGTCCTTTGATGAAAATTGAGCTAGAATGGTTCAGAAATTTGTTAGATCGCCCAACCACTGCATCCAAATTGACGTTGAAAGCGAATTGGGAAAGCTAACACAAATAATTCCAATAATCTATTAGATAAAGACCCTTTATTACTGGTCTTCTTGCCCCTCTGTTAAAACAATTCCGAAATGTTTTTTAATATCATCCTAGCCGGAGGTAGCGGTTCTCGATTTTGGCCTAGAAGTCGCGAGAACAATCCCAAGCAACTATTGAATATCGGTGGCGGTTCCACTTTAATTCAACGAACTCTCCAACGTTTAAAATCGATCGCTCCTGTTGATCAAACTCTGGTTATCTCAAATCAGAATCACGCTGACGAGACTTGCCGACAATTGGCAGAGATGGATTTCCCTCCGGGTAATTTGTTTGCCGAGCCCGAAGGAAAGAATACCGCTGCGGCCATTGGCCTTGCGGCCAAGTGGATCTCCCGCACTCATCCGTCAGCAATCATGGGCATTTTCCCGGCCGACCATTTCATAGGTAATGAAGCAGCTTTTCAAAAAGTGGTGCAAGAAGCTCGGCATCTTGCTGAACAAGGATTCATGGTCACGCTTGGTATTTGTCCCAAACACCCCGAAACCGGCTACGGTTATATCAAGCAAGGTGAAAGCCTGAGCGAAACTGCTTTTCGTATTGAGCGGTTTACAGAAAAACCCAATATCATTCTGGCTCAACAATTTCTTGACGAAGGGGGTTATTTCTGGAACAGCGGTATGTTCTTCTGGAAAGCCTCTGTCTTTCTCGAATCCATGAAAGAATTCATGCCGGAAAGTTACAAAATAATTGAAAATATTGATTCCTGTATTGGCGAGAACAAGGGGAAATTTTCATATAAGATTTTCTCAGATGAAGGTGAAGCCCTTTACGCATCTCTGCCCTCAATCTCTGTTGACCATGGCATCATGGAAAAATCCAGCCAATCGGTTGTGGTCCCTGCCGATATCTCATGGAACGACGTTGGGGCCTGGAGTGCTCTTGAGGAAATTTTACAAAAAGATGCTCAGGGCAATATCATTTCAGGTGATGTACTCGCGATCGATTGCGAGGATTCAATTTTGCAGGGCAATCACCGTCTGGTCGCCGTGCTGGGTATGAAAGATACTCTCGTCGTTGACAGTGAAGACGCTTTGCTCATTTGCGACAAAAATCGGGCTCAGGAAGTCAAAAAAATCACTGAAAAGTTGAAAAAGGACAAACGTCTTGAATCTGTCACGGCTTCTCATGTTGTCCGCCCCTGGGGAACCTATACCGTTTTAGAAGAGCGGGAAAATTATCTGGTCAAACGCATTGAGGTTTTTTCCGGGGAAAAGCTGAGCCTGCAGTCACACGCCTGCCGAAGCGAAAACTGGACCGTCGTGCAAGGTCAGGCCTGTGCGGAAAAAGACGGTGAAAATTTTTATCTAAACGTAAACGAATCCATCTTCATCCCGCAAGGGGCTCGCCATAGATTGAGCAATCCCGGTAAGGAATTACTTGTTTTGATTGAAATACAAAGCGGGTCCAAACTGGACGAAAATGATATCATCCGTTATCAGGATATCTACGGCAGAGTTTCCGAAGAATAACAAAAACTACTTTAATATTCTTAGAAGATTTCCTGCCGCATAAGCCCGTACCGCCTTATTTTCATCATTCAAAAGTTGGATGAGTAGTGGAAAGGCATCGGCCCCTCCCATCATGCCAATTGCCCTTGTTGCCGCTGTACGAACGCGTGTGTTCGAATCCTGTGCCGCCTTTGCCAGCAATTGAACTCTGTCACTCAAATAGGTTTCACCCAGAGCCCGCGCCGCCGCGCTACGGATCCCAAAATCAGGATCGACCAGTACCTCAGCAAATACGCCATCGCATGCCGTTTGATTGAATCGTTTGAGGGCCACAGCGGAAGCGATCCGGACCATGCCATCGGTATCGTTGCAAAGTTGCTTCAATCGGTCGCGAGTAAAATGGGACGGCAATTTTCCCAACTCCAGAGCGGCCTGATGACGAATGGAAGGATTGGGCGAACGGCTCAATTCGGTCAATCGAGGAATCATGTCCGCACGAACGTTTTCACCAATTGCCTTGAGACCATAAAATACGATTTCGACTTCGGCATTGTCCAGCAAAGGTATCAAGTAAGAACGTGCTTCCTTGCTCCCTATCTTACCCAGGTAACCAATCGCATGATAGATGTAAACCGAGTCTGAGTGCTTCAAAGGTTCCAATAGGTATTCATATTTATCGGTTTCACCCATTTTGATCAAAGCCGCAGATGCCGAAAGCCTCACCGCTGGATCGTCTGATTTCAAATACGGTCGTATTTGTTCTTTGTACTGAGGCCCTCCCAAATCGCCTAACATTTCTATCGCGGCGGCCTTGACCCATATATTGGTGTCATCTTTGAGTTTTTCTGCCAAAGACACCGCTTCCTTTGTGGAAATATTTTTCATTCCCTGCAAGGCAAACAATCGTGTGTTGTGATAAACATCTTCAGCCGCCTTTTGCAATAGCGGTATCAATGCAGGATTTTCTGATTCGCCGATAGCACGTGCGGAAGCACTGCGCACGTAGGAATTTTCGTCGTGACTGGTCGCCTCAAGAATAGCAATGCATTGATCTCTCAACTTACTCAAGGCAAACAACGGTTTCTTTTCTCCCAATGCGGTTTGTGCCCATAAAAGAACCATCAGGCAAACCAGAAACTTACCAACGATCTTCAACATTCTTCCTCCAAACCTGCTAAAATTGCATATTTTCCCATGATTTCTCTGTATTCACTGACCGCGTCGGTTTTGTCTCTTTTTGTGAAACCCAATATCAGGATACGACATTTTTCCAGTAACATTTGAGCCGTCACCCTTTTTTGGCGCGAATCCAAAATTCCTGATTCCAGAAGATTGACGAGGGAATGGACTCTGAATCGATCCATCCCCCAATATTTTCGTGACAATTGATCTTCGTGTCCACCCCGCTTCACCGTCAGTTTATCGCTGAAATAATGAAATGGATAGCGAGCCGCAATCCTCAGCCAAAGATCGTAATCTTCACAAGCGGGCAAAGATTCATCGAACAAGCCCACCTCTTCCAACAATGTGGCCCTCAGCATAACTGAAGAAGGACTGACAACGCAAAGCGGGAGACAGTGATCGAAAATATAGCCGCCCTGTTTTGCGTGCCGATTCATTGGGTTTACCCGTTTGCCCTTGCGAATCCAGATCTCATCGGTGTGGATCGCCATACATTCTGGATGTGCATCCATCCATTGAGCCTGAATCTTCAATTTTTCTTTCAGCCACAAATCGTCTGAATCCAGAAAGCAGATATACTGTCCTCTGGCAAGCTGTATCCCCACATTTCTCGCTTTTGAAACTCCCTGATTCTGTTGAAGTCGAATGTATTGAGTGAGAGGTCTGGATTGGAGGAACGCTTCTGTTTCGTCTGAAGATGCATCATCGACGATAATGAGCTCAAAATCCCGGAAAGTCTGATCGTCTATAGATTGCAGGCATTCTTTCAAAAAATCGATCCGATTATAGGTCGGAACAACGATTGAAACTTTGGGTTTGTTGTTTTGATCGGCCACACAGAAATTCTATCCTAGAAGCGTCCTGATCGCCACACCCATTGTCAAATCAGAAGCTATCAAAATCGGATGAGCTGTGACTCTAAAGGGATATCAGGCAGGTGAAATTTATCAATCCTTGTTACTTTGATCGTGCCGAATGTTAGTCAGGCGAGGCGTTTTTGGATTTCCAGAGCGCGACAATGCTCTTCATCCAAACTGAGGAAACCTTTTTTCAAATCATTTTTCAACATCAATAATTCAAATCGCAAAGCTTCTTCAACGGCAGACTTGAAGGTCTCCCGGCCGTCACAGGCAAAAGCCACGATACGAGTATTGAACTTGGAAGGTTGCGCGTCGTGTAATATCTGATCGATGGTATTGGGCTGAATACCCCCGCCCAGCGAGACAGAAAAACCGAATTTTTGGATACGAAGAATGGTCGAACGTACAAGATGAATAAAGTCTGCATCACGGCGTTTGGCACCCAAGGACTGTAGTAAATCGCTCGAACCGATGGTGACTTCGTCAATGTCTTTTGCGAAAGGGGAATCCAGTATTTCATCCAAATGCCGGATGGCAAAGGCCGTCTCGATGTTCACACATTTTTTTATGCGCCGATATTGCAGGGGCGAACAGAAGTCACGAACCGCACCGATGAAATTTTCCAGCGCATAAGGCGATTCGATCATAGGGCCAATAACACCGTCCACATCCATAGGCAGAATGCTCCTGATGTCATACCTCGCATTGGGTCCCCCTATTTTGACATGAACCGGTAAAATCCCTCGCGCCATTTTCACCCATTCTTCAATTTGGGCATGACTCATGGCCGAGTCTTCGGTAGACAATTTGATACCGATTGCCCCCTGTTCCACTTTCAACCGTTGCAATTCAGATGAAGGTGTATCCGGTTGCACAAGCTTCAACAATTGCTTTGGAGTTCTTTTACCAGTCATCGCCATTCCCCTTTAGAATTTCTGGCAATCGTCGAAGGCTCGATCTGAGTCACACGGGCATTGCCCGTTAATATCATCGCTTTGCGCAATTCTTCCCGTAACTGATTCAAATAAAACTCGACACCTTCCTGCCCGGCTCCAAAAGCCGCAATGCAAATCGGTCGTCCTATCAGTACCGCATCCGCTCCCAGAGCGAGCATCTTCAAGACATCGATGCCTTCCCGAATGCCGCCATCGACCAATACTTTGGCTCGGCCGCCAACGGCATTGGCAATTTCCGGTAATACTTCAGCCGTACCCGGCATCGTGTCCATCACCCTTCCGCCATGATTGGAAACCACGATCGCGTCGGCACCAGCTTCTATCGCCGCCATTGCCGATTCGACATTCATGATCCCTTTCAAAATAAAGGGAACCGACAAATAACTTTTCAACTCACGCAACTCGTCAATCGTCTTGGGAGCCACCCGTTGAGATTTCAAGGCCATCGTCTTGAACGATGCCGCATCAATATCTATACCGACCGCTATCGCACCCGCATCTTCCGCCGCCTTGAATCGTTTGATGATGTCCAGATTGTATTCGCGTGGCTTGAAAATCGGGATGCCCAAACCACCGCGTTCGCGAATGGATTCCAAACCGATCAAATATTTTTGTGGGCTGGCACCGTCCCCCACCATCCCCATAGAGCCGCAACTGAGGCAACCGTCGAGCACGGCGTCGGCATAATCTTTTTCACCCATACCTCCCGCCAGATTGGTTTCCATGCCCGTGATCGGGGCGGCAAGAATGGGCAGGGACAGCTTGTGTCCGAAAAGCTGGATACTGAGATCGGGCTCCCGTACATTGTGAATGGTACGCAGATTGATTTTGTAACGCGCCAAAGCCCGGAGATTTTCTGTGAACGACTCGCCACTGCCGATCCCTCCTATTCCCGGTACTTTTCCCGCACATTCCACCCCATCACATATAATGCAAGCCTTGCAGGCCGCGTAGAATTTTTTTCGCGCATTATTGCGGATGATGTCCCAGGTCAACTGAGTGGGCGAACCCATCTCGATGGTGATACAGGCCCGCGCCTGATCATTGATACGAATCGCTTCCTCGCGTGTTTTTGCTACTGTGATGACGTGTCCCATCTTGCCCAGATTGCTATTCAACTCCTCAACACGATCGCCCGCTTCCTTCATCAGGATCACTTCTTTAACCCCGCGAATTTTTCGCGCTTCCTCCACCCCTTGAACAGAAAGAATTTTACCCGGTGGAGGGATCAAAGCCCGCTCAGCCGCAAACAAATGGAGATGAGGTTTCAGATTCGTCGGTGTATCGCCGAGAGCCACCTGAATAGCCGCCTTGACCAAGTCCACTCCTGTAGCAAGCGGGTAAGTGTAACTCGACATCCAGCCACCGCTCAAACGCGCGGCGATCTCAACCACCTTCGGTCCCTCGGATGTGAGCTTGATGTCTCCCTTCGCCGCTCCTACATTGATTCCCAAAGTACGAATGGCTTTGATAAAGATATCTTCAACCGCCTTCACATCCGCTTCTGGCAAGGCTGAAGGCAAAGTGTGCCCCGTTTCAACAAAACAGGGAGAACGTTCGATGATACGGTCCGCCACACCCGTGATAAAGATTTTTCCATCAAAAACCAGAGCGTCCAGACTCAGCTCCGTCCCCTCCATAAAATCTTCGAGAACCAGCTTGCCGCTGATAGAGGCTTCCTTCGCTTCCCGGAACGCTTGCCGAAAATCAGATCGGCTTAAAATCTTGCGGACACCGCGCGCACCCATATTGTCACAAGGCTTGATGACCAACGGCAGAGGCATTTCATTCATCGCCTGCTCGCCCTCATCTAAAGTCCAGATCGGGCGGAAATCAGGGACGGGAACGCCTCCCGCCTTCAAACATTGGCGCATCTTGATTTTATCCGTAGCACGCTCAGCCACTTCAAAAGGAATTCCCGGCAAATTCAACGCATTGGCGACAGCCGCCACGGTTTGCGAAGCGTCCGTTCCGATGGTCATCACCCCATCGAGAAGGCACGACGTGTGGAACTGCTTCGCCGCATTGACCGTCAAATTGATATTGCGAGTACTGACCACCAGCGGATAGTCTGCCAGCAACATCCCCTCAGCTTCACGATTGTAATCCGTAACAACGACCTTCAATCCCAAAGCCTTTGCTGTCTTGATCGCAGGAACCTGGAAAGGTCCCCCACCAATGACCATCAAATGTCGAATGCGTCCAGAACTCAAAGTATCCCCTTAAGTAAAATTCAGCCAAATCCAGAACTATCTTCCTCTATTATCGACTAAAACGAAACCCCTCTTGATAAAATTATTTTATCTCCCTGAAAGTGCCTGTTTGATAACAAAAACAGCGTCAGCACAAACACCCACTTCCAAGTCCTGATTTTATATAAAAGTTATGGATAGATGCTCTGAAAATAAAAATTTTCTTTAAAAAACAACACATTAACACTTGACAGATAGAAGGAAACTCGTATATTCTCTATAAAGATACACACTGATATATTATTTTGAATTTATTAGCTTTATTTTATTTATTTTAAGAAATTCAAGTAATATTTACACCGATAAAAAGAGATATGCTCCAATATTTGGCAAAAAGGACAGGCGGCCCAACATGGAAAGATATGGCAGTGATCTTTCTAGTTGCAAGTTGTTTTGTATTGCCCGATTTATTCAGCTACGGCCCCGTGCCCCAGCCCACAGAACACATCGCATCCAATCAAACTACAGTTTCCATTTCTGAAAAAATTGACCAAGCTCGCGCTCCCATTCAAGATCAAATGATTGATGATTCTGAAGTGCATGACACCCCACCCATGTCAAATTAGCTCAGTCCATTTCGTGCCTTGTAAAAAATTCAGCGTAAATTTCCTTTTTCTTATCCTGCACCCCTGAAGTTCAACATAGCCTGACCGTTTGCTTGATAAACACGCAATATTTTTGCATAATACTCTCAAGGAATGGGGGGGCTTACGCAATGAAGGCAAATAAGCTGTCAATTTGGATAGGCACAGGTTTTTTGCTGATGTTACCCCTCTTTTATATCGATTACAGCGACACCGAGTATCCCGCCCTGCAAAAAGCCGAACAAGTGGTGCGCCATGTTTCCTCCCAACGACACTTGAAACATTCCTCCTTTTATGCACTGGATGGAGAGAAGACCCCCTCCCGCTTCGTGCAATGGATGTTCTCTACCTTGGCTCATGCAGAATGGTATCTGGTAGATGCGCCCGGAGAGTTCAATGCAGAAGAACTGAAAATGATAAAAAAGAGTGGGATTCCTCTCATCCCGCCAGAAGTTGCCATCGTTCCCTACAAACCCGACCTCGAACGAGGAAAACAAGTCGTCGTGAAAGCAGACAACACCAGGAACATCCTGGTTGTCGAGAGTTATATAGACCCACAAATGCTCCCAGTTCGCACCCGCGAATGGGAATTTTCAATCTCAGACAAAGAATAGACCGCACCCAAATGAAAATTGTAGCTTTAGGTTGCTTCCAAGTTTAGGTCTTTTAGGATGTGCGAAATAAGTCGATTGATGTCATAATATTTTCTTTTTGCTAAACCTGAAAGTCCAATAACGGCAAGTTTTCCGTAAGTCAAAAACAATCCATACTCATAAATTAACTCAATGATTGATTGGTCCAACATTTTTATTCTTTTTTTGCTTATTCTTCTTTCAGGAATTTTTTCAGGATCCGAGACCGCCCTGGTTTCACTCCATGCGGCCCAAGTCCGAAATCTGGTTCAGACGAATAGAAAAAGGGCCAAGATAGTTGAAAAGCTGAAAGAAAAGCCCCAACGATTGTTGATCACTATCCTTATTGGAAACAACGTGGTGAATATCGGAACCTCTGTGTTTGCCACCGTTGTAGCCACAGAGGCCTTTGGAAATCACGTCATTGGTTGGGTGACAGGGATATTAACCCTTCTTATTCTGGTGTTTGGTGAAATCATACCGAAGACCTTTTCTCACAAGCATGCTATAGAATTTTCTCTGTTCATTGCCTACCCCATTTATTTTCTTCAAGAGTTGCTTCTCCCTTTAATCTGGTTATTAGAGAAACTGATTTTGTTAATCAATAAAATATTGAGAATTGAAAATCATTCTAACCAGGTGGTTTCTGAACAAGATCTCCGGGCCATGGTGAATTTAAGCTCGGAAGAAGGTTCCATAGAAGCATCCGAAGCAGAGTTGATAGATAACGTAATTGATTTCAGCACCATTTTGGTAGAAGAAGTGATGACCCCCCGTTCCGCAATATGTGCCGTCGATGATACCAAGACGGTTAAAGAAACGATGGAGTTGATGGTACATCAAGGATTGCATTCCCGACTGCCGGTCTATCATGAAACCTTGGAAAATCCAACGGGAGTGGTCGCTTTAAGAGAGATGGCTAAATTGTACTTTGATCAATCTCAGGCCAACAGGACCCTCGCCGATTTGAAACTGTTGGCACCTATCGTGGTCCCCATAACCCAACCCATCAAGCTACTGTTCAATGAGTTTCGCTGGAAACAACGGCATCTCGCGCTCGTGGTGGATGAGCATGGGAGTGTTGTAGGCCTTGTGACAATGGAAGATATCCTTGAAGAAATTATGGGAGAAATTCGAGACGAAACAGACTCTGAAGAGTTTACGGATATTGTTAAAAATGGTGAAAATTCCTGGTCTGTCAGCGGCAGAACAGAATTAAAAAACGTCCGTAATCAAATTGGTATTTGGCTTGGAGGCACCGATGAACAAGAATCAGAGGATGAAAGGAAGACGCTCAGTTTATTGCTGATTGAGAACTTTCAAAAAATTCCCAAGGTAGGTAAATCCGTGATCATAAATAATTGCGAATTGACCGTAGAAAAAGTCGAAAACTTTTCAATCAAACGCGTTCGACTAAAAGCAATTGCCTAGTATAAAATTATCTGTTTACTTATTTGGTAAATCTGAAATAATGCTTTCAATACTAATCATCAGCACCTATAGGCTCAATGGACACGTATCAAATCAGAGATTGTTGTGAGGAAGCACTGGATATTTCAGCAAATCATGGAGTTTTTGCGGGAATGTCTTTTCTTATCGGGGAAAAATTTTGCGCGGAGTATCAGAAACTGCGTTTGCTGAGCAGGAAACTGCGTTACCTCTATCCGGCCAATACCCAAAATGTAGCAGGCAGTCCTTTGAGCATCCGCCCGTTTCAGATCAGCTATTCTTTGACGATTCAGGAAAATTACAGGGGGATTTTCGACCGTATTCAGTTTCTGGAAAACACTCTCAAACATTTTGTTGAGGAAATTGAGAACTGTTTTCTGCCTGATGACATCAAAGAATTTCTAAACACCTATCCCCGTTTGGAATTTAAGAACAGTTCGGGGGAGGATTATACCGGCTCGGTTTTGCAGGAAATGACAGGTCAGGATCTTCTATCGGAAGCGGAAGACATTTTGATCATTGAAGATTTAAAAAGAATGTTCTTTTCTAAATCGGAAAATTAATTCAAGTGCCCAATACTCAGCCACACAATAAAAAAGAAGTGTCCTCTGTCCTCAGTCAGCGGACGCGCCTCGTTCTTGCATTTTTGATTCTTTGTGCCGCGACGTTTTTAATTCTGTTCACGGGCCCAGGATTCAATTTCGTGTTGCAGGTCATTCTGTCCTTCATTTTGCTGTTTTTTCTGTTTTGGCTGATCACCTGATTTTTTCAGAGGATCGCTTTCAAACTATCCACGTAGCAAAACCAGCACCAGTGTGAGGAAAACCCCGGTCAGGGCTCCACAGCTGAGCAAAAGTGTCAGTTTGATCTTTTGTTCGAGTTGCAGACGCAGTTCCTGAGCTTTTGTTTCCAGTTCCTGCTTCATTTGACCCGCCAGTTTCTCTTCCGCCGATTTGATTTTCAGGATCAGCATGGAGTCGGCCTGTTGCATCAGAGATTTCATCAAGGCCGGGCTGGCTTTTTCGATTTCCGCTTGCACGGCATCGACATTTTCCTCTTTTAATTTATCCATTTTTTTCTGGACGGTTTCCAGACGTTCGCTTATCAAATTGCCCAGCTTTGGCTCAAGCGATTCGGCGATCCGCTCCAGGCAATCTTTGCCATTTTGAATCGCTTCGTGCAAGGATTCTTCAATTTCTTCATCTAGGGCTTCTTTTCTTCCCGATACATGTTCGGTCAGGATTTCCAGTTTTTCCCGCAAATCCGACAATCGCTCAAAGTCGTCCTGTGCACGCCTGATATTTCCTTCAATCTCTTCTTTAGGTACTGTCATGGTCCAATCCTCAAATGTATGATTAACAAAGCTCCGGCTTTTCCTTGACCCTTTAAAATTCAAATAGTATATTGTTTTTAAAGGATTTATTATTATGAAAAATGCAATTCAGGAATTCAGTGTTTATTTGAAAGTGGAAAAGAATGTTTCCATCCATACTTTCTCGAATTACCTGCACGACATCAACCAGTTTGTTGAATTCCTGAAAAAAACCGGACACGGAATAGAAAACGGTGAGGTAAAACCCGAAAAAGTCGATCGTCTGGCCATCCGTTCCTTCTTAGGATATCTGCATCAAGCCGCCAATTCTTCTGCGACCATGACCCGAAAGTTATCCTCCCTGAGCACTTTTTTCAAATTTTTATGCCGCGAAGGCCGGATCGAAGAAAACGTTGTGAAGTCCGTACCACGTCCACAAAAAACCAACAAGCTCCCTACCTTTCTATCTGTAGATGAAATGTTCCGGCTTTTGGATTTGCCCAATCCCAGAAGTTTTATAGGGGCACGCGATCGGGCGATCCTCGAATTGTTTTATTCTACAGGAATGCGTATCAGTGAACTTTCTCAATTGATGCAGGAAGATATTGACGTCAAGCGAGGAACCGTCAAGGTGTTCGGTAAAGGTTCCAAAGAGAGACTGATCCCCGTCGGACAGAAGGCAATTGAGGCGATTCATAAATACCTCCCTTTTCGCAAGGACAGAATCAAAGATCAGAATCCTGATCCTGTGCCGGAGGTCTTGTTTCTTAATTTCAGGGCTTCCGCGCTCTCGATCCGGGGCATAAGAAAAATTTTAGAGAAGTATATCAAAGGCAATGCCTTTCCTGCGAACATATCACCTCATTCCCTGCGTCATTCTTTCGCAACGCATTTGCTTTCAGCAGGGGCCGACTTGAGAACCATTCAGGAAATGCTGGGTCACTCCAGCTTGTCGACAACACAAAAATATACGCATCTATCCATTGACAAACTCACAGAAGTATACGATAAAACACATCCTAGGGCGCGTCAAAAGCGGTAGGAATCCCCCTCCCTTTTATGTTAGTCTTTCTTGAACACAACAAAATCCGGTTGATGCGAGAAAAATCATTTTACTCGTTCTACTTCCACTGGTTTCATTCTAGTTTATAAAAACATAATACCATGACATTTCACGCAACAACCATTCTTGCCGTTAGAAGAAATGGCCATGTCGCCCTTGGTGGCGATGGTCAGGTCACGCTCGGTAATACAGTGATGAAACACACAGCCAACAAAGTTCGACGCATGTACAATAATAAAGTCATTGGAGGCTTTGCAGGCTCTACGGCAGATGCATTTTCTCTGTTCGGACGATTTGAAGAAAAGCTGGAAAAATTCCAGGGCAATCTGGCCCGATCCGCTGTCGAGCTGGCTAAGGATTGGCGCACGGACAAAATGTTAAGACGTCTCGAAGCCATGCTCATTGTCGTGGATAAAGAAAGCTCTTTCCTCATTTCAGGGACGGGCGATGTCATTGAGCCTGAAGACGGGACACTGGCCATAGGTTCCGGTGGCATGTATGCCGTCTCTGCGGCCAAGGCTTTATTGCGGAATACTGAAATGTCCGCGAAAGAAATTGTTAAGGAAGCGATGGATATCACCCAGACCATCTGCATATATACCAACTCAAACATAACCATTGAGGAGCTTTGATCAATGGAGCAATCTATTTCTGTAGTAGAAGAGGTTGAAACCAAACCGGAAGATTTATCCGGCTCTCTCACCCCTAAAAAAATTGTACTCGAACTCGACAAATACATTGTCGGACAAAATAAAGCCAAGAAAGCCGTTGCAATCGCGTTGCGAAATCGATGGCGACGACAGCAATTGAGCGATGATTTGCGCGATGAGGTAGCCCCAAAAAATATTTTAATGATCGGTCCCACAGGTGTTGGGAAAACGGAAATTGCCCGCAGGCTGGCAAAACTTTCCAACTCCCCCTTCATAAAAGTTGAAGCTTCGAAGTACACCGAAGTGGGATATGTGGGACGCGATGTGGAATCGATGGTCCGTGATCTGGTTGAATTGAGCAAGGGCATGGTTCAGGAAGAGCAAAAGCTTGAAGTCGCTCAACAAGCCCGTGCCGCCGCAAAGGAAAAGTTGCTCGATCTGCTTCTCCCTCCCCCACCCGGATTTTCGATCAACAAGGAAAATTCCGGTCTGGACTCGCTGGGGCAACAGCATTACCAGAAGACGCGGGAAAAATTTGAGGCTTACCTGAAGGAAGGGCGTTTCGATGATCGTGAAGTCGAAATAGAAATACAAGACAAGCAAGCCAGCCATATCGATGTCATGGGGACTGGAATGGATGATATGAATGCCAACATCAAAGATATGTTGAGCAATATCATGCCTAAAAAAACCAAGCGACGGAAGATGAAAGCTCCTGAAGCGTTCAAAATACTGGTTCAGGAAGAAGCTGAAAAACTGCTGGATCAGGAGAAAGTTGTTCAATGTGCGCTCGAACGGGCTCAGAACAACGGCATCATTTTTATTGATGAAGTTGACAAGATATGCGGTCGCCAAAGCACTCAGGGGCCAGATGTTTCAAGAGAGGGAGTTCAGCGCGATCTTTTACCCATCGTTGAAGGGGCATCCGTCAACACGCGTTATGGCATCATCAAAACAGATCATATTCTTTTCATTTCCGCCGGAGCGTTTCACTCTGCGAAACCTTCAGATCTGATTCCAGAATTTCAGGGGCGCTTCCCCATTCGCGTCGAGCTGGACTCATTGACAGAGCAGGATTTTGAAAGAATATTGACCGAACCGGACAATGCTCTAGTCAAACAATATGCTGAATTGATGAAGACAGAAGGCCTCGAACTGAGCTTTAGCGAAAGTGCCATTAAGGAAATCGCATCCATGTCTGCAATCGTCAATGAGAGGACCGAAAACATCGGAGCCCGCCGCCTGCAAACAATCATGGAAAAATTACTGGAAGACATTTCATACGAAGCCCCTGAAATGGAAAACCAGAGCATTGTTCTTACTGCAGAGGATGTCCGTAAAAAGCTTTCCGACATCATAGAAGACGAGGATCTGAGTCGTTATATCCTTTAAGTTATTTCCTGCAAATGGGAACCTCTGGAAATCGTGCCAGAGACTTCCAGCAGGTTTTCATTTTTTAATGTGTCCAACCACAAAGAGCAACACCCACCACTGGGATCGAAATGAAAAAAGGCCTGGAAAAAGCGGAAGTTCTTCTTGAAGCACTTCCCTTCATTAAATCATTTTTCGGAAAAACCATCGTCATAAAATACGGTGGTGCGGCTATGGTATCCGAGGAACTGAAAACCAACTTTGCGCTCGACGTTGTCATGCTAAAATACGTTGGCATCAATCCGGTGATCGTGCATGGAGGCGGCCCGCAGATAAGTAAAACACTTGAGGCACTGGGGATCAAATCCAAATTCATTGATGGTCAACGCGTCACTTGTGAAGATACGATCGATGTGGTTGAAATGGTGCTTGGCGGCAAAGTAAATAAGGAGATCGTTTCCCTCATCAGTCGCCATGGCGGAAATGCCGTCGGCATTTCTGGAAAAGATGGCGACCTTATAACAGCACGACGTCACAGCCAAAAACGACCTTCACCGGAAACGGAGCGTCCTGAAATAATTGATCTGGGACTTGTTGGAGAAGTCACTCGAATCAATCCAAAGATATTGACGGCTTTGGATCAAAACGGCTTCATTCCCGTCATTGCCCCGACAGGAAAAGGCGAAGAAGGCGAAACACTCAATATCAATGCAGATTTTGTTGCATCAGCAATTGCGATTGCTCTCAAAGCAGAAAAATTAATCTTGATGACAGATGCGCCCGGTGTTCTTGATGGCGATGGAAATCTGATTTCTGAAATGAATCCTGCGAAAGCTAATCGCTACATAAAAGACAAAGTCATCAAAGGCGGGATGTTGCCAAAAGTCAATTGCTGTCTGAGCGCACTTAAAAATGGTGTTAGTAAAACACATATCATAGACGGCCGGCAGAAACATGCGGCTCTATTGGAAATCTTTACGGACAAAGGCATAGGAACACAGATCATCAGTGAATAGTTTCTGTGGGTTTTATTTTTAACAGAACCTGAAACCAACTTCAGCATCATAAGGAAATCTAAAAATTATGACTTCCGCCGATCTGGACGACCGAAGTAAAGCCATTTTGCTCGAAATCGTGCAAGACTACATTCAATTCGGCGAACCTGTA
Organism: Nitrospinae bacterium CG11_big_fil_rev_8_21_14_0_20_45_15; assembly: GCA_002787235.1. Classification (GTDB taxonomy): domain Bacteria; phylum Nitrospinota; class Nitrospinia; order Nitrospinales; family VA-1; genus Nitrohelix. Next base: position 566,317 of record PCWG01000042.1, read on the forward strand.
GGTTCACGCACCGTTTCTAAAAACATACGCGAAACCTTGAGCCCTGCCAGCATACGAAATGTTATGGCAGATCTTTCGGATCAGGGCTATATACGGCAACCACATAAATCCGCAGGGAGAACCCCCACGGACAAGGGTTATCGTTTTTTTGTCAATCATTTGATGGAAAAAGAAAACCATCTAATGATGACCCCCTCAAAACCGTCAAAGACGTTCAACCGAAGCGTACAATCGCTTCAAGACACCTTGGAAAATGCCTGCGCCGACTTGTCTCATTCATCCAATCAAACCGGACTGGTCATGTTTCCCAGTTTTTCCAACGCTCTCTTCAAGCACATTGAATTCATCAAGGTTGGACCACGAGAAGCACTGGCAGTTTTCTATTCCGAATTGGGCATCCTGCAAAATAAAATCATTCCCATCGAACAAAAGATGACGCAGGAGGAACTCACTTCCATTTCAGCGTATATCAACAAAGAATTTGCAGGCCAGTCCATCAAAAATATTCGTAAAGAAGCTTTGAGACGAATTCGAAGCGAAAAGGAACATTACGATCGCCTCAAAAAAAAGGCACTCGAATTTTCAACTCAAATTCTTGAGGATCCAGATAAGGCCGAGCTGTTGATAGAAGGTGCGTTCCACTTTCTGGATTCACCTGAATTCGGAACCAATGTTGAAAGAATGAAATCACTGCTCCGGACCGTTGAAGAAAAGACAAAGCTTATCACCCTGCTCGACCACTGTCTGGAACAAGACGGTGCCATGATTTTTATCGGGGGTGAAGATTTCGATGAAGAAATGGAAGACTGTAGCCTGATAGCAGAAAATTATGGATGCAACGGTGAAAATTTGGGAACCGTTGCTATTTTTGGTCCGCGGCGAATGGACTACAGTAAAATGATCTCTCTAGTAAAACAAACAGCCCAAGCGGTTTCTAAAAACCTATCAACTTTGAAAAAGGACGTTTCCATTTATGAGTAAGAAGCCAACTGACGATCTTGAAGATTTCGACATGAAATCCTCTGATGACATAGAAAATAATTCTCTTGACGAAGAGACATCCGACCTGACGGATGATATAGAAGTCGATGCCGTTGCCACACTTCAAGAACAACTGAACCAAAAGGATGCTCAAATAAGTGAGCTTGAATCAGAAATACTACGCGTAAAAGCTGACACTCAAAACTACAAAAAACGTCTGGATAAAGAAAAGTCGGACATGAGAAAATATGGCTCCGAACGTGTCTTCAAGGAATTATTGACGATTCAAGACAACTTTGAGCGTGCACTTTCTGTTTCAAATGTCACCGTAGAAACACTCAGAGAAGGCGTGGAAATGATCCAGAAGGAATTGGCAAAACTTCTGGACAAGGAGAATGTAACCGCCTTGACAGCTGTTGGTAAAGCGTTTGATCCAACCATTCACGAAGTATTGAGCCAGGTAGAATCGAATGAACATGATGAGAACACTGTTATCCAGGAGCATATTAAAGGCTATTTGCTTCATGATAGAATTCTCAGACCCGCTCAGGTCATCATCGCTAAAGCACCTGCCAAATCTGAGGATGAAGAAAGCGCATAAATTCACCAACAACAATACGTTCACCCAACTGAGGAAGCCCTGCACTTCTACCCCTTATGCCTGAGCTTCCCGAAGTAGAAACATTGAAAAATGCACTTCTCCCGTTGATCAAAAATCAAGTTCTGGAGGAGATGATTTTTCATCGTGCCGATCTGCGATTTCCTATCCCCATAGGGCTACTCGATCAGAAAATGACCGGACAGCGTGTGGCTGATGTTGCCCGCAAAGGAAAGTATCTTTTGTGGGAAGTGGCAGAGGGAGCAATGGTCCTCCATTTGGGAATGAGTGGTCGTGTTGTGCAACGACCCTCTCCACAACCTGTGGAAAAACACTGTCACGCTGTATTTAAATTTTCATCAAATGTTTTTTTGCATTTTATCGACCCACGGCGATTTGGTTGTATCGTGTGGGCACCCCGTGAAAGCGGTCACCCTCTTCTCAATCACTTGGGACCAGACCCTTTGACAGCCGATGCATCGCCAGAGCGAATGAAACAATTTGCTCAGAATCGTAAAACATCCATTAAAGCCTTCCTCATGGACGCTCACCAATTGGCCGGTGTCGGGAATATATATGCTTGCGAATCTCTTTTCAGATCGGGCATTCATCCATTGAGACAAGCGGGTCGCCTTTCCTTGAAACGATGGGGAAAATTGATGACAGAATTGAAGACGGTTTTGCAGGAAAGCATCAAAGCAGGAGGTTCCACACTGCGCGACTTTTATGGAGCCGACGGCTCGCCGGGCTATTATTCGACGCGCTTCACCGTTTACGGTAGAGAACATCAGCCCTGCATGAACTGCCAAGAATCTATTTCCCGTCTTGTTCAAACCGGACGATCCACTTTTTACTGCAAACATTGCCAAAAATAGACTGCAAATGACATCCATCGGAATCATCACCATCAACGCCAAATACATCCACAGCTCCCTGAGCCTGCGTTATCTTAGAAATGCGGCACGAGCGGCAGGCCATACCGATGTGTGGATTCAGGAATTTGCATTGGGCCAACCCATCTGGAAAATATCAGCTGAAATTTTAAAGAAAAAACCCAAAGTTTTAGGTATCGGAGTCTATATCTGGAACCGAGCCCAATCTTTTGAACTCATCGAGCGAATCAAGAAACAGGCACCCGGAATCGAGATCGTCATTGGCGGCCCAGAAGTCTCTTTCGACACACCACTCGCAGAAGAAAATCCGCTATACACTCTCATCTCCGGTGAAGGTGAAAAGAAATGGGTCGAGGTATTGGACCATATCCAGCAGCAGAAACAACCATCACCGGAAACCGTAAAAAAATGGGCCAGTTATGGAGAGGACTTGCCCTCCCTTGAAATACCTTACTTGGAAGAAGATCTTCCTGAGTTAAAAAACCGGATTGTATATCTCGAAACTTCTCGCGGTTGCCCCTACCTCTGCTCCTTCTGTTTGTCCGCACTCGATCGCACCGTGCGCTACTTCAATGACGATCAAACGGAACAACAGATCGAATTTTTACTGAGCGGAGGTGTCAATCAAATCAAATTTGTAGATAGAACTTTCAATCTGAAGCCTCAACGAATGAAGGAATTGATCGCACGCCTGAGTCGGTTTCAGGGAGCTTCTTTTCATTTTGAAGTCGTTGGCGATATTTTAACCACAGATTTGACCGACTTCCTCAAAACAGTCCCAGATGGCATGTTCCAATTTGAGATAGGAATTCAAACAACGACAGAGGAAGTGCAGACGACCATACAACGCAAACAGGATAATGAAAAACTTTTCACTAATTTGCGACGTTTGATTGAGATGGGAACTGTCCACCTGCATTGTGATCTGATTTTTGGATTACCGGGAGAGACCCTCACAGAAATCCTTCAGTCTTTTGAGAAAATAGCCAAACTGAAACCGCATGAATTGCAATTGGGATTTTTAAAATTTCTACCCGGCGCACCGGTACGTAAAGAAATTGAAAAACATGAATACCAGTATCAATCGTTGCCACCCTACGAGTTCATCTCACACAAAAATTTGAGCGCGCTGGAAACACTCTATTTAAAAAACTTTGCGGAAATTTTTGAGCTGTTTTACAACTCCAAACGATTCACCTTCAGCTTGAATCACCTGACTGAAACGCTTTCCATGGTCGAAATCATAAACAGCCTGTTGTTTCATATGGAGTCTCGAAATCAACTCATGACACCCCATTCGCTGGAAAATCAGTACAAAATTTTTTACGAAACATTCGATATCGGGAAAGATATTCTTTCATTCGATCTTCTGCGTTTGGATTATCTTTTTGCGCAACGTGTGTTTCGATTGCCTGAATTTCTTAAGCAATGGGACCCTGCTTTAAAAGATGAAAAATTCAAAACATGGCCGGGAGATCGTCAAACACCACTCATTCCCTTTAGTCACGAAATAGTATATTCGGAAAACGATCTGCAAATGCTGCCATCCCCCTACCCTACGCACTATGCAATCACGCACAGTAAAAAAGGGGATGGTTACATACAAAAACCCGAAATCATAAAATACGCTCCATAAAAAAATTTGGCACTACCGGCTAATCGAATTATAATAGAGGGCTGTATTACCCTCAGAAAAAATAAACATCAGGAGAACCACTTGAGCGAGCAAGGAAAGATACGACTGAATCGAAAAAGTCAGATTGTAACGCAAGGCGACAAACGGGCACCCAATCGTGCGATGTTACGTGCTGTTGGTTTTCAGGACGACGATTTTGAAAAACCTATCATTGGGATAGCAAACGGACAAAGTGATATCACACCCTGTAATGCGGGACTGGGACGTCTGGCAGATGTCGCCAGTGCACAAATCAAAGCCAGCGGAGGTATGCCGCAAACTTTTGGAACTATCACCGTCAGCGACGGAATTTCCATGGGAACAGAGGGAATGAAATGTTCGCTGATCAGCCGCGAAGTCATTGCCGATTCAATAGAAACCGTTTGTCGTGGTGCCAATATGGATGCAGTGCTCTGCATTGGTGGTTGCGATAAAAATATGCCCGGTGCCATGATCGCTATGTCCCGACTCGACATCCCCGGAATTTTTGTTTATGGAGGCACCATCAAACCCGGAAAACTTGGCGATCGTGACCTGACCGTCGTCAGTGTTTTTGAAGCGGTTGGACAACACAGCTCAGGAAATATTGAGCACGATTATTTGACTGAAATAGAGAAACATGCCTGCCCTGGTTTAGGGTCTTGCGGGGGAATGTATACAGCGAATACCATGTCCTCTGCTTTTGAAGCCCTCGGCATGAGTCTGCCCTACAGCTCTACAATGGCCAATGAAGATAAAGAAAAAGAATTGAGTACGGGCGAGTGTGCCAAAGCCCTCATCGGGTTGATCGAAAAAAATATTTTGCCGCGCGACATCATGACTCGCAAAGCTTTTGAGAATGCGATTACGGTTATCATGGCAATCGGTGGCTCCACCAATGCCGTACTGCACTTTCTAGCCATCGCACATTCGGTTGGAGTAAAGTTGGATATTGATGATTTTGAAACCATTCGACAACGGTCACCACGTTTTTGCGATCTGCGTCCTTCCGGGAAATATGTAGCCGTTGATCTTCATCAGGTGGGTGGCATTCCTCAAGTCATGAAAATGCTTTTGAACAAGGGATTGTTGCACGGCGATTGCATGACCGTAACAGGCAAAACCATTGCGGAGAATTTGGCCAATGTGCCCGACCATCCATCACTCGATCAGGACGTTATTCTTCCAATTGATATGCCCATCGAGCCTCACGGTCATCTTGCTATTCTTAAAGGAAATCTCAGTCCTGAAGGTTCCGTAGCAAAAACCTCAGGAGTCAAAAGACGTCGCATCGAAGGTCCTGCCCGGATTTTTGAATCGGAAGAGGAATGTCTGGACGCCATCATGGCCAACCAAATCGTAGCCGGAGACATTGTCGTTATCCGCTATGAAGGCCCCAAGGGAGGACCTGGAATGCGGGAAATGCTGGCTCCTACTTCGGCCATCATTGGTCAGGGTCTTGGCGACAGTGTGGGGCTCATCACCGATGGTCGCTTCTCTGGCGGAACCCACGGTCTGGTAGTGGGTCACGTCGCTCCCGAAGCGCAGGAAGGTGGATTGATTGGATTGATAGAGGAAGGCGATCGCATCGTCATTGATCTTGATGAACGCAAACTGGAGGCGTTGATTGATGCTGACATTATCGAATCCAGAAGAGCGAAGTGGAAGCCAAAACCTATAAAATACAAAAATGGTGTTCTTGCCAAGTACGCAAAGCTCGTTTCTTCGGCATCACTGGGTGCCGTAACCGATTTATAATTTTAATTACGAGTTGATCTTTGCAAATATTTCCAAAAGAGTCGAGTTTCGTATACGAATACTAAATTAGAACTACGGTTTACTTAGAACAATAAAAGACTATTTTGAACACACATGTCCTTCATAACCAGGTTATGAGGGACATGTGCTTTGTTTTGTAGTGTGAATTCGCCTTCCGTTATCCTGCTTGGCAGATCGATGGGTTGTGCGGTTGCATCGAATGCCTCTTCTCAGTTGGTGCCTTTGCAGTTCAATTCACTATAAAAATATAAACGTCAAGCAATGTATTTATTTATATAATGCAATGATTCAAAACACTTCTAATATTTCAGCAAAATTTCTTGACTCCAACGGACGCTTCAATCTTTATTACCTGCATCAACTGTACAATCACATTAGCAATACCGTTGCGCGTCGTTTATTCGAAGAACATTATATAGATGTCACGTTAACAGCAGGCATGTGGGGTGGTTCTTACCTGGTTGCGAATGACAACGGCATCGCACGTTCCAATGTCGTACGCCTGTACAGTCTGGTCAATTTGCCACAAAATAGCCCTTTAGAGGATCCTCAACATTTTGAAACACTGATGAAACTTTACGAACAAACATTGAGATCAACTTTTTCTCCTTACAATCTCCAACTGCAAGATCCTCGTTGGGGTGAAAAGATACCCTACAGCAACAAGCACAAACCGACGACAGCACTGCAAATGTGGGATCAAACCAGAAGAGTTAATTATCTGCGCGTTTTCTTTGTTTGGAATTCAGCGACATGGGAAGAATCCATTATCTACGACACCATCCGCAATATCAAGGTCGTCAAAGAATTGCTTGACCTGAATCACCGCCCCCCGCGCAAGGATATGGCAGAAATAAAATTTCTCCTGCAAGATGTATTGATTATCTATTTTACCTTGCACTCCGCATTGTCAGAGGAATTCGTCGAGCATGGGGAACCTATTGTGAAAGATCTATTGAAAGCCTTTTTAAAGGGAATCCGGGAGGAAGAGGAAGCTCAGGATTGGTACCACAAAGTATACTCTAGCGCACTCATCTATGGACTTGAGGAAAGTCTGGAAAAACCATACAAAGACAAGGGGCTGAATATTCATAAAGTAGAAGACTGGCCCATCGAAAAAATAAATTATGTGCCACCTGAATTACTGGAAAAACTAGGACCACCTTTAAAAAACCAATTTCTAAAATTCAAAAACAATATGGAAAAAGTAAATTTTCCGACGGCAAATTGAATTAAAAAAATAAGCTATTCAAGCGAGCTTCAACAATAACCAGCCTGCCAGACCTTTTTGTCCATTGCGCTCTTTATTTGATCCATTCCAAACAGCTACTGCCATTAGAGATGATTTCTCGAACTGGACGTCATTTTCGTCTTTCGTTTTCAAATTTCGTTTGAGCACCAATTTCCACTTATTATCTGCCCAAAATCCTTTTCCTGTTACGTCCTGATGGTCTTGAGTCGTAAGCGTACTGAAGCCTTCTGCATTGAGATCTTCAATACCGGGGTCTGACAATCTCTGGGAATCACTCTTATTTTTAAAACCCATAATATTGCCGTTCGCCTGCACGTCTTTCCATTGCCAGATGTTCACCATGTCACCATCATTCCCCATCGTGATTGCAGGAGGCTCGCCTTGTGACTTCAAGGGAAACATAACGGCCGCCATATCAAGATACATGGCGGAGACACCATAACTTTTATCTTTAGTGGCATCCTCCCATTCCAATGCAATGGCCAGCTCGGTATCGTTACGGACCGCAGACACGTTAACAAAACGTATGGATGGATTCGGCCATTTGGGATTGGTGATCATCTGCGGCTCCAACTCCACTCTCACCTGGCGAGGTGCATTTGGAGAGTTCCATAGAGGATCGGTGGGATCGATGGGTAAATCGCCGGAGATTCTAAGAACCTCAATGGCAGGACCGCAGGTCTCGTCTTTCAAGCATTGTTCAACACCCCCTGAATTACAGGCAGACAAAAGAAAAATCGAAACACTACTGACCAGCAGGGTCTTTAATGGACAAAACTTAAATCCATAAATAAAACGAAATAATTTGATCATTTTGAATTTAGTAAGCATTGACAATGCGTTCTATTTTTTCTTTGACCGCTTCTGTGTAAGGACCAACAACGATGACATTTAGTTTTTCAGAAAGTAAAATTCTTTTTGCGACATCCCAGATTTTCTCAGTGGTAATCGCACCCACCCTCTTCCACTCCTCCTCGGGGCCAATATCCTCGGAATAAAGCTTGGTAAAACCATAACGAAGGTTTTGTTTGTATGGATCATCGAGATCAAAATCAAGTTCATAAAAATAACGCTGTTTGACGTGCTCCAATTCTTCCGAAGAGGGCCCTTCGTGCAAAAAGGTATTAATTTCCCGAAAGATGACCTGACACACTTCAATCAGTTTATCAACACTGACACAAACGTCAAAATCTAGAGTGCCCGTATCGGATGAACTGGTAGCACGGCATTCAACCGCGTACGCCAAACCTCTATCTTCACGTAAAGCCTGTTGCAGCCGTGATGTGATTCCATCATCGAATATTCGTTGAATCATACAAATGGCGTAGTAATCGGGATCGTTATAAGAATAGGCTCGGAAACAAATCTGCATCTGAACTTGACTGTCCGCATCGTACTGAAACCTAAAAGCGGGACGAACCTGATTTTCATTCAAAGTCCCGACAAAATAATTTGGGGAAATGGTTTTGCCACGAACAGGAATTTGAGAAAAATACTTCTCTGTATATGCAACGATATCCTCATGCAAAATAGGCCCTGCCACTGAGAGGATCATATTTCCGGGACAATAATAAGTCTCGAAATATTCCTCTAGCATTTTTTTATCTATCAAACCGATGGTTTTTTCATTGCCAATGGTGGGCCATGAAAGTGATGATCCGGGATACAACAACTCGCAAGCCTGGTTGTCAATATCCACATTGACCCCGTCGGAGTTCATTTCTTCCAATTGTTCTTCGAGGATAATTTGTCGCTCCAGCTCAATGTCCGGAAACGTTGGCTGGTTAAAAAAATCGGCAAATATTTCTATGCCTCTCTCCAACTTTGAAATATGAGGGTTGAATCCGTAATAAGTATATTCGGTCAAGGTAGAGGCTCGCAGTTCGCGACCAATGACCTCAAATTCCCTGTTGAGTGCGATAGAATTAGGAAATTTCTGATTGCCTCGGAAAAGCATGTGCTCAAGAAAATGGGAAATTCCATTATTGTGTTTTTTTTCAAATCGCAGTCCAGCTCGAACAAACATCGCTACTTCGGCCACATGAACATGCGGCATTTGAATCGTCACAACAGTCAAGCCATTACTCAATGTGGTTTGACTGTGATGAATATTGGTATTAAAATTTGGGCTTTGGCTCACAAAAATAACATTCCTCTTAAGGCTCCCTTAAAAAAGAAGCCGATTTTAATTGATATTTAACTTGAATTTCACACCTCTACTAAGTCCCTGTGATCACAAAATTCACGTCAAGGAGAGCTGGTGGTAGAGATAAAGATAAAGATTATTTCCCCTTTTAGCAACCGATTTGATAAAACATTGCATTTGATATTGTGTTCAATATTTTCAGGAAATAACATTCATGCCACAATTGAATTGGGCTGATCGCGATTATGAAGTGGGCTACGATGCACTGCTTGACTATAGCGATCCCGAAACTCCAACTCTGTTTAATGCCAAGGAAACTCTGCAACTCATACTTCCTGAAGGATTACCGGTATTTGGTCTGCACTGGATAGGAGCCGTCATGATCGCTCCCATTCTCGTTTTTATTTCGATCCTTGTATTACTCCCCATCATTATCATTGCAGGGTCTCATGCAACCTGGATAAATGGAATCGTTACTACTGGCATGTGTCTGATTTTACTTTGGGGATTTTCTTTCGTCTTAAAATTGATGATTCTAAATCGGGATATTTTTCCACGACGATATTTTTCATTTTTTGGGAGTGATGGCATCGCCGTACGTTTTTCTCGTCTGCATTTCCCCATGCAAAATCCTAAAATGGAACTGGCCTGGAATGAAATAAAATCTTTACACATAGTGAGAAGGTTTTTTCTTCCCGGCTTGCTGGTAGCCAACCCCTTTATATTTTTCATAGAAGCGCAAGCCGGAGGGGATCGCAATATCGCCATCCCCATTTCACCAAAGGAAAATAACATGCAGTTTTTAGTGAGCGAAATCGAAAAACGAAGCGGAAAATCATTTTCTTGAAGGCAAATAAGATCGATCCTTTCATCATTCGAAATGAATGGCATCTTCTCCCAGTATTTTTTCAATTCGAGAGACCACTTCGTCCGATGGAGACACTCTAAGATGTGAGCCTACTGTTACAACTTTTTCCTTATTGTCGGGAAACAAGAAATGGATTTCCACTTCATTATTGCCATGATTGCTTGCCAATATATCACGTACAGCCAGCATCACGGATCTTTCCAGTCCTGGAGTTCGAATATGAATATGAAGGGTTCCCTTCCAGTTTTTCTTCGCATCCTCCAATGAACAGATCTGATCCACAATCACCTTGGGAGTGTTCCCTTCTGCATCGACCTTGCCGCAAATCCATATAGGAGAATCATCAGATAGCAGTGACTCTGAGGTTGCAAAAATTTCAGGCCATAAAATAACTTCGATTGAGCCTTGCAAATCCTCAAGGACAATGATCCCCATTTTATCTCCCTTCTTTGTGGTTTTGACCGAAACTTTTGCAGGGAGACCGATCATATGAACCGTCTGGTTTTTGTGATCGCTGACTGTCGCGGAGGATGCGTCTGCGAATCGATGAATTTCCTTTTGATATTTATCCAAAGGGTGTCCAGACACATAAAATCCTATGGTTTCTTTTTCAAATTTCAAACGATCTTCATCACTCAACTGCTCTTCATTGTCCTGTGGACCGGCATCATTCTCTTCTTCGTCAAAAGTATCAAACATACTGCTTTGTCCCAACAACAGATCTCTCTGTTTGGCTTGTGCCTTTTCCATTGTTTCCTGAAGATATTTCATCATATAGGCTCTGCTGTGGCCCAGGGAATCGCAAGCACCACTCTTGATCAGACTTTCGATGACACGTTTGTTAGCCACTCGCAAATCCACCGTTTCACAGAAATCTTTGAGTGATTTGAATCCGCCGTTGCTCTCTCGCACCTTTAAGACGGCTTCAATCGCGGCGGTACCCACATTTTTTATAGCTCCCAGACCGAATAACAACTTCCCGTGGGCAACGGAGAAACTCCACGAACTTTCATTGATATCGGGTGGCCGTACCTCTACATTATTTTCCCTGCAATCATGAATATAGCGGATCACTTTGTCGGTGTTATCCATATCGCTGGTGATCAAGGCACCAAAAAACTGCAGTGGATAATGTGCTTTTAAATAGGCTGTTTGATAGGAGACCAGAGCATATGCGGCACTGTGAGATTTATTGAAGCCGTAGCCTGCAAATTTGTCTATCAAGGCAAATATCTTCTCCGCCTTTTCAGGTGGAATTTGATTTTCCCTGGCACCCTCCATGAAACGTTTGCCCTGGGCGGCCATCTCTTCTGCCTTCTTTTTTCCCATTGCACGACGGAGCAAATCGGCCTCGCCCAAGCTGTATCCAGATAATACTGCGGCTATTTTCATAACCTGCTCTTGATACAGGATGACTCCGTGCGTTTCTTTCAAAACTTCTTCCAGTTGAGGAACTTCATATTTTGATTCCAGTGTCCCGTGCTTGCGTTTGACATAATCATCCACCATTCCACTTTCCAGTGGACCCGGTCGATACAAGGCCAACAAGGCAATGATGTCTTCGAAGCAGTCCGGTTTCATTTTTTTCAACAAATCACGCATGCCACCGCTTTCCAACTGAAACACACCCAATGTCCGAGCGTCGCACAAAAGCTCATAGGTTTTGGGGTCGGTGATGGGAATGCGTTCAATGTCCAGCTCTTCGCCGGTGGACTCTTTAATCAGGCGCAATGCATTGTCGATCACCGTTAATGTGCGCAATCCTAGAAAATCCATTTTCAACAAACCCAGTTTTTCCACATTTCCCATGGAGAACTGGGTGACAACTTCGTCGTTTGCGCCTTTGTATAAAGGTAAAAACTGCGTCAGTGGGACCGATGAAATGACCACGCCCGCCGCATGCGTGGAACAGTGTCGGGGCAAACCTTCCAGATTGACCGCAATATCGAGTAATTCAGCCACCTTCTCGTTTTCTTTGCGTAATTTCGTGAACTGTGGCTCTTCCTTAAAAGCATCTGCCAAAGTGACATTCAAACGATCGGGAACCATTTTGGCAATCTTATCGACTTCCCCATAGGACATATCTAACGCACGTCCAACGTCACGGATGACTCCCTTGGCATTCATGCTTCCAAAGGTGATGATCTGCGTCACGTTGCGATTGCCGCCATATTTATGTGTCACGTAATCAATGACTTTTTCTCGACCGTTCATACAAAAGTCGATATCGATATCGGGCATGCTCACACGTTCGGGATTTAAAAACCGCTCAAACATGAGACCAAACTGCAATGGGTCAATATCAGTGATTCTCAGCGCGTAGGCAACGATACTACCAGCGGCGGAGCCTCGCCCCGGACCCACGGGTATCTTTTGTTCGCGTGCATAATGAATGAAGTCCCAAACGATTAAAAAATAACCGGGATATCCCATACGATTGATGATTTTTAATTCTTCGTCCAAACGTGCTACGTAAATGCTTTTGTCAGGAGTCCTGCCGCATTCTTCCATCACCTTCAGTCGCTCGGTCAACCCTTCTCTCGCTTTGTACTCAAGATAACTTTCAAGATTGTAAGTCTCTGGAATGGGATATTCCGGGAAGTTGAGCTGGTTGCAGTCCAGATTGATATTGCACCGCTCTGCAATTTCGAGCGTATTTGTTATCGCATCGGGAACATGACGAAACAGGGCAATCATTTCCTGGGGAGATTTGAAGTAAAACTCATCCGACTTGTATTGCATACGATAGGGATCGTCTATGGTCTTTCCTGTTTGCAGACAAAGCAGGATTTCATGCGCACGAAAATCCATACGATCCATATAATGGCAGTTGTTGGTTGCCACGACGGGAATGGAAAGTTTGTCCCCGATCTGTATCATTTCTTTGTTGATGCGTTCCTGATTTTCCAGTTTATGATATTGCAATTCCAGAAAGAAATTGCCCGCGCCCATGATTTCATTGTATTGAGCGGCCATTTTAATGGCACGAGGAACGTTCTCTCTATAAAGATTGTGCCCGATCTCACCACGACTGCACGAGCTCAACGCAATCAATCCTTCGGCATGTTCGGCAAGCATTTCCTTGTCGATACGTGGCTTGTAATAAAACCCTTCCAGATAACCGGCCGTCACCAGTTTGAGCAGGTTTTTGTAGCCTTTGTCACTTTCAGCCAGCAAGATCAAATGATAGGAAGCATCCCGTAAATCGTGTTTGGAGCCTCTTTCGAGGCGGCTTTCCGGGGCAACGTATACTTCACAACCAATGATGGGTTTGATACCTCTTTTTTTAGCACCATTGTAGAATTCCAACGCACCGAACAAATTTCCATGATCGGTCATTGCCACAGCAGGCATATTGAATTCTTCAGCACGCTTAAAAAGAGCTTCGTGCCGAATCGAAGAATCCAGCAGGCTGTATAAGGTGTGTACGTGAAGATGTACAAAATTATTTAACGACATTTCAAAACAAGTTAGTTTGTGTTTTTCGATTGAAACAATACGACCCCATTGTATCGTCAGTCATTCAGCAAGCTTTCGGGATCGATGTAAACTTTATCTAAGGCATTTGCAACAGCAGGATGTGTCACACAACCTTTGTAAATATTTAGACCTCTTTTCAATGCGGGATCTTCTTGTAAAGCCTTTTTCAATCCCTTGTTCGCCAATGCCAAAGCATATGGAAAAGTTGCATTAGTCAAAGCAAAAGTGGCTGTTCTTGCGACCGCACCGGGCATGTTAGCAACACAATAATGCACAATGCCATCCACATTAAAAATAGGATCACTATGGGTTGTGGGGCGGGATGTTTCCAGAATACCCCCCTGATCGATCCCCACATCGACAATCACCGCTCCCGGCTTCATCAGCGATAACATATCACGCGTGATCAATTTAGGGGCTTTTGCGCCGGGCAATAATACGGCTCCTACGACGAGATCGGCATGGCGCAACGATTCTCTCAAATTCAGACGATTGGACATCAATGTTTTGAGACGGCCTGAAAAAATGTCATCAAGATATCGAAGGCGTGGCAAATGAACATCCAGTAAAGTCACCCTGGCACCTGTTCCAAGTGCCATTTTAGCGGCATTGGCACCAACGATACCACCGCCGATGATGACAACCGTTCCAGGATCGACACCGGGAACGCCGCCCAATAAAATGCCGCGCCCGCCGTTTTCCCGTTCCAGATACTTAGAGCCTTCATGAATCGACATACGCCCTGCGACCTCGCTCATCGGCACCAATAAAGGCAATGAGCCATCTGCCAGCTGAACAGTTTCATAGGCAATCCCCGCAACCTTCTTTTGAAGCAGGACGTCGGTCAATTCAGGTGCCGGTGCCAAATGCAAATAGGTGTAAAGAATTTGATTCTCACGAAGCAAATCAAATTCTTCTGCAATCGGTTCCTTCACTTTAACAACCATATCTGCCCGCTCAAACAATTCATTCCTCGTGACGATTTCAGCCCCTTCATTTTCAAAGAAATTATCCTCAATGCCACTGCCTTGCCCTGCATCTGTTTCAACCAGAACGGTGTGACCGTGAGCACGTAAATCGTGAACTCCGGCAGGGGTCATTGCTATACGATACTCATCCTTTTTAACTTCCTTGGGAATGCCGACTATCATTTTTATGTGATCCTCTATTGGAATGGAGAGTTATATTCAATCAGTTTCCTTGACTAACGAGCTATTGTCATTACTCAATCATAGATGAGTTCATGCTCAAGGGGAATTTGAAATTTTAAAAAAAATAAGATAGATTGTAGAGTCATTATTATCAATGTAACGTATTGAGGCTTTTTTGGAAAATAACCTGATTGAAAAATTATCTGCTCTTGCTAAATCAAGATTTCAAGACTCCGACCAATCTCTGGATTTGGAAAACAGAGTCGCCAATAATGAAACACTTAAAATTTTATGTTTGACTGAAGAATTCCAAAATGCCCGCCAGATATTTTTAAGCGAAAATAATCTGGATGATTCTGCGATTGAAGTCCTTTGCGAGCATTTAAAGGGAGAGAAGCTGGAGTCACTTTATCTGAATAATAATAAGATAACCGACCGAGGCGTTGAGTTATTGTCTCAATCCGCTTTGAGCAAAAATCTGACTTGCCTGATGTTGGAAGCAAATAAGATCGGCCCTGTGGGAGCCAAATTCATTGCAGAATCCGCTTCCTTTCACAATCTGGAAACTCTGTTTTTGGATAACAATCCCATTACAGCCGAAGGCGTGGAAAGCGTTGCAAATTCCAAACAATTAGCAAGGTTGAAAAATTTGCATCTAGACAGTACCGGCATGGGAGATAAAGGGGTGCTGGCGATCGCTAACTCCCCAGCCATGGAAAGGTTGGAAAAATTATATTTGTGTTCCAACCATATTGGAGACGAGGGGGCCATTGCGCTTTGCAGTTCCCCTTATATCAAAAATCTAAAGGCTTTGAGTGTCTGGAGAAATGAAATTCGGGATGAAGGAGGCAAGGCCATTGCGGAATCCCAAAATTTCGGGAAGCTGGAACGGCTTTATATGAGCTTGAATCTGATCGACCGCCCGGTCAGAAAAATAATTCGCCAATCGGAGTTGAGCGCGCGATTAAAAACACTGGTAATGGATTAATAATATCAAGGGAATACCATGGACTACAAATTCACTTACAGCAAATTCTTCAACATCATCTTTCATGTGGGCGTTGCTTTTAACGTCATTCTCGTTACCTGGCTTTATTTGATCTTCTTCGAGATCATTTAGATCCGGAAACGGACTTTCGTCAAGCCAATCCCGATGCCTAGTCAATCTTGGGAGCCGCTCGAACCAGAAATTCGCTGTTTTTCCAGGCCAATTGTGTATCGGCAACCAGTTTGTCACCTTTGGAATTTCTAAAGGGCCGCCAAATACCATCAAGATAGACCTCATTTGGACGAAAACTAGCTTTGTACATGAGTGATTTATTCTCTGAAATATAGTAACCGAGATAAAAATACTTGATCTTGTGCTCCAGGCAGAACTGCAATTGCCGAATCACAGAGAACGTACCCAAGCTGATTTTTTCGGCCGTGCTTGAATAAAAAGTGTAGATTGCTGAAAATGCATTTTGCGTGATATCTCCTAACGCAATTCCCGCCAGCTGTCCATCAACGTAATATTCAAATTCAATCCCGAACGCACTTTTGGAGTAAAAAGACATACGAAAGTTTTTCTGGTCTTCCACATCGTCTACCAGAGATTGAAACCTCTTTTTGTGCTCCAGATATAGTACAAACTTCTCTTCAGAGAATTCAGGAGGACCTATCCTTACGCTAACTTCTTTGCAGGCCTTGAGTGCTCGTTTTTGACTGCGGGTGATTTTAAAATCGGGGACCCGGACACGTATTGGAATACAGCGGTAACAGTTTTTACACCTTGGACGAAAATAATAATCTCCAAAATGACGCATCCCATGCGCTAAAAGATAGTCGAATTCAATCTCGGAGATATCCTCTAAAAGGTATTCTTCAAAAAGGGACATGCGATCATCAAAGTAACCGCATTGAAAAGATTTAGAATCTATAAAGTGTGCCAGCATATCTGTTTTTCAGCCAATCCAATGGCATGTCATTAATAAAAAATTGACTATTTTACGATAGAAAACGCTACTCTTAAACAGGAAATATTTTGTGAAATTTTCTATCCAATGTAACGTAAGGAAAAGGACTCTGAATATACAACACTCATCTGAAATTCTCGCTTATTTATAGTGTGTGGCTACAAGTGACAAACAGCAAACGGAGTGATGCATAAAGAATCAAATCACAATACAGTTTATCTTATTCGTTTCCAACTTGGCAAACAACAACGCTTATTTTTCGATACTCTTGCATTATGAAAGTCTCGGTCATCATACCCGCTCTGAATGAAGCGGGAGTTTTGGTAGAAAATCTCAAAAACATCAGAGAATTAGCTCCCCATGAAATCATTGTCGTTGATGGGGAAAGTCAGGATAACACTCAAATGATCGCAAAACATTTGGCGGACAAAACTGTTACATCGTCCCCTGGCAGAGCGGCACAAATGAACGCCGGTGCACAATCGGCCGAAGGCGATTTGCTTGTTTTCCTGCATGCAGACAGCCTCATTAGCAAGGAAGGTTATCACTCCATGCTCCGCGTTATGGTGAATGAACATATTGCAGGCGGAGCGTTTGGACTTAAAATCGATTCAAACAGCTCAGCTTTGAAATTCATTGCTTTCTCAGCCACCTTGCGAGCCAAATATTTTGGTTTGGTCTATGGCGATCAGGCCATTTTTGTTCGCCGTAAAGTTTTTGAAGAAATTAAAGGTTACTCATCGCTGCCTATCTGTGAGGACCTTGAATTCTATAGACGCCTGCAAAAAAAAGGGCAAACCGTCCTACTGAAAGAAGAAGCCATCACTTCAGCCCGACGCTGGGAAAAAGAGGGCATTGCTTTTACTACGGCCCGAAATATATTGATAGTCTGTTTGTTCCTGCTAAAATTTCCACCTCGGATATTGAGCAAATGGTATTTGTCCATCCGGTAATCGAAGAAACTTCCAGCATCTCTACTTGAAACCCGTCTGCACAGTAAATATAATGAAATACAGACTCTACTAATAATTTTGAAATTATCCCCTTTTGACCCATGACTCAAAAAAAAAAATCCGGTTCTAAAAAACAATCTTCTACTATAAAAAATTCGAGTGGGAAAAAATCCGCTTTAAAAAAACCGGCTCTTGGCGCATCGGCTTTATTTTTGGCGGGAGGACTGCTCTGGGCCTTCCAATCATCACGCAAAAGAACGCCGGTTGCACCTGCTACCGGCAATTTGATAGAAACACGGCCCATACTCTCCCCCGCTATATTCACGGGAAAAGTTTCTCAGGCTTACAGCATTGCCCAGGAAATTCCCAAAGTACTCGATAGCCAGTTCTGCTACTGCTACTGCAAAAAAGAACACAATCACAAAAACCTGCTCACCTGTTACACTAGCAAACATGGTGCAAAATGCAGTATTTGTCTCAACGAAGTATTTTATTCTTATGAACTTTACAATCAAGGCAAGACACTGGACGAAATCGTCACCAGAATAGACGATAAATTTTACAGACCTTACCAACCACGCCGGATCTAATTAATGAACTCTGAAAACACGAACAGACCTTTTCAAAACTATATTCCCTACGCTCTATTAACGGGCTCTATGGTTTGGATTTTCTTCACCTTTTTAAACAAAGTTGAACTGGAACCCTTCAAGGTAGAGTATCCAGCAGAGGCATTCCTTGCCCCCTCTTTTTCAGCTCCCTCTCTTAAGGGAGGAAATATCAAACTTTCGGACTATCGGGGAAAAGTTGTTTTTATCAACTTCTGGGCCACCTGGTGTGGAACGTGTAAGGTTGAAATGCCTTCTATGGAGAAACTTTATCAACGTTTCAAGGATTTTGATTTTGAGATGTTGACCATCAGTGTCGACAAGGACCAAAGTTTGATCGAACCATTTATGAAGGAATACAAGCTGACGTTTCCGGTTGTACTCGATCCGAAAGAAGAAATTGCTAAAAAACTCTACAAAACCACCGGTGTTCCCGAAACTTTCATCGTCGATAAAGAAGGCATCATTCGATTCAAGGCAGTCGGACCCGACAACTGGGCCACCGATGAGTACATGGAAGCTTTTGCTCAATTGATAAAAGGCACCTGATGATAAAAACTCCTCCAATCTTTTCGATTTTGTGCGGGCTTGTTTTCATGACAATAGCATCCCCTCAATTTTCTCTGGCACACAGTGGCCATAAAAAAGAAGCTCCTGTTGTGATGGAACCTGAAGCTACAGATCCAACGGATTCCATTTACACCATCGACAAGCCAGACCATGCGGAATCATTGTCATTACCGGGAGCGAAAGATTTATTTGGACGAGAAGACATGATTATGCCTGACATGCCTGGTATGACGGGTATGTCACATGAAGGACATGAAGCCATGCCCAAAGTCGTGCATGCAAAACGTGAATGGAATTCATCGGATAGAAGCGGGTATGGTGTGGCTTGGGGAATGACTTTATTATCTGCCGGACTGTTTGCTTTTTTGGTTCGCAAACCGTCTGGAAAATAAGAATCCAGGAAATATACCTTCATGTCAAAAATAAGCAACATCCTCAAAGAGCGACTGGGTCTCCAGCTTTTAGAGTACCCGGTACCTGCCCATTCAAACAGCATTCCCTATTCCTTAGGAGGCATGACGGCGGCATCTTTCGGTCTCCTTGTCATCAGTGGAATTCTCCTGGCACAATTTTTTATTCCCGATCCTGAACGAGCGAACAGCAGTGTTCATTACCTAATGGACCAGATTTATTTAGGATGGTTTCTACGCGGCGTACACTTTTGGGCAGGTGAAGTTCTGAGTGTTACGATTTTCCTGCACATGATTCGTGTTTTCGTTACCGCATCCTATAAAAAACCCAGAGAAATTAACTGGTTGGTTGGAGTGGCCCTGTTGGGCTTGATGGTGGGTTTGCTGTTTACCGGAACTGTTTTAAAATGGGATCAGGAAGCTTACGAGGCACTCGATCATTTTGTCTGGGTTACCGGAGAAATGGGCATCCTGGGCTTGCCGCTCACCGAAAAATTCACACCGGGTGTGCCTTTGCTCACGCGAGTTTATATGGCCCATATCTCGCTACTTCCGCTCGTCACCATGCTGGCTTTAGGCTTGCACCTTTTTTATGTCAAATACCATAAGCTGTCACCGATACCCCCATCACGGGAGCCGGGAGAAAAAGCGTCTATAGAAGCGATCCCTTTCACCCATCATATCCTCTATCTGCAACGCGCAGGAATTGGAATCATTGCAGTGATTTTTTTATTGGCGACATTGATTGCCCCCCCTTTAGGAGAACAACCCATCCTGGGCCTGGAAGTCACCAAACCGCCATGGCAATTTGTCTGGATTTATGCGCTTGAAAATCTTTGGGTTCCATCCTTGATCGCCGCACCTTTTGTCATAGGCCTGGGATTGGCTTCCATTCCCTTTGTCGACAGAAGCAGTGAAACCTATTGGAAACGACGACCTATAGCAATGGCATTGTTGGTTGGTTTTATCGTGTTGCTCGCGGGTCTCATCATTTGGGGCTCTGTGACCACCATGTCTCATACAATGTGATGAAACAAACCAACGAGACTCCCATAACCCTGGAGATTTTTAGCAAAACCGATTGTAGCCTCTGCGACATTGCTAAAGAAATCGTGGATCAAACGTCAAAGGATTTTAACTGCAACGTTGTATTGATAGATATCGAGTCAAACCCGCAACTGTACGAAGAATATTGCGAGAAAATCCCCGTCGTAAAAATCAACGGCGAGCAGGCCTTCGTATACAAAGTTCATCCCATAACATTGCGAAAAAAATTAGAGCAAATTTCTTCTCAAAGAAGGCAGGAGTCTTAAGCTTTATTCAACTGCTTGGATCTTTCCTTGACAATGGCCTGCATACGGGTTTTGAAGAAAGGATTTTTATTGACCGTGTATTGGAAGCTTGATTTGAACAAAACAAAACAGGATGTAGTTTCCTGCGCGACCAAAGTGGCGCGTCTTTTGGAGTGAGTCAAAAGTGCCATCTCCCCAAAAAAATCTCCCGACGTCAAAGTATTCACTTCCTTATTCATCAGGAACTTTTTCACAAGTACTTTGACAACGCCCTCATGGACAACAAAAAAGAAATCGGAAGGTTCACCCTGTTTGATGATGGTCTGCCCTTTTTTAAATTGATAGTAAGCCATTTGAGCGACCAGATCTTCCAATTCATCATCTTCCAGAGTGGTAAATATATCAATTTTACGAAGTATTTCTTTTACCCACTGTGTTTCATTTTCCATAAGCGTTTTTTAAATCCATATTGATGTCAACAATTGATATGAGTAATTATACAAACACCATAGAAAGTTCAATAATGTCGGCAACTATTCGTTTCTAATGATACCATAAATGTTCATTTTACCCTTTTAATTGGCATAAAAGTGTAAAATAGTTATTCAAATTCTAAACCATATAGAATTTTTATTAAAGGAAAAAGACAAATGCTTGAAAAAAAATCCCTCAGCCCTGAAGAGTTGTCAATAAATATAAACCAAATGATTCCAAAATGGAAATCTGGAGTCAATGAAAAAGGGATTAAGTTTATTGAGCGGGTTCACCATGCAAAAAAATTCATGGAAGGCATCGAATTTGTACAAAAAGTAGCTCAAATGGCCGAAGACAACAATCATCACCCTGATATTTTCATAAACTACAAGCGCATCACTGTACGATACTGGACACACTCAGCCGGTGGTGTCACCCTGGCCGATGTTCAAATGGCTCAAAAAATAGATGTTTTATTTGAGTGATTGAACAAGCCCGTTACGCATTGGTCGTGATTTCTTCTCTTAAAATATCATCCAGATTTTGTCTGCGGCGAACCACTTCCCAATGGTCGCCATCCACAATCACCTCTGCAATAAGTGGCTGTGTATTATAATTAGACGACATCGAATACCCATACGCACCTGCACCGCCAACAATGACTGTGGACCCGACTTTGGGCATGGGCAGTTTACGTGGCACAGGTTCGTCATTTTTTTGAGTCAAAACATCGCCTGATTCGCAAACCGGTCCCGCCACAATCAAATCTTTTTCCTCACCCAAAACATCGTCATCAAACCAGATGGGATGATACGAACCGTAAGCCATGGGACGCAATAGATGGCAAAACCCGATATTTGTCAAAACATAATCCAAACGCTTGCCTTCTTCGTCGAAAGTGTGATTCAGCGCACGAACTTCTCCTAGTAAGTAACCGCACCCTGCCACAAAACGTCTGCCAGGCTCAATTTCACAAGTGATTCTGCGACCAAAATGTTTGCTCAAACGTTCGGTTCTTTCCTCAAGAATCGCACGATAACCCGAAATATCGGCCTGTGGCAGACTCGGGTCGTATTGATAAGGCAACCCACCTCCAAAATTGATAATTTTCACCTTGTCAAATTGCTTTGCAAATTCGACCAACTTTCCAGTGATGCGCTGAAGGTGTTCCATATCGCCACCAGAACCAATGTGCATATGAACTCCATCGATCACTAAATTGTATTCCTTTGCGATTGCCTTTACTTCGTCCAGATTTTCATGCCAGATGCCGTGTTTGCTGTAAGGGCCCCCTGTATTGGTCTTTTTTGAGTGTCCGGCCCCTTCTCCAGGGTTGATACGAATTGAGATTCTCTGCGTTCCTTGTTTGCGATCACGTGCAATTTTTCCGTACTCTTCCACCATTCCAAGCGAACCACAATTGACGTAAATTCCATTGTCCAAACAAAAATCAACATCGCTGGTATTAAAGAACACATCACTTGTGAAACAAATTTCTTCTGGTTCGAATCCGGCACGCATCGCGCGTTCTACTTCAAAGATACTCACCGCATCGATATGAATCCCATGTGCCTTCATCTCCTTAAGGATATGACCATTGGAGCAAGCTTTCATTGCATAACGAGTTACAGGTGCCAATGCTTTAATTTCGGCAATGGCATCGCGTAAATATTTCATGCTGTATACATAAACGGGCGAACCTACTTTGGCTGTGATTTCACGGACTTCAACATCTTCAATTTTCATAAAAATCCCAAAAATATAACTTCAATTAAACATTACCAGCGAAAAATAATGTATTCGCTAAAAATATTCAAATCAGGAAATAGACAGACTTCCCAACTAAAATGTTTGAAAAATAAAGCATCCAACAATAAAACCATCAATTTTACAGAAAAATAAATAGAATAAAAGGGAAAAGACTATCTAAAATGCACAAACAAAACAGGTATTTGAACTTGTCCTTGTTTTCTCTTTTCCCCGTTCAGAGCAATGTTATAATTGAGCCATAGTTTTTAGATTATTTTTACAGGAGAAATTCTTTGTCCAAACATTCACAACGGGTGGTATTTGTGGGTGGACCCATTACCTTTGCCCGATCCAATCAAAATGGCTATCACCCCAAGCTAAAACTGGATTTAGAGCAGGTCATTCAAGTTTTGGAAGCTGAAGGGATGACCGTACATTCGGCTCACCGAGTTGAAAATTTTGGGACGGTGGATATTACAGGACAATCTCAGGCAATCACCCTAAGGGATTATGCATGGATGAAAAGTTGCGACATTTTTGTGGCGTTTCTACCGGATCAGAATGGAGAAATACTCAGGACAGATGGAACCTGTGTGGAACTTGGTTGGGCATCCAGCATGGGAAGACCCATTATTCTATTACGTGATGGATCTCAGGCTCGCCCACTGATAGATGGACTGGAAGCAATAGCCTGTGTAAAAACTATTTTAATTGACGATTTTTTAAAAAATCCGCGTCTATTGATTGAAAAAATTTCGGAAATCCAAAGTCGGTCCACTCCAATATAAACAGATCGTCCAGTGATTATAGCTTTACTGCAAAGTCAAAGAATCCCGCATCCCCGAGAACTGGGACTAAAGCATCGGCAATCTCATAGTAAAGGTTGTCCCTTTGCCCTCTTCACTTGCAACGGAAATACTTCCACCATGCTCCTCAATGATCCCATGTATTACGGATAACCCCATACCAGTGCCCTCTCCCTCCGGCTTTGTGGTGAAAAAAGGATCAAATACTTTTGATTGAATCTCTTTACTGATTCCCACTCCCGTGTCAGAAAATATCAATTCTAAAAAGTTTTTACCTTCGACTTCGATGGGTTTGCAACCGACAGTAATCGTGCCGCCTGCTGGCATCGCATATTTGGCGTTATGGATTAAATTCAAATACACCTGTCGAATCTTATCTTTATCATAGGATACTGTGAAGGCTTCATCACACCACTGTCTTACAATCTCAATTTTGTCCAACTTGTATTCTTCTTCAACCAGGTTCAATAAGTTCTCTACATCACTTATAAAATCACCCTGCTCAAATTTCACACTATTCATTCTTGAAAATGCCAAGAGTGAACTTATAATTTTCTGGATGCGATTTACTTCATGTGTCAGACTGGAGCAAAATTTCTGCAGTTCTGGATTATCTTTATTTTTTCTTTGTAACAACTGATTGTGTACAGAAATAATATTTACAGGATTCAGAACTTCATGACTGACACCCGCCACAAGCTGACCCACTGCGGCCAATTTTTCGGAAGCCATCACTTGTTTTTGGATTTGCATCAGTTGCAAATCTTTCTCTTTTTCCTGAGTGATATCATCACGTAACGCAATGAAATGAGATATTTGCATTTTATCGTTGCGAACAGGGCTGATAACAACAGATTCCCAGTAAAATTCTCCTTTTTTATTTTTATTATAAAGCTCCCCACGCCACGATCTGCCACTCGTAATACATGACCATAGCTTTTCATAAAATTCAGGCGTCTGTTTGCCTGACTTTAAAATATTGGGATTCATTCCAACAACTTCGTTCAAGGAATAACCTGTAATTCTTTCAAAAGAAGGATTGGCAAAAGTAATGAATCCATCGCGATCGGTCATCAATACTGCCTGAGGAAGCTGGTCCAGGGTATGAGTCAACTTATTCATATCCTTTTCTCCAAGCTCAAGTTGCTTGTCCAGCAAACGTAAAGAAAAATAATGACTGATTTCTCCAATCGCATTTTTAAGTGGGGATATCTGCAGATATTCCAAATAAAACGTACCGTTTTTTCTACGATTGATAATGTTTCCAGTCCAAATATTGCCTGAAGATATGGTAATCCAAAGGTCGCGATAAAAGTCCGCTGAGTTTTTTCCCGACTTTAATATCCTTGGATTATTACCAATCAATTCATCTTCCCTGTATCCGGACTTCTGAATGAAAGCACGGTTGACATATTCAATTTTTCCATCTTTGTCAGTCAACGCAACAGAGTTCGGGCTTTGATTGATGGCCTCTGTCAGAATGTGCAATTTATCTTTCTTTGTTTGGTTTTTAAGACAGGAAATAGCAACAACCCAGATCGCAAACAATGCCAGCATACGATTGCTGATAACCTTCCACAATTCACCACCGGGAGGAGATAAGAAAAATGCCAGAACAGTTAAGACAGAACCTAAAACAGCGAAAAAATAGATAGCCCTTTTATTTTCCAACCTATAGGAGAGAATCACAGGAAGAATGTAAGGAACCCCGCCAGCAACACCCAAGGGGATAGCTAAATCCAATAAAAAAATTACAATAGAGGTTCCAATTATCGGAAGATATTTCTTCATAGAGCGGTCTCGGTAAAATAGAATAGCCAAACTTTTACAAATTTCAAAAATGTAGGGAAACTGCAACTACATTTGCCAATCTAAAAAATATCGGAATATGTAATTTTCAAACAAAGCCTGGATAGCATTATGCTCCACGTTATTAAATCCAACAATGTAATTTTAAATATATTATTCCCCCTTGCCGATATTTTTCAAGGGCAACAAACACTATTTACAAATAAATTAAGCGTGCCAGGGTATATTTGCAATTCAAGAGAAATAAAATTAAATTACCAGAAACAACTGGCTATGTGAGAAATTAACAAAATGAAATCGATCCAAGCCTATTGGAATCCACTTTCCATTAAAAATTATGATGACTGGGAAATTATTGAGGGTTCCGAGGGCAACCTTTCCCAGTTAACGCTAGCTGAAGATCCGCAAACGGGTGACTACACAAGATTGACCCGATTCAAAAGTGGATATTCCAGCAAATCATTTGGTCCGAAAAGCCATACTTATCCTGAGGAAATATTCGTCGTTTCTGGAAGATTGTACGACGAAGCTTTTGACATCTGGTTAGAACCAGGACATTACGCAAGTCGACCGCCAGGTGAAATTCATGGCCCGTTTATTGCCAACGGTGATGTTGTTATTCTGGAAATTTCCTACCCGAGCCAGTCAATTAGAAGCTAGACGCCTGCCAGAAAATGATTTATAAGTATAAATATCAATAAAACACTTGATAAGTCAGAATTGACCTTTATTTATCATCTAAAATAATTGCACCTTTTTCGAAGACGATGAATCTTATTCAACTATTATGAAATTTCGTCAAATACTTACAGTTTGCGTGCTGATCTTGAGTCTGGGATTTTTATCTGGGTTCAGCCCGGTTCTGCACAATCACGATCTCGATTTGCAAAACAATCATGAAGATTGTTTCAGTTGCGAATGGAATCATGTGAGTATGGACCCAAACACAGCTCAACCGGTTCTTGAGTTTCAGTTTTTTAAACAGGAATACAACTCCCCTCTTTATATTTCCAAACATTTAATCGCTACATCTTCCTTTCTGGGTCGTGCGCCTCCCTTTGCATCAAGTAACTGACTTTTGATTCACACCTTTTCCCCTCACCGGGAATTTATCTAACCCAAACATACAATCAGTGCCCGATAAAACTGCGGGTAGTTTGTATGTGAATCAGTGCTTGAAGTAAATGAAGTTAAAAAATCTAAGAAGTCATCAATGGTTTTCTGTGCCGATCTGCCTGTTGATCCTGTCTCTGGCCTTCCTGACAGGTTTTGAGCCCGTTCTGCACAACCATGATCTGAACGAAACACAGCAAGATTGTGCCTCTTGTACCTGGTCGCATTCAAAGGTTTCAGAACCTCTTCCTGATTTCGAACAGGCTTTGTTTTTTGACAATCAATCTATTGTCCATGTTCCTACTTCAAATCTATTTTGTATCACAAGCTCACCATACTCGAGCAGGGCTCCCCCTCTTTCCGCTTCATAGCTAAAAATTATTCCATATTAAATAATTTTCAAAAAAGTCTTTTTAGAAAGGTTTTTTTTGAGCGGAGATCCTATGCAATTAAAATTCTATTTTATGCTGTCTTTATTCCTGTTTTTTATCCCTGCGAGTGCATGGTCTGCAAGCCAATTGGAAGTGCTTGAAGAACGAATTCGCGCATTGGAAAATGAAAAAAAGGACAGCTCATCAGAAAAAAAAGAAGAAAACACAGATACGGCAAGCGGTAACGACCGATCGCAAAATTTTTGGAAATATGACAACTCAACACAAAGCACAAGTACCGCAACCGGGATTTCCCGGCGTTTCAATCCTGCCATCAGCGTCAATGGATTGTTTCTGGGAACATACAATAGTGCAGGCAATTACGATGCGACTAAAAGCGACCGCACCGGTCTGAAAGTGCAGGAAGCCGAAGTGCAATTAACATCTTCTATAGATAACTGGCTCACAGGCAATGTCGTTTTGTCCATAGAAGGAACGACTGGTATCGAAATAGAGGAAATCATTACAGAAGCATTGCTCACCCGGAATTTGAACTTGCGTGCCGGAAAATTTTTCGTACCTTTTGGCAAACACAATCAACTACATACTCACGCTTACGCCTTCATTGATCGTCCGGTCATCAATCAGGAAATTTTTGGTGAAGAAGGCTTGAATGAACAGGGAATTGGCTTTAGCTATTTGATCCCGGTCGACTGGTTTTCTCAGCTCACTTTTCAGGTATTGGAAGGCAACAATCCTCTTCAATTCAATGGACCCGCTGGGTCAGATTTTGCTTATTTAATCAGGGAAAATAACTTTTGGGATATGAATGATGAGACCACTCTGGAGCTTGGTGGAACTTACGTCTATGGTAAAAATTCTCTTGCTGGTCCGAGTGATTTTGACAACGAAACGCATCTGGCAGGTATGGACCTGACCCTGAAGTGGCAACCTGCAGGCCGGGAAAATTATAAAACTTTCATCTGGCAGACCGAAATTATGGGTTCTTTCCGCGAACAAACCCAAGAGGGATGGTACACCCAGGTCCAGCATCAATTTGCCAAGGAATGGTGGATTCAAGGGCGCTATAGTGGCTACAAGATAGCAAACGGACCCAACCGGCAGGACAAAAATCAATGGAGTGCCTTGCTGGCTTGGGAATCGAGTGAATTTTCTGCGATACGCCTGCAATACAATCATCTCAATCAAGCCGCGACAGATGAAGATCAAGTACTCTTGCAACTGAATTTTACTCTCGGGTCACACCCTGCCCATAACTATTAAACAGACAATGCAATCAATGAAAAAAAATGTATTTGTTTCTATCTTATCCGTTTGGATTTTTCTATTTACAACAGTCCCGTCATGGGCAACTTTAAACGTGGTAACAACCACTCCCGATCTGGCATCCATCGCCAAAGAAATTGGCGGAACTTTTATTCAAACAGATTCACTGGTGAAGGGGTATCAGGACGCTCATTTCATGCAACCAAAACCAAGCTATCTGGTGAAAATGAATCGCGCCGACCTGCTCATATATCAGGGGCTGGAATTGGAAATCGGCTGGCTTCCTGTGTTATTGAATGGGGCAAGAAATCCCGATATCCGACCGGGACAGCCGGGTCATCTCAATGCTTCGGACAGGATTGCCGCGTTAGAGATACCAAAGGGCGAGGTCGATCGCTCGATGGGCGATGTTCATCCCTACGGCAATCCCCACTACAACCTCGATCCAGAAAATGGGTTCATCCTCGCACGGGTCATAGGTGACAAACTTTCTGAATTGGACCCGGAAAATGCGTCACAATACAAACTTAATCTGGATAGTTTTAACAAAAAACTTCAGGAAAAACTGGCTCAGTGGAAAAATCAAATGTCCCCGTTTCAAGGTAAAGAGATCGTTACCTACCATAAGCACTGGAGTTATTTTTCCAAGCGGTTTGGTTTGTCGGTAATAGACACGATTGAATTGAAACCGGGGGTATCCCCTTCCGTCAAACACCTTTCAGCCCTTACGGAAACTATGATTCGTCAAAAAATCAAACTCATCCTGCAAGCGAATTACATAGATTCCAAATTTTCCAACATCGTTGCTGAAAAAACAGGAGCCACGGTCCTTCCCCTGCCCGTTTTCGTGGGTGGAACTCCTGATGCTAAAGATTATTTTTCATTGTTTGATACAATCATCGAAAAAATCAGCCATGTTCTGCAATCAAATTCCTAAGGTGAAACTATGTCGGATTTTATAACCTTCATGGCCGCTCCAGCAGTAGCCTGCCTGATATTCTCTGGCGTATTCACTTATTTTGGTTGCCATGTTTTGAAAAGAGAAATCATTTTTGTAGATATCGCTCTGGCCCAGCTTGCGGCTCTCGGTGTCACACTTGCCGAAACCATCGGGCATCCCCACGGCGATGCCGAAACCTGGATTTTTTCCTTGCTTGCCGTACTCGCAGGATCTGTGTTTTTTTCCTACACACGGAGGTGGACGCATCGAATCCCGCAGGAAGCCATCATCGGAATCGTTTACGTAGTGGGGGCTTCTGTCGCATTACTGGTCGCAAGCCAATCGGCTCATGGAGCAGAACATCTGCGCAGTATTATGAATGGCTCCATTCTGTGGGTGACCTGGCCCTGGGTCGGCACTCTGGTCTTGGTTGTGATGGGAGTTGCTATTCCGCACTGGATTTACCGCAAGCAATTCTGGAAACTTTCAAATCAATATAGAAAATCAGACAAAGAACAGACCGTAAATTTTTTATGGGATTTTTTGTTTTATCTGACACTCGGTATCATCATCGTCAATTCGATAGAAACTGCAGGAATATTCCTGATATTTGCATTTTTAATTGTTCCAGCTGTTGTGGGAACCCTGTTTTCCAATCAACTCTTATTGCAATGGATGATTGGCGGGTCGGTAAGCGCGATGATCAGCCTATTGGGACTGGTATTATCTTTCAAGTTGGACCTCCCCACAGGGGCCACTCTGGTCTGTTGCTTTGGAGTGGTATTTGTCCTTGCACTGCTTTTCAGTAAAAAACAGCTACCGGGATAGGTGGGGAGATGCCGAGAGATAATCAAAAGAAAGGAATTTTAATGCCCAGGGGGTTTACTGCTCAAATGAACCACATAATCTTCACTATTCTCACTTTCAGGTTCATCATCTTTTACCGATGAAGGAATCCTATCTGGAGGAGTAAAGGTGGGAGAGCTTTGAGGCACGCTCTTTTCAGTGGTACCTTCATTGAAATTGTTGCCCGATCGAATGACAAAATTGTCCCCTTCTTTCCAAGGGTTTTGTTGACCCGGTTTTCTAGCCACCGCAATCACAAGAATATCGTGTGTATCGGGACTCCAACCAACGTATGGCTTTCGATTCTGGAAACAACGACGCTCTGGATTTTCATGCAAATAAGTTTCGTCTTCAATTTTCTTTCGACGCTCCGCCATTCTGCGGTTTCCCACCCTGAGAACTTTACCCTGTTCAGAATGATTCGTTTTCGGATATGGAGAGAAACTTTTCCCTCGATCAATGGGCATTGTCCAAAAAGGTGATAAAATACGACTCACCTGCTTTTCAGGTTCCGTTGCCTTATTGTGATCGACTCCGGCAAGTAGCATTTTTTCCTCCTTTAAAATGGTCAGAATATATCTATAGTTTATTCCTTATCGTCAAAAAAAGCCTTCAAAATAATGTTTTTAAAATATTTTTTAGTAATATAGATCTGTTAATGACCAATTTACAGAAGTTAAAATATGTACCAACTGGTATTTTTATGACTTTGCTAAGACCCTATACGAAAGAGGTTCGTAATGCAAAACGAGCTTGAAGACAGACGATCCACTGAAAATGATGAAGTCAGATTTTATATGACGCGAGACATAATTAGCGTTGTCAGAAATGCCTCTGTGACCGAAGCCTCCCAAACGATGTTCGACTACAACACAGGTTCCTTGTTGATCGAACAAGATGGGGAATATGTAGGAATTGTAACCGAAGGAGACATATCAAAAAGAGTCATTGCTCAAATCAAGCATCCGATAGATGTTCAAGTTGAAGCTATTATGTCCAAACCAATTATTTCCATAGAAGCAAATCAATTGATGATCACAGCATTTTTAATCATGGAGAAACATGGGCTACGTCACATCGCAGTCAAAGAAAATAATAAAATCATAGGCATGCTTTCTATCAGAGACTTCTCAAAATATTATATTAGGAAGTTTAGCAAGCGGAAAAAATAAGGAACAACAACTCTGGTATTGTCTACCACAAAATATCAAATCTCTAAGAACAGAACTCGCCCCAAAAGTGGACTTTCCTCCATTTTCCAAATGATCTAAAAGATCAAGGTCACAACAATTGCAAAAACCAACTATCGGATTTGACGCCCTTCAATTTCCATAACCTATTATGTAAAGTCTGCTACAATGTATCTAGTGGGGGAAGCCGACATATAACCGGGTGGGAAACCGATATATAAGTAAGAAGGATTCCTACCACATATTGAGCCCCCCCTAGGTATTTTCTGCGCCGAAGGGTTTAGCTTCCTTATTCATTTAAAAGGAGTACGGCGTTATGAAACAAATGAAGCATTTTTCCGCATTTTTCTCAACCATCCTGTTGTTTTTTTTCATGGGTTGCGCATCTACACCACAGCAGGAGGGGACCGGGGAATATTTCGATGACTCTATCATCACCACAAAAGTCAAAGCCGCAATTTTCGATGAACCCTCCCTGAAGTCAAGCGAGATAAACATCGAAACCTTCAAGGGTGTCGTTCAACTGAGCGGTTTCGTCAATTCACGAGACAGCATCAACAAGGCGGTTGAGGTTGCAGGCAAGGTTGGAGGGGTGAAGTCGGTCAACAATGACATGCGGGTAAAGTGATAGTGGATCGGCCCCAGACCATCCGGTCAATACCTTTAACGAACCAGGAGGGTTTTTTACAATGAAGCACTGGACAGCAACGAGGCATTGGACAGGGGTATCCGGCTGTTCGCGGTCACTGTATTTTGTCACACCTTGGTGCTGTCCGGTGGCGGAAATCCCAAAGCTTCTTTCTTAATTCATTTAACTACTCCTATGCCCGGCAAGCTTGAAAAAATTATATTCGGGATCGGGTCGAGTCTTTTTCTTGCCGCTAAAAAATTCTCCCAGATTGATGGGGCTCAGCGAGCTGGTGCCTTCGCTTTCTATGCATTTTTCGCCTTGTTTCCTTTCGTCGTTCTCCTGGTAACGGTGGCCTCGGTCTTTATTGACCAAAGCATGGCCGAAACCAATGTGATTGCCTACGTGGAAAGCTACATTCCTATAAGCGGCGAAATGCAGCATTTAATATTTGATACTGTCGAGGGAGTTATTCAGGCACGTAATGAAGCAGGCGTTGTTGCTACTCTGATGTTGGTATGGGCGACAATTCAATTTTTCACAACTGTTATCTCCACCACCAACCGGGCTTGGGCTACGAAAGTTCAGAACTGGTGGCAACTACCGCTTAAAAGCCTGTTACTGCTTGGGATCATGATTTGCACTGTCTTCGTTGGCATTGCCATGCCAATGCTGGCGCGAATTGC
Source organism: Nitrospinae bacterium CG11_big_fil_rev_8_21_14_0_20_45_15 (assembly GCA_002787235.1). Taxonomy (GTDB): domain Bacteria; phylum Nitrospinota; class Nitrospinia; order Nitrospinales; family VA-1; genus Nitrohelix. The sequence goes on from PCWG01000042.1 coordinate 598,806, forward strand.
CAAAAATTGGTTTTCCTCATTACAAGAATTCCGTTTTTCCTATGATTTATGGAATTTTTTCATCCCCTTGGTTGTTGTATTCCTCAGTCTGAGTCTGTTTTACAAATTGGCTCCCAGACGACTCACAGGGTTTTCCGAAGTGTGGGTCCCAGCCCTTAGTGCTACAGTTCTCCTGAGGGTGGGAGAAATTCTATTTGTGGTTTACCTGGAACACTTTGCCACGCTGAATGCCATCTATGGAGCGTTCGGCGGGATCATGGCATTGTTGCTTTGGATTTATCTATCTGGATGTATTATCATTTTTGGTGTTTGTCTTTGCGCCGCTCAGGCTGAAACTCTTAGGGATCAGCAGTAAACCGGGGAAGTCCAAGACAAAATCGGGTCTTTCAAGTCTTGGTGCAGAGTTCTGTACAGAGTTAACTGCAAACACATCACCCATAAAAGCTGAAAATAAATACAATACAACTTGACTTGAAAAGGCATTTTTTCCATTAATGGGAATACTTATTTATTGCCATCCCTATCTCTGATATAAGTTCTTTGGTCGATTTTCCTGCGCTCATCATCCTTGCGCTGTTCGTTTTCGACAGGCAAATTATCTTGCCTTCTTTCACCCAACCTGCGACTCCAAGGGTTTCGTCGATCCCCTTCTCTCTTCTTCATTGGCAAAATCCTCCAGTTGATTTTATACCCTCACCGTAAATTATAACACTCCTGTCCAGAACGTTGCCATAGACGATTCGGTCAGAATTTTTTGTTACTCAAGAGTAAAAAATAGAAAAATGAAAATCCATTTCTCGCTTAATTTTTTTGGATGAACTGATTTGTTTCAATGGCAGGCATCGTTTTCTGAAAAAGAAAACCAGAAATTCAAAATACAACATCAGGATGTTTGCATTTCAAAGGAAATTGGCGGACTATTTTCTATTCAATTCAGTGCCAAACTTTTATGGCACTCAGATAGAGAAACTTCGAACCGAACCAGATTTATCTTCTGGCTTCGGCCAATCCTCCCTCCGACGGGAGTGGGTGGCGCGCCCGAGAGGATTCGAACCTCCGACCTACGGTACCGGAAACCGCCACTCTATCCAGCTGAGCTACGGGCGCATAATGAAATAATTTATAATATCTTTTGCTGGCAAACAAGGAAAATCCTTTACATCGGTTATAGCCAAACTGGAACCATTATTTTGTTTTTTGAACCCGACATTTGATGCATAATAAACAACTTATTTAGATTATTAGACGTTTTAAAAACTTCCTGTCTGCAGTCAATCATCTCTGCTTAGCAACTCAAATAACATTTTATACATATATATCAATGGAATCCTGGATTTTAGACATCATAAAAATCATTGCGGGACTGACCGCACTCTATTATGGAGGGGAACTTTTGGTAGCGGCGAGCGTACGCATCGCTCGAAGCTTAAAATTAAGTTCCTTTGTCATTGGAGCAACGGTGATCGGATTTGGGACCTCCTCGCCCGAGCTGTCCGTATCCGTTTTAGCCGCTTTGGAGGGAGCCCCCGAACTGGCCATGGGAAACGTGATAGGAAGCAATATCGCAAATATGGGCCTCGTATTGGGAATCACTGCTTTGGTTGTCCCTCTCACCATTCGACGAAGTTTATTCCGGATCGAATCTCCTCCCCTTATAATAGCAAGCCTGCTGGTCCTGTTTTTGGCTTGGGACAACATCTTGCAACGCTGGGAAGGGATGCTGATGGTTTTTCTCCTTGCCTGCCACCTGTTTATTTCCCTGCGTAAGGCAAACGGAGATGAGATTGAAATCGAGGAAGATGAGGAAGTTTCTCTATTTGCAGGAAGAACCCTGCCCTGGCAAGCGGCTCTCGCTTTGGTTGGATTGAGCATGCTAGTGACAGGTGCGCATTATCTCGTAGAAGGGGGCGTTAGCATTGCCCGAAGTTTCGGTATCAGCGAATGGTTCATAGGTATTTCTATCATTGCCGTTGGTACCAGCCTGCCTGAAATTTCATCCTCACTCATTGCCGCTAAAAGAGGACATGGAGAAATGGCCATCGGCAATATTTTCGGAAGCAATATTTTTAATATCCTGATGGTGTTAGGAGCCACAGCAACCATCGCTCCACTGAATATTAAGGAAAATATCCACGCGGATATCCTGTACGCCACAGGTATAACCGCCTTGCTATTGCTATTTCTCTATCGTCAGATGAACTTAAATAAATTCGAGGGAGGTGTTTTATTGAGCACTTACTTTTTTTACATCATTGCCAAAGGAACCGGACTTTTTTAAAAGGGAGGATTTTTTACAGATTTCCTGTGCGGGATGATGTGATTTGTTTTTGTTGAGAATCTGGAAAAGTCTCCTTTAACAAGGATTCAGCACGATACGCATTTAAAGACTCTTCGAACAGAGTTTTCTGGAAATACCAGTCTGCCTTGCGAATTTTTGCTTCAAAGTTTTTTGGAAAAAGATTTTCTGCTCGTTTGAATTCTTTGATGGCAGAAGCCCTCTCCCCGTTCTTCATTAAAGCTTCACCCATCGTCAGGTGCAATACAGGGTCGCTCTCATCCATTTCCAAAGACAATTTCAATTCCCTTATCGCCTCATCAAACTTGCCAGACTGCAACAATAACTCACTCAAAATTCGCCGCGATTCTAAATCACCCTTTTGCAGATCAGCCGCTTTCCTTATAAACTCAATGGCAGAATCAAGAGCACCTCTTTCTTTATAAAGAACAGCAAGGTTATAGAAAATGGCAGGATCATTGGGAGTCAGCTTGAGAGCCTGCTTGTACGCACTCTCCGCATTCACAAATTGTCCCAGTTTGGAATAAATCATAGCCAGCTTGACACGAAACTCCCCATTCAATGGCTTCAGTTCCGCCGCACGTTTGAACTGAACCTCTGCATCACTAAAATTATTCCTACTGAGATACACTTCCCCAAGTCCGGCATGAACAGCGGCATTGGAACGGGACAACCTTAAAGCATTCCGGAACTGAACTTCAGCCTCTTCATAACGGCTTTTCGTTAGAAATGAGTTCCCCTGCCCTACGAGGTAATCGGCTTCATTCGGTAGAATTCCTCGGACGAAATCCGGAAATTTGACATAAACCAGCCCACCCAGCAAAGCCAATACGACAATCAGACAAGTCATTTTACCCCAGAAACCGGTTTTCTTTTCCTTCTGATCCGCCTTGGAAACTTCAGGAGGTTTGACTGGGTCCTTCCCTTTATCAACAGGCGGCCCATCGATCATCTTACAGCGACCTTCAAAATTAGACCCTTCACCAATCACCAGATGAAAAGTTGAAATATCGCCCACCAGTCGACTGCCAGCGGCTAATTCCAACTTGTTATCAGCGTGCACATTGCCTTCAATCGTGCCTTGATTGATGAAATTCAGGGACTTTATATTGCCGCGCAAATTGCCGTTTTTTCCCATAACAAAGTTATTTGTGGAATGAATATCACCTTCAAATTCCCCTTCGAAATGGACAGAACCCTTGCACCACAAGGTTCCATTCAATTTGACACCCTTTTCAAAATAAGAATCAACCATAAGCCCTCGCCGAAATAATTTTGATTTTTTTGGATACTATCAAATTTTCAAACAACATACAATTTTTCAAACAATCTCGCCATAGAATCCTTTAATATCAGGAGAATCAATGCCCCAAAATCACATTTCCATTTCCAGACTATATGGGATAGAATCAGAATTTTTCAAGAAACGATTCAGAAATATTTTTTTCAATTACAATCAACCACCATTTATCATAGATTAGGAGAAGTCATGGAAAGACCAAGCGGCAGAACTCAAGGGGAATTACGGGAAGTCAAAATAATAAAGAACTTCACATGCCATCCACAGGGCTCTGTTCTGATACAGATGGGCCAGACCAAAGTCATCTGCGCCGCAACGGTCGAAGAAAAGGTACCCCCCTTTCTTAGAGGAAAAAATTCCGGCTGGGTAACCGCCGAATATTCCATGCTCCCCTCAGCAACCAACACACGAATCCCGCGCGAAGCATCACGCGGTAAGCTTTCAGGCAGAACTCAGGAGATTCAACGTTTGATAGGGCGTTCATTGCGTGCGGTTGTAGATATGCAGGCTTTGGGAGAACGTACCATTTGGATAGATTGTGATGTCATACAAGCCGATGGTGGAACTCGTTGTGCCTCTATCACAGGAGCCTTCATTGCACTTGTACTCGCTCTCAAGAAATTGAAAAAAGAAAAAATCATAGACACTCTACCCATCCGTGATTACGTAGCCGCCGTCAGCGTGGGCATTTTAGAAGACAAACACAATATTCTCGATCTCGATTACGCTGAAGACTCCACAGCAAGCGTTGATCTGAATGTTGTCAAAACTGGATCAGGTGGATTTGTTGAGATCCAAGGCACTGCAGAAAGAGACCCTTTTACAGACAAGCAACTCCACGCACTACTGAAGCTTGCAGACGATGGAATATCCGAACTTGTGGAAATACAAAAGAAAGCCATAGGGCAAATACATGGCTAGCATTTTACCTTAATTTATTTTCTTTAAATTAACTTTACAGCAGTATTTTTCAATAGGACATATGCCGCAGGCCGGGGATACCGGCTTGCAAATATTTTTGCCGAAAGCGACCAGCAATGCGTTGATCTCTTTCCAAAAATGTTTGGGCAGTGTTTGGCGGAGTACCCTTTCGGTCTCATCTGCCTCCTTTGTTTCCACATATCCCCAACGATTACAAATACGATGCACATGAACATCGACACAAATTCCCATTTTATCAAAACCCAGAACCATTGTGAGATTCGCTGTTTTTCGGCCCACGCCCTTTAACTGCATCAATTCATCCAAAGTGGAAGGAACCGAACCCGCAAATCGGTCTACGATTGCCGAACAAATTGAAAGCAGGTTTTTGGCCTTATTACGGTAAAATGCAACGGGGTAAATCGCCTTTTCAATCTCATCCACTGGAACCCTGAGCATTTTTTGCGGTGTGTCTGCGAGTTGAAAAAGACGTTTTGCGGCAGGCCCCATTGTTTCGTCACGGGTTCTCAAACTGAGTAGACAGCCTGCCAAAACCAGAAACGGTTTACCCTGACAGGCAATCTCAACAGCAACCGGTGTGGGCCAATGGACAGACTCAGCTTTTAACCTGCGCATGACCAAAGACAATTGATGATTATTCATCCTGATTTTTATCCTGTAAAATCCATCTATTAGGAAGCAAAAAATCTAGCGTTAACGTTTTGTGTCTGTTAATATAGACTTTTTTTTAGAATATCAGCGTAAATTGCCATCAACCCTATAAAAACCCATGCAACATACTATATCCATTTTAGTCGTCAATCGCTTTGGCGTATTATCCAGAATTTCTGGACTGTTCAGTGGCCGGGGATTCAACATAGAAAGCCTCAATGTTGCAGAAACCAGCGATCCACAGATCTCAAGAATGACCATAGTCACTTGCGGCGACGACAAAAAAATAGAACAAATCACCAAGCAACTCAATAAATTGATCGACATCATCAAAGTAACCGACCTCACAAACGAGAAGTATGTCGATCGAGAACTGGTTCTCGTTAAAATGAATGCAGAACCCAGGGTACGCGAAGAAATTTTGCGCATTGTCAGTATTTTTCGCGCAAAAATTGTCGACATGTGCCCCACTTCTTACACCATCGAAATGACGGGTCAAGAAGGAAAAATCCAAGGTTTTCTTGACCTTATCGAGCCTTTTGGCATCCAGGAAATTGCCCGATCGGGACGAATTGCGATCGCCCGGGGAGTCAAATCCATTAACTGAAGGGAATCTTTAATCTTGCCAGAGGCCTGCCTTTATCCTTTATTTTAGGGGTAAGGCAAATGCCAGCTCACAAATCTGGAATGATTGAGACTTCCTGAAATTTCATTGTAGGAGAAACTACACATTGTCTAACATTTATTACAATCAAGACGCAGACACAAAGATACTAGAAGGGAAAACCATTGCCATCGTCGGTTATGGCAGTCAGGGGCACGCCCACGCAAGGAATCTTCACGACAGCGGCTTCAAAGTTGTTGTTGCCTTGAGAAAAGAGAGTGCTTTTTGGGAGCGCGCACAAAAAGACGGCCTTGAAGTTCTAACCGTTAAAGAAGCTTCTAAAATTGCAGATATCATCATGATCCTCGTTCCCGACGACAAACAACGAGCGGTTTACGAAGAAGATATCAAACACAATTTAAAAGACGGCGCTGCTCTTGCCTTTGGACATGGTTTCAACATCCACTTCGGGCAAATCATTCCTCCCGCAAACGTTGATGTTTTCATGATCGCTCCCAAAGGACCGGGTCACCTGGTTCGTAGAACTTATGAAAATGGAGCCGGTGTTCCCTGCTTGATGGCCATCCATCAAAATGCTACCCAAAAGGCAAAAGAGATCGCACTTGCTTACGCCAAAGGCATTGGCGGAACACGCGCTGGAGTCCTCGAAACGTCATTTAGAGAAGAAACTGAAACCGATTTATTTGGAGAACAAGTTGTCCTCTGTGGCGGGCTCACCGAACTCATTCGTTCAGGATTCGACACTCTTGTAGATGCAGGATACAGTCCCGACCTGGCTTATTTCGAGTGTCTCCATGAAGTCAAACTCATTGTCGACCTCATCTATGAAGGCGGCATCGGAAATATGCGATATTCCATCAGCACCACGGCGGCCTATGGTGACGTAACTCGAGGTCCCCGCATCATTACAGATGAAACCCGCAAAGAAATGAAACGCATCTTGCGCGAAATCCAAAGCGGAGAGTTTGCGAGAGAATTCATTCTGGAAAATCAGGCGAATCGCCCTGTTTTCAACGCAAGATTGAAAGAAGACTCTGAGCACATGATTGAAGAAGTCGGCGATAAACTACGCAAAATGATGCCCTTTGTCGGCAAAAAATTAAACTAGGCCGAATACATGCACATCCCAATAGCAAAACAGGGGTATATTTTCATTCTCCCCTTAGCCGTGATTGCCGCCGGATTGATCTGCACGAAGTACTATTATGCAGGTGCCTTGTTTGGCGGATTGTTCCTGTTCGTCCTCAATTTTTTTCGCGATCCGGAACGAACCGTTCCGAACGAGCCCAATGTTGTGGTGTCACCCGGCGATGGCAAGGTGGTTGAAATTGTCCGCGAAACCGATCCTCTATTGGGCGTACCTTACAACAGAATAAGCATCTTCCTGAACGTATTCAATGTGCACGTTCAGAGGGTGCCTGTTGCAGGAAAAATAGAGAAAGTAAAATACAACCCTGGCAAATTTTTAAATGCCGCCAACCACAAAGCTTCTATGGATAATGAACAAAATGCATTGATTATCCAGACCGGGGAGCATAAGGTAATGGTAAAGCAAATCGCCGGACTCATAGCCAGACGCATCGTTTGTTGGGCAAAAGAAGGCGATTCTTATGAACTTGGACAACGATTTGGCTTGATACGATTTGGCTCCCGAGTTGATTTATTTCTTCCCGAAACAGCCAAAATCAACGTCGTATGTGGTGATATCGTCACAGGTGGCACTAGCATCATGGGATATATGAAATGAAACCCTCAAGAGGCGTATACATTTTACCCAGCCTATTCACCACAGGAAACGTATTTTGTGGTTTCTATGCATTCATTGCTGTACTTGATGAAAAGTATTATGTCGCCGCCTGGGCAATCGTTATCGCCATTATTTTTGATGGCGTAGACGGTCGTGTCGCACGTATGACAAAAACAACCAGTGCATTTGGAATGCAGTACGATTCCCTTTCCGACATCATCTCGTTTGGAATGGCACCCGCACTGTTAGCCTATGTATGGGTTCTCAAACCCTTCGGACGCATCGGCTGGTTGGCCGCATTTCTATTTCTTCTGTGCGGTGCGTTACGTTTGGCCCGTTTCAATGTCACCAAATCAGATGAAGCCGGAGACAACTTCATTGGACTGCCTATCCCTGCCGCCGCCGCATTCATAGCCTCCATTGTCATTGCTTTCGAAGATATTTTTGCAAGCAGATTACCACCCGCAATCATGGTTGGAGTCGTTTATGTTTTAGCGTTCCTGATGGTCTCCAACATCAAATATCCAGCCCTTAAAAAACTGGAGTTCAAAAAACGGGTTTCATTTCCCCGATTTCTGTTTGTTATTTTAACGTTCTACGTTTTCGCCACCATTCCAAGAGTGGCCTTGTTCATTATAAGTCTTGTTTATATCTCTTCAGGTCCCCTCATGTTCTTCTACATGAAATGGCCCAAGGGTAAAAAAGAATCAGACACTAAACTCGTTCCCCCACCAGAGCTTTAAGGATTTTATGTCTTGGTTTGACAAAATAGTTTCAAAAACCAGTCTCGGTATAAAATCATCAAAAACCGACGAAATCTGGTTTCAATGCGGAAAATGCAACGAGCAGATATATACCGCTGAGTTTGTAGAAAACTTGAAGGTATGTGTTAAATGCAATCATCATTACCGTTTGAACGGTCGTGAAAGAATTCACCTCCTGATCGATCAGGATACTTTCAAGGAATGCGATGCCGAAATGGCCGCATCCGATCCCTTAAAGTTTAAAGATAAAAAAAAATACAAGGATCGACTCAAAGCAACCCAAAAACAGGGATTGGGGCACGATGCCATGATCTCAGGTTCTGGGAAACTGCAGGGTCATGAAGTTGAGCTTTGCGTATTTGAGTTTAACTTCATGGGCGGAAGTATGGGCTCTGTCGTTGGCGAAAAAATCACTCGCAGTATCGAACGCGCCATCGAAAAAAGATCAGCCGTTATCATTGTCAGCTGTTCCGGCGGAGCACGCATGCAAGAAGGTATTTTCTCCCTCATGCAAATGGCTAAAACTTCCTGTGCGCTGAAAAATCTTTCTGATTGTGGCCTTCCCTACATATCCGTATTGACCGACCCAACCACGGGTGGAGTATCAGCCAGCTTTGCCATGCTCGGAGATATTATAGTCGCAGAACCCGGTGCCCTGATCGGCTTTGCAGGTCCACGAGTCATCGAACAAACCATTCAACAAAAACTACCCGAAGGCTTCCAGCGTTCCAAGTTTCTTCTTGAACATGGCCTGATCGATCAAGTCATTCCAAGGGCTCAATTAAAATATTCTTTAGCAAACCTGCTCAGCCTTCTTAAAGATCTGCCTATGCCTGCAACTGAGAATACTCAAACTCTATAATCCGGTAGTCAAGCATATAGTTTGCATCAAAATCATTTGTCTGTATGTACACCTTATCAGACAGAGGCTCGATTTGGCCAAGCCAATCCCAACAGCGCAACCACACAAAATCCTGCTCCTGCATAAAAGGTACATGACGCGCCAAAGCTATCCCAAAGCAATCCAGCCAACAGACTGGAAAATAACATGGCGATTCCACTCATCAGATTAAAAAAACCGTAAGCAGTTCCACGCAAGTCTGCCGGCGCCGAGTTGGCGACCATTGCGGCCAACAGGCCCTGAGTCATGCCCATGTGCACGCCCCACAAAGCAACACCTGCAAGCACGACACTCCAGTGATTGCTGACCGCCAATACCAAATCTGCCACAATCAAAACAAGCAGACCGAATACCAGCAATTTGGTGTGACTCATACGATCCGATAGCTCACCAAACGGATATGCAGAAAGCGCATACACCAGATTCATAGCGACCATCACCAGCGGCACCAAAGCTATCGGCACACCACTTTGTTGAGCACGCAAGACCAGAAATGCCTCGCTAAAACGTGCTAACGTAAACACAACACCAATACCAACCACCCTCCAATACAAAGGTCCAAGACGTATCAAATTCTGACGTTGGATTGGATTGACTCGTTTCTCCTCAATATGTTTTGTCGGCTCACTCAGACCAAAAAACAATAGTGTGACCGCCATCAAACCAGGTATCACAGCAACCCAAAATACAGCACGGAAGTCATTCGACCATAGCAACATCAACCCAACCGCAAGTAAGGGGCCCAAAAATGCACCGACAGTGTCCAGAGATTGACGCAGTCCAAATGCCGCACCCCGTAAATGCACCGGAGCAATATCAGCAATCAATGCATCACGCGGTGCACCACGAATCCCCTTCCCCACCCTGTCCAAAAGACGGGCGGTCAGCACAAACCCGATACTAGGGGCCATTGCAAATAATGGTTTGGTAAATGCGGCTAAACCATAACCAAAAACAGCAAGTCCCTTACGTTTGCCAAGATAATCACTCAATACCCCCGAAAATATCTTTACTATCAGAGCCAGAGATTCAGCCAAACCTTCAATGAACCCAACAATAAAGACACTGGTTCCTAATGTAGTGACCATAAATAATGGCAATAGGCTGTGTATCATCTCAGAAGAGATGTCCATCAATAGACTGACAAAGCCAAGTACCCACACACCAGAGGGAATTTGCTTCAAAGTACTTTTAGATTGGGTCATTTACGGCACTCTGCTGTTCATGGGAGTCAGTGGCTGGATTCATTAATAGTTAGCAATAGCATAGAAACCGCAAAAAGTTCCAATACAGATTGATAAATTACCATAAAAAAAAGGGACTCTCTCACAAAGAGAGAGTCCCCCTGATAACTAACAAGTACATTACCCGCTACAAATAAGGAAAGATGTGAAAGCCTGCCCCCCACAAGCAAAGGGCAGGCTCCCAGTCTCAAACCCCATTTGCAGGGGTTTTATGAAACTACTTCATCGACAGACGGTCATCGCTACCCGAAAAAGCGTTGCGCACACCGCGAGGTGTTGCCGCTCCCAAGGGGAGGATCGATCGATCGCCCGAAGGCAGAACTTTGAAGTAACCCCATTGACCCGCCTGCTGATACGGCGTCCTGGCGTTCAACCAGAGATACGTCCCAGGATTCTGGTACGTTCC
>PCWG01000002.1 GCA_002787235.1 Nitrospinae bacterium CG11_big_fil_rev_8_21_14_0_20_45_15
GGAGCCCTGTAACCTGACAGGCGAAAAACTCCGGGAAACGATGGACAGAATCGTTCAGGAACGACTTTCTGAGAACGGTAGGGAATTTGATATCAAAGGGTTTTGTGTTGGTTCCAATGGTATGGAAATTTTTGCGGATGACGAACGTTTGGCGAAGGTCAAACGCATGAATCTTGGCGGCAATCGCATTGGTGACAAGGGTGCGAAAATTTTGGCCGAATCGGTCACTTTTTCCAAGCTCCAATGGCTGGAGCTGGGGGGGAATGACATCGGCGTGGAGGGAATCAAGGCTTTGGCCAATGCCAGTACGGTTTTGGGTAAATTGAAGACGCTCAATCTTTATCGCAATTCTCTCAAAGATGCAGGTGCCAAAATTTTTGCGAAGGAAAATAAGCTTGTTAATCTGGAAGATATTGATCTGGCGCAAAATGAAATTGGAGACGAGGGTCTCATTGCGTTATCTGAATCCAAGGCTTTCCCCCATCTTGTAGCGATTTATCTGGATAATAATTTTACGTCCGAAGAGGTGCGTGAAGAAGCTCGTTACGGGTCAAATTTCAAAAAATTGCAGTCTATTAATTTGTAGAATTACAAAACCTTTGAGTTGTACTGACAACAGAGGTTTTTCAAATAGAGAGTTGGTATGGATAGAAACTATGGCAGAGGGTCATTTTTGATTGCCAATCCGGTATTACCCGACCCCAATTTTTCCCGAACCGTTGTTTTATTGTGTAACCATGACGAACAGGGCTCCTTTGGTCTGGTTGTCAATCGCCCCGCCGAATTGGATGCGACCGAGATTTTGGAAAGTATCAATTTCCCATGTTCCACCGAGTATGGCTTGTATATTGGCGGTCCGGTTTCTCCGTCGCAAATGTTTTATCTGTATCGTTCCTCCAAGGCTGTTTTAGGGACGGATCGGGTCTGCGATGATATTTATGTCGGGATGCGATTGGACATGCTCACTGAAGTGGTTGAGAGTCTCGAAGACCCGAAGCGGGATATCCGTTTTTACGTGGGTTACTCAGGCTGGGGAGCGGGGCAACTGGAAGGTGAGATGGAGCGCAAAAGCTGGCTCACTTGCGATGCCACAAGCGAATTTGTTTTTCACGATGACGAATCACGCATTTGGTCGGGGGCGGTGAAATCTCTTGGCGAAGAATACGCATATCTGGTGAATGCCCCGATCAACCCGCAGTGGAATTAATTCGGCCAGGGTTGTGCCTGATAAGCTAGTAGTTTGTAAGCGAGTGAATCATCGGGTTGTTTGCAATGAACAGATCGTCTGCCAGCGCAGGCGTTCCCGCGCGGTACGGCAAGGTATTGGCGTTTGGATTGCTCCGTGGACGATATTTTGAATAGCCATAAGTCTGGCGGAGTCCCTCCGCTGGATCGACTTTATATTCCCGCCCCTACCGAACAGGTCTACCGTTCCTTTGTCCCGCAACGCTATTCTGGTTATACGGTAGAAAATTATTTTGCGGACCGCTTTAATTATCTGAGCCGGCAAGAGTGGATTCGTGTCATTTCTGAAGGCGCGATCATCGTCAACGGTCAAACGGTTCAACCGGGAACGGTTTTGTCCGAGTGTGATCAGACTTCGGCGCATATGGGTTTGCGTCAAGAGCCACCGGCTGATCGTCGTCTCGAAATTGTTTTTGAAGATGATTCGATTCGTGTTTTTAACAAAGCGGCACCCATTCCCGTTCATCCGTGCGGACGATATTTCAAGAACAGCATGACCGAACTATTAAAAGAGAAATATCCAGACGAAATACCGCGTCCCGTCCAGCGTCTCGATTCGGAAACGACGGGGTTGATCGTCTTTGCAAAATCCCGGCAAGCTGCGGCATTTTTGGGTAAGGAATTTGAGTCGGGGCGTATGCATAAAGAATATCTGGCTCTTGCAATGGGCGAAATGGCTGAACAACATATTCGTATTGATGCACCCATTGGCAGAGTCAAAGGATCCAAACGGGGTGTAGCGCATTCGGATCCGAAAGCCCAACAGGCATTGACCGAGGTGCGATGTCTGGCGGTCAAAGATGGCGCGTCCTTACTGCAAGTGACGCCCTTGACAGGCAGAACGAATCAGATTCGTGTTCACCTGGCTCAGGAAGGCTTCCCTCTTTACAACGATTCAGTGTATGGACGCGCATTGCCCGGTGTTTATGAATTTGGATTGCACGCCCATCGTTTGAGTTTTCAGTGCTTCGACCGTCAAATCGATTTGACGGCTCGTCCTCCTGCGCACTTTACTCCCTGGTTGGATTTGACATGACAGAACTCGGTATACTCGACGAAGTAGAACCCAAACTGCAAAGCACCGGTTTGATCGCGCGTGCGCGCAATCGTTTCTGGCTCGCTCCCATGGCGGGGGTGACGGAGATTTGCTTTCGGCAGTTGATGGATGAAATGGGTGCGGGTTTACTGGTTTCCGAACTGGTTTCTGCCAAAGGCTTGCTCTATCAATCCGAACGGACGCGCCAGATGATGGGCATTCACGCACCGCGCAACGTATTGGTGGGTGTGCAATTGTTTGGTGAGACGGCTGAAGACATGGCTCAGGCCGCGCGTGTGGTGCAGGATTGCGGGGCTGATTTTGTGGATGTCAATCTGGGATGCCCGGTCAAAAAAGTTGTGAAAAAGGGATGTGGTGCGGCATTGCTTCGCGAGCCTTCGCGTCTGGAAGAATATCTGAGCGTGATCAAGCGTGCGATCACTTTGCCGTTGACGGTTAAAATGAGGACGGGTTGGGATCATCAGGAAGTGACGATTCACGAATGTGTTCGCTCCGCATGGAATGCCGGTTGCGAATGGGCGGCGATTCATGGGAGAACGCGGGCGCAGGGCTATAGCGGCCTTGCTGACTGGGAATTGATTCGGCAGGTGAAAGAAAATTCTCCGCTTCCAATCATCGGCAACGGAGATATACGCAGTGCAGAAAAAGCCCGCGAACGATTGCAGGATTCGGGGGTCGATGCGGTGATGATCGGTCGCGCGGCGTTACGGAATCCCTGGATTTTTCAGGAATGTCAGGGTGGACCCGGTCGCGAAGCCAGTTCCGCACTGAAACTCATACACCGGTACAGCGATCTACTTCGTGAACATTACGATCCGCGTCATGTCCTTCTCAATCTGCGTAAATTTGCAGTGTGGCTCGCCTTTGGTTATCCCGATTCGGCGGCGTTCCGGGGGCAGATGTTCCGTATGTATTCGATGCAAGAGGTCTTGACGCTTTCGGAAGACTTTTTTTCAAAAGCGGCGTTGTTGCCCACGCCCGTTTTTTCTGAAGAAGAATCCTTTATGGCCGGTGGTCACGGTTAACGGGTCAATCCCGAAAAATTATTTTAAAAAACACGTGGCTCGGACCACGAAGAAAAACCCCTTTTAGGGACTCAAAAGTTAACGAAAGAGGAATTCGCATTGAAGCCAGTAGAAGAGAAAAAACAACAGGTAGAAGAAAAGGAAAAAGTCGGCAAGTCGCAGTGGATCAAGGAAAATGAGTTCACCCTGTACGGATGGAACGCCTGCATGGCGGCGTTCAAGAATCGCCCGGATGATTTAAGGCGAGTGTTTTTTGACCCAAAGTTGAGCTCCAAAATGGGAGCGGTCAAGAAATATTGTCACGAGAAAAAACTGCCTTACAAAAAAATCGAAGTAGAGGAGTTGAATCGGGTCGCGGCCAGTGTTCATCACGAAGGCGTGGTGATGGTGATGAAACCGACCAAACAGCTTTCAGCGCATTCGCTGATTCGGCGCAAATGGGGAGAAAAATCCATCGTCGCGGTTCTCGATCGTGTGAGCAACTCGCATAATCTGGGGGCCATCCTGCGGACTTGCGCGTATTTCGGTGTGGAAGGTCTTCTGATTTCTGAGGGCGATGGGCAGGCGACGATGAGCTCTTCTACGGCGCGTATGGCTGAAGGGGCATTAGAAACCACGCCTCTGTATCGTGCGAGCGATCTGCCCTCGGCCCTGCGCGACATTCAGGAACAAGGCGTTTTTGTACTGGGGACTGACGTGAGTGCCAAACATTCTTTGTATGAAATCAAGCTTCCCCTGCCATGTGCGGTGGTGTTTGGAAACGAAGGTGAAGGCTTGTCGGATCGGGTGAAAAAACGATGCAACCAACTCGTTCGCATCCCTGCTTATGCTTCCGTCGAGTCATTGAATGTGGGGGTATCCGCAGGAATTGTTTTGAGTGAACTGCGCCGAAGAACGGGTTACATCGAAAAGAAGAAATAAACGACAGGTTCAACGAGTCCGACTGGAGCGTCACTCTGAGTAAAACAGAAAGTCGCTTTTTATTGCCAATGAAGGTGCTTGGCACAGGCTTGATTTTTTCATTGGTCTGTTTCATAATTGCGAACTTTAAAATCTCCCTAATTGTTTACAGTTGAAATCCTTTCAGGAGCGGTGTTTTGCAAGCTTCCGGTGTTTTGGTTGGCGAAGACAACAAGATCAATCTGTATTATCTCAACGAGCTGTACGGCAACATTGCCGAGCACGTTTCGGGAGAAATCAGCCGTTACCTAGGGACCGCTATCCCGATCACTGCGGGTGTGTGGGGCGGGACGTATCTGATTGCGGACCCGACGGGGAAATGCAGGCGCCGGGTTTGGCGTTTGTACAGCATCGTCAATCTGCCGCAGAATTCGCCACTGGACAAACAGGAAAATCTGGAACGTTTGATCGAGTTTTATTGTCGTGCTTTTCACGATGCTTTCGAGCCGTACGAGATGGATTTGAGTTTGAAAATGTGGGGCGGCAAACTCCCTTACAGTTGCAAGCTGAAGCAGAGTTTTACCATGCACATGGAAGATTCCAAAAAGCGCATCAACTGGTTGCGTGCCTTTTTTGTGTGGAATCGGGCGCGCTGGGAAGAATCGATCATCTACGATCTGGTGCGTATCATCAAGGAGTACAAACAGTACTTCAATCTGGAGCGCGGCAAGGTGGTTCGCCCGGCCAAGGATCTCAAATTTCTTTTGCAGGATATCATCATCATTTACCGGACTTTGGAAAGTGCCTGCGATCCCGATTTTGTGGAGCATGCCGAACCGATCATTCAGGAACTGACCGATAGTTTTATGGAGGGTCTGTTCGATGAAAAGCGCATTCAATCACTTTACGAAAAGGTTTTCGACAGCGCGCTGATCTATGGCTACGAGCAGGCTCTGGAAGGCCCGTATCGCAAAGACGGATTGGATATCCACAAGATCGAGCACTGGCCGGTGGAGAAAATCAACTGGGCACCCGAAGCGTTGAAGGAAAAGCTCATTCCCCCCATTGAATCCATTTTCAACGGATTCCGAGAAAATCTGGAATTGCGGAATTCCATATCGTAGACCGACGACCCCTTTAAATCACTTTTAGACATTTATTTTGATCGATCAAAATAATTGACCGGGATCGGGTTTTTAAGTACTTGATTGAAGTGATCGTATAAAATGGCATATAATGAATAATACTTTTTGATCTTTGACGTGAGTTCGCCTGTATAATGTCCGCCAATAATCTATAGCCACTAGCAAAAATAAAGAGAGATTGTGATATGAGTCAAAATGAAGAAATTCATGAAGAGATAGACCATCCGTATGCGAAGGAAAACGGACTCGAATGGGATTTGGAAGCTTGGGAAAGGGTC
Source organism: Nitrospinae bacterium CG11_big_fil_rev_8_21_14_0_20_45_15 (assembly GCA_002787235.1). Lineage (GTDB taxonomy): Bacteria > Nitrospinota > Nitrospinia > Nitrospinales > VA-1 > Nitrohelix. The sequence goes on from PCWG01000002.1 coordinate 5,651, forward strand.
AAACACGCTCCCGAATTCGTGCGTCCGGGTATTCGCAAACTCATGGTTCAACGTGCGCTCAAGCGTGGCTATAAGTTGATTACTTCTGAATTTTTAACCGATATTCGTAATGAATCGATGATGCTGGTGTCAAAAAGAGTCAAACAATTTGGCTTTGAAGAGTTGTCGATGGGTGCTTTTGATGAAGCAAAAGTGAAGATGAAATCCAGCCCCCGAAAAGTTGAGGTCATCGAAGAAATCACCGACTTTCTGGATCAAAGGACCGAGAAAAAAGAAGACATCATCGAAAAATTCAAGAACTATATGGATGTCGCGCCGACTGCAGGAATGCCGTGGACGAAGGAAGCTCTGGCTAAAATGGAAAAAGTGCCGCCTTTTGTTTTGGGAATGGCAAAACAGACCATTGAAGCGCAGTCTCGTGAGCGCGGCGACAAAATGGTGATGCCCGATATCATTGAAGAGGTTTTCACTAATATCATGCCTGCCTCTGCAAAAAAAGCAATGGGCATGGAGGTGACTGAGGAAGATGAAAAACGCGATATTGAAAATGCAAACAAGGCGGATGAACCTACAGAAACAACGTTGGAATGGACGGAAGAAGCTCTGACCAAGGTGCAACGCATTCCGATTCCTTTTATTCGCAATATGGCGGTCAAAAGAATTGAACAGGAAGTTGCAAAAGAGCAACAAACAGTTGTGACTATAGAATTATTTGAAAAATATCGATTCACATTCTAACAGTTAGCCCAGGCCAATTTATGAGCGACGACGACATTACAGACGACAGCATTCAGAACAATGGAATCAAAAAAAAGGGTGCTGAGGGCGATGAATCGGATAAAGATTTCAGCGATTCCGCAGAGGCGGAGCTTTTTTTGGAAATGATGGATTCTGTTGAAGAGGATATGGCTCGAATCGAAGAGCAGGGAATGGATTTGGGTGCGGCGGAGTGTATCTTTCTCATGTTGGCCTACCTTAAAGGGTATTGCAAAGAAGTGGAAATCGATTTTAACGAAGCCCTGAAAAATTATGAGGCGATCGAAAGAGAGTTGCCCGTTCCCGGTGCGGCATTGGAATCTTCCTGCATTTTGACTTTGGATTTGAACCAGATAGATCGGCAATTGTTGATCGATCTTGACCTGGCACCGGATGCGTTGATCAACCGAATGAAAATTGCGCCGGTGAAGAAAAATGGTGAATCGCATTTTAAATATTCAGAGGATGAATTGGGTCAATTGGCTCAGTTTATTTCAGCAGAATCGGATCGGTCGGAGGACATGGAAGTCTCTCAGGCATTGGATCAAATTTTCTTGAAGATCAGAAAAATCCTCGATCAGCATTCGCATTAAAAACCGTTTCAGAAAGTCATGTTTCTTCAGGGCCGGTCTCGGTGGAATGGCGAATTGCTCTGGAGTAAATTACAGCGGCACTAAAGAGGCTTCAGGCGTCTATCGAAAATCAGGATTCCCTTTGGAGTGGGGATCATTGATGTTAGAGACAGTCGTGTATCCCCAGCCGGGTGAACAAGTCCCGAGAAAAATCAATTCTTTCGATGTTGCGATTTATATTTAACAGCGTGGGGCAACGCGTTGTTCTTCTCATATTCATTTCGTTTATATCTCATGCGATCATACATTTGGCCCCCGGCGAGCCCAGTCTGGTTGATCCATCCAATCCGCGTTTGAAACCCGAAGACATCCAGAAAATTCGTTCTGCGTTTCATTTAGACGATCCGTTACACGTGCAATATTTCTATTGGGCGCGTGATCTGATTTCGGGAGATTTAAAATCGTTCAAAGACAATCAGCCCGTTCTGGCGAAAATCTGGGAGCGATTCTTAAATTCTTTTCCATTATTTTTAGTGGCGACGATTCTCACCTGGACTTTGGCCTTTCCGCTTGGAGTGCGTTCTGCTTTGACGCAAGGTTCTGTTTTTGACAAAGTTTCTACTTTTATGTCCTATGCCTTGATTTCCATACCCGGATTTTTTCTGTCCTATATTTGCATCATCGTTATGGTCAAACAGTTCCATTTCCCGGTCATCGGTATGAAAACGTTTGGGCTGGAAAATGCAGGAACGATGGTATCGATCATGGACAGATTGGAGCACATTGCCCTGCCGGCTTTCATGTCGGCGATGGGAGGGATCGCTATTCTTTCCCGTTATGTGCGCTCGCAGATGTTGGAAACGCTCAATCAGGACTACATTCGCACCGCCCGTGCCAAGGGCTTGTCTGAAGACACGGTGGTTTATCATCACGGATTGAGGAATGCATTATTGCCCTTCATCACCCTGTTTGGTTTGATGATTCCCGGCCTCATTGGCGGATCGGTGATATTTGAAACGATTTTTGCCTGGCCGGGTATGGGGCGTCTGGGCTATGAAGCGATTTTGTCGAGGGATTTCCCGATCATATTGACCTTGAATTTTTTTGCAGCGGCTCTTGCTCTGGTGGGTACGCTCATCTCGGATATTCTTTATGCCGTTGTCGATCCCCGTATTAAATTATAAACTTTGCATTCAATAAAGATGAAACCGACGGAGACCCCAGAATCCACCAGCCTTTTTCAGGAAAGTTGGCGGACTTTCAAGAAGAACCGAATGGCCTGGTTCAGTTTCACCTTTTTGGTGGGACTCACTGTTTTTGCCATCATGGGGAAAATCGTGACACACAGCGTTGCTTCTTTCGACCCGTCCGCCATCCGACTGGCAGATAAATTCATCCCGCCTTTGACAACTTATGAGGATAAGGGCGATGGTCAGGGGCTGAGCCCGGTGTTCGGGGTCTATTGGCTTGGAACGGATGATCTGGGACGCGATGTTTTATCCCGTATGCTGGAGGGAACCAGTGTTTCTTTGACCGTGGGCATCGTTGCCGTTGGAATTTCCCTGATCGTGGGAATCGGCATGGGAGGTTTGGCGGGATATTATGGCCGAAAAAAGCTTCTTTTCATTACCGTCGATACTTTGATCATGCGTATTGTCGATATTATGTTATGCTTTCCTGCATTTTTTTTGATTCTCACCGTAGTGGCTTTACTACCACCCAATATCTACAATATCATGATCGTGATCGGTCTCACGGGGTGGATGGGAACCGCTCGGTTTGTGCGGGCCGAGTTTTTGGCTCTGCGCGAGCAGGATTTTGTATTAGCCGCACGCAGTCAGGCGATTCCTGAGTGGCGGATCATTTTTATTCACATGGTACCCAACGCGATGGCACCTGTTCTCGTTTCCGCCGTGATCGGTGTGGCGACAGCGATACTCACAGAGTCCAGTCTCAGTTTTCTTGGCTTTGGCGTTCAGCCACCCGACGCGACCTGGGGCAATATTTTATCCGACGGAAAACAATTTATTTTTGACGCACCCTGGATCACCTTCATACCCGGATTTTCGATTCTTGTTGTCGTGCTGGCTTTCAATTTGTGTGGCGAAGGTCTTCGCGAAGCGTTCAATCCAAGACTGCGAAGGCAGAGATAACAACCATTAAACCACGAGCAAAATGATTTATTTGAAAGGATTGGGAAAAGCATTCGGCCCCAAAGTTTTATTTGAGAATTTGAATCTGCACCTGCGCCCCGGCGAGAAAGTTGGCCTCATCGGAGAAAACGGAGCTGGCAAATCTACATTGTTCAACATTGTAGCGGGTGTGGAATCGGCCGATTCGGGGCAGGTGGACTGGAAAAAAGGGATCCGCTGTGGAATGCTCACGCAGGTATTGGGAGCTCCGCATGAAACGGTACTGGAGCGAGCTGTGTCGGGTTGCGAAATTTTTGAACGCGTGCGTCGGGAACGGGAACGTCTGGAAGCTGATGTAAAGTTCCGCGACGAATCTCCGGATGAATGGGGGATGCGGCTGGCAGAGCTGGAGCATGAGTACAGCGATATGAACGGTTACGAGCTGGAAGCGGATGGAAAAAAAATCCTGCAAGGGCTGGGATTCAAAGTCGATCAGTTGGAAAAACCATTGGGTGAATTTTCCGGCGGTTGGCGTATGCGTGCCGAATTGGCCCGTCTCTTGTTACAACGTCCCGATCTGCTCATGCTCGACGAGCCGACCAACCATCTGGACTTGAGGTCCACCATCTGGCTGGAATCGTTTTTAAAAACCTACGCAGGGGCGGTGCTGTTGATCTCCCATGATCGTCGGTTCCTCAATTCCATTATCAGCCGCGTTGCCGAATTGGAGCGGGGTTGTCTGACGCTCTATACCGGGAATTACGACAAGTATGAAAAAGAAAAGGAACTGAATGCCGAACGTCTGGAATCTCAGGCGATCAATCAGGGCAAGCGCATTGCAGAAATCGAACGTTTTATTGAACGCTTTCGTTCTAAAAATACCAAAGCGACGCTGGTTCAAAGTCGTGTCAAACAGCTTGCTAAAATAGAGCGTGTGGAAACGGTGCAGAGCACCAAATCGGTTCATTTCCGATTTCCGCAACCCGTTCGTACCGGACGCATTCCCATTCGTTTGGAAAATGTGGATAAAAGTTACGATTCTCTCAGCATCTACAAAAATTTCTCAATCGCCATGGAACGCGGGTGGAAAGTGGCACTGGTTGGAGAAAACGGAGCTGGTAAATCGACCTTGCTGAAAATCATGGCAGGTGTTTTGGATGTCAATGCGGGAACCGTCGAATTGGGAGCCAACGTGGAACGCGCGTATTATTCCCAGCATCATTCCGAAGTGTTGGATTCGAGTCACACGGTTTTGGAATCCATGGAAGAGCTACCGAGCAAGTTGACCCGGACTCAGAAGCAAAGTCTGTTGGGAGCCTTTTTATTTTCAGGCGGAGACGTATTCAAAAAAGTATCCATCCTTTCAGGAGGAGAGCGTTCCAGACTGGCATTGGCGCGATTGTTAGCCAACCCGACTCCCGTTCTGTTTCTGGACGAGCCCACCAACCATCTCGATATGAAAACCTGCGAGATTCTTTCGGCGGCATTGGCCGATTTTGACGGCACTCTTTGCGTTATTTCCCATGATCGCTTTTTTCTTGATGCCATCGTCAATCACGTGTGGGAAGTGGACAACGGGACCGTTCGCAATTATGTCGGCAGTTATTCTGACTACGAATGGGCCAAAGCTAAAGAAGAAGAGGCGGCGGATGCTTTGAAAGCGCAACAAGTTGCCACCAAACCGACTTTTTCAGGCGACAACAAGGCAAAAAAAAGGCAACAGGCGGAGGAACGGAAAAACAAACATCAGCAACTGAAACCTCTGAAAACGCTTTTGGAAAAAGCCGAAGAAAATATGGATCGTTTGATGACTGAGAAGGCGAGTCTGGAAAACAGGCTTGCAGAACCGAAAATATACAACGCCGATCAAAAAGATAAACTGGCGGATCTGATCAAGCGACGCGCTGAAATAGAAAAAGAGGAGGCGCGCTGGTTGGAAAAATGGGAAGACGCTACCCAAAAAATTGAAAGTTTCTAAATAGCCATTTGTTGACAGGAAACGTGTGTTGCATTTATAGGTGGCATGGAAAGCTTTGATTGCGGTGGGTACGACGTGCCGTAAATTCCTTGACTTCCCAAGGCCCTGTTTCCATAATGATTCTTTTGTATTTTTTTAAACAAGGCTCCTGCGGGCGGTTTATCCATTTTTATAAAAAAGTTTGCCGTGAGTGCAAGACTTGCGTCGTTTTTTAGAGCGCATTGTGCTCTTGGCTACGGTGTCATGAAAGACGGCCCGAACTTTCTTAGTAAAAATTTACCGAACCGTGAGGATTTAATTTTTAGGAGAACGTGTAAATGAAAATAGCTTTAACAGGGATCACGGGTATGGTCGGTTCCCACCTGATCAAACGCCTGTATGCCGAGTCCGAAGAGAAACATGAAGTGCGAGCATTGATCCGGGAAGAAAGCGTCCTCGATCATTTGAAGCCTTATGAAGACGTAGATTATGTTATTGGTGGTCTGGAGGATCGTGAGTCGCTGGAAAAATTGACGGAGGGGATGGATGTATTGATTCATCTGGCCCATTTCCCTGGCCCGGTGCAAACGGTGGATGAATTGATCAAAGTCAATTTGAACGGGACTTTGGATTTATTGGAAGCGGCTAAAAAAGCACGCATCAAGCAGGTTGTTTTTATGAGTGCCTGTGCGGTATTTGGTGAAATTTTACCTACAGTCAGTGAAGAAAATCCGCTCAACGAAGACCACCCGGTGCGACCCGCGAGTCTGTATGGTTCCATCAAGTCTTCTATCGAATCGTTTCTGTTTCAGTATCAACGAAGTCGGGCATTTGATATCAATATCATACGTCCTGTGGCTATTTACGGAGTCAAACCGCAGATTGATAAATCGGAATGGTTTCAAACGATTGACTATCTCGCTACGAATTACAACGTCGATTTGAAAGGGAGCACCAAATATGTTTCCGTTGATTCCGTTGTTCAGTCGATTGAGAAAGTATTGGGCAACCGCGCGGTAGCGGGTAAAATTTTTCACCTGATCGATGGTTTTATTCATAATCTCGAATTAGGGGAAATGATCGTCGAACTGGTCGATTCTTTCGGAGAAATCGAGGGCATTCGCGGCGAACCAGGTGTTGCTATGAGCAATCAGGCGGCAATCGACCTGGGTGTCGAATTCAAGGGACGAGAGGGAATCAAAGAATATATCAAATTAGTTCATAAACTACAGACCGAATACGGCGGGGATAGAAACGTACAGAATTGGTAGGCAGTTGCCAACGACGTGTGTTTCTATCTGCAACATTCTTGATGTTTATGAGGATGTGGAAGCGTGGGTTGAGAAAGAGCAACTCAAAGTTGAGGTTTGTTAAGAAATCTGTTATAAAGCCTAATTAATAAAAAAAATTCCAAGGATTAATAAAAACATGGCAACTCTTGAATCGATCAAAACGTTTATTGTAAAAGCAAAAGAAAAAGCTAAGGGCAGTGAAGGAACAGAAAAGAAGGAATCGCGCAAGAAAGTAAAGCGTCTGCAACGAAAAGCTTCAAAAATCGTAGCCTGCGAAAAACGTCAGGAATTGAACAAAAAACCCAAAAAAGATCGTCCTAAAAGGGACTAAGTTTTCGGTCTTCAGCGAATGACTAAAAAATTCGAAATCGAAAAACTGGTCCAGTTGGCGCGTCTGTCTCTGTCGGATGATGAGAAAGCTCAGCTTGAAGGTGATCTTTTGTCCATCCTCGGTTACATTGACAAACTGGAGACCTTGGACACATCCAATATTGAGCCTACTTCTCAGGCACTTTCCGTTCATAACGTTTTTCGGGAAGATGAACTGACGGAAAAGGTTTCGGGTGAGGAATGTCTCCAGCTTGCCCCCGCACATTATAAAGACCACTACGAGGCTCCGAAAATCATTTAACGGGTGACCGTCACTGTGCCGCTCAAGATTGGGCGGCAAAAGGGCTTTGTCTTTCAGAGAGCTGTTCGATGGCAAGAAATCGGACAGGCTCGGAAAGTTTGAATGTCAGCTCTGCGCGTTCCCAAAGATTTCTATTCTCTAATATCATCATGCATCGACTCACCATTGAACAGGCTGTTGAAGGATTGCAGGCACGAAAGTTTTCCTCTGCCGAATTGACCCAGGCGATTTACGATCGCATTGATAAAATTGAGGGAAGTGTTTCTGCCTATATCCATTTGACGCGCGAAATGGCTCAACAACAAGCTCAAGACGCCGACCGGCTCATCGCCCAAGGTGAGAAGAAGCCATTGTTGGGCGTGCCCATTGCCTTGAAAGATTTGATCTGTGCGCAAGGCACTCGCACCACCTGTGGTTCAAAAATATTGAATGATTTTGTTTCGCCTTACGACGCGACGGTTGTCCGCAGATTGAAAGATGCAGGAGCCGTTCTCATAGGCAAAACCAATATGGATGAATTTGGAATGGGGTCTTCTACCGAGAATTCCTGGCATGGCACCAGTAAAAATCCCTGGAATCTGGAACGGACACCGGGAGGATCGAGTGGTGGAAGTGCGGTCGCTGTATCAGCGAACGAATGCATTGCCGCTCTCGGTTCCGACACCGGCGGTTCCATTCGACAACCGGCTTCGTTCTGCGGCATCACAGGGTTGAAACCAACCTATGGGCGTGTCTCTCGTTTTGGTTTGATTGCCTACGCATCGTCACTCGATCAAATCGGGCCGATGACGAAGACGGTAGCGGATTCTGCGATCATGTTGAATGTGATTTGTGGAAAAGATCCGAAAGATTCCACTTCGGCAGAAGTTGCTGTTCCTGATTTCAGTCAGGCATTGCGACAGGATGTGAAGGGGATGCGAGTCGGTCTGCCAAGCGAGTATTTCACTTCAGGACTCGATCCCGAAGTTGAAGAGAGCATCCGAAAATCTGCCAAGACGCTTGAATCGCTGGGGATGGAGATTGTAGACGTTTCGCTTCCGCATCTGGAATATGCCGTCGCCTGTTATTATATCGTCGCCTGCGCCGAAGCCAGTGCCAACCTTTCGCGATACGATGGTGTCAAATACGGTTACCGTTCCGAACGTTCCGAGACCCTCATGGACATGTATTCAAATACGAGGGAAGAGGGCTTTGGCAAAGAAGTCAAACGTCGTATCCTTCTGGGAACCTTCGTGCTCAGTTCCGGCTATTACGATGCCTATTATCTGAAAGGCCAGAAAGTCCGCACGCTTATCAAAAATGATTTTGAAAATGCGTTCAAACAATGCGATGTGATCGCTTCCCCCACAGCTCCTGCACCGGCTTTCAAGTTCAATGAAAAAACGGGCGATCCTCTACAAATGTACCTGTCGGATATCTACACCATTTCCGCGAATCTGGCAGGTGTTCCCGGTATGTCCATCCCTTGCGGGCAATCAAGCACTGGCTTGCCCATCGGCCTGCAACTCATGGCGAAACATTTTGACGAGGAAACCCTGCTTCGAGTGGGGCATCAGTATCAACAAAATACCGATCACCATCTGAAATTCCCCTCCCTTTAAACAAACGGAAATACCTTTCCCCGCTGATTCACTGCAACGTTTTAAATCTCGATCATATGCGCCCCCGCAGATTGGAGGGCAGTGGCAGACCAATGGTGACAGGTCATGAGAATCACCTGTCGGGACTGTGCGAATTGATTCAATACCGCGATCACTTCTTTTGCGCGCTTGTCGTCGAAGTTGACGAACACATCGTCCATGATGATGGGTAAAGGTTCAGAGCGCGTTTCGTATTCTTCTATCAAACCAAGGCGCATGGACAAATAAAGTTGTTCGCGCGCACCCCGGCTCATTTCCAAAAAGCCTTTTTGTTTGCCGTCACTTGTCTGGACGATGATATCGTCATGTTCCGCAGGTTTGAAAATACCCGCGTAACGATTGGCAGTGATTTGATCGAAGATAGCCGTGGCAGATTTGATGACGCCGGGTTGCCGGGTTTTTTCATAAATCGATTTGGCTTCGCTCAACATATAGAGCGCGATTTGATGCGTTGCCCATTTTCTAGCAATCTCGTTTAAAGTTTGCCGATCGCTTTCCCACTGATTTTGTTGTTCTGTGAGCGCGTCGTCGTTAGCGATTTGTTCCATTGCTTGCCGAGTTTCACCGATTTCCTGCAAGAGACGGTCACGGGTTTCTTTCATCTCTTTCAGGCGGGTGTCTGCTCGTTCCAGCTCTGCTTGATTCTCAATGGGATCGGTATGGAAAATAGTTTGCATGAAAGCGTCGTAAGCAGAACCCATCCCCACGCGAATTCGAATCTGGCTTTCCTGATTCTCTATCTTGTTTTTCAAAGCTGATTTTTTTTCGATCAGTTGTTGTTTCTCGCGAAATTCGAATTCGTCTTTTACCAAAGCGGATAGTATGAAACGAGAAAGTTCTGTTTCTTTGTTTTCGAGGTCTTGAACCAATCTTTTTAATTTTAATTGTTGCCCCACTTTTTGTTTTTCGAAAAGGAGAAACTTTTGTCGGGATGATTTATTTTCCTCAAAACTTTTGGCTAGAATTTCGATACTGGCAGAGAGATCCCGGTTGAAAGAAAAGCCCGGAAGAGTCACTGCAATACGTTCGACTTTTTTCCGAGCGTCTTCCAGAGAGAGTGTCATCTCCTGTATTCTTGACTCCAAACGCGTTCGATCGTGCAATAAATTTCGTATGTCATCCGAACGGTCACCAAATTCTTTCGCATTCAACGGAGATATATCGGGATTGAGTTTTCTTTTCTTCAGCCAGTCTTGCCATTCTTCTTTCTTTTGTGAAAATGCCAGATCATCCGCTTTGCATTGAGACTCATAATTTTTTTGCAGAGTGTCCTCTCTTTTAAAATCTTCTCCTTTTGTGCCTGCTAGAAAAAAAAGGATAACCCCCATACTTGCGATGATAAGGGCAGAGCCAACAAAAATAGAATCGCCCAGAAAAAATCCATAAACCGCCATCAGTCCGCCCAGAGCCATCAGCCCATAAACAAAATACTTCAACCACTTTGGAGTTGCAGAACCCTTCGACCGTTCCTCGTCGCGACGTTCCTGATGAAGTGCCAGTTTGTTTCTGGACTCGACACTTTTTTGGCGAAGCGATTCGAGTGCTGAATGAAATAGATCGATTTGGCTGATTTCCAGAGATGTGAGCTGAAAACGGAGTGCGTCATCTTCTCCCCAATGAGGATCAATTCTTGAAATTTTTTCCCGTATCTTTGTGCACAGATTTTCTTGCTCAATTTTGACGGTATTCAGGTCTTTGTTCGCAGACCGAACTTTCTCAGCACTTTGTTGCAAGTAAATCAAATCGTGTTCGTGTTCGAGCAGAGCGGGGTTCAAAGTGATTGCGTTGAGTTCTCTATCCAGTGCTTCGAGCGTATTTTGCTCTTCGCGTAATCGGATTTTTAAAGCGTCCCGTTCCCTTTTTATAGCTTCCAGTGCGGGCAATCCCCCTTCGGGGAAGGTGCTTGAATCGGGCAGACTGGCGAGTTCCTTTTTTGTTGAGATCAACTCGATGGCAGTGGGATAAAGTTCGTGGAGCAATTGAAGCTGACGCAGTTTTTTTTCTGAAGCGTCAATGGCAAGGGCCTGTTGTTGACTTTCTTTGTCAAGCTCTTGCAAACGGGCAAAACGGCTTTCGTATTGTTGCGCTTCCTGCCGTATTTTTTTTATATGAGCCTGAGTTTCTTTCATTTTTTTTGCAAGAACATTTGCCTGAGGATTTGCCCCGCGTGGTTTGAACCATTCATCGCAAACTTTTCCCAGATTTTTTTCAACTTCATTGATTGAGACGGTTCCCAATCCCAATCCTGCGCCATAGATACGATTCTTGATCTCGTCGCCCTGTAAAGACTGCATGCTTTGCAATTCGTCGAGACTGAAAGCGTAAACGTTTTCGTACATCTCTTTGGTGGCAGAACCGAGCAAGTCTTCCAGCCCGGCAGCATTCTGTGATTCTTTGCCAGGATGCGTGATAGTGACCGGGCCGTTGTTGGCACCTTGAACGCGTCGGATGCTCACGCACTCGCCCGACTTCAATTCGCAGATCAATTGGCCCGCGCAGGGTGCACCATTGACAGGTTCGTACAGATTTTTTTTACTGGCTTTGCTTGGAAAGCCAAACAAAATCCTGCGAATGAATTCGAGCAGAGAAGTTTTGCCAAATTCGTTCGGGCCGTAGATGACGTTGATACCGGGTTGGAATCCCGTGATCCGTTTGTTGATGAGGACACCGAAACCGTCGATGATTAATTCGCGAATTTGCATGGGATCAGGAAGGGGGAATCAAATGGTTCAAGGTCAAGTCTCGTGCGTCTGCTAAAATCTTTGCCAGTTCCTCATCTGAAATTTCTTCCAGAAAACTGCGGCCCTGCCAGGATTCAAACATGGGTTTGAGTTGTTCTCGAATGGCGTCAGCGTGGTCCGATGCTTCGACTTCTGAATAATGTGACAGCAGGTCGGCAATGAAATCGTTGCCTTTTTTAAGAGCATTGATGTCGAAGGTGCCCGCTGTATTGAGTTTGAGGTCGAGCCATATCTGAGGTTCGCGCGCTTCAAAAATCGTTTGCAGTTCGTCGGCAAAGGCATCGAGGGCACCGGGTTTGCGCAATTCGTGATTGATGGAAGTTCTTCCTTCCAGACTCAAGCGGATCAGAACAGGGCGGTCTTCGGCTTCGACGGACAAGCCTTCGCAGTGAGCCTGAATTTTTTCGGCGGCAGAGTCGAGGTCGAATGCGGACTCTATATTCAGTCGGGAAACAATATAACGCAAGGCATCGATGGGAATGAAGCGAATGTCAGGTGCGGAATCGTGAGTCAGTTCTACCAGACAACAGCCTTTGGCTCCACTTTCGCGACTGTGTCGGGCCTGAGTGTTGCCGGGGTAAACGACGGCAGGTCGTTCCGCACGCAATATCTGGTTGCAATGGACATGTCCCAGTGCCCAATAATCGAAGCCTTTACTGATGAGATCTTCCAGTGTGCAAGGGGCGTAGTTTTCGTGGCCAGTGTTGCCGCCAACATTGGCGTGTAAAACTGCGATGGAAAATCCTGCATATTGACCGGGGTCGAATTTCAGGGCCAGATTTTCTTTGACATCGCGGGTGGGGAAACTACAGCCATGAATCTGTGCGATCTCGATTCCATTTTGTATGATGGGAATGCGTTCGGGTTCTTTACCTGCAAAGACGTGAACCCGTTCGGGCCATCTGAGGGAGGCTGACCAGCCATCGAGCGGATCGTGGTTGCCATGAGCGACAAATACTTCGATGCCTGCATTGGACAATTCCTGCAGACCATGACGAAATCGGAATTGAGCATGCAGGCTTTTGTCTGTTCCGTCGTAGACATCGCCCGCGATGATCACAGCGGAAACCTGTTCGCGCAGAGCAAGAGCGACGATGTTTTGAAATGATTTGTAAGTCGCTTCGCGCAGGGTCGCGGCCAGTTCAGGACGCACCCCTCCCAACCCCTTGAAAGGACTGTCGATGTGCAGGTCGGAGCAGTGGATGAATCGAAAAGTAGTCATGCCATGTCCTCAAGCAGGAAGCAGGTTTTTGTTGATCTGCTCAATGAGGCGAGAACTTTCTTCCTGCCATGGGAAACGGTTTGTCGCCAGATAGACCACGCGATCCTCATTTTCGAGGTTCAGACCATTGCCGGGATTGAGCATGAGGGTTTCCTGCGATTTGCGTTTGATCCCCAAAATTTCGACGGGAAAGTCCAGTTGCATTGCCGCAAGTTTGACTTGCCCGAATTGCAGGGAGGCGGAGTCCGTCCATTGCCCTACAGGAGTACGGCTGATATAGATCTGGTTGCCGCCGGTATTGGAGGATAGCTGGCTGTAGACTTCAAACACTCCAGGGTCTTCCAATTCCTGGACGAGCAGGCCCATTTGCAAATTCATCGCGCTGACGCCACCGTCGATGTTAAACATTGCGAGATTGTTCAGAGTTTCGCTTCGCCCACAAGCCATAACGGTGATGACCTGCGGCCATTTTTTTTCTATCAAACCGGCGGTCAAAGTATTGGTATCGTCCATACTGGGATTGGACGGGGACGACAACAGGAGACATCCTTTTGCAAACTGTAAATTCGCGCGTTCTAATGTATCCAGCCTTGAAGGCATGCCGGAAATATATCCATCAATCTGGCTTGCTAAGGTATCGGGAATTTCTTTATCATCGTTGGGCAATGCCGCAGAGATTAGCACGCGCGGGAGGTCTTTGAAATCTGCACTCAGATCCAGCTCTTTTAAAATATCGCGGATTTCTTCATAACTAGGCAAGTTGACGATGACCAGATGATCTCGACCTGTGTATTGGCCTTCTCCCTTCATTTTTCGAGTCCTCCGCTGAATAGCTTTTTCAAGAATCACCCCCGTGAACAGGCCAAAACACGCGATGCCGATCATGGAAGTAAAAACGGTGATGAAACGACCTTCTGCAGTCTTGGCAGAAAAATCTCCATATCCTATGGTTGTCAGAGTGATGTAGGCGGTCCAAAGTCCATCACTGAAGGTAACGTCCTTTTCAAACAAGTAAAAAGTGGTCGCAAACAGCAGGAGCATCAGAGTGAGGACCCCGAGCAACAGGAGCAAACTACGCAGAATAGGGCGTCGGAAGCTTCTGATGACTTGTCTCAAAAAGATTTGTTGAAGTGCCATTGGCTCTGGACCATTCGTTTGAATCGTGATGAACACGAGGTATTTCAAAGCATCCCTCGAAACCTCGATGCATTATAACTGCTTCGGCAGTCAAAAGATATGTGCCCCTGAAGGAAGTTAAAGAGAGATCGCATTCCTTAAATCAGAGCAAAACAGGTGAAAGTTATTATTTCCAATTCATTCTCATTGTGGTAGAATTTCCAGCTGGTATTGCTTCTTTCCTGATTTCTTGCGACTAAGAAATCAATCAAAATAAATTTTTCAAGGAAGGTTTTCAAATGAAAGATGGTTTTCAAATGAAACGTTGGATTGCAGGAATGGTAGTGTCTTTGGTGTTGGTCTTGACTCTGGATGCAAGTGCTAGTGCTGAGGATTTCTCTGCGCGTTTTGAAAAGGGAGCCTCCTCTTTTGGTTTGCAAGCGGGTTTTGGTTACACAATTGATTTACCACCGGGACGAGATCGATCCGACATAAGCTTTCTTTTCTTCTTTCCGAACTATCAGAAAAATCTGACGGGTATGATGGGTGAAGGTTTCTACCGTGGTGCCTGGTTTTGGCACGTCGAAGCGGGAATGGCAGAGGCCTTGAACCGCGATGGTGAATATCTGTTCGGTATTTCTCCGCTCATGGCAGAGTATAAATTCCTGAGTCCTGAGCGCAGTTGGGCTCCCAACATTTTACTTGGGGCAGGTTTTGCTTATACGAATTGGAAGGACATTGCAGAACGAGAATTGGGAACTGAGTTTGAATTTCTTCTGCATGCAGGTGCCGGGATCGAATTTTTTCAGGAAGGTTCCCGTTCGTACTCAATCAATTATCGACTTTTTCACGTTTCCAACGCAGGAATCAACCGACCCAATATTGGTCTCAACGCTCATGTCCTGAGCTTGGGCATGCGCTTCTGACCTCCACTTTATTGTGGAAAGAATTGGACTCGCATCGGATATTCCAGTTGTACGCAATTGTAAGTGGTTCCGTTTCGGGCTGATAGGAGTTGACCGCCGAGCGGGACGGAAAATAACGTAATGAAAGATTCTAAAGTTGTTTCATTACGTTCTTTTCACAACGGCTTGGGTTTGCTTGCCCGATTTGCATTCCATTATCCTTGGTTAGTTATTTTATTCTCCCTGCTCTCCGCAGGGATTTGTTTATGGATCACGGCAGAGCGACTCACCTTTCATACCAGCCGTAGCGACCTTCTTCCTAAAAATCAGGAATACATTCACCTCTACGAAAAATACCGCGCAGAGTTTGAGGACTTTGACGGCATGATCGTGGTGGTCGAAAGTAATGAGCCCGATCGTCTGAAAAAATTTGCCGCTACCCTGGCTGGCAAAATGAAAAATCGCCCTCAGCAATTTCTAGAAATCTTTTACAAAATTGATGTCGATCCATTCAAGGAATCGGCTTTACTCTACCTCGATCCCAAGGAATTGCATGATCTCGGTGGGAAAATCATTGCCCATCAATCGTTCCTTGAATCCATCAACTCCCGCCCGGGACTCAACCAGCTCCTCACAAGCGTCAACGCTAAGATCAGCTCCGGCATGGTAGACAATCTGGTTTCCGGTTTTCTTGGTGAGCAAGATGTGACGGCGGGAGAAGATACTGAAGATTTATCTCTATTGATAGAGATTGAAAAGCAGATGGTCGAGCATTTGCAAGAAAATCCCGTTTCTTACAAGTCGCCCTGGAAATCATTTCTTTCTGGAAAAGAGAGAGGTTTGCAAGAGGAAGGTTACCTGGTTTCCGAAGATGAAACGCTCCTGTTTCTTTTGATTGTTCCCAATGAAGAAAGTTCCGGCTTCACAGGGTATAAGGACTCCGTCAATCTGGCGCGGGCGTTGATCGCGGAAACTCTTTCCGACTATCCGGGGGTTACAGCAGGACTCACGGGTGAAGACGTGATCGCTTCGGATGAAATGGTAATGACAGAAATTGATGTGCGGGGAGCCTCCTTTCTAGCACTGGGAGGTGTTGCTCTTTTATACATCATCGCATATGGCGGAATCGTCAAACCCTTGTTGGCCGTTGCCAGCCTGATCGTGGGAGTTTGCTGGTCTTTGGGTTGGGCTTCCCTTTCGGTGGGGCACTTAAATATTTTGTCTGTTGTTTTTACAACTATATTGATCGGTCTGGGCATTGATTTTGGAGTTCACCTTCTCGAACGTTACCGGGAAGAGCGCGGGGCCGGTAAAAGTGCTTACGATGCTTTGCAGGATGCCATGCAAGGGACAGGGCAAAGCAATGTTGCCGGCGCAATCGCCATTGGTATTGCATTCGGTGGTTTGACACTCACCGATTTCACGGGCATTGCAGAGTTGGGGTGGATCGCAGGCGGCGGCGTCATTTTATGTATGGTTTCCATGCTTCTGCTCTTGCCAGCGTTGATTGCGCTGGAAGAGCGGTGGCGTCAACCCCATTATGAAGTGTCCGCAGTGGATCAGGTTAAAGCACGTTTGCTGAAAGGTTTTTTTGAAAGCTACGGCAAGATCATTGCCGGAACATTTATTTTCACTGCGATTTGTGTCTATTCATTGCAGGATGTCAAATTCGATTACAATCTGCTGAATCTGCAGGCCAAGGGAACAGAGGCGGTGATCTTTGAATTGAAGATTCTTGAAAAAGCCAAACGCTCCACCTGGTCTGCCGCACTCATCGCCGATTCACTGGAGTCCGCACGTACGCTGGAAGCGAAAATCAAACAGCTTCCCACCGTGGGTCGAGTAGAAAGCGTGGTCTCCGCTTTGCCCGCAGGACAGGAAGGTAAAATCCAGTATGTGAAAACAATCGCTCCCCTACTGGAAGAGATGGAACCGGCCGAGAAAGACGGTGATTTTTCATTGCAACGCTTGATCCGTGTCATGAAAAAAATAAGCTTCAAATTGCAGGATCGCGAGGGTGAAGAGAGCGCAAACGAATCTGTTAAAACAGCGGGGATTTGGGCCAAACGGTTTTTGAACACCGTGGAGAAAGGCGATCAGGAAATAGCGGAAAAAAAATTATCTGCTTATTCCGGGGAGCTGATGGTTGACTACAGAAAACAGATCGCCGATTTAAGACAAGCCGCACATCCCCATGTGATCACTGTTGAAAACCTGCCCTCCTTGCTGAAAAAACGTTTCGTCGGTACCAACGGGCACTATCTGGTTTCAGTGTTTCCCAAGGTCAATATTTGGGAGCGTGAAGGGATGACGCAATTTCTGACAGAATTGAGGCGGATCGACCCCGAAGTGACGGGCAATGCCGTCCATATGTATACGTCGAGCCAGAAGATGCGGGATGGCTATGTCAAGGGTGGGCTCTACGCGCTGGTGGGGATTGTCATTTACCTTTTTATTACATTTCGGAAACCGGGAACGGTTCTGCTGATATTACTTCCCGTTGGGTTTGGAGCGATTTGGACGGCAGGGATCATGCCCTGGCTGGATGTTTCCTTCAATCTGGCAAATCTGGTGATTTTGCCTTTGATACTAGGGATTGGCGTTGTCGATGGCGTTCATATCGTGCATCGCTACCGTGAAGAAGGCAATGTGAAGGGAGTGGTTCTGGCCCCGAGCGTGGCCAATGCGGTGGTTCTGACTTCCTTGACGACAATGATTGGATTTGGCAGTCTCATGACCGCCGATCATCGCGGTGTTTATAGCCTGGGACTTGCACTGTTACTTGGGGTTGGAGCGTGTCTGGTGGCATCTTTTACCCTGTTGCCTGCGCTCCTCAAGCTTTGCCACATTCGTGGCTGGGAAGTCTGATATCTGAAAGATATCAGGCACAAAAAAACCCGACAGGAATTTCCTGTCGGGTTTTAAAAAACAACTGCTCAGTTGCCGAGCGTTAACCCGGCAACTGTATAGTTTATTTACTTGGGGATTACTTTTGAAGCTTGTGGTCCTTTTTGGCCCATACTTCTCTCAAACTCAACTACTTGACCTTCTCTCAAAGTTTTGAAACCGTCAATTTGAATTTCTGAAAAGTGTACAAAACAATCCTCTCCTTCATCCGATTCAATGAACCCATAACCCTTGCTTTCGTTGAACCACTTTACTTTTCCTTCTGCCATTTTACTACTCCCTAAATTAGGCGGGAAAGAACAGAACTTTAGTCTGAAAATCTTTCCCGGTTTGAATTGGGGGTTGGATTGTTTTGCAAGAACTTTTAGCGAGCCAATCTCAAGAGAGAACCATAAGGACCCAGTCTCAACAAACGGGTTTGCTATGCACCCGAGGCCTGATACTAAATAAATTCACTTAGCATAAATCTTCTCAACCCTTCTTTTACGCATTCATAATAACACAAGAAAATAAAAATACACTACTTATTTTCACTAAAAATGCATTTTTTTAAATATTTTTTTAGTTTTGGGGAGATTTGAAATATCGGAAGTTATGCTGCTTTAAAATGGAAATATAGAATATTTATTAAAAATACATTTAAAAACAATGTGTTGCTGGTTGTCTGGGTGGCGGACGTGCTTCGAGTGAGGGGGCGGTGTTGGCAGGTATTTATTTTGTAAATTATTTCCCCGGTCTGCAGAAGGAATGGTATTCTTCGCCGGCGCATCAGTTACGATAGGATCATTGTCTGTATTGAAGAGCTGATTCTATTGGGAGTGGGGTTTGATCGTTTGATTTGATGCGGGCTGAAGGTTTGTATCAATGTTTGTTTGGATTACATGAAAAACTCGATATATGCCATCCAGGAGAGCATTGAAAGAATCAATACGGTGTAGCCAATGTGCACGAATATTGTGAAGATGCGGTTTTCTTGTCGCGGAACCGGTGTTGGTTTGTTTGAGTCGGATTTTTTCATAAAGCGGTCTTTTTTACAGAGATGTCTTATTAATAGGCTTCTATAGTAGAGTTATCCGATTGTCATGGCGGGGAGAAAAGCGTTGCAACCCGTCGCTCTATGGATTATTTTTATCTGCTATAATGTGATTTTGCTTGTTTTTTTCAGGATTGTAAACTGATGAAACGCAACTTTTTGTTTTTCCAGTACTTAAAGAAGGTTGGGTTTCTGCTTGTGCTGGTGTCAGGTATTCTATCTGTTGTCTGGTTTCTACAAAGGAGCACTCCAGCGCAACCCGAGCCACTCAACGAATGGTTGAAATTGGTTCCGGGATTGGATCTGGGTGTTTTTGTAGGATCGAAGAAGACGGTGCGAGGCGATTCAAAAATCAGAATTCTGCGTATCGATCCGCAGTATTTTGAATTTCGTTTGCTCAATGTATCTGCGATGAAAAACCAGGAACTGCTTTCTGCGAGGGATTGGGCCCGGCGTTACGGTCTGGTAGCCACGATCAATCCAAGTATGTATCAGGAGAACAAGAGTTCGAGTGTTTCTTTGCAACGTTTTCGGGGGCATATCAATCACAGTCGCCTTTCGAAAGACCGCACTCTTTTTGCTTTTGATTCTTTGACGCCAAGTGTTCCCAAGGCGCAGATCATTGACCGGGATTGTCAGGATTTGCAGGCACTGGATAAAGAATATGGCGGGATGATACAAAGCATCCGCATGATTTCTTGTAATCGGGAGAATGTTTGGGAACTGCAGGAAAAGGTTTGGAGTGCGACAGCTATAGGTAGTGATGATAAGGGGAGAATTTTATTCATTCATGTACGAACCCCATTCACGATGCACGACTTGGTTGACATGCTTTTGGAACTCCCGATTGGATTGCAACGTGCGATGTATACGGAAGGGGGACCAGAAGCCCAGCTTTACCTGAACGCCGGGGGGCATGAATTTGAGTTTGTAGGAAAATATGCAGATAGCGAAGGGAACACAGGCGAAAATGGATTCGCCTGGCCCATCCCTAATGTATTAGGGGTTGTGCCTATCGCTAACAACTGAAAACTGATTTTAGGGCACCTCTGAAAATTGCCATTGGCCACGAGCCTCCCTTATGAAATAAGGGCGAGCGTGTTGCCTCAAGAAAAATTTTCAGATTATTAGAGGCCCCCTTTAGATGGTGAGCGAGTAGAGCGATTGCCAATGAAAATGCCCCATAGTGAAAACGGTTTTCAATGCAAACCGCGGATTCGGATTGTGAAGGGAAAAACCATTGCATTGGGACCGGGAAAGGTCGATTTATTGGAAGCGGTAGACCGGGTGGGTTCTATTTCGCAAGCGGCCCGATTGATGAAGTTGAGTTATCGTCGGGCCTGGGACATGATTCATATGATCAACCAAAATTTTAAAACGCCTCTGGTCGCACGGGTTGCTGGTGGTAAAGGTGGCGGTGGTGCCTACTTGACGGAAGAAGGTAAATCGGTTGTTTGTCTTTACAGGAAAATGGAGCAGGGGGCATTGGTCACTATGCAAAAGGAATGGGATGATCTCCAGAAATTATTGCGAGATCCCGATTCTGAAGACAGTGACTCGAACGAGACGAAATAAGAAAAATTCTGCAAAAGGTTTTACGACTCGTTGAACAGGTGCCATGGATTTTGTATTTCGTGGTTTGATTGACTTCATCACTATTCCTCTCCGGTGGCGATGAGGAACGTTTATTTAGTTTGTAATTTTGAAATGGTTTTATGATTCCTGCTAAAAACAAACCTTTTATTGACAAGTGTATTGTGAGCTTCAGCCACGACCGCTTTCCTTCCCGTGCTCAGGCCGATGCGACGAGTCTCGCCAAAGCCCGTAGAGAAATCGAACAGGGAAAGCTGGGTGTGAGCCATTTGATTCTTCGCGCATGCGACGATTCGATAGATCGGCTCAAATTCCTTTTTCTGATCCATGGTATTCCCATCATGTGTTATGCCCTGGCCAATATTCTTAAGTCATCGCTTCAGCAAATCGTGGTGGTGGGATCGCGGGAAACAGAAAAAATTCTTCAGCTTTATTTGGAGATCAATGGGCACAACGGAAAAACCATTCGTTTTGTAGAGGAAGACACCAATAATCTGAGTATATTGAATACTCTGAGTCTGGGGAAAAGCAGTCTGGATTTGGATTTGGATGAGATGATCCTTTTTCAGCCCGGTGACCTGCCGTTTTTATACGACATGGAAAAAACGCTGAAAGATGAGGATATTAAAAATTATAATCTTATCCTCTGGCTCAATTCGCGCCAGAAAATGTTTCCCGAAATTGAAAAATTTCCAGAAAGCGAGTTCGTCCGTAGAAATTATCACTACCGTGGTATTTATCAGGATGGCAAACAATGCCATGATTTAAAGGAACCGAATATTTATCCCATCAACTTGTCGCGAGTGGAGATGGACATCATTGAGTACCTTCATTCCTCACGCAAGGATGGAAATATCTTTGAAGCGGGGATCCGAAAAGCGGCCTCCTTGCCGACACGGCTGTTGCGTCTGATCCCTAATTTTTTTCATCATTGGAAGTACTTTCAGCGCGATCTGAAAAATTTTCGAGCGAATCGAGAATACAAATTTGGAGCGCATGAAGCCAATTTCCATGAAGGGGCATCGATTTTGTTAAATACTCCTTTCAAAACAAAATTGCACGATGACCCCGCCTTTGTTTCTGACGTGGACGCTTTGGAAGATTGGGAAGATTTTGAAGCGATGACTCATTGTATTACGCGGTCACATGGTGAAAACGGGTTGCAGGAAATACATCCAGGCGGGGAAGATTTGTTACGCTTCAGAGAAAAGGCGATGCCGGAATTAAAAAAAATACTGCCCATTTACGCTGATTTTCCTGATTACCTCAACCAGATCTACAAGGATATGGAAATGGCTCACGTTCCCTTCGACGCAAAAGGGAATTATGTGATGCCTGGTGATCGCCAGAACTATGCAGAGACGGCATGTCGGTGGTACCAGGAAAAATGTAAGATGCTTCAGACCCAATGTTAAGACTTGCCTTTTGAATTTCACCCACTCTAAGAATTTTTATCGAAGCCTGTTTGCAATGAATAAAATTATAGCGGTCTTTTTCTGTTTGTGGATTTTTTTGGGATGCGAAAAACTGGAAGAATCGCCCCTCATGCTGGCTCCCAATTCTGAGCCGTCGGCTGTTCAAAACAATGACAGAGGGCTTGAAAATTTTCAGAAACGAGAATATTTCGATGCGATGTTGAATTTCAATCAGGCGCAGGAAGCAGATTTTTCATCAGGCGAGGTGCATTTCAATTTTGCTCTGGCACTTCATATGCTGAATAAGGGAAAGAGAGCGCAGGAACAATTCCAGTTGGCAAAAAAATATGCAGAAGGAAATCCTTTGATATTAGAGTCGAAACTGTTGAATAAATATCTTGGGAATTAAAAGAGATATAGATTGCTACTTTGGACCCCTTGGGGGTTGCTTGACTTTGGATGGGGGCGAACGCATAATGCCCCATCGTATTTGCATTCCGGGTTTATTGTCCCTGTGTTGTATAGGGGCGTAATTTTTTTCTAATTTAAAGATTAAGGGTTTGAACATGTCGGTTGCTGTCATTGCGGGGATGCAATGGGGAGATGAGGGTAAAGGAAAAGTCGTCGATCTTCTTGCTGAAGATGCGGACATCGTTGCGCGTTATCAAGGCGGACACAATGCGGGTCACACGATTTATTGCGATGGCAAACAGTACGTCCTTCATCTGATTCCTTCTGGTATTTTTCACGAAGGAAAAATTTGTGTGATCGGTAACGGAGTAGTGATTGATCCGAAAGCCCTGTTGGAAGAAATGGGTCAGTTGGAAAAAGCAGGTATCGAGTTTCAGAGCCGCCTGCTGATTTCGGATCGTGCGAACATTATCCTTCCCTATCATTGCAGTAGCGATGTCAGCCGTGAATGCGACGGAAAATATCAGAAGATTGGAACCACGGGGCGGGGCATCGGTCCTTCTTATGCCGATAAAATCGCTCGTCTGGGAATACGCACCTGTGACTTGCGTGATGAAAACCGACTGCTGAAACTGGTGCGGGATAATTACGATGAAAAGAAAGCCATCATTCAAAAATTATTTGGTGGCGAGCTTCAGGATTTTGACGTAATTTTTTCAGGCTTGCAGGACACACGAAAGATCATCCTCGGACTTTTGACCGATACGCATACTTTTTTACGCCAACAGATTGCTGATAAGAAAAACGTGTTGTGCGAGGGTGCTCAAGGGACCATGCTCGACGTGGATCATGGCACTTATCCCTTCGTTACCTCGTCAAATTCCACTTCGGGTGGCGCGTGTACCGGGCTTGGCATTCCACCCACTCAAATCGACCGGGTATCGGGTGTCATCAAAGCCTATACCACCCGTGTGGGAGAAGGCCCTTTTCCCACCGAGCTTTTTGACGAAAGTGGTGAAACCTTGCGCAAGGAAGGTCATGAATTTGGAGCCACCACAGGGCGTCCGAGACGCTGTGGCTGGTTCGACGGAGTGGTGGCGCGTTACGCTGTTCACCTCAACGGTATCGAATCGGCGGCACTTACGAAAGTGGACGTTCTTGACACTTTCAAAGTCCTCAAAGTTTGTACCGCTTATGAATACAAAGGCAAAATGTATGAAGAAATGCCGGCGGATCTGGAAATTCTGGAAAACTGCAAGCCGGTTTATACCGAGTTTGAGGGTTGGATGGAAAGTACGGTGGGGATCAATAAATTTGAAGCACTTCCTGAAAAAGCCAAGTTGTATATAGAAGGCTTGAAAAAAATTATCGGAGCCGATTTTTTGATGATTTCTACCGGACCCAAGCGTGAGCAAACGATTTGTAAAGAAGGGCTGTTTTAAGCTAAGCTATAAAAGAAGAACGAGCGCATGAGTGGATGATTTTCAGTGTAGCGGGTTTGGATTTTTCAGACCTGCGCTTGGGTGATTATGAAGCTGGATTTTAGCGCGGACGCCAGAAAATATTTAGAGCAAAAAAGACAGAGTTGTCTGACTGTCGATTTGGAAGAGATTCAGTCGCCTTGTTGCATAGGCAGGCTTCCAGAGATCAAATTTTCCAACAGTGTTCCAGCCAAGCCTGAAGACTATCGAAGTTTTTCATCTTTTGGCATCGAAGTTTTTATCTCGAAACTGTTGCGTACCTCATCCAATGTGACTTTTTCTCTGTCTGGTTTTGGCCCGTTCAAAAAACTGGAAATCCAGGGGATTGACCTGATTCTTTAGTGTTGTCAAGAGCGCATTCAATTCAAGTAAATCATAGGCTTTAAAATGCTTGCAGTCGTCATTCTGATATCATCCTGTTTGTTTTTTTATTTCGTTGGCTATCGGTTCTATGCCGGCAAACTGGATCGCGAAATCGTTCAGCCCGACGACGGCAAAAGCACGCCCGCGCACAATCAATCCGATGGTGTCGATTACGTTCCCAGCAAGCCACTGGTTTTGTTCGGTCATAACTTTGCATCCATTGCAGGGGCCGGGCCGGTCATAGGCCCCATTGTCGCCCTGCATCATTTTGGATGGGCGGTAACGATTGCCTGGATTTTACTGGGCAATGTGTTTATTGGAGCGGTGCACGATTATCTGACATTGATGATTTCAGTGCGCAATCGAGGAAGCTCCATCGCGGAAATTGCAGAAGCAACGATGGGCACACGTGCCAAAATTGTGTTTTCCATTTTTCTTTTGCTGGCCATGTTGCTCGTCATTGCCGTGTTTGGCGTGGTGGCCGCCAAAACTTTGATCGCTCAACCGGAAATGGTGTTCCCCACCTTTGCGATCATTCCCGTGTCTATGGCGTTGGGTTGGCTCATTTACCAGAAGAATTTAAATTTGACAGCCGTCACTTGTGCCGGAGTGACACTGGTGATACTCAATATATTCGTTGGTTTTCATTTCCCCGTTGTCCTTCCCGAAGCCGGTGTGATGGGATTTTCGCCGTTGATGTTCTGGTTTGTTACTTTGATGATTTATGCCGGAGTCGCATCGGTTCTACCCGTGCAGATTTTGCTACAGCCACGCGATTACCTTTCCACATACATTTTATTTGGTTCTTTGTCTTTGGGGATGTTGGCCCTGTTATGGGTTCGTCCCGAGATTCATACCCCCGCATTCAGCGGCATGGTTTCCGAGCAACAGGGGCCGATGTGGCCCATGCTGTTTGTCCTCGTTGCCTGCGGAGCTGTTTCAGGATTTCATTCGCTGATAGCGGGCGGCACCACCTCGAAACAACTTTCGGTTGAATCACAGGGTCGGTCCATCAGTTACGGCGGCATGTTGACCGAAGGAGTGGTTGCCGTGGCAACGGTTTTGCTGGTCGGGGGTGGATTGTACTGGACCGCGCCGATAGGGGGTGGTGTGGATATGGAGACGCTTGGATTCCGGGAAACTTTGAAATCCGGTGGCTGGATTTTGGCTTACGGCAACGGCTTTGGGAATATGGTGCATCAGATGATTCCCATGATGAGTTTCAGCTTTGCTTCGATGATTGCCGTTCTGGCCTTGAACACCTTTGTTCTGACCACACTGGATTCTGCCGCGAGAATCACCCGGTTCATCGTTCAGGAATCGATCGGTCGCCGGTTTGTTTCCTTCAAGAATAAATACATCGCAACGCTGGCGATTATTTTTCTTGCCTACCTCATTGGTGCGACAGAGGGATGGCAGAAAATCTGGCCGATTTTTGGTGCGACCAATCAGCTCATTGCCGCAGTGGCCCTGTTTGTTATTTCATCCTATCTTGCCAGTGTGAAGAAACCGACTGCCTATACATTCTACCCGGCATTGTTCATGATCGTGACAACGATTGCCGCACTGTGCTGGCAGGCGTGGAGGTTTTTCACCCAGCCCGTTCCCAATATTTTTCTGGGAGTTTCTGCGCTGGTTCTGGTTGGGCTCGCCATCTATGTTGGGCTGGAAGGCATCCGCTCCTTGCAGAATAGGAAAAACTTGGATCTGGTGCCTGGCATTGCAGAGTGAGAGCCGATCAGGGAATAGACAACGATTCCTTAATGTTGGTTTTTAGTTCACGAATATTATATGATAACTGAAATTCATTCTCAGACAGGTAACGCATGAAACTCAGCGAAATATTAGCCGCAAGAGAAAAAAGTAAAGCACCGACTTCTACAGAAACCAAAACACCCACGGCAACCAAAACCGCCTCGAACAATATCATTAAAGTGGTTCGTACTCGGGAAACGCCAAATCCCGGTGCTCTGCAATTTGTGTTGAACGCTCAGATTCTGGATAATGGAAATAAGTCGTATGCATCCAAAAGCGATTGCGGGAACGATGAAATGGCGCAGGAAATTTTTGCTTTGGGTGATATTCAAAGCGTTTTTGTCATGCAGAATTTTGTCACCGTAACTAAAACAGGTTCTACTTATTTTGGTCCCTTGAAGGACAGGGTCTGGAAGACGATCGATCGTCTGGTCAAAATTTATCCAGCCGATGCTCTGGCTCCAAAAATCGATCTGGATGTGAATAACTTCACGTCTTTTTCCAACAAGGAAAAAATGCAAGCCGTTGAAATGGTGCTGGATCGATCCATACGTGCCAATCTGGCAAAAGATGGCGGTGGCGTTGAACTCAAGGCTGTCGAAGGAAACATCGTCAAGATTTTATATCAGGGAGCTTGCGGTAGCTGTCCCACTTCCAGCACCGGTACCTTGCAATACATACAGGGGCAGTTGCGCCAACAGCTCCACCCTGATCTGGAAGTTAAATCCGTTTGAGTACTTCTCCCCACGCGTAAAAAATTTCTTTGCAATACAATTTTGAGATGTAAGCCCCTGCAGGTTTCTCCGACCTTTCCAGTTTCATAGCACAAGTTAAAAAAATCCCATTTAAATTCAGTGCATCTCAACTTTTGAGACATTGCATAAGCACAATCGACTTTTTAAGATGAATGGCCCGCCAATACAATTCCCTGATTTGGAGGTTGACCATGACTGCAAAGCACATCGCTCGAAAGTTCCTCAAAGATCGGCTTCCTGTCCGATTGAAACTCATTGATTCTACAAATATTCCAGCATCAGATGCCGAAGCCTGTTCTACAATGCGGGTTCCCGCGCATTATCTGGCATCGAAAAAATTCAGGTTCTGTTCTACCTGTCAGAGATTGAGATAAAGATCATGCAAGTTCAAATAGGTTGCTGTTGTTATAAATTTTCTTTCTCTGGGTTTCTTTCCAGAGAATTAACTCAATTGAGGAGATAAGGTTATGGATGACATTGGAAATGAAGTTCTGGATGACATTGGTGATTACATGAGTTCCCCGGTGTTGAGCGTGGATTCAGAATCCACCGTTCAAGAGACGATACTGTACATGCAAGCGAATGAGATTGGATCGGTTTTGGTCCAAAAGCTTGGCGATTTTGTCGGGCTTGTAACGGAATCCGATTTGACGCGCAAAGTTCTAGGAAAAGGACTCAACGCCGAGACCACTATTGTTGGAACGATCATGACATCGCCCGTACTTTCTATGGATCGTTACCTCCCTGTCGAAGAAGCCAATTCGTTCATGCACAAAAATAGGATCCGTCATCTGGCGGTTACCGAGGAAGACAAAATCGTAGGCATGTTGTCCATGAGAGACCTTGTGAGCTATTACTCCAGGGATTTCCGTATGCAAGAATAGTCGAAAGCCAAAGCGGGCTGAGCCCGCTTTGGCTTTTTGCATTCCACCCGCAGGATAAAGTCTTTGACGAAGTTCTTCGTTCCCTCCCGTGCGAAAAAAAAGCCCATCGCGCTCAAATCGTCACGAAATTGACAGTCATTTGCCTGTAAAAACGAGATATTGTAAAATATATTTATAACTCCATAGTTATCAACGTTTTTTGGGTTTGACAAAGCAGGCTTGAAGGCTATAATAGCGTCATATTATGGGCGCAAACATTAAAAAACAAACCAACAGGATCGTCGGCGACTCCCCTTCAATCCATAAAATCTTCCAGCTTGTCGAGAAAGCAGCCAGTTCCGACAGTACGGTGATGATTTTTGGTGAGAGCGGAACGGGCAAAGAACTCATAGCGCGTTCATTGCATGATAACAGTGACCGTTCGTCCAAAGCTTTTGTTGCTGTCAACTGCGGAGCCATTCCTCATGATTTGCTTGAAAGCGAATTATTTGGTTATGAAAAAGGCTCGTTCACCGGTGCCGTCAATACCCGAATAGGGCGTATGGAACTGGCGCATGAAGGGACTATTTTCCTTGATGAAATTGGCGATATGCCGACCCCTTTGCAGGTCAAATTATTGCGGGTTTTGTCCGAAATGGAAATCGACCGGATTGGTGGTTCGAAATCCATTCCCATCAACGTTCGTGTGATTGCGGCGACCAACGTAAATATTGAAGACTCGATCAAACAGGGCAAGTTCAGGGAAGATCTTTTTTACCGGCTGAACATCATTCCGGTTCATATGCCCCCTCTGCGTGAGAGAAAAAGCGACATCCCCTTACTGGTGAATTATTTTTTGCATCGCTTCAATGCATCGAAAAATAAATCCTTTAAAGCGGTTGATGCCGAAGCGATGAGCATCCTCATCAATTACGAATGGCCCGGCAATATTCGTGAGTTACAGAATTTTGTGGAACGTATGGTGGTGTTGGGGACGGGAGAAGTTTTGACACGTCGCGATCTGCCCGAAAAAGTTTTAGACGGTGCCTCCGAAGAGCCCTGGACTCCACTGAAAGAGGAAGAGCCCAACGAATCTCCGGCTGAAATGATACGACGTTCGTTTCAAAATGCCTCGCCATTTCCGGTGTTTGCGGGTATCCCCGAAGAGGGCATCAATCTGAAGCAAGCTGTAGAAGATTTTGAACGCGAGATTCTTGAGGAAGCGTTGGAAAGAACCGGATGGGTCAAGAACAAGGCCGCCGCTTTGTTGGGATTGAATCGGACGACTCTGGTTGAAAAATTAAAGAAAATGCAAATCACCCGCGACGAATGATCGACGGTTAGATACCGAACAGATAGCGTTGCCCCCTCCCTCCGTATTTACCTTCATTCCCTGTTTTTTTGACTTGTGGTATTTTGAGGCGTCTGGAATTTTGCCAAATCAGATTATTTTTTAATCTTCTCTGTGTACACTTTATTCAGCTTTGCTACAATAGACAGCTTTTGGGGATGTTCCCACAATTATTTTGAGTCACCGGGGCGTAGCCGGATGCGGTCAGCAACCTTGAATTTTATCATTGGATACAAGCGAGCGATCTATTGAATCGTTCTAAATACAGTGGGTGGGTCCCACATTACAGGAATTTAAGTTCATGCAAATTGAATTGGAATGGTTGAAAGATTACGTAGAATTTTCTTTTCCCGTCGCAGAAGTGGACAGGTGCCTGACTCTGGGTGGATTTGAGGTGGACGCACTCGAGCGTGTCGATTTGCCCGGAGGAAAGACCGCAGACGTAATGGAATTGAATGTCACCCCCAATCGAGGCTACGGATTGAGCCATCTGGGTGTCGCGCGTGAACTGGCCGCGTTGGCCGATTTGCCCTTCAAAGCCCCGACCGTCACAGAAGAACTTGCAAAGGCATGGAGTGACGGACCCGCCATCGAAAGCAAAATCAAAGTAACAAATACCGAAACAGAGCTTTGTCCCCGTTATTGTGCGATGGTCATCGAAGACGTTACCGTAAAAGCTTCACCACAGTGGTTGGCAGATCGGCTGATCTCCGTCGGCTTGCGTCCCATCAACAATATTGTTGATATCACGAATTACGTATTGATGGAATACGGCCAGCCTCTGCACGCTTTTGACGGTGACCTTTTGCGTGGTTCTGAGATAGTGATACGCCGCGCCCGGGTCAAAGAAGCTTTCACTGCGCTGGACGGAACAGAACTGAAGTTGGAGGAGGACGCATTGGTGATTGCAGATGCCGAAAAGCCTTCAGCACTGGCCGGCATCATGGGCGGGGTCGGCAGTCAGGTTACAGAAAAAACTAAAAGGATCGTTTTAGAGAGTGCCTGCTTTGATCCCTCAATCGTACGCAAGGCATCCAAGAAATATGGCTTGCGTAGCGATTCGTCGATTCGTTTCGAGCGAGAAGTCGATATTGAAGGCATCGTGCACGCGCAAGCGCGGGCGGCATTGATGATTCAGGAATTGGCAGGCGGCAAGATTTGTAAGGGACGCATTGATCTATATCCCAATCCCCGACCCATTTGTCAGATCGAATTGCGCGTGGAGAGAGTCCGGCAGATATTGGGAGCTTTTGTCGAACCCGATGAAATCAGCAAGCACCTCCGCAAACTGGGATTCAAGGTGGATGAACTGAAAGCAGGCGAAACATTCAAGGTCGAAGTGCCCAGCTTTCGTCCCATCATTCGGCGGGAGATTGATTTGATCGAAGAAATCGCGCGTTTGCGTGGTTATCAGCACATTGGTTCTGAATCTCCACAGGGTGCCGTGCAATCTGTTTCGAGAACCGCAGGACAAATAGCCACTCAAACGGTACGCGCTTCACTTTGTCATGGTGGTTACTCAGAAGCCGTGAATTACAGCTTCATTGGAAATAAAAATGCAGAAGCGTATTTGCATGCTTTTGCGGAAACCGGTTCCTCGTGTATCACTCTGAGCAACCCCTTGAGTGAAGAAATGGGAGTCATGCGAACCAGCCTCATCCCCGGTTTGCTTGAGAATGCGCGTCTGAATATCAGCCGGGGACAAAAACCTGTGAAATTATTTGAAGTCGGCAAGATCTTTTATCGGGATGCCTCCGGTCAGCGTGTCGAAAGAACCTGTTTGAGTGGTCTCGCCGTAGGTACTTATGAAAACGATGTGTGGAAACAACAAGGCGATTCCTACGATTTTTATGACATCAAGGGAGCCTTGGAATCGGTTCTCGAACGATTGGCACCGGAAGCCGAACTGCGTCCTGGAGCCGCAACCTGCTGGTCATCCGAAAAAGTTGCAGAATGTGTTTGCGACGGAGAAATTTTGGGACATGTCGGCGAACTGGATTCAGAATGGGCGCAACGCGCTGAGGTCAATGGTTCCATCTACTTATTTGAGATCGATTTTGGAGCCCTTGTTGCGAGACCAAAAAAAAGGGCTCCATTTCGAGCCATCCCAAAATTCCCAGAGACCTATCGGGATATATCTTTATTGGTCAGTCAGAGCGTGAAATCCAAAGATTTGATCGAACAAATCCGTGATGGCGCTGGGCCGCTTTTAACCCGCGTCGAATTGTACGATCATTTTGAAGGCAAGAAAATAGAAAAAGGTAAAAAAAGCCTCACCTTCTCGCTGGCGTTCCAGTCTGCAGATAAAACCCTTTCCGACGAAGATGTCAACCCTCTGTTTGAGCAAATCGTTCAAACGCTGGCGCAAAAGTCTGGAGCCAGCCTCCGCGAATAAATAATAGAGCATCTTTTTCGTCTGTCTGGAATCCTTTAGATTGTTTGTACAAAGGCAGATTCTTGAACTGGTTTTGAGCCAATGGAATCCCAATTGACAGGGGGGAGGCTCGGCGCTAGGATGCCCTCATGTCAGAAGAACTCATCGATCGCTTAGAAAGAATTACTACTGAGCTTGTTCAGGAGTTGGATTCCTTGATACAAGAGAACCGTGAATTGCGCAAGAAGTTTGAGCGAGAAGTCTTGGCGCGAAAAAAATCTGAAGAGAGCACTCAGATATTGAGGAGTCAAGTCGGGCAATTGAATCGTCTCAAACGCGAAAGTGAAAGATGGGCACAAGAAAAACAAAAAATTCGTGTGAAAGCTAAGAATTTACTGCAAAAAATTGACTCTGCTGATTTTTTGTAAAATTTAGTTTTCCTCGATTGAGCGGATATCATAATAAATAACTGATAAAACGTTGATTTTTCTCTCGCCTGCACATAGATTTCGTTTGCTGGGTTTGTCTCATGGCTGAGTTTCGTCCGGCCCAAGGCAGATATTTTTAGGTTAAATTATTTTGAATTGAGCGTAATGTGAAAATCAAAATTTACGGAAAAGTCTATACGGTTAAAACAGATCCAGACGTAGATTTGGAAGTAGTCGCTGATTATGTCGATTCAAAGATGAAAGAACTCAGTGAAGCAGGAAAAGGCAGGATCGCGACAGCCGATCTGGCCGTTCTGACCGCTTTGAATCTGGCTCAGGAATTGATGGCCCATAAAAAAGCACATACAGGAGCCGATTCCGTTGTTCAGCAACGCTTGGGAAGATTGGCCGACCGTCTGGATGAAAAGCTGGAAAGCATTAAAACAAAAGGAGTTGCGGAAGATAAATAACCTTGAGAGCACAAGTTCTCTATGCTAGAATATCGCTACTGGAAACAACGCCTCCCTGTTGTTCTCGTGATTGGACTTCAATAATTTTGAGCCAATATTTTTTGAACGGGGTTGAGGAATCGACTGTGGTGAGCATGCCTTCTTTAGGAAGGAAGCCTGAAGCAGTTTACCGATCCCCCACCTATAGTTATAGGTTCAAAAAAAAGGTCTGATTACGGTGTGACGGGGGGGTAAATCCAGCGGGATTTCAGATTGTCTGCAAAAAATGCAAGTATCTTATTTCCCAAAAGCATCCGCTCTGCCATGGAATTTTGAGCTTCTTTATTGTCTGGTTAGGGTCACACGCTCCCCACTCCTGAAATTGGGTCCAGTGAAGGAATCTATCCGCAAAGAAATGCTTCGTCTGCGAAGTTTACAGGCTGAGGAAGAGCGCATTCGTAAAAGCCTGGCGATTCAAAAAAAAATATTTGAATTGGCAGAAATGGCCGCATCCGGTCATGTTCTGATTTATCTTTCTTTAAGTTTCGAAGTTCGTACCGATGTAATCTTAGAGAAATTGCGGGAAATGGGCAAGACCGTTTACGTTCCGATTGTGGAAAGTGGACGGCGTGGAGAAATGCTGATTTCTCGATTGCCCGCAACCGACCTTTTGGAGTATGAAAAAGGGCCTCTTGGAATTCTTCAGCCCATTCGCAAGAGTTGGGATATTGTCGGTCCTGATGCCATTGACTTTGTTTTAATGCCGGGCCTGGCCTTCGACCTCATGGGAGGACGAATAGGGTTTGGTGCCGGTTATTATGACCGTATGCTCGCAAAGCATCGGTCTCATATAAAGCGCGTAGGTATAGCTTTCGATTTTCAGATCATAGACTCGGTACCGCAAAGCGATACCGATATTCCCGTCGAAATCATAGTCACCGAAAGCCGAACCATACGTTGCAAAACCTAACCCGCTCAGCGGTTTAGAATATATAGAGGTGACGCATGCATTTATTTACCACTATTCACGTTAATCTCAGTACCCTGCTCATCGGAATGTTTGTTGCGCTGGTGGGCGGTTATTTCGTTGGTTACCTGATTCGGAAAATGTTGATCGAGTCCAAGCTGAAAAATTCCGAGGAAGCGGGCCAGAAAATAATTCAAGAAGCGCAGAGAGAAGCAGAAAACCGTCTCAAAACCGCAGTCATAGAAGCCAGAGAGAAGCGTCTTTTGGCTAAGGCTGAGATTGAAAATGAACTGAAAACCAAGCGCGATGAAATTCGCGAGTTGGAAAATAATTTTCGAAAAAAAGAAGATGATCTGCGTAGCTCAATGCAGAAAAATACCGAGCTTGAAAAGCAATACAACCAGAAACTTGTCGGGGTTGCCGAACGGGAAAAAAGTCTGGAAATAGAAAAGAGCAAATACATCGAATTGACCGCCGAGGAAATCAAGAAGCTGGAAGTGGTCGGTTCCTTCACCGCAGAGCAGGCACGTGAGGAAATCCGTAATAAAGTTGTGGAAGAAGCCAAACTGGAAGCCGCCAAGGAAGTCAAAAAAATAGAAGAGCGTGCGCGCAATACCGCAGAAGATCGGGCTCGAACTTTGATCACCGAAGCCGTGCAAAGACTCGCATCCGATCATGTCGCCGAGACTTCCGTCGCGGTGGTGGAGTTGCCGAGTGATGATATCAAGGGACGTATTATCGGTCGAGAGGGACGCAATATCAGAGCCCTGGAGCATTGCACGGGAATCGATCTCATTATCGACGATACTCCCGGTGCGGTGGTGCTTTCGGGTTTCAATCCGGTGCGCAGAGAAATTGCAAGACGGGCTTTGGAAAAACTGACTCAGGATGGCAGGATTCATCCCGGTCGTATTGAAGAAGTTGTCAATAAATGCAAAAAGGAAGTGAATCAGGAAATTCTCAGAGCAGGGGAACAAACCGTCATTGATCTGGAGCTGGATAATATCCACCCCGAGATGGTTAAATTGCTGGGACGTTTGAAATATAGAACCAGTTATACTCAGAATGTGTTGGAGCATGTTAAAGAAGTGGCCTGGATTTGCGGACACATTGCCGCAGAACTCGGCTTGGATGTGAGATTGGCGAAGCGGGCAGGGCTCTTGCACGATATTGGTAAGGCGATCGATCAGCAAGAAGATGGCACGCACACGCAGTTGGGAATAGAAATCGCCACCCGCCACAATGAACACCCTTTTGTTATCAATTCCATCGCATCACATCATGAAGACGAAGAACCGACCTCGGTTTATGCGGTTTTGGTTTGTGCCGCAGATACCATTTCCGCGTCACGGCCCGGAGCACGCAGGGAAATGCTGGAGACTTATGTCAAACGCATGACCAAACTGGAAGAGATTGGCGACTCTTTCAAAGGTGTCGAGAAAACCTACGCCATTCAGGCTGGGCGCGAGGTGCGGATCATTGTTGTTCCTGAGGGTGTCACGGATGCCGAAGCCGATATCATGGCCAAGGATGTCGCTCGACGCATCGAGAAAGAAGTCACCTATCCGGGAGAAATTCGTGTCACCGTTGTACGCGAATCTCGATTTTCTCATGTAGCTCGCTGACGAACAGCGGGTTTCTTCACTAATCAAACAAATAAGGAAAGCATGGAAGAAGCTAGTAACCTCATCAAACTACGCCGGGAAAAGCTGGACGAATTGAGAACCCGGGGTGTCAATCCCTACCTCAATCACTTTAAACCCAACGCGTTGATAGCGGATTTGATTCGCGATTACGCTGATCTGGAAAAAGAAGAGTTGGCTGGCAAAAATGTGAGCTGTGTTCTGGCGGGGCGTATTCTTACACGTCGAAAACATGGAAAAACCACCTTCGTACATATTCAGGATCGCACAGGAAAACTCCAGATATACGTCAAAAAAGATCAAATCGGCGGGGAAGAAGCTTATGAAATTTTCAGCAAATTTGACATGGGTGATTTCATCGGCGTTGAGGGTACGGTCAATAAAACCCAGACCGGAGAGCTCACCCTGTTCGCCGAAAAGGTCACCCTGCTGACCAAGTCGCTTTTGCCTTTGCCGGAAAAATGGCACGGACTCAAAGACATTGAAATACGGTACCGACAACGATACGTGGATTTGATCGTCAATCCCGAAGTGCGGAAAGTTTTCATTTCCAGAAGCAAAATCATCCAGGCATTGCGTCAGTTTTTAAATGATCGAGACTATCTGGAAGTAGAAACACCGATGATGCAATCCATCGCCGGAGGTGCAACCGCAAAGCCATTCAAAACGCATCACAACGCTTTGGACATGGATTTGTATCTCAGAGTGGCTCCCGAACTTTATTTGAAACGTCTGGTCGTTGGCGGGATGGAGCGGGTTTACGAAATCAATCGAAACTTCCGCAATGAGGGTATTTCCACACAGCACAATCCCGAATTCACCATGCTGGAATTCTATACAGCCTATGCCGATTATCGGGATCTGATGGATTTGACTGAAGAATTGTTCCGCTACATTGGAGAGACTGTTTTCTCCACCTTGAAATTCCCATCAACAAGGATGGAAGCCGGCGAAGAAAAGACAATCGAGATAGATTTTTCAGTTCCCTTTGCACGCTATCCTTTCATTCAAGCTCTGAGCGAAATCGGCGGGTTGCCAGCCGATGAGTTGAAGGATAAAGAATCTGTGGAAAAACTCGCCCGGGCGAAAAAGGTGGGACTGGATAAGAGCGATGGATATGGAAAAATTCTTGGAAAATTGTTTGATGAATTTGTCGAACCGAAATTGATTCAACCCACATTTATTATCGACTATCCGCTGGAGCTATCGCCTCTTTCCAAGAAGAAGGAAGACGAACCTCATCTGGTCGAACGATTTGAATTGTTCATTGGCGCGCGGGAAATTGCGAATGCATACACTGAATTGAACGATCCGCTCGATCAGAAAGCGCGATTCGAAGCACAAGTCGCGGATCGCCTGGCGGGAGATGAAGAGGCGCATATGATGGACAGTGATTTTATCCGTGCGCTGGAATACGGATTACCGCCAACCGCAGGAGAGGGCATTGGTGTGGATCGACTGGCGATGTTGTTGACCAATTCGCAGTCGATTCGAGATGTGATCCTGTTTCCACAACTCAAAAAAGAAGTTTAAATTCCCCTTTGGCCAGCAGGCGCAAATTGCCTGCTCGCCAGAGCGGGGCAAATAATGCGGGGGCTTTTGAGACCCCATCCCGTTTTTATTTCTGAAGCCGAGACAATACCTCAGGATTTGACTTGGAAGCCCTCGACTTTGTCGAGCAAGAGGTGTTTCACTGTTGATTTCTTTTGAGCGTCGAGCAAAGCTTCTTTCCCATCTTCCTTGATCTTGTTCAGTCGCATATCCAATCGAACCAGATTCGTAAAAAGAGGCAAAAATTTTGCCATGATTTTGGCCCCTTCGTCAGTGATATTATTGTCGGAGAGGACCAGGTTTTGCAGACTGAGCAAGTTGTCGGATATGGCGACGTATTTCACCCCATCGTTGCCGATAGCATTGTAAAATAAGTTGAGAGAGGTCAAATTCGTCAAAACATCGGATTGCGCGATAAACCTTACCCCTTTAGGGCCAATGAGGTTGGTTCCCAACTCAAGATTGGTCAGCTCTTTAAGCGATTCCATCCTGGAAATATCCTTAGCACCGTATTCTTTCAAATAACAAGCTGTCAAATCCAGAGTTTTGCCATCTTTGCTGAGATTGCCAGCGACGGTCATCTCAGTTTCTTTTGAAGACCGGGCATGGCCCTTGGCTTCCTTACTTCCTTCATTCTTGTAATCCATGATTTCTCTTATTATGACAATCAATTTATGAAAAAAATCTTCTAAACTTATCTCCAGCACGGAGGCTGATTATACCTCAAATGATACATTTTTAGGGATACTATTATTTGAAACGATTCTAGAGCGCTTTGTCCTTTAATTTTACAAAAAA
This sequence comes from Nitrospinae bacterium CG11_big_fil_rev_8_21_14_0_20_45_15, assembly GCA_002787235.1. Lineage (GTDB taxonomy): Bacteria > Nitrospinota > Nitrospinia > Nitrospinales > VA-1 > Nitrohelix. The sequence goes on from PCWG01000002.1 coordinate 42,752, forward strand.
ATATTTTATGATTGGACAACTACTTACACGCGAGAAATCCTGATTATTGAGGAATTGATTATATGTCTAATATTTACGAGTCGGATATGGAAATGAGTCTGGGGAATAATGTCATCGTGACACAGATGACCCAGGCCATCAACTGGGCAAGAAAATTTTCTTTTTTCATTTACCCGTTCATCACAGCTTGTTGCGGCATGGAGTTCATGTCCGTTGCCGGGCCGCGATACGATTTGGATCGATTTGGAGCGGCATTCCCACGGTTTTCGCCACGTCAGGCCGATTTGTTGATGGTGGTGGGTACCATCAGTCACAAACAGGCACCGATTTTGACACGAGTTTATAACCAGATGGCAGAACCCAAATGGGTGGTGGCTTATGGTGTGTGCACCGTATCGGGCGGGTTTTACGACAATTATGCAACGGTGATGGGGATTGATACGATCATCCCGGTGGATGTTTATATCCCCGGATGTCCTCCTCGACCGGAGATGGTTATCGATGCTTTGATCAAGCTTCAAGATAAAGTTCAGGCCGAGACATTGGCCGATCATGTCAAGGGTCCGTCTCAGGTTACATCAGCGGAAGGCCTCTCAACAGGCGTATAAAAAGTTTATCACCGGCATGCGCTTTTCCAGGGGAAAGCGCAGGTTTGGTTTAAAATTTAAGGGGTCAAATCTTGATTTAATATATTTTTGCTTAGATTGAGAATTATTTTTATGGAGATGTTGTTGCGATTTTTTGTAATTCTTCCTGTATCCGTTTTTTGAATCTCTCCCCACCCGCTTTTTCGAGAGTGCTGATTCCCCGATATTCCAGCAAACGATCGATTTGTTTCAACTTTTTTTCCACATAGTCTTTTAAATGCAGAGGGATTGAAAAATTGATCGTTCCATCCGGTTTTATTTTCCATTGCTTCAGGTAGTGAAAGTACAATGCCAGTCGTTGCGCGGGGTCGCTTATATTCAAGGTATAGCGCATGTGGAGCAGGGCTTCATCCTTGCGGTTGATGATGTAACCCAATAAGATATTGTCCGTTTTGTTCATCTGCTCTTCCAGAAGGGCGTAAGCTTTGTCCTGTGTTTCCTGGGGCAAGGTGATTTCGGGAAGTTCCATGACTTGCACTGCAGCCATATCCAGCATGAGTGAAGGGATACCGGTCTGTTCGCTCAAGTAAGCGGATTGAAGGGGGAATTCGCGATTCAACTGAGCGGCCTTTTTCAGGATGGGGTCCATCTTTTCGATACTCACCGCCACTTTATTTATTTTGTCAGGATCAAAATCATTGATATACCACTGGACTTCTCTGGGTACAAATCCATCATCAACGGGACGCGCGAAGTATTCTTCCAGAATATTTTTGAAGTCTTTTATGTAAAAAGCACTGACACTATTTTCAAAATAGGGAAAATTCAGGAGCAGAAAACGGGCGTCTTCTTGTGCATTGAGGCTGTAGGCCTCGAGTTCGTTTGCGTGCCCCAGAAAGGTCTGAGTGAGATGCAGAATTTCATGCAGATGAGTGTTGTTGTCGTACACGTACTGATCGACAAGGATTGTTCTGGGAAACAGGCGGATGGCGTCAAAAGTTGCGTGTGCATATTGTTGCGCAGACAATAGAGGCCCGGCCCAGGGTTGAATGATGTATTGCTTTAGAGGGACGGTTCCGCTTTCAGGTGAAAGGGACTTGAGTCGTGCAAGAACGTTTGTGATGCGTTTTTCTGCGCGATCGAATAAGTCGTCGCTCTGATGGCATTGATTGCATGCATAATTTTCAAATCCCGGGATTTCAAGAAGAGTGGGCTCGGTTTGACCGGAAAATTGAACACTGCGTTGTGCCAATTTTAAATCTGCTGGATCGGATGGAGGTGCGTGTGGAGTGTGTATTTCAATCAAACGACTCAGCTCACCGCTCCCAATTTCTGAGGATGAGCCTTTATCGACGAGCCCGCAAAAAAATAAAGCAATGGCTAGAGTGATTTTGATTAAGAAGTGCGTTTGGAAGATCCTTTAAAATATTATTATTTTTCGGTCATGATGTTCAGCCGTTGCCAAACGCTGATGACTTTACGTCCGTTGCGATCTTCTTTCGCGCCGTCCCAAACTGCGAAAGCGATCAGCGCAGGATCTTTGCGAATGAACTCCACGTCCCATTTTCCGGATTTGATCATGTCACGTATGAAGATCACCGTCCATTCTCCGTCATTCCATTCACCGTAACCTTCCACATTCTGCTTGTCATGAGGTTGTGGAGTGATGGTTCCAAAACCTTCGGCGTTGAGCTCTTCTACAGCACTTTCATCGGTGATGTGCAGACGCGCAACGGGATTGGACATGATGCCACCATAAATCAGTGCGTCCATATCGACGCCGCCGGTGGAATATTCCATATCGTCTTCGGCTTCCAGAGTTTCTTCGAGTCCCGCTTTCCAGTGCCAGATATTCACGGGTTTGTTGCGGTTGCCCATGCCAAAGAAGGGTTCGTTGTGTCCGTGTGTGTGCAATGTGGTTGCTCCAAGTGCAAACTGAACGGCGGAGCCGTCGCGGAATATGTCCTGGGTTTTTTCTGAGTAGGCGTCGTTCGTGGGGTCCAGCCATTTCAAGCGAATGGCAATTTGCTCGCCGTTATTGACGGAGGAAAAGTTGACGGTTTCCACTGCGCCGCGCCGGGCGGAAAGTGGACGCAGTACCAGTTCCTTACTTTCGACACCTTCCCAGACAGGGCTCTTTACATCGGTGCTCAACTCGACGTCCACTCGATAGGAATACAGATCGGTCTCAAATTCAGCACTTCTGAGATCACCGCGAAATCGGGAACGTATGAAATGGGTCAGTGCCCAGCGGTCGTCTTCTGATAAATGCGCATACGACTCCATGGGGGTCCCATCGAATCCGACTGTGATGGTTCGAAAGATATCCTGCGGTGTGAATCCTGCTTTGAATAATGCAGGGCGAGTGATGTCGTGAACAAAAACAGCGTGTTTCCAGGCATCTATCAGAGAGTCTGCCAGTTTGCCGTCGCCTTTGCCATTGACTCCGTGGCAGTCACTGCATTTGTTTTGCGCCCAGAGGGTTTTGCCGCGATCTATCAATTCGGGTGTCGCGGGAGGAGGTGTGCCTACGGGCAAAGCGAGAGGAGCTGTTTCTTCGCTGAACCGGGGTGAAAAGTTTTTGATCAATTTGATCAGAGCCCAAGTGTCTTCGGGCGACAGCGCGTCTTTCCAGGCGGGCATTGATGTCCCCGGTACGCCGTTGATAATGGTTCGATACAAATCTTCGTCGCGCGGCAGAGCACCGGCTGGCGTGGAACGAAATTTGAAAATTCCGCGGCTGAAGTCACGCGGCCAGGGAAAAAGGTAATTGGTGGCTTTGCCCCCGCCGTTACCGTCCTCGCCGTGGCAGAAGACGCACATGTGCAGGTAAATGGCTTTTCCTCGGGCCAACAGTCCTTCTTCTTGCTCGACACTGGGTAAATTGCCGCCAATTTCGCCATGGGCTCCACGTGTTCTGAAAAGATCACCCGGCTCGGGTTCATGCCCCATATGCATGTGTTCTTTTTCTCCAGCTTCATCATCGACTCGGTATTCTTCTCCTGGAATGACGGCTGGAGCATGGCTCATTCCTGAATGCATGCCATGATCCATTTTATCGTGGCTCTCTTGTTTGTCGGCGTGTGCGATACCGAACAGGAAGAGGACCAATGCCAACGATGTGAGATATGTTGTGGGGAATGAAAAAACTTGGTGTGTCGAACGACTCCAAAGACTTTTCATGACGCAATCCTTTATTTGAAAGAGAATCTGTTTTGATTCCCTCTGGATTAATTCGCTTTTAAAATTTTTATTCGCAAAAGTTATCTCGTATCACCTTATTCGGTCAGGTCAGCATCCACCCGAACACGACAACATCACAGCATGCTTATTTGGATGGAGAGACTTTGCAGATTTATTTTAACTTATTGATCCACTTTTTTTATGAAAGATCATTTGGGGCCTCGTACCATCTTGACGCTTTGATCCAGATCGGAAAGATCTTTGAGATTGAAATAATTTTCTTTTTGCCCGAGGCCAAAATACCAGGCATGATCGAGACCTCGTTCGTCGTTGGTCCAAAGGTAATAGCTTCCCTTGCCATCGAATACGCTGGAAATCCCCAGAGGCTCACCATCTTTACTGCGATTGGGCCGTTCGGGTTCCCATAAGGTTTCCAGCTCGGCCCGGGTTGGCAAACGCCAGTCGTTGAAACCTGCAAATTTCTGAGTATTTTGAGTGGCGACATACTCCAGAGCTTCGTACCAGTTCAGACCTTTTTTCAGGGTGTGATAAGAATCGCTTTTTTGCCAGATCAAACCGGTTTCTTTATCCACAACCGTGCCATTGTTTTGAGCAATGAAAGGTTTGCCCCAAGCGGGAGTCAGGGTGATATAAAAAACAAACGCGCAGAGAAAAGAGAGGGTGACTTTTTCTTTCAGAGCTATGAATTTGTTTTGCATTATTAGTGGCTCACTCGATCAAGTGTTTCTTTATTGTTAGATGGTGAAACCTGAAATATGATTGTGAAACTGCTCATTCTAATAAAGTCGCAGAAGACTGTTTTTGTAAAGGTATCAAATAACCCGTTGCCTAATTAAAAGTCTTTAGATAAGGTTATCATTTATATAAGTCAGTGGGAAATACTTTTACAATCGGCTTCTTATAATTTTTACCAAACTATTTTAGTGTACTGATATATGGAAACGATTCACGCTCCGCTCTTGAATGCAGGTAATCTGGACTGGTTGAATGTTAAGAAACCACTGGATTTACCCGATCTCACTGGTAAACTTACAATTCTTGATTTTTGGACTTTTTGTTGTATCAATTGCATACATATTATTCCAACTTTGAAACGGTTGGAGGAACGGTTTCCCACTCAATTGGCTGTGATCGGTGTCCATAGCCCAAAATTTTCAGGCGAACGGGAGTTTGAAAATTTGCGTCAGGCGGTGGCTCGTTATGAGATCGTCCACCCGATTGTGCATGATCCTGATTTCACAATTTGGAAAAGTTATGCGATTCGAGCCTGGCCGACTCTGGTTTTCATCGATCCAAACGGTTATATTCTGGGTCAACTGCCGGGTGAGCCCGACCCTGAGATGTTGGAGCATACGTTGACGGAACTGATTGCGGATCTTGAAAAGAAAGACGCTCTGCATGGCGATGCCCGGGAATTATTGCAGGTATCCGCTATGGATGAAGCGGGACTTTTGCATTTTCCCGGCAAGATTACTTTTAGCGAGTCTGATCTGGAGTTTGCGATTGCGGATAGCAATCACAATCAAATTGTTACGGCGAATCGGGAAGGCAGGGTCACGCGCAGAATAGGCTCGGGTGCCATCGGAAGTAAAGATGGGTCTTTTGATTCTGCTGAGTTTTATCGTCCGCAAGGTTTGTGTTATGTCGATGGAGTGATTTGGGTTGCCGATACGGAAAATCATTTGCTTCGCAAAATTGATTTAAAGACGGAAACGGTGACCACGGAAGCTGGAACGGGTAAGCAGGGTGTTCCCCTGAAAGGCCAGGAAAAATCTTTGGAAACGGCTCTGAGTTCGCCCTGGGATGTCTCGATGGATGACGGTTGGATTTATTTTGCGAACGCGGGCACGCATCAGATAGGCGTTTTTTATCCCAAGGAAAATGCCGTTGCACAATTTGCAGGGACAGGGGCGGAGGCTTTGGTTGATGGTCTGCGTCTTGCGGGTGCATTTGCTCAACCCAGCGGTTTGACGGTGGGGGAGGGCAAGTTGTTTCTGGCAGATAGCGAAACCAGTGCGATCAGAAGCATTCGTCTTGATGATGCCGGATTCATTGCGACCTATGTAGGGACAGGACTCTTTGACTTTGGTGACAGCGACGGGGTGGGGAAAGAAGCTGTTCTTCAGCACGCTCTCGGTGTTCATTATTCGGATGGGAAGGTTTACATTGCAGACTCATACAATCACAAAATAAAAGTTCTGGACGTCAAAACGCTGGAGGTTTCCAGTCTTAAGGCCTCGGTTGATATTGTCTGCAACGATCATAGCTGTACGCGACTGGGTGAACCTGCCGGAGTGGTGAAGGTTGGGAATTGTCTTTATGTTTCCGATACCAACCATCACCGAATCCTGAAGATGGATTTAACGACATCAATGACAGAAATTTTCATACAATAGAAACCGATTGACTTCACTTGATACGGAATTATGCAAACAATAATTGATTTCATCATAGGTCTCCCTCCACTCCTGCAATTGCTTGCTGGTATTTTCGGTACTTTGGGGATTTTGAAAGCCCTCATGCTTGTGGCCGATTATATTGAAGACAAGCGCGAAGGAAAGTCATAAAAATCTTGCTCGATTGCAGGTGCAAAGAGTCTTGCAGGATTTTTGCATTTGTCTCCCATAGGAAAAATTCATGAAATTGATTCGAAGGCTTTACGATTGGGTTTTGCATTGGTCTGCCACGCCTTACGCACTTCCTGCACTGGGGATCATCGCGTTTGTTGAATCCTCAGTGTTCCCGATTCCTCCTGATGTTTTGTTGATTGCGATGGTGGTTGCTGTCCCGGCGGGATGGGCACGCTATGCGATTGTGTGTTCTCTGGCTTCCGTTGTTGGAGGAATGTTTGGCTATTGGATTGGATACTCTTTTATGGATGTGATTGGCAACGAAATTGTAGCCCTTTATCATTTTCAGGAAAAATTCGATAAAATTGCCGGCCTCTACCAACAGTATGAGGGCTGGGCCGTTGCGGCGGCAGGTTTCACACCGCTTCCTTACAAGGTGTTTACCCTGGCGGCGGGAGCTTTCAAGATCGATTTTCCTACCTTTGTATTTGCATCGGCGTTGAGCCGCTCGGCCCGGTTTTTCCTGGTGGCGGGTTTGCTGTGGAAATTTGGCCCGCCGGTAAAAGCTCTGATCGAAAAATATTTCAACCTGTTCAGCATTGCTTTCTTTATACTGCTGGTATTGGGTTTTTATGTATTGAAATTTGTTCTCTAACAAGACAACGCTCATGGATGAACATATCATCGTATTAATGACAGCGAGTTCGGCGCAGGAAGCTGAAAAGCTCAGTCGGGGTCTGGTTGAAAACAAACTGGCCTATTGCGTGAACTCGGTTCCCTCAATCAAATCCACCTACTACTGGGAAGGGAAGGTTTGCGTCGATGAAGAGATTTTGCTGATTGCGAAAACCCGTTCGGGCAGATTCCCGGCTCTGGAGCAGTGGGTCAAGGAAGCGCATAGTTACGAGGTGCCAGAGATCGTCGCGGTCCCCATTAAGACAGGGCTGGCATCTTACCTGAAATGCATAGACGACTGGGTTCCCGAAACTTGATGTTATGAAAAGGCGTCATTTGGTGAGAGGATGGGAAATTCCATCCAATGAAATTACTTCCGAATCGATTTTTCTCAATCGTCGGGATTTTATGAAAGCAACTGCCTGGTCTGTTGGCACGGTGGCTCTTTCAGCCTGCAAGGAAACGCCCGCCGTAGTATTGCCTCCTGACACACTTTCTGAAACTGAAAAGAAAATTTATCCCGCTTCTCTCAATCCCGCGTATCCACTGGATGCGGAGCTGACTCAAGAAAAGATAGCGGGGGCTTACAATAATTTTTTCGAGTTTGGAGAAAGCAAAGAAAACATTCAGTCGAACGCACGTAATTTATCCATTCGGCCCTGGACGCTGGAGGTGTGCGGCTTGGTGGATAAGCCGGAGATTTATGATATCGATAAACTGCTGAGGTCTTTTCCTGTTGAGGAAAGGACGTATCGTTTGCGATGCGTTGAAGCCTGGGCGATCGCGGTGCCCTGGACGGGCTTTGCACTGAGAGAGTTGCTTCGCCGGGCGAGTCCCAAGTCCAATGCGACCCATGTTCGTTTTGTTTCCTTCTACAGACCTTCGCAGGCGATGGGGCAATGGGCTTTTTGGAGACCCTGGCCGTATACCGAGGCTTTGACTCTTTCGGAAGCGATGAATGAGTTGAGTTTTCTGGCAACGGGGATTTACGGTCGACCGTTACCGCGACAACACGGTGCACCTGTTCGCCTTGCTGTTCCTTGGAAGTATGGCTACAAAAGTGCGAAGTCGATCGTGAAAATTGAGCTGGTCGATTATCGTCCTCCCACCTTCTGGCCCATGCTGAATGGATTGGAGTATGATTTCAGTGCCAATGTGAATCCCGAAATCCCTCACCCCCGTTGGTCTCAGTCGCAAGAAAAAATACTTGGAACAGGAGAAGTGAGGGACACTCGCTTGTACAACGGTTACGAAAAATTTGTTGCCGATTTGTACAAGTAAAACGATGCTTCAAGTCAGAGTCAGACGGTCAGATCCATAAAGGATTTTACCTTACGATCGTACCCCTCAGAGAACCGGTCCTTACGGTCGATGAGAATCGAATCTATCCCCGCATTCCGGGCACCTTCCACATCGGTTCTGATTTCGTCTCCAATATGGCAAGCATCATCCGAGTCCACTTTGGCCAGACGCAGTGCTTCCTGAAAAATTTTACCATCTGGTTTCGCGGAACCAATCACGGCAGAAGGTAAAATGAAATCAAAATACTGTGCGAGACCCATGTTCTGCAAAGTGGCGGGTAGACGGGAATCCCAGTTGGAAATAACTCCGAGAGTAACGCCTGCGCTTTTCAGATCAGGCAGAATATTGGATTGGATAACATCCTCAAATATCGTCCAGCATTCTTTCTTTTTAAAGGCATCGAATACGGTGGCAAAATAGCGATCAAAATTATTCAGGCCGCCATGTGGATCGAACACGTTTTTAACCAATTGGCGCCAAAACTGACGTTCCGCACTCTGCCCGGATTGTGCGCCAAGAGATTCGATACCGCCCATAGCGTCCCATTGTCGGCGAAATTCGATATCCAGGTCTTCAGCGTTGCCTTCATATCCGAAGGGGCGCGCATATTGAGCATAGATATGTCCAACCGATGGATTGGGCTTCAGCAAAACGCCACCGACATCGAAAAAGACGGCTTGATAGCTGGATAGATTTTTTACGTTATTTCCTTTGCAATACATAGACAGTTGGATGAACCTTTGTCCGAAAGAGATTCCAGTATTCATTGTTTTACCGCTCCTTTTGAAAGACGCCGAGAAGTCCAGCCATGGCAAAAGACAGGCCCACGGCAATCATAAAAACCATACCTGCCCAACTTCCCTCAAACAGGCCAAGCCAGTAACTTCGATTCATAATAATTCCCCAGTAATAAATGAAAAAATAAGACAAGAGGAATCCCATTTTGTGGCGACCGTTGATCAGACAAAAAAAACTGATGCCGATTAAAATAACGAATTGCTCTAAAGGAAGAGACAACGTCCCGCCAGAATACAGTTGCGATAAACTATTCGTCATTTCCATTTTGTGAATCCTTTCTTTTGCTTTAAACAAGTTGTTAAATTTGTTTTGTTAATACATTTCGATTTTAAATTAATCAAGATACTCTACTTATAGCAAAACCAGTGCCATAACGCTTAGATTGCTTAAATAAAATCGTAACTATATGTTTTTAAATGGTTAATAATTTTAACGCTGTACTATTTATCTTCCTTGGCCCCCTGCAATTGCGAGTAGATTGTATTAATTTTAATAACATATCTTGTTTTGTATTGTCTTAAAGTGATCTCTTTAAATTTTATTTATTAATTTTTTCTAGAGCGAGTTTTAAGGTGCGGGTGTTTGTTCTCATCTCTGGATTGAGTTGATGTTTTAAAATAGGTTTGCTTCTGTATTTTTCGTTGATATAATGTCTCCTACCTTATTGTTAAGGTTGCTCTTTAGCTCTCGCGTTCCTAATGAGAGGCTGAAATTATTCCCTCCGTGCTGTTGTTGAACGAATGGTTAGTTCTATTTCTGACAAACGCGTTCCTTTTGAAAATCCGCTCAGTGGTCAAGGTCGTATCTTGTGGCTTACAGGTTTGTCTGGTTCAGGTAAGACAACTTTATCTCTGAAAATCGCTGAGAAATTGCAGTTAGATGCTTGTTTTCCCATTGTTCTGGACGGCGATTCCATGCGCAAAGGATTGTGCGCTGACCTGGGTTTTTCTGAAGCAGACCGTTCTGAAAATATTCGTCGTATTGGAGAGGTTGCCCGTTTGATTGCGGATGCGGGTCTGGTTGTGATTGTGGCTTGTATTTCACCTATCAAGAGGGACCGCGAACGGGTCAGGGCGTTGGTTGCTCCGGGTCGATTTGTGGAAATCTTTTTGGATTGTCCTCTGGAAGTCTGTGAGGAAAGGGACCCGAAGGGATTGTATCGAAGGGCGAGGAATGATGAGTTGGCTCAGTTCACAGGTATTTCTTCGATTTATGAGCCGCCGGTCAATGCGGATGTCCATTTACATACAGCAGTTAACAGTGTTGAAGAATGTGTACGAAAAGTAATGACCTGTATAGGGAAATGACAGGTTTGCGGCTTGGTTTGTTGCTGAGTTAGTGCTGGAAGTGGGCGGGGGTGGAATTGTCTGGCTCCCGTGGTGCTATTGCTGTTTGTTGGCAGATGTTTTTTTGAAAGTGTTTTTCCAGAGACCAGGCGTAAATGAAAAAGAGCTCAGTTCCCTATACATTTTTGATGTTCGTGAAATTGCTCTATCAGAGTCGTTCTTTGATTGGGGCATTGGCGTTGCGAGAAATTCAAGGTCGCTATGTGGGTACGTTTGGAGGGGTGACCTGGTCTGTTGTGAATCCATTGGCGATGATTCTTGTGTACTGGTTCGTTTTTTCTGTGGGGTTCAAGGTTGAACCGCCGGGTGGAGTGCCATTTATTATTGTTTTTTTGTGTGGGTTGATACCCTGGACTCTTTTTAGTGAGACGTTGATGTCCAGCGTTAATGTTATACGTAGTAATCCTCATTTTGTGAAAAAAATGGTTTTCCCGACCGAGGTCTTGGTCGTTGTTAATCTTGTGGCCAGCCTGGTCACCCATATCATCATGCTCAGCATTCTTTTTGTGTTGATGTGGTTGAATGGTTTGCATTTTTCCATATTTAATTTCCAGTTTGTTTTTTATTTATTTGCTTTGATGATTTTTACTCTGGGTTTGAGTTGGTTTGTTTCTGCTTTGAATGTTTTTTATAAGGATATAGGGCAAATACTGGGAGTTGTATTGAATTTGTGGTTTTGGATGACACCGATTGTCTGGATGGTGGAAATGATTCCCGAAAAATACCAATATTATTTGAACCTGAATCCAATGCTTTATATTGTGGTGGGCTATAAAAATTCATTTCTCTTTGAGACTCCATTTTGGTCTCATTATAGGACGGGGGGGATGTTTTGGGGAATCAGCCTGTTTGTTTTTGTTGTTGGAGGGTTGGTTTTCCGAAGATTAAAGCCCGAATTTGCGGAGGTCTTATAGGTGCTGAACGACGACTTAGCGATATCGGTCCGTAATATTTCGAAAAAGTATCGCTTGTTCGATTCCGTTCAGGAGCGACTCAAGGAAGCCTTGCATCCCTTCCAGAAGAAATACCATCGTGAGTTTTGGGCTTTGAAAAATGTTTCTTTTGATGTGTCGAAGGGTTCTACACTAGGAATAGTTGGGCGGAATGGTTCAGGAAAATCGACATTACTGCAAATCATTAGCTCGGTCCTGCTTCCTACGGTGGGTAATCTTGAACTTTCGGGTAGAGTATCGGCTTTGTTAGAGTTGGGTGCAGGTTTGAATCCTGAATTTACAGGCCGAGAAAATGTGATTTTTTACGGTGCTGTAATGGGTTATTCCGAAAAGGAGATGAACGCGCGTTTGCCATTTATAAGGGAATTTGCCGATATTGGAGAATTTTTTGATCAGCCTGTCAGGGTGTATTCTTCAGGTATGTTTTCCCGGTTGGCATTTGCTACGGCGATCAACATAGATCCTGATATTTTAATCGTCGATGAAGCGTTGTCAGTGGGTGATCCAAAATTTCAAAAAAAATGTTACAGGAAGATTCATGAGTTTCAGAAATCGGGAGTAACGATTCTATTGGTTACTCATGATGTAGAGTCAATTATCAGGCATTGTGATCAGGCGTTGCTACTTGTAGAAGGTGAGTTGGTCGAGATGGGTGAGCCTAAAACTGTTGTGAATTTTTATATTGATGTTCTGGAAGGTCGGAAAGTCTCTACAGCCGTGTCAAATTATGATTTTGATGAAAAGTCTTTAGCGGAAGTTAGAAAAACTGATCAGAATGTACCTAAGACAATTTTGGATCAGTTTTTGAGTGGTTTCTCAGGTCAAGATAATTGTGTGAGCCGGAAAAGTTATAATAAAAATGAATACAGGCAGGGGAATGGCAATGCAGAAATTGTTGATTATTTGTTGATTTGTAAAGATAAAGTCGATTTTTCTGCAGTCCAATCGGGTTGCCAATTGGAGATATATTGGAAAGTCCTGTTTCATGAGGATGTTGAATTTCCTAGCTATGGTTTTGCTGTCTGTTCTGTAGATGGACTAAAACTGTGGGGAGGAAATACTTGGTTTGATAAGTTCCCTGTTCAACCAGCCCGAACCGGTGATTATGTGATTTTTAAATCATCCTTCTCACTGCATTTGAATAAGGGGGAGTATTTTATCACTTTGGGGTGTGGGCAGGTGCTTAATGAACAACTCTGCCCTATGGATCGAAGGTGTGATTTGATTCATATCGTTGTCGAAACAAGAAGCAGATTTGATGGGTTGGTTGCGTTGAATGTTGCATTTTCTGAAATTGTAAAAAAACAAGGGCATGAAAATTAGGCTAAGTTTTGGTATTTGAAAATTTACTCTAACGTCTCAATTGGATGAATTTCTCAGTGATAGAGGGGGTTTTGTGTAGCGTTCGGTTTTATGTACTCTCTCTTCGTTTTAAAATCATTAAAGTAATTGATTGGGAAAAATAGTTAACAAAATTATTACTGATTAAACTTTGAGGGTCAACGTCTGTGGTCGATTATAAGGCAGAGTTGCATTTTGTTGAATATTCAATCAAGTCTTATCTTGAATGCTTCTATGGTCTAGCTGCAAAAGGCAACAGGCACTTTTTAATTCAAGGTGTCAACAGTCTCGCTCGTGAATTTCTAAACCATGTCTTAAATGGGGAAAAGAAACTATCGGTAAAATTTTATACTGACGTGAAAAAAGAAAAGACACCCATTCCTGAGAATGTGGAGAGTTCTTATGATATAGATCAAATTGAAGTGATATTTAACTTCATGGAGGATGAAGAAAACCTTTCCACCGCATTGATGGGATGGGCTTCAATTTCTCATTGCAAGATTTACGCTCCCATCACAGGCCATTATTGTAAGAACAGACCGGTTTTTATCAATAGCATCCCAAAAGGCGGAACGCATCTTTTGTTCGAGTGTGTGCGAGCTATGGGTTTCGAGGAACCTCCTACCTTAGACCTTCCTGACAATAAAACAGATTTCACGCCAGGTCATTTTTATAATTTGCAACACGCCAAGAGGGAATGTTTTTCACAACAATATATCAATATTTATAATTTCATTAATGCCTTTGCAAACTCTGTTGTTCTTTTTATTTATCGTGACCCTAGGGATATAGCTGTTTCACTGGCCTATTATCTGGCCTCTCAGCACCAATATCATATTCTTTCTGAATACATGGAAGGTTTGTCTTCAGAAGATAGGTTGCTGTGTGTGATTCAGGGACGGTATCCGCTACCCGTTTTTTTTAATCGGGACTTGAGTTTTGAAGGCGATATCAGAGAATTAATAAACACTTATCTTGACTGGATTGTTAATCCTTTTCCAAACACTTTGGTTATACGATTTGAAGATTTAATAGGTGCCGAAGGTGGAGGTGACCGATTAGCCCAAGTAAAAGCTATTTGGAGGATTCAGTTAGCACTCCATGTTGGAGGTACGCCAGAGGAGTACTGCGGAAAAATATTCTCCCCTCAGGCTCTCACATTCAGGAAGGGGCAAATAGGCGATTATAAAAAAGAGTTTACAGAAAAAGTCGTAAAAGAATTTCAAGACCTTCCTCAGGATTTCATGGAACAACTGAGATATTCGGACCAATCATTGGATGAACAATTGGGAGAGTCTCTAGGGAGTTGGGGTGCATTTAAGGGTAAAATTCCTCTCACTGCGAAAATGCATTCCCCTGTTTTGATTGAACGAGATTTTCAAGGTTATAATTTAATTTATTTTAACGGACATGTTTATGCGGTGAGTCAGAATTTAGGAGAGCTAGACTTGCGGCTTACCCCTCCCGAGAAAATAACGGAGCTAAAAAATAAGAACTTGTTGATGGATGGAAAATCCTTGGGTGAAGTGAAAGAAATAATTCTGAATCTTCCCCCTGAAGTAGTAAAACAGTTTGCGCACATGAGGTTTCTCGAAGAAGGTGTGGACGGTTATAATATTTTTGAATTTGGACGCTGTTATTATGCGATCAATCAAAATTTAGGACCGCTCGATTTGTCGTTGGTCGAGCAAAATAAGCTCGAAGCATTGAAGAATAACTCTGAGGTTTTAGTAGGACATTCCGTTGCAGAAATAAAACGTATGACAGCTTTAGTTTCAACGCTGATCCACTGGATTAGTGATAACGAAGGGAATGCTTCGAATGAAAAGGGAGTGGCAAACGTGCGGTTTCGCCCGTGTGTTGTCGCGGAAAGTCTTGACGGTTTTAATATTATACAGTTCAGAGGAATTTTTTATATCGTTGCTCAAGGTCTTGAGAATTTTGATATTGAAAATTTGGATAGTGAAAAAATATTTAATTACCAATCGAAAAATCAGTTGCTAGTGGGGCAGACTTTAAAACAAGCGAAAGAAATTATAAAAATTGTATCATCTAATAGCTTAAAATACGATTTTACTGGCAAGCCGAAGATCGTTGAAGAGGGGCATCAAGGCTTTAATATTGTGCAGTACAAGAGTGTTTTTTATGTGATCGCTCAGAGGGTTTCTATCGATGTTGAACAATTGACCAGCATTCTGATTGTTGACTTTCAGAGTAAGTTTCAATTGGCAGTGGCAAGTTCTCTTGAACAAGCTAAAGAGTTGACCGGGTTTCTTCTATCAAGAAAATCTCAGGTTGAAACAGACGAGATGCGAAGAAACAGGGTCAATGAGCGATGGAAGAAAGAGAATGAGATTCTGAATTGTAAAGCCCAAGACTTGGAAATTAAAGTTACCGAGTATGAAAATTCTTTGGAAGAGTTGAAGGAAATTGGGGCGAGAAAAGAGCAACAGCTGAAGGAATTTGAAACAAAGCTTGAAAAGCAATCCCGCCAGATACAGGAGCTGGAACAGGCGTTAAAGGCTAAGGAAACGGAAACGCTCAGTCTGGTTGCATCGGGTAAGAACAAGGACCAGGAAATTATTTTGGCGAATAAAGAACTGGCCAGACTCACGCGAAGAATGGATGAGTATAAAAAACAGGTCAATTGGGATGTTGAACGAATTGAGAGTCTGGTTAAAATGGTATGTACTAAAAATGAAGAAATCATACGTCTGAACGAAGCGATTCGATGATATTTTTTATCATCGGTTCAGTTGTGTAAAAACGTCTATTAAAGTCTTTCTTATGGATCATAATGATGAGCGAAATTAAAATACATTTTGACAGTGATGTGCCCCAAAAACCTTTGGTGAGTTTGATATTACTGGATTGGTCTTGTCGGGAAAGTTTTCATATGTTGGACTATTTGGCAAACCAAACCTTGCCTCGTGAAAGCTATGAAATAATTTGGATAGAGTATTATTCAACGGTTTCACCAGAAATTACGGATCTGATCGACAAGTATAAGGTGGAAGGTAAAATCCCCCCCATAGACAGGTGGGTAGTGATGAATATGCCCAAAGATCTCTATTACCACAAACATTTGATGTACAACGTGGGGATTGCTTTGGCGAAGGGAGACATCGTTACGATCTGCGATTCTGATGCGATGGTGAAGCCAAGTTTTATAGAAACGATGGTGCAAGAGTTTGAAAAAGATCCGCATCTGGTTTTGCATATGGATGAAGTGAGAAATAATGATAGAGCATTTCATCCGTTTAATTATCCTGATTTTGAAGTGGTGGAAGGTCCGGGTGCGATCAATTTTAAAAATGGAACAACCACGGGTTTGGTAGATACGGTGGATCCTCTGCATACGTTGAATTACGGAGCGTGCATGTCTGCCAAGCGTTCCGATATCCTGGCGATTGGCGGGGCTGACGAGCATATCAATTTTCTTGGGCACGTTTGTGGACCCTACGATATTACTTTTCGTTTGGTCAATTATGGGAAAAGAGAATTCTGGCATCCAAAAGAATTGCTCTATCATGTTTGGCATCCTGGTCAAGCAGGTGACGGTAATTTTGTGGGTCCTCATGATGGCAAGCATATGTCTTCGACGGCTTTGGAAGCGAGAGATCTGGGACGAATAAAACCATTGGTTGAAAATGAAGCCATCCGATCTCTACGAATTCATGAAGATCTGAACGATGAACAACTCTTGAACAATCTGGTGGATCCATTTTATTTGGAGGAATGGACTGAGGAAGCTCTTGCAAAAGGTTCGAGCTTGTATTTGTGGTACACCGCAGAAGTTCTGCGTGAAATGGATGGATACAATATTGTAAAGCACGCAAAAAAATTCTATGGACTTCCTTGTACGCTGGGTGCTGTTGATTTGAATAAAGAGGAGGATAAAAAAAATCCTTCGATACTAGTAGGCGAATCCGAAGCAGACATTGTTGCCTTGATTGAAAAAGCGGGACCGAGTTATCAGTCCAAATTTTTGGGAGATTATTGTGGTTATAATCTGATTGAATATGGGGATCTCATATACGCAATTCCACATGGTTTGGGTGCTATAGATCTCAATAGCAAAGAGCATCGGGAGCACCCCAATGTTTATTCAGGAAAGACACTGGAAGAAGCCAAGGAGCGAATTGACGTTGTCGGGCCTTTTTCAGCGATTGAGATGATTTGTGAATATGGGAACTATAATATCTTAAAATGGGGTAAATCTTATTATGGAATACCCTTTATCCTCGGATCAGTTGACTTTAATAATAAACAGGAAAGGTCGCATCCTGAAATTATTGAAGCGAATTCTGTGAATACTATCAAGGAAACTATCAGTGCGCTGACAAGAGAAAACAGTATTCCAGAGATGATTGGTTCCTACGGAAATTTTAACATCGTACAATTTGGGGTGGAGTGGTATGGCTTACCGAAATGGTTAGGTGCGTTGGATTTACGTAAAGAACAAGATAGGAGTCTTCCCGGCCTGATGCGTGCGGTGAGTATGGAAGCATTGAAGGAAACCATAGACGCTAATGGAAAATTTTATGAAGGAAGTATTGTGAGCGTGTACAGAGGCTTCAATCTGATCCCGCTGGATGGAAAGTTATATGGAATCCCTCAGGTTTTAGGTGCTGTTGATTTGAGAGGTTGTGAAAGTAAAACAAATAATAAAATCCTTTGTGTGAACAATAAAAGTGAATTAGAGAATACCATTGATTCTATGGGATTTTGGAAACGGAATATGATGGGATATCGAATGAAAAAAAAATTAGGTTTGGGCGTATAAGGATTTTCGTGATGATTTGATTTGTTTGAGTTGTTTCCTATGGAAATAAATTTTTTATAGATACGGGTGCCAAGTGCTTCTTTCTTTGCCGGCGATACTGCGGTTCATTCCCTTCACTTCATTATGAAGTCTCTCTTCCATCACCAAACTTCTTCCAAGCCCAAGGTAAGCCTGATCCTCCTTGATTGGTCTTGTCGTGAGAGTTTTCATATCTTGCATTATTTGAACCGTCAGACCATTCCCCGTGAAAATTTTGAAATAATCTGGATCGAGTATTATTCTCGCCAGGCCAGGGAAATTGAAGCCGTACTCGAATCAGCGAAAGCAGAGGCCTATCCTCCACTTGACCGATGGATTTTGATGGAACTGCCTGAACAATTGTATTATCACAAACATTTGATGTACAACGCGGGCATCGCCTTGAGTCGGGGTGAAATCGTTGTGATATGCGATTCCGATGCCATCGTAACCCCTGCCTTTATTGAAAACATTCTGGCAGCGTTTGAAAAAAATCCTGACATTGTTTTGCACATGGATGAAGTAAGAAATACGAATCGCAAATTTTACCCATTCAATTATCCAGCTATTGAAGAAGTCTTAGGAGACGGTGTTTTTAATTGGAATAATGGCACCACGACAGGTTTGCTGGATAAAAAAGATCCCATACACACTTTGAATTATGGAGCATGCATGTGTGCGCGTCGGGAAGACTTGATCGCAATCGGCGGGGCCGATGAGCATATCGACTACCTTGGGCACGTTTGTGGTCCGTATGAAATGACATTCCGGTTGAAAAATTTCGGGAAACAAGAAATCTGGCATCAGAATGAGTTTCTTTATCATGTGTGGCATCCTGGGCAGGCAGGGCATGGAAATTATGTGGGGCCGCACGATGGAATGCATGTATCCAGTACCGCATTGAACGCGGTGCAGGACAAAAGAGTTTTTCCACTAGTCGAAAATAAAATCATACAGAGGATCAGAGAAAACGGGAGCGATGTAATAGCCGATGACGAAGTTTTCAAAACAATCATTCGGCCGGAGTATCCCCTGATTTGGAGAGAAGAAGAACTGTCAAAATCTTCCGAATTTTATCTCTGGTACAGTCCAGAGCTATTGAACAATCACAAAGGTTACAATCTCGTAAAACATAGCGATAAGATTTATGGTATCCCAGAGTACTTGGGGCCGTGGGATCTCAATAAGAAGGAGCTGCGGGAGCATGCGGCTATTTTGGTTGGTGACAATGAGAGCGTTGTCACCGCTCTGATTGAAGAAAAGGTCCTATTGGGAGATGGCGGTACCGTTTACAATCATATATTTTATGCCTATCCGCGCTTGCGGAAGCTGGTCGGCGAATCGGGATACCGGCGGTTAAAGAAATACCGTGACCGTATCAAGAAAGTGTTGTCTCCTTTGAATGGAGAAGGCGAAAAGCCCGTTCCAGAATTCGATTATAATATTTTGCCCTGGGGAAGCCAGCTTTACGCACTGCCACGAGTTTTGGGACCAGTGGACCTCAATCAGGAAAAGCAACGTTATCATCCCGGTATCCTAACCGCAAAAACACAAGCGGAGTTGGACGAAAAGATTCTTGCGGCTGGTCCCACCCCATATATTCCAAAGCTTTTGAGTGTTTGCAAAGGTTACAATCTCATAAAATATTGTCACATGTTTTACGCGATTCCTCAGTCGCTGGGTGCTGTCAATTTACATAAAGATGTGGAGCGCGAAAATGAAGCCATCTTATACGCCGTAACTCAGGATGAATTGAAAGAGCTCATCGATCAAAAAGTTAGATTGCTTCCGGGCCAGGAATTGATTGATACCAAGAATTTTTTTCATATCATCCGGTTTGACGGAAAATATTATGCTTTCCCACAATTCTCAGGTCCCATCGATTTATCCAATCCACAAGAAAGAAATTTGCCTTACGTTTTTTCTGGACTGACAACGCAAGAAATAGAAGGAAAAATTGCTTTGTTGGGATCGTCCGTACACGCTCCAGCTTTGATCGGCATTTATAAAGATCACAGTTTAGTGGGGTATCGTGGCGTGTTTTATGGTATCCCGCGAGAATTGGGAGCGTGGGATCTGGAGAAAAAGGAAAAAAGAGAAAGCTCGGCAATATTTTCCAGCAAGTCGTTGTCAAAAGTTAAATCTTCCATAGACAGTGCCATTGGCTTAATCCAAATCGAATACGCCGGTTGGTTGCCGGTGTTTAAAAAGTTTGGACGCTGTGGTTCGCATCCTCAATTTTCCCATATTGACAACCCACCCAAAGGATATCGTTTTATCCAGTCTCCGTGGATTTTTCGTAAATGGCTGGGGCCTGTCAATCGTCTGTTCGAAGCCAGTTTGTTTTTTTGTCGTTCCCTGTATGTCTCGTTTTTTTTAATAAAACTTGCAAGAACCTGTTTGAAAGCAGGTATCACATGGGCAGACTTTCTGGAATTTATTAAAACCCGGGACTTTTCGTCGCAAGCACTTTTGCCGATCAGTCAAAAGCCGGTGTTTTTACCCAGCGTCCCCTTTACCTTGGGGCAAAGACCCTGGTACATAGAAATTGAAGACGTGACGACCTTGTTTTACCCTTACATACATAATGGGAAAACACAAGATTTGACCCTTCAGAATAAATCCTATTTCAAAATCATTCAAATTCTGTTGGAAGAAAAATCCTGTCTGGGCATCATCACCCATATGAAGAGCACTGCCGATTGTTTGCCAAAATTATTTGACAGTGAAGTGGTAGGCCAAAAAGTTACTTACGCGCCATTAGGTTTGGACTTCTCTTCTCACTCGCGTGAGCGCCATCAAATTGAAACGGTTCATTTACTATTTACAAGTTCGTGGAGCCAGGATGCGAACGGATTTTATACACGTGGTGGAGTCGATTTATTAGAAGCTTACCGTACTCTTTTTCATAAATTCCCAGGGAAACTGCATTTGACATTGCGGGCGCAATTGCCAGAAGATTTGCCGCAAAAATGTGCGAAAATCATACAAGACTGTGATGTCGAAGTACTGAGTGAATTTTTGCCCTCTGCGCAATGGAAACTCTTGTTGGCAGAAACGGATATTTATGTTCTGCCAGCGGCTCGTATTCACGTGGTTTCAATTCTGGAAGCGATGGCGATGGGAATCCCCATCATCGCATCCGATGGGTGGGGGATGGAAGAGTACTTGGAAGACAATCACAATGCGTTGCTTGTAAAAGGTCGTAACGGCAAAGTGACCTGGATGGATGATTTGGGTATGTTGCGAGAAAATTATGATTCTATGAATGATGCAGATCCCGAAGTGGTTGCCGATTTAGAAACGGCTTTGACACGTTTGATCATCGAACCAGATTTGAGAACCCGGCTCATTGAACAGGCGCGCCGCGATGTTGCGGAGAAATTTACCGTGAAAAAATGGAACCAGGGTTTAGAGACTGCATTTAATAAAGGCATTGCGGCTAACAAGTGAAAGTTTTAAATCATGCAGATGTGACACGATCAATGGCCCGCAGGCGAAGATCGCCCCTGCACGAGAATGTCTTCGAGATAA
This sequence comes from Nitrospinae bacterium CG11_big_fil_rev_8_21_14_0_20_45_15, assembly GCA_002787235.1. GTDB lineage: Bacteria > Nitrospinota > Nitrospinia > Nitrospinales > VA-1 > Nitrohelix. Next base: position 63,866 of record PCWG01000002.1, read on the forward strand.
AAAAACAGAACACAATAAAATCGAGACCCAAAGTTTCTGTGATTTTATTGGATTGGGAATGCCGGGAACGGTTTCATACCCTGGATTGGTTGTTGAAGCAAAGCGTAGCTCGAGAACAATACGAACTGATCTGGGTAGAGTTGTACCGTCGTCAGATTCCTGCAGTCATGGAAAAAGCCGATTGTGTGATTGTGTGCAACCAAAAAGGAATGTATCACAAACATAAAGGATATAACGCGGGTCTTTTGGTTGCTCAAGGCAATATAATAACCGTGTGTGACAGCGATGCGGTGTATCCTGAAAATTTTATAGAGTCCATTCTCAATTCATTTCAGTTACCAGATTCTGAAAATTTAAAGAGTCAGGTTTTGATGCATCATCAATGGCGTACTTCAAGATTATACCCCGATGACTTAAATGACTGCATGACATTGAGAGAGGATCATTGGGAGTGGTGGCCGTTGAACCACAATGCGGGTGCCTGCATGTCTGTTACAAAGAAAGACGCGATTCGTTTTGGTGGTTTTGATGAACACGCATCTTTTGCGGGATATTTATGCGGACCTTACGATCTTGGCTGGCGACTGGTCAATGCTGGCTTTGAAGAGAAATGGCATGACCCCTCTATTGCATCGTGGCACTTTGCACACCCTGATCCGGTTGGAACGAACATGCAAAAGCCTTCAGTAAAAATGTTGCTAGAGAACACGCGTCCGCATGTCGATTTGCACGCATTGACTGCCGTAGATGCTTTCAGCTCGGGCAGAATGTTGCCTCTGACCGAAAACGAAGAAATATTTCGCTTGAGAATGGCGAACCGAAAAATAGGGTCAGAGTTTGAAAAAAAGTATTCCGCGATGACAGGCCCTGAAGGTTTTCCCAAAGGACTAGTGTTCGGAATGGCATTGCAATTCAAACTGGAATTGCTCAGTGAAATCTTAAAAAAACTTATTTATAAACGCTTACAGTCAATATTGCCCCCGACAATTCTGGTCAGATTGCGGATTGTGAAGAATTATTTTAATCCGGTATTCATTGAGAAACCAGAAATTCCCCAGTTGTTTTTAGAATATCGTGGTTATAATCTGGTTTTTTTTCAAAATCAGGTGTTTGCCATACCTGCAAATTTGGGAGAATGGGATTTGACCCAGAAAGATCAAAACGAAGACCCACGCGTTATAAGAGTTTCCTCGCCCTGGAAGGCGATCCGTAAAATAGATATGACATTAACCGGATGATTGCAAAGCGATTTGCAGACAAGGACAACATATGGGAGTACCTGAACTGATAGAAAGCATCGGTTTTTATAACCTGGTCCAATTGGATGAAATTATTTTTGGACTTCCCATGGGACTCGGAGCCGTTGAGTTGAACGTTGAAAAGATCAATAAACATCCCTGTGCTTTTGTGGGTAAAACTCTGGAAGAAGTCATAGAAAAGATTCGCCTGAACGATGCGCTGTCCAAAGAAAAGTACGAACCGATTTTGAAAGATGTATTTGGTTTTTATAATATTCTGGGTTGGGGTGCCGACTTATACGGCGTTCCCGTTAGTTTGGGCGAGATAAATTTACATACCATCAAAATCAGTGATTATCCTGGCATTATTAAATCATTTTACAGGGATGATTTAATAAAAGAAATTGAAGAATTTTGTCGGTCAGAACACAGAAAGATGCGGGATCTGTCAGCCGGAAGAGAGCAATGATATGACAAGTTTGAATACATTGCCATTGGAAGAATTTGGTTTGCCTGAAATAGTGGAGATAGAGCCGATTCATTCGTGCAATTTTCGTTGCATCCAATGTCATGTCAGTTATGAAACCTTAACGAAAAACAAAATCCGGCCAGATTTTTTTAAAAATCTCAAAGGACTTGAGGGCAAATGGGCTTTGCTGGGATCGTTGTATGAACCGACGGTACACCCTCATTTCCGGGAAATCGCTCAAGGTCTGTCTGATGCAGGGATGAAGTTGGAGATGACGACCAACGGCTCGTTATTCAATGAGTCGCTGGTTAAAGACGTCGCCCATTGCAATTGGAAGAATGTGATTTTTTCCTTCGATGGAATTACGAAAGAGACTTTTGAGAAAATTCGCAGAAGGGCCGATTTTAAAAAAACTCTTGAAGGGATCAAAAGATTCAAAGACGGTATTGAAAATAAAGATACTTTTTTTGCTGTGAACTTTACTCTTTTGAGAAGCAACTTGCATGAAATCGTCGACAGCGTTGACTTCTGGGAGGATTTCGGCGTGGATCATCTGGGTTTCATTGCCATGGTGTTGCGCGATGAGAATAAGGAACTTCAAGAAGAATGCTTGAATCATGACTTGGTGGAATTAAAGACAGAGCTAGAGTTGGCGGCTAGAAGAGTGGTTGAGAAACAATATAAAATCACACTCTCCAGTGCGGCATACAGTTCTTGGATGGATTTGAAAGATATTTATCCTGCGCATTTCATGGAGAGTCTGGTCAAGTCAAACAACCGCAATGCCAGGACTCCATTCAATGCGAGAACCTATTACCAAAATGGGCATTTCCCAGGAATGTCCGTCAATTGCCGATCTCCTTTTAAATTTGCAAGGATTGATTACAACGGCAACGTCGAGCTTTGCTATCAATTTACGGTAGGAAATATTTATAAAAATGAGTTTTTAGATATCTGGTACGGTAAAGAAGCTCAGAAAGTGCGGGATTTGGTGCGCTCGGATCCTAAAGTTTGTTATTCCTGCGACTATTTCAGATTCTGTATAAAAGCCGGAGAAGTCGATTACGACAAAGAAGCAAATTTCCGCAATGAAACCATAGACAATTATTACAACAAGCCGTTTTTAGTCGAAGATAAGGGGTCTTATCAACTGGTGGGTTATGGCTCAATGATTTACGGATTCCCAAAATCTATGGGAGATGTTGATCCCAGGTTTCTTGCTGAATATGAAAATAAACCAGGTGTCTTTGTTTGTGCCACCACTGAGGAAGTCAAACAGAAGATTGACGAATATTTTGCTTCGATAGATAAATCCGAATGGATTCCTATAGAGATTGACAACTGGATCGCTCATAAAGTCGTGAGTTATGGCCCTCAACTTGTTGCTATCCCCAAGGGCTATGGGAAGATTGTACTGAATGCGGAATTTGATTTTAACGCACCGGGTATTTTCATTGCGGACGATGTGGAAACACTGCGAAATGCAGTGGATACTTATATCAAGACCGTCAATATTTCAGAATTAATGCCCACAGTAATAGAGCAAATTTCTGGTTACAATATTGTTGAATGGCAGAACAATTTTTATGGCATTCCTTTTACAAGTGGGCAGGTTGATTTGGTTGGAGCAACCTCCGATGAGATTTCTAAAATACCTGGTGTGATTAAAAGCGCATCTCTGAATATGATCAAAGATGAATTACGAAAACTGGATTTCGAACCTGAATTTATAGAGCTCTGTTTGCACCTTGGTTATAATGCGATTTATTTCGAGGGAGTGTTTTACGCAATTCCTCACTCCATTGGCAAGGTAGACCTCAGCAACCCCGCAGAGAGAAAACATCCCGAAATTATTTCAAGTTCAGACAAAAATAAATTTCGCCGTGAGATCATATCAAAAACTTACGCCTATCCTCTTTTGAGGCGATTTCTTGGGGATTTTGGCTACCGTACTTTAAAAGGCTGGAAAATTAAATTATTGGGTTCTGGAAAATTATAAAGATTAATCAAAAAAATTACCGTACAAGGCGTGATAAAAGTCCTCAGAAAGATCACCCTTTTTTGAAAGCCATCTTCTTATGAATGCCCTTCCTAACTCAAATTCACATGCAGGGCATCGCGTTTTTCTGATACTCACTCTGTTGGCCCTGTTCATGGGGCTCATGCGCCTGCACACCTATGATGAGCCCTTTGAGAGAGACATCACCACGCATGCGGTAGTGGCTCACGAACTTCTGAACGGGAAAATTCTATATCAGGATATTTTTTCCGATCGGACGCCTCTGATTCAATGGACTTACGCACTCGGCGAAGTTGTCATGGGCTTTGGGTTGAATTCCATTTATTTTTTGTGGTATCTGTCCGCCTTGATAACACTGGGTGGCGTGTATGCCTGCGCCACCGCAGGTGGCGGACGACCCAGCGTGGGATTATGGGCGGTTGGATTTTGGGTGCTGGTCTCTTGTGCCCCCATGGTACAGGCCAATCAACCGAATTCAGAGGTGTTTATAAATAACTGCATGATCTGGGTGTTTGCACTTATTTTGCGGGATGATGGGAAAGGAAGCGGGCTGAGACGGGCTATGGGAATGGGTGTTTTGTTAGCCGTTGCTTCGCTTTATAAATCCCATGTGCTTGTATTGGCTCTCGCACTTGGTATAGCGCACATTGTCAAACCACCCGGAGGCGTTGAAAACCGCAAACGATCCATCTTTCAGGCCGGCATCACAGCTGGAGTTGGTGTTTTCATTTGGTCTGGATTGTTTGCATATATCTATGCGACAGGTCGTTTTGAAGATTTTTGGAACGATATTTACACGTTCATGCAGCATTATACTGGTGATATTGGTGAAAATCTTCGCAGAGGAATCCACCCTCAAAACCTGCTCCCTCATTTTTTGTTTGGTATTTTCCCCTTGATCGTTTTGTCGGTTCTAGGGGCCGGGCTGAATTTTAAAAAAAATTCTACCAGAACAGGCACGCTGTATGCCTGCTATGGATTTTCCATTGCACTGATGATTGCGCTTCCTGGAAAATTTTTCCCGCATTATTATCAATTCTGGCTCCCTTTTCTCGCCCTCTCCTCGGCGAAAATTTTAGAAACCCTTGCCTTTGAAAACGGACAGGAAAATACATCGGGATTGAAATCTATGGGAACGGCGATCGCCATTTTGTTGGTCGCACTGCAAATTCGCTATTATTCCCTCGATAGTAGAGAATGGGCATTGATAAAATACGGCAACTTATTTGTTGATACTCAACGTGTCGGCAGGATGATCAATGATGTTTTAAAAGAAGACGAAACATTTTATAACTGGGGTCTGGATTCAGGGCTTCACTTTTATAGCGAGAAACCGATTCCCAGTGGGGCAGGGATGTGGCCTTTGGTTGTCATGGGTGGCCCCTTGGCCAAAGAATACATGCCGCGCATACAGGCCGATCTCATCAGAAATAATCCAGAGTTGTTGATTGTTGCGGATTATCTGCCAAAGCAACATCCCTTATTTCATTGGTTATTGACACGCTATGAAATCTTTCCAGACAATGCGCCCTATCGTCCGTTTGAATTTTATTTCAGGAAAGGCGGAAAATTAGAAAAACGTTTGGAATCTGGGAAAAAGAGTCTTGAAGAAAATCAACAGTCCTGATTTTTTAAGACATCCATCAACTTTCCAGTGCACTGTCTGAGCGCAGAGCAGAGCAGAGAATTAAACTTTGGGATATGATACAATTCAGAACCAATTGCGGGAACTCAAAAGAATCAAAAGAAACGGTTTGAACACATAGAAATTATGAATTTAAAACAGGCACGGCCCCATTCTTCAAAGCTGAAAAATAGTAAACTCAAGCGATCCCTTTTCCTTTGTTGGTCCGTCGCGATTACTTTGGCATTGACAGCTTGCACCACCCGAGTAGAGACTTACCAGCAATTTTCAAATTTACCGGAGCCCCTTCCAGCTTCCGAAGGCCAATTGATATATGAAGAATCAAAATGTGTTTATTGTCATGGCATTCAAGGCGATGGTAACGGTTTCATTGCAGAAGGACTCAATCCCCGACCCTCAGATTTTACGTCGGTAGCATCAAACAATTCCGAACGGAAAGAACGGTGGAAAAAAGCAGTTGAGAAAGGCATTCCCGGAACCTCGATGCCTGCTTTTCAGGAATTCAGCCCCAATCAAATTCGTGACTTGATAGATTATTTGCAGTCGTTTTCAAAGATTGAAAACTAGACTTGTGTAGAAAATCTTACCGGTAATCACCCGTGAGATTGAACGCCGCCCAGTACGCAGGGTGTGGGTAGAGCGTTTTCACCAATGCCTGCGCCTTGCGTAGACTTTCGGCCTTGTTTTCTGTGACATAATTCCTATAAAAATGTTTGGTGAGAATCGCCGTGGAAATGTCACTGACTCTCCAGAGAGATGATAGCAAGGCATGCGTACCTGCGTAAATGAAAGCACGGTTCAAGCCCACCACATCGTCGCCGCCGCTCAATTCGCCAAGCCCCGTTTGACAACCGCTCAAGGTTACCAGATCCGCATTGATCTTCATCGAGAAGACCTCATTCACTTCCAGACTGCCATCCTGAGCCAAATCGCGTGTCAGCTTCAAGGAAGAGAACAGGGGATTGATGGGGTCAAATTCTCCATGGGAAGCAATGTGAATGATTTGATAGTCCCCTATATGTTCGCGTATCCAGCTTTCTTTCGCCCGGTCCCGAGTTAAAATATCGATTTTTGGAAAGTCCCATTTGATGGCATTGGCTTCCATTTCGGCGAGAGGTAAATCGTAATTAAAATCTCCAAGGTCAGGATTTCCTATAGCAAGCACACGAATGTCTCCGTCCTTTTTGAGATTTTTTCGCGCGAAGGTGTATTGCAAAACCGAAGCACTTGGAGAATAGAAGAGCGGCCATTTTTCGAATAAATAAGCGTTCCCATCGTTCAAGGATGCAAAAGAAATATAATGCAAGTGAGAGTGAGGGATGATTCCCAAGACCTTTTTTTGCAAAATCAAAGATTCAATCGGGCGGATTAACAAGTCGTAGAGTTTGAGTGTGACTTCCTCCACCGGAGCCAGTTTTTGTATCCGGGTTCGATAGTCATGAATCAGCGCATTCAAATCCTTTTCATTGTAAGGCACGCGAACAACGTCGATTTTTTCTTTGGTGACTACCCATACAACCAATTCATTTGGGGTTTCCAAATATTCAATGAGCGCGACAGAATCATCCAATAGAACTTTTAGATTTTCAAAGCCAATGGATTCAACGGTGACAAAACTAGATATCTGTGGACTGGAAGCCTTGGCTTCGATCAGCAAATCCTGATAGGAATTGCGGGCGGAAACCAATTGGGTAGAGAAACTCTTGATTTTTGCTTCGTCTGCCTGCTCGCGGGCCTGCGTCATATCGTCTTCAATGGTGCGGATCAATTGTTTTTGACTTTGCAATTGATCGTAGAGTTTTTGGCCCACGTCGTTTTTTAAATTGATCTTTTGATTGCCCAATAAATCGATAAAACTTCTGGATTTAGAACGCTCTGCGTAGTCGAAAGATTCGGCGACTTTTCCAAGATCCAGAAGTAGAAGTACGAGTTCCTGATAAACTTCCTGCTTGTCCGTTAAAAATCCATTTTGAAATTCCTCGACTTTGATTTCAGCGCGCATCTGGTCAACCGTGGCGACTGCCTTTTTATAAATTTCAACTGCCTGCATGCTTTTCTTCATTTGGACCAGACAAAACGCTTCGCCTCTCAAAGCCCGCCACAACACTTCAGGAATATTCAAGCGCTGCGCAAGTTCGGCTGTTTTTTGAAATTGCATGACAGCGGTTTCCCACTCAGCATGTTGCAGAGATAGATTACTACGTTCAAGCAGGGCTTTGACGAGATTGGTTTGGTTGCCAATCGACTCGCTCAATTGAATGGCAAGCTCGATGTGCTTGCTGGCCAAATCCAACTTGCCCAGGCGCAGATAACTCATTCCCATATTGCGATGTGTGTAACCCTGGCCCCATTTGGATTTCGACTTGAGGTCGTATTCCAGGGCTTTTTCAAAAAAGGTGAGAGATTCTTCGTAGCGTTTGTCTTTTCGGTAAACAAGCCCAATGTTATTGTAAGCAGAGGCGACTTCAGTCAATGAAGGAACCTTTTGAGCCAACTCAAGACTTTTATTTAAATTGTTGAGAGCCCTTTGCGAGTCATTCAGCGTCCAGTGAATCAAGCCTAAAGTATTGTAGATCAGAGTTTGTTGATGCAGGTCATTTACTTCCTTGGCGATGTCCAGAGCCTGCTTCTGGAATTGAAATGCTTTTTGATAATCGGCTTGATACCAGTGCGAATTGGCTTGATAAAGCAGTGCCCGTGACAAAGTTTTTTTCAAATTGTTGGTTTTGGCAAGAGTCTCTCCTTGTTTGTAAAACTCAAGCGCGTGTGCAAAATCGCCACGCTTTTCATGGATCAGTCCCAGCTCCAACAATGTTTCGGCTGTTTTTTCGGGCTCGTTTTGAAGTGAAAATATGGCATGAGCCTGATTGAAATAATCTTCCGCTTCGCTGTATTGATTGAGTCGCAAATAATAAATCCTGCCGATTCTGCGTAACTCCGTTGCGCGGTCGACTTCGGAATTTAATTGTGAATGCAGACTTTCCGATTTCTGAAAAGCAGTCAACGCTTCCTGATAGTTCAGTGCGTTTTCTTCCACGAGCCCCAATTGGCTGTAACTCTCTGCCATTTCCTGCAATGCCTTTTCTCCCCCAAACAACTCAAGAGCTCGTTTTAAATGTCCGATTGCGGTTGGGTAGTTTTCAATGAAGGAATTGGAAATTCCGAGAAAACGCTCAATGCGGGCTAGCTCGTCCATATCTTTATTGGCGGTGGCAATGGGAATCAAACGTTGCTCGTACTCAATCGCCCGCTGGAAATCTTTCATGTTAAAGGCAGATTCAGCGAGTTTTTGATACAGAGCGGGAACCAGTTTATTTTCGGGAATATACTCTGCTAGAAGAAGTGCTTTTTCAAAATAATTGATTGCTGATGCCCAATCGCTATTTTTAAAATCGCCCACACCCAGCCCGGCATTTTTTTTGAAATGATCGCGTGCAAAATTTAGTTTCGCTTCTTCCGACATTTCTGGAAATCCGTAATAGCGATAATGGGCCCATTCCAGCGATTGGGTTGTATTTTTTGCGAATTCCAATTGGGTTTTACGTAAAGCCTCGGCAGGGCCGACCTGTCGCAATTTCAGATAAAATGATTTCATGAAAGCCGAATCCGTTGGTCCATCCTCTGCATCGGTACGTAGCAAAACACCGGGATAACCCTTGAAAGTGAGCGCGTGCAGGAGCGGGGCAGATGGTGACAGTCCCAGATTGGTATCGATTTCATAACGTATATTGGGAAGCACTAACAAGCGCGAGCTTACCGAGGGTGTGTACAATTGTTGGGTCGGGATGCTTTGCAGATCATTGGGATTGGAAGACACTCGGATTCTTCCCGCAGACGTGCCATTCAAAAAAGAGGTTCCTCCAATTTGAATACTGCCATAGCGACTCCAATCTTTCATGAACTGATTGTGGGCCTGATCGTTTTGCGGGATTCTTTTCACCGCACTGAAGTTCCCTTCATTATTTAAAGCGCAATAGGAGGGAATGCCTTTCGCATTATCAGTTTGAATGGACTGCGAGTCACTGGTTTCGTCGCAAGTGTTATTGGCAGGGACTAATAACAAGCGTGAATCGTATAAATTATTTTTTGCCTCGGCAAAGCGGAGATGAGACAAGGAAGAGAAGTAAACCAAACGCATCTTTTCAATCAAAATATGATCGTCAAGGCGCATTGCAGACCAGGGCAAAAATTCCAAAACACCATCGGCGGAAAGTAGGAGTGTCTCCGTTGTCTTCATCGTTTCGCTGATGGGTGTCAAGAGTTCTCGTGAAAGCAAGGCGATGTCTTCTTGACTGGGCGATAGTCCGTGCCGACCAACGCGGTCAATGGCATCAAACAAGGCCCTGTTCATCGGGATGCGTTTTCCTTGCACATCCTCATCGTGTAATTCAAAGACCAGAATGCTGTTGCCTGTTGATTGGAATTTTATCAGCGTTTGTCCAGGTTCCAGCAATCCCCGAATCAAATCAAGATCCGGCACTTGTGCGGAATACATTGCGGACAGTTCAGGAACATCCTCCTTCACCATTGCCATGAAATCGGAATACTCTGCGAATATCGCATCAAGCGGCTCATTCGCATCGGAGATTCTTTTTGCTTCTGCTGAAATGCGATTGATTTCTTCTGCATATTCGGCACGCGTTGCATCTTCAAAATCGAGAGCCGGTCGCAAAGCAATCAATTGCAACTGTCGTCCTTTTTCCGAGAAAATCAGAGACTGTTCCATCTTTCCTGCTGAAAAATATGCTTCTGTTAAAGAACGATACAAATCACTCATAAGAGCAAGTGATGGCTCATCTTTTGGAATCAGGGAATACGGCAATTGACTCAGCAAATGGTCTGCTGTTTCCAGAGCCTGAAGATTTTCCTCACCTTCTTTGAATAAAGATTGGACAAAATGATATTGCCATCGCAAGGGAACAGGGGGTTGGATGACTTCTGTCTGTGATTTTGTGCCAATCAGGTTGTGTATCAAATTCAGATTCTGGCGGATCATGACAGACAGCTCAGCTGTCTGTGGATCGCGCTCTGAAAGCACAGCAAGGGCCTGCTCAAAGTATTGGATGCAACGCTGTGCATTGCGAAAAACACGATCCCCTTTTTCTAGAGCTAGAGAAAGGCTTTTAGCGGGATCTTGCTCTGCGTTCGATGGCAGGGTGTTCTGCTCAGCAAAGGCCTCGTAATAATAAATGATACCCAACAGATTTTTTAAGATCGCGATGTGTTTGCGTTGAGCTTGAGTGGGTACGGCATCAAAGGCTTGATCGGTTGTTTCCATCAATAAACGAACTGAATCGAGTTGCCCTGAGATTTCCTTGTAAGGAGTGTTGCGTGCTGAAGCCAATACCACCTGGCCCATATTGGCGGCGTTGACCCAGGAGCCCCAGTGATTGTTCAAGGCCATTGACAAGGTGTGAGACTGGCGAAAATAGTCAAGCGATTGTTCGGGTTTGCCCCAGAGCCAGTAGTAATTGCCGATTTGATTGAGTAAGAGGGCTTTTTCTAAAATAACCGGAACATTTTTTTCTATATCGAGATCTTTTGGGATAAGACTCAACTTATTCTCGAAATTCTTTATGGCAAGATCGTAGCGTCCAAAATCTCCGTAAATTTTACCTACGTAATGAAAAATGAGCTTTCTTTCACCGGTCTCATCGAAGCCCATAGCGGCTGTGGAACTGTTTGCACCCAGTCCGGTTTCCAGAGAGACACCGATCAAGCCCTTACTTTCTTTGGTTTTTTTGATCGTTCCATATTTCCCGAGAAGATCCACTGCCTCGAAATAATGACTCAAAGCCTGGTGCAGAGTTTGTGGATCTTTATCACCAGATTCTTCACTGAGGGCATAAATATTATTTGCGATATTACGCAATGCACGTGAAATAGACTGCGTGTTGTTGGCATCACGATTGAGGTTCAGAGTACGTGTGAAATAATTTATCGCATTGGCATAGTCCCCTGCATCTTGATAGGCAAGGGCGATTCGATCGTTGAGTTCGGCAATGCGAGTCTCATCCTTTTTTTCCTCGTAAATCTTGAGGGCTTTGCGGAATTCGACGATAGCGGTGTCCTGCAAGCCTACCTTGAAAGAACTTTCACCAAATCGCTGATGATAAATCGCTTCCCGGTCGGCAATGTAAAAGGGTTGATCCGATCGCTTGCGATAATAATACAAGGCCGTCTGATGATTGTTCAGGAGGTAATGCGCATTGCCCAGATTCAAGTGCAGGTCTGCGGTGTTTTGAACATTCCCTGTTTCCTCACTCAGCATAAGGGCGATTTCGTATTCATGAATGGCCCGCTCCAGATAACCTTTATTTTTGATGTCGCGCTCTTTTTGCTCATAGAGCCAGCCCAGAGTTTGATGAAAAAATAACTGCACGGCATCTTTGGAGAGTGCCGTACCGATTTCTTTTTCAGCCTGATTCAGATCAGGAGGCGTCAAATAGGTGAGAGAAAGGCCCAGTGCGTAATGATCGACCGCCGAATCGGGATTTGCTTTCAGACGGTCCCGATAAAAATTGATATTATCCGAAACTTTATTGAGTGCCGCTCCGGCTTGAATATAACCCCGATGCGCTTCTACGACTTCGGGTGCATAAGCGATCAAGCCAGCGAAAGTTTTACGTGCGAGTTTGATTTCATTGACACGAATCTCCCAGGTTCCCTTTTCGATCCATTTTGTGATTTTCCCTTTACGAGCGGCATTGATGCGCTCTTTCAGGTTCGCTGAACCGTCAAATATTTTTTCGTAAGCTTGCAGGCTTTGGTCGAAATTTTCTTCATTGGCGTAGATCTCTGCCAGTGCCATTTGAGCTGAAAATACTTCTTCGCCGATTTCGGGGTATTTTACAATGGTGGTTTTGTAGGCTTCTTTTGCCAGTAACGATTCATTATTTTTTGCGTACAAGTAACCGATTCGATTTTGTACTGCCGCGACCAGCGTGGGAAGTGTTTTGTATTCAAGAGTCAATTGTTGCAGGTTTACGATTTTTTCTGCAAACGTTTGCGGCGTCTCAAAAAGATCCAGTATCTCTTGAGTGGCTTGTTGACGCCATTTTTTAACATCATAATAATCCCGGATGACTGCAACGAAGGATGCGATCAGACTTTTACGATCGCCTACCAGCTTGTAGATATTGCTTTTGTAAAAAGCGGCCTGGGCAGAATAGATTTTTTGATCGGGAAACTGCTTGATCACTCGATCGAAAAAATCCAATGCACGGACCGGGTCCTTCAATTCACCATACAAACGTCCCATCTCGACATAAGCTTTGGCCACGACGGCATGTTCCGATTGTTTGGCGATTTCGCTCAAGGTCATGAGGGCCGCGTGGATCGCTTTTTCGTGCGCTTGCGGTCCAGCATTTAGGGAAGCTTTTAATGACAAGGTAGCCAGTTCTATGCGCGACAAGCCGGTAACAGCGGGTTGATCGTTGTAGAGAGTGACAATTTTATTCAAGATAGAAAGAGCCGAGCTGTCTTGTCCCAGTTCACGATAGGCCTGTGCCAGCGCAAGGCGTATGGCGTTGAGCTTGTTCTCTCCTTTAAAATCCTGAATCGTATTTTTGTAGATCAGGACACATCGGGCCGATGCCAGATTTTCAGGTGGGCACAATTCATTGATCGAATTCATGGCTTCCGAAAAATTCGCCGCTTTGGGGAAAATGCCTTCCAACGGGAGCGATTTGATGGCTCCACCATTTTGGGTTTGCTCAGTGTAGAAAATCCGATCCCCTGCAAAAGCGGGAAGCAGGTCGTAACTGTCTGAGGCGGTTAATTGTCTTTCGCGTCCAGCCTGACCGTTTGACAACTCAACGCTGAAAATATTGGGGTTGTCGTCAATGGTCAACTCCCCGTCGCCGTTCGTATCATCCTCATAGCGAGTGAAAACGATGAGCTTCTCATCCTGCGACCATTGTGGCGATAAGTTGATTGACGTGCCAGAGGTGATGGCTGTCAGGGCCTGAGTTTTTAAATCCATTAACCATATATTTTTATCATGAGCGAAGGCCAGGCGCGAGCCACTGGGTGATAGCGCGGGATCAAGCCCTGCTTCTTTCATGACCTGGGTCCGTTTTCCCGTGGCCAGTTCTATTTTGTAAATAGATTTTTCCAGACCGTTGGGCTCGGTGGACGCAAAATAAATGAATTTTTGATCGGGTGACCAGGCCGGATGTGAATCGGGCAAATCTTCTTGTGTCAATCGAACGGGTACCGGCAAAGAAGAGGAATCGGCAATATCCATAATATACACATCGCCACGAGGGTCGTTCCTATTGGAAATAAAAGCCACCTTCTTGCCATCGGGGCTCACCGCGGGGGAATTGTCTTCGGTGCCATGAAAAGTCAGACGTCGGTCGAGGCTAGGCAGTCCGGGACTCAATTCTTTCAACCACAAATCCAGATTGCCCGAACGGTCGGATACATAGACCATTCTACGAGCATCTGCTGAAACAGAAGATGCAAAATTCTGTCCCGGATTTGCAGTGACAAGGATGGGCGTGTGAAAGGGTTCCCTTTCCTCTGCAAGCACCAGAGAGTTTCCCAAAGTCATAAGAAGAGGGAAAGGAAGGATGAGTCGAAGGAGACAAATAGGATATTTCATATTATTCGTATTTGGCACAATGGCCTGATGAGCAGGTATTTCATAAATTGCAGACCTGCATGAATGTGATCACTTAATTTTGAGTACGCCTGACCCTGTAATATTGAAGATAACTAAAGCGAGATAGTAAATCAACGCAGTCATGAATTTCCCTTTGCAAAGCGAAATACAAACATTCCCTTGAAAAAAGATGTGAAATACTATAGAAATTTACTACATATAGAGCTTTTGAACACGAACTTTCCTAATTTAGCGATGGTTGCATGAATTTTAATATCGATTTTTCCGACATGTATTGGATTGCCCTGGGCCCGGAATTAACTATTTTATTCACGGCTTTTTTTCTATTGTTGATTGGATTGAAACAATCATTTGATACGAACGAATACCTGTCCAGAGCGGCTATGGGGGGGATTTGCGTCGCGTTATTTTTCTCGATATCCCTTTGGATTTCGGCACCCGGTGCGGAAAGTGCTGTGAATCCGGAAATGTTCAGTGCTTCGTTGATTCATGACCGATTCTCGCAGATTTTTAACATTATATTTTTGATCATGGCCATGTTTGCCATGGCGGGTTCGGTTCGTTACCCGCAAGCCGATCATAAAAATAAGGCAGAATATTTCTGTCTGGTATTGACTGCTGTCGCGGGCATGATGTTCATGGCCAAGTCGGGGACATTGATCACCGCGTTTGTTGCCCTCGAAGTGTTTTCAGTTTCATTATACATCTTGTGTGGATTTTCTGCCAAACATGGTACTGGCACCGAAAGTCCATCCACCGCTCCTCCATTGAGCTGGGCCACCGCGGCGTCACAAGAATCTGCCGTTAAATATCTGCTCACAGGAGCTTTCGCATCTGCCATCCTGGTTTACGGTATGGCTCTCGTCTATGCCGGCACTGGAACGACAGAGATTCGCCTCATAGGGCGATTGTTGCATTGTGAAGGCATCGATTGCGGCAATCCCTACAGTCACAATCTTCTTGTGTATATGGGGATGGCTCTGATGTTTGTGGGCCTGGGCTTCAAAGTATCGTTGGTTCCTTTTCACTCATGGACGCCGGATGTGTATCAAGGCGCACCGACACCGATCACCGGATTTATGTCTGTGGCTACGAAAGCGGCGGCATTCGCATTGGTAGCACGTGTTTTCTTCTCAGCATTTCAGGATATCCAGGAAGTGTGGATGCCTATCCTGTTCGGTATTTCAGTGATCACCATGTTTGTGGGTAATATTGCAGCGATTTTTCAAAATGATCTCAAACGATTGTTGGCATACTCCGGTGTTGCCCATGCGGGTTATCTGCTGATTGGTATTGTTGCCAACAGTAATGACGGTATCGCTGGATTGATCTTCTATCTTGCCATTTATTTGTTCATGAATGTGGGAGCTTTCGCCATTGTGTTCACTATGGAAGGCGAGGGGAAAGAAGGAAATTCCATCTACCGTTTTAAAGGTTTGGCCAAAAAGAACCCTCTGCTGGCTGGAGCGATGAGCCTTTTTATGTTGTCTCTTGCAGGATTCCCGCCCACAGCCGGATTTTTCGGGAAGCTTTTTCTGTTCACAGCGGCTATCGATCAGGGCTATGTGCTTTTGACCATATTGGCGGCGATTGCAACAGTCATTTCCGTCTATTTTTACCTGCGTATCATCGTTCTGATGTATTTTCATGAAGATGAAAGTGTGCAAATTGTCGAAGTTTCCAGAGGCATGGCGGCCCTCATCACAGCAAGCACGACGGCCATTATTTTCTTTGGATTTTTCCCGTCCGTTTTAATGAGCTGGGCGAGTGCCTCAATTCCATTTTAGTTCCGAATCTGCATTAACCCACCCTTGAATGGGGGAGACGGCATGTCTCATTTCAGAACCATTCTATCTTTCCTGATTTTCTTTGTTTCCATGGCAGGATGTGCGCCGGAGACACCTCAAGAGATCATTGCGGATTTGATCCGTACGATGAACAAAAATCCTCAAGATCCAGAATTGCGTTATGCGTTGGGCAAAGCTTATCTGGATTTAAAGGAATACGACAAAGCCCAGGAAGAATTCACTCAGGTTTTGAAAATGAACGCGGACCATATGCTCTCTCATCAGGGTATGGGCCTGATTTATTACAATCAAAGATTGTTGGGTGACGCTGAAAAGGAATTCAAGACGGCCTTCATACTCGACAATAAAGATAGCATCAGTTTGATCAATCTGGGTACGGTCAATCTTGAATTGAACCGAATCACCACTGCGATCAGCTACTTGGAAATTGCCAAAAAGCGTGGTACCGACAAAGCCAGCACTCTCAATAATCTGGGAATTGCTCATTATAAGAAGAAAGAAATTCCTGAGGCTGTATCGGAATGGGAGGCCGCGCTAAAAATCAAACCAGATTTTTCAGAAGCACATAGCAATCTTGGTGTTGCTTATCAGGAACAGGGGAAACGCAATCTGGCACTCAAGGAATACAAAGCAGCGTTGAAGTGGAACCCTGAAAATGTCAAGGCCTATTACAATTTGGGTAGCCTCCTGGCGATATCGGGGAAGCTGGAGCCGGCCTTGCAACAATGGAACAATGGGAAAAAGATCGATCCAGAAGATCCTGAGATACGGGAAAAGCTGGGCTGGGTTTATGAACAGCTTGGGGATAATGAATCTGCGGTCAGGGAATACGAATCAGCGTCCAAGTACAATCCGCACGATCCAGAAATTCACTTCAATCTGGGTCGGCTTCATTCTTTTTTTAAGGAACACGATCAAGCCGTAAAGTCTTTCAAAAAAACGATCAATCTGAATCCTGACCATGCAGAAGCGTATTATTGGCTCAGTATCCTTTACGACGATTTTGATTCTGGAAAAAATGCGATTTCCAATATGATCATCGCTGACCTGCTCTTCCAAAAACAGCGAAAAAAGGAAATGGCGAAGAAAGCCCAGGACAATCTTCAGCTGTTTTACAAGCATTACGGGATGACGCGGAAAGCTTTTGAAGACCTTCCTCTGCCCGATTCCGTCAGAAACTTTGGTTAGGGAAATGAGAACGTTGAAAAGTACTTCCTTTTTTACTGAATCAGTTTTTCAAGCCTGCCAAATAGAGATTCAGATTTCTTAATTTTATCCTCACCGCCGATCACGCAGATTTTCCCCTTGTCACGGATTTGTTCGAAGAGAGGTGCAAATCGACGCAAGTCTTCAAGTGTGGTCGATAGCAGTTCTTCGCGACGCTGTTGCTTTAATTCGTATGTTTTTCCGGTCAACTGCTCAACCATTGCAATGCTTCCCTTACGATCGGCACTCAAAGGTGGGTCCAGGCGTCCGACACAGCCAATGATCGTTTTGGTCAGTTCTTCTTTCGATAAATCGAGCTTAGAGAGAAATTGTGCGGTCTCGTCATAGGCTTTCAATGTTTCTTCCAGATTGGGATCTCGATAGGAAACGAAGCTGTAGTCCCCTGTCAAAGCATCGAAAGAGCTCATGCACCCGTACGCTCCACCTTGTACTCGGACGCGATCCCATAAATAGGATGCACTGAGCAGAGATTTTAATACGGACCATTTCCCAGAGTATTCATAACCCAGATCGTAAAGATTAGCTCCTTTACCGACGTACTGAATCGTGCTTGCGGACATGAATCCTTCGTTGACGGCAGGATCGGGGAAAATCAATTCGCTGACGAGAGGCGCAGATTTTGGGAAGATACTGGCCAGAGCGAGTGTCTTCCCTTCGAAACGAGCATAGTCTTTTTCTTCTCCGGTCAGGTTGACCAGCATATTGTCCTGACAAAATATCATTTTAGCGATTTTTCGGAATTCTTCGGCAACCGACTCAGGATCTTGTTCGGCACGCTCGAGAAGTTTTTCCAGAAAATGGTAACTGCTGATGCCGTCGGTCAATTCATTGTAACGTCCCAATTGTGAATGATACGATTGCAGTCGGGACAGCACATATTGATTGCCGTGGGGAATGAGAGAATCTTCCATGTCCGACTTGGCACTGCGGATCAATTCTACCAACCGTTTGGAATTGTCAAAATTGTACTCGCCCAATAATTCAGTGATAACGTCGTACAGGTCGTCGAGTTTTCCCATCAATCCACGCCCGCCAAAAAACAAATACGAAGTGATATTGTGACGGTCGGATGTTGTGGCACTGGTAAAGTGCCAGGGGCGAATCCCTCCGGTATGAATTCCCATGCGCTGAGACATGGCGACGTAGTCGCGTTTGTTGGTGCCCATTCCCATAATCATTGTGCCAAGCAGGGACAGGTAGGGAAGTTTTTCCATGGGAACGCATTCGGTGTTGAATCCTATTTGCGTGTAGGCGATTTGGTTGGCAAACAAGTCGTGAAATAAAATTCTGGGTCCCGATTCCTTTTTTTGCTCATTGGGGAATCGCTCGCTTTCATGCGGGATGTCTTCTAGCCCTAATTGCGGAAGGGTCGCAAGGGATTCCGGTGAATCGGGTGTCGCTTGCAATTCTTGCAAGCGTTGAGTTTCCTTAATCAAGCGGTCGATCTCTTTTGTACCCAGAGTTGATTTGATATCCTGTAATTTTTTTTCTATTTCTTTCGCTTGTTTTGCAGAGAGACCAGGCTCTGGAATCATCACGATTTGACTTTGGTCATTATTAGTCAGGAAACCTTTTCTTATCAAATTCTCAAAATATCCGTTTTTAGACTCTTGCTTGATTTTTTCCATCAAGTCGTTGTAACGCAAGTGCATCAGCGGGTCTGCGTCGTACAACCAGGACGACATGGATTGCATGTTGTAGACCACGCCTTTTGAAAATCCACCAAAATTGGCTTCGCGGAGTTTGAAGTCGTAAGAATTGACAGCAGAAAGAATCATATCCTCATCAATGCCTTCTTCTGCCAGCTTTTTGAGTGTGGATTGGATGATGTCTAATATTTTACTTTCATGCTCGGGAGCAGTTCCTTTCATTCCCACTGCGAAAATAGTTTCGAGACGATTGTCATCGAATCCACCACCAATGACTTCGCTTCCCAGCTCGGAATCCATCAGTGCTTTTCTCAAAGGGGAGGCTGATGAGCCCATGAGCAAGTGACTCAATATGCTGAAACCGAGACAATGCTCCTGGTCGGATGCCAGACCGAGTCGATAACCGACAATAAAAAAAGTTTTTTTCTCGGTAGATTCTTCAAGCGCGACGGGGTAGTTGAATTGAATGCGACGCGGTTCTGCGAAGGGTGCTTGTTGGGAAATGGCAGAGTTTACATCCATTTTTTTGAAGTCTTTTAAATAATCATTTTGCAGGTATTGCAGGTATTCCGAGGTGTCGCCGTTGCCGTACAGGAATAAATAGCTGTTTGAGGGATGATAATATTTCCGATGAAATTCTTTGAACTCTTCATAAGTCAAGTCGGGAATAGCGTCGGGGTCTCCACCGGATTCAAAACCATATATCGTGTCTGGAAACAGGGAATGCGCGAGGCTACGGTCGAGGATGCTCTCAGGACTTGAGAATACGCCCTTCATTTCGTTGAAGACAACACCCTTGTATTCCAGAGCCTTGTCGGCACCCGCTAATTCATAGTGCCAGCCTTCCTGCTTGAAAGTATTTTCGGAGATTTCAGGGTAAAAAACGGCGTCGAGATAAACTCCCATCAAATTGAAGAAATCTTTTTTATTCCGGCTGGCTACGGGATAGAGTGTCTTGTCCGGGAAGGTCATGGCATTGAGGAATGTTTGCAAGCTTCCTTTCATCAATTCCATGAAGGGTTCCTTGACCGGGTATTTGCGTGATCCGCAGAGGACGCTGTGTTCCAGTATGTGCGCGACGCCGCGATCATTTGCCGGCGGTGTGCGAAAACCCGCGCTGAACACTTTGTTGTCGTCGTCATTTTCTAAAACCAGAACGCGGGCACCGGTGACTTCGTGTTCAAACCGAAGGGCCAGAGAGTTCAGTTCGTCGATGGTTTCTTTTTGCAGAAGTTTGAATCCGAAATAGGTTTGATTGAGTTCGAAGCTCATGATTATCCTTTGTTAAGCACTCGATAAAGAGTGCAGAAAATTGAGTGTATTAAAATGTTTTATTTAGCATTCAACGAAAGACCAATGGGACAATGATCCGAACCATAGACGAAGGGTTCGATGAAAGAATTGTCCACTTTTTCTTTGAGGTCTTCAGTGACAAAAAAATAGTCGATGCGCCAACCGATATTTTTGGCGCGCACATTGGCACGGTAACTCCACCAGGTGTAATGATCGGGTTCGTCTGGATGGAACATGCGAAAAGTGTCCACGTAGCCGTGAGAGATGAATTTGTCCATCCAGGCCCGTTCTTCCGGCAGGAAACCCGAATTTTTTGAATTGGCTTT
The DNA here is from genome assembly GCA_002787235.1 of Nitrospinae bacterium CG11_big_fil_rev_8_21_14_0_20_45_15. Taxonomy (GTDB): domain Bacteria; phylum Nitrospinota; class Nitrospinia; order Nitrospinales; family VA-1; genus Nitrohelix. The sequence goes on from PCWG01000002.1 coordinate 84,170, forward strand.
GGGATTCCTCAGATCAATGGCCTGATGCGCGGTGTTGACATCGCCGGTGATGACCAGTTTTTTACCCTTGGCACGCAGAGATTGACAGTGGTCCAGAAAGGCATCATAAAACTCCATCTTGTATTGCAAACGCTCTTCCCCACTGGTGCCATTCGGAAAGTAGACATTGAAGAGATCGAAATCCTTGAACTCGTGTCGAATGATTCGTCCTTCAATATCGAAACGTTCGATACCCATTCCCAGATGAGTTGCGAGGGGCTTTGTTTTACAGAAGGTGGCGACTCCGCTGTAGCCCTTGCGTTTGGCAGGGTTCCATACTAAATGATAGTCACCCAACTCTTCTATCAAGCCTCCCAATTGCTCGGGCATGGCTTTGACTTCCTGGAGACAGAGCACATCGGGGGATAGCAGGCGAAACCAATCGAGAAAACCTTTTTTGTAAACGGCGCGAATGCCGTTTACGTTCCAACTGTATAATTTCATTGAGATATAAATTTAAAGAATGAATAAAGTGCAAGGGTATTGTAAATGGTTTCTCCAATCAAACAGAGCAAATTCGGTGAGGGCAGGACTGTATTGTAACTTGCCTCACTGTATAAAGATGATTATTAATGTAAAAAGATCCATATCGGTTGATTCAGGGGATTTTTTTTGCGAGGGAACCTTGATTTTCAATTTTTTCAAGTTTGTATTTTTCTTCGTTGGCCAGTTTCAGGTAGATATCCAGGAGATTTCGGTGCACAGAAGGATCGTCGTCGCGAATCATGAGCCCGCTCCAGTATCGGTTGAGAGCCTGGGGATATAATCTCTCTTGCTGGTACAAGTATCCCAGCTTGAAATAGAAATCGGCCCGGTCAGGAGATTGGACGGAAGCCTGCTCCAAAAGATTGGCGGATTCCATGAAAGCTCCTCTGCGCTCATATTCTCCCGCCAGAGATTCAAGGTATGCGGGTTCTGCTGGATCGAGAATGACGGCTTTGGAATAGGCCTCAAATGCGGAGTCGTATTCCTTTTTCAGTGTGTATACGGTACCCATTCTATTCCAGGTTGGAGCGTGCTTGGGATCGATCTTTACAGCCGCGCTATATTTTCCCAATGCTTGATCCAGTTGGTTTTCCTGTTGCAGGTAGTTGCCCCAGACGCTGAGTGGGTTGGGATTGTCGGGATTGTGACTCGCGGCTTGCTCCAGCTCTTTGAACGCTCCTGCCTTATCTCCCATTTTGTAAAGGATGCTGGAGATGTTGATGCGCGAATGGGTGTCTTCGGTCTTTGCCAGAATTTCCCGATAAAGACGCAGAGCGGAGTCATCTTCCTTTAAGTCCTGATAGACCACCGCAAGATTGAACCTGGCGAACAGATTGTCGGGATTTTCTCTCAAAGCCAACTTGTATTCCTCGATGGCGTCTGCATACTTTTTCTGGTCGTAAAGATCGACACCGCGATTGTAATGACTTTCGATGGGTGCGGGAACAGTGACACAGGCGGAAGCGAAACTGGCAAACGCCAACAGTGCGATCATTCCTCGTGCTTTATTTTTGAGATGTATTTTAAAAAACATAAAATCAGTTCAGTGAGTTTGCATCTTTCAGTTGTCCGAGCTCAGTTTGTCCAGCCGTTGCATACGCAGTTCTTTTTGTCCGCTGATGGGGGGCAGGTACGGTGTTTTGATGGGTTCGGGTTCATCGCCTTTTCGCACCAGTTTCCAGGGATTTCTTTGCAATTCTGCAACCAGAGATTTCATGTCCTCTGAAGTCGTACGCAGATTGCTGATCAACTCTTTTATATCCCGGCGATTTTCTGCAAGCATATTAGAGCCTTGCACCAGAGTTTTCTCCAGATTACCCGTGGCGGAATCGATGTTGGTGCTGATTTTGTGCGTATCGGTTTCCATAGTGCTGATCAGCTTAGTGAGTCCGGGCCGATTGTCTGCCAACAGGTTTTCCATCTCGTGGGTAAGGTTAAGCGTTTGCGCGATGATGGTTTCAATATTTTTCCCATTGGCGGTCACGATATGGTCGAGTCCTTCGGCTCCCGAAGCGGCATGGCTGAGGGTCTTGCGCAAGTCGTCTTTTTGGGTCGTGAGTATGTCGTCAATTTCGCCCGTGCTGGACGCAACATGATGGATGGTTTTACGCAGGGCGTCACCATTTTCATTTAAAATGGACGCCAGTTCGGTGGAAACTTTTGCGAAATTTTCAATGCTGTTTTGGATGCTGGGCTGATTTTTCTTTAGGGTTGAATTGAAATTTCCAATGGAGCCTTGAACCAGTTTCAGTGTTTCGCGTGAGTCGGCAACGAGGTGGTCGGTGATGTCTATGAAACGTGATGTTTGCAAGACGATTTCGCTCATCATGTCGCCAATTTTGGCAAATTCGAAAGACTCTTGTCCTACGAGAGCTTCGCCATTGGGCAGAGGTTCTGCATTGCGAGTTCCCGAACGGATGTCGATGTACATTCCGCCCATGAGGCCGGAGGTTTTGATGGATGCCCCGGAATTTTTTTTGACGATGATGCTTGGATCGATTTCGGTCAGCACCGCGACGCGGTCGAGTCCGTCGTCGGTTTTGGCGTCTTCCAGTTCGATGCCAACGACTTTACCCACGTCGAGACCGGAGTAGCGCACCGGTGCGCCGATGTCCAGCCCGCCAGTGAATTTGAAAAGAATGCGGAGCTTTTTCTTTTCATGAAACATATCTTTCAAATTACCGAGTGTGAAGATCATCGCAACCAGCACCAACAGGCTGAAGAAGATGAACATTCCCGCTTTCACTTCGGAAGATTTGTATTCCATATCAGGTGGTTCCTTTTAATGAGTCCTGCCAAAATTCATGCCTGCTTGTGATTCTTTACAAACCAATGGTTCTTCACCGGATTGGGCCGACAGCCTTCATGAAAACCGCATTTCCTTCAATTCTTCACCGTAGTCCTTTTGTGATTTACTGAAGGGAATGGGGCCGTCGGGGCTTCCATTGATGAACTGCTGGATGCGGGGATCTTCACTATTGCGAATTTCTTCCGGTGATCCGGCGGCTATAATTTTTCCTTTATAGAGCATGATGATTTTATCAGAAATTCTCATGGCACTGGGAATTTCATGCGTGACGACGACCGAGGTGATGCGCATCTTTTTGCTGAGATCGACGATCAGCTTGTCGATCACCCCTATGGAAATAGGGTCGAGTCCGGCAGACGGTTCATCGTAAAAAACAATTTTTGGATCGAGTGCAATGGCGCGGGCCAGAGCGATGCGTTTGATCATACCCCCGGAAAGTTGTGCGGGTTTGAGATGTTCGGCTCCTCTCAGTCCCACCATTTCCAGTTTCATTTTCACCATGATTTTGATCGTATTTTCGTTCAACTCCGTGTGTTCGCGAAGTGGCAATGCGACATTGTCTTCAACCGTCAGCGAGTTGAACAGGGCACCGCTTTGGAACATGATGCCAAATTTTTTGCGGATACGAACCAGAGTCTCGCGATTAGAATTCACCAATGGGTCACCATCAATGATGATATCTCCCGAGTCGGGTTTGTAAACGCCAATGAGATGTTTCAGGACGGTGCTTTTTCCGCTCCCGCTTCCGCCAATGATGGAGGTGATCTGCCCGCTTTCAAAATGGGCGTTGAAGTCGTCGAGAACGATCAGCTTCTTATCACCTTCTCCAAAAGTTTTGCGTAGATGGTTTACCTTTATCATTTTATTTATTCAGGTGACAAAGAAAAATAATGAGGTGAATATCAGGTCTGCAATGATGATCAGAATCATCGAAACGACGACGGAAGTTCTGGTGTTTTCACCGACTTTCTCAGCCCCGCCCTCGATAATAAAGGCCATGTAACTCCCGACCATCACTATGATAACGGCAAAGACTCCGCTTTTGATGAGTCCTGTGACGACATCTTTAATGACCATTGCCTCTATGGATCGGTCGTAATAGGCGATGGGGTCGATGCCCAGGGTTGTGATGCCAATGAGAAACCCACCCAGGATTCCCATCAAATCCGCCATAATGGTCAGACAGGGCAACATAACGAGAATGGCAATGAAGCGCGGGGTGATGAGGAACTTGACCGGATTGAGTGCCATCGTCTCCAGTGCCAGAATTTCGTCAGAGACTTTCATCGTGCCCATTTCTGCGGTGAAGGCGGCACCCACTCGACCCGCCATGACCAGGGCTGTCATGAGGGGTCCCAACTCTCTTGTAATGGAAACACCCACCAAAGCACCGACAAAGTCCAAAGCTCCCAGTCGGGCCAATTGCGATGCGGTCTGGAAAGCGAGAATGACGCCGATGAGAAAGGATACGAGAAAAACGATGGTGGTCGATTTGACACCGACTTCCTCCATCTGCGTCCAGATGGGTTTCCACTTGTTGGGTTTGCCGCGGAATGGCTCGATGAAAGTACAATAGAAAGTCGCCCGGGTGAGGTAATACATGCCGCTGATTTCTTTAAAGAAATTCTCAGCGACCGCCCAGGCTTGAAAAGCATTGTGTCCTATGAAGCCAAAAAAAAATCTCACGAATTGGTTTTCCTCAAACCCTTTGCAAAGCCTTCGAGCGTATCGAAAATCTCAAAGACTGTCTCAGCAACCAGGCGATTTTTAAAACAACTTTTAAACCCCTTGCAGGGCGTCTTCGATGGTGTCGAAAACCTCAAAGACGGTCAGCAACCGGGCAATTTCGAAAACGTCTTTCACCGTAGGGCTCAATTGAGTCAGGCGAAACTTTTTACCTTTGGAATGGCTCCATTGCAAACCTTCCACGAGCGTGGCGATTCCTGAGCTGTCTATGTAAGGAACTTTGGAAAGATCGACGATAATAGAGCGACTGTTTTCATGAAACAGAGGTGCCAGAAAGTTACGGATTTTAGGTGAAGCGGCCATGTCAAATTCGCCGTCTATAAAAACGGTGACCACCCCTTCTTTTTCCTCTGAATGCAAATTGACCTTCATGCATCATCCTTTTCTTTATGATCGACCATGTGCGGTTTTAAATTTTTAGTCATTGTGAGCAGAGTCCCCTTTTCACGCTGAGTGCAATAACTGACAGAATCCATGATTTTGTTGATGAAAAATGTCCCCAACCCACCCGGCTTGACGTCATCAAGGCAACGCGGCTGAAATGTGGAGGTGTCGCATTGCTTGCCATAATCTCGAATATTCACTTCAAAGACATCATTGTCTATTGTGTAGGAAATTTCTATCGTATGGTGGGTTTCGCCTTCGTATCCGTATTTGATTACATTTGAGCAGGCTTCGTCCACGCATAAGGCGAGTTGACCCGTCAACTCTTCCGGCAATTCAAAGAGAGTCAGTATTTGCTGGAGTGTCTTGCGATTGACGCATAAATAGCGTGGATCGCTGGGAATGGTAATTTTAATGGATTGAGCCATGCGGCCTCCTGATAACTGCAAAACGCAGAAAATTCTCACCGAACAAACAGTGTACTCCGGTTTGGCCAATTCAATGCTGAGGGAGGATGGTAATGTAATGACGAATCAGTGGATTTCCGATCAGCATACGGGCCGATTGTTGTGTGCAAAATAAAAGTTTCCCTATTGTACCTCATTGAGATGGGAATTTTCTAGTTTCAATGAGCTTCTCAATTTTATTCATCGTCCAAAAAAACAGTTTTCTATAGGTTTTTTCGTTTTTCGTCAGGAATCAGTTCTCCGTTTTCGAGAATCAGGGTTCTTGTCCCAAATTCTTCAGCGAGAGCGGGTTGATGCAGGTTGCATATCAGGGTAGTTCCTTTTTTTTGATTGATATCACGTAAAATTTCCATGATGGATCGGGCCGTTTCGGGGTCGAGACTGGCAACGGGTTCGTCGGCGAGAATGATTTCCGGTTCTTGCATGAGTGCTCTGGCAATTCCGACGCGCTGGCTTTGGCCACCGCTCAGAGTTCCGGCAGGGCTGTGACTTTTTTCAGCAAGGCCAAGATCGCTGAGATGACCTAAGGCCGACTGGATGTCATTTTCGCTCCAGCGTCCGAGCAAACTGGCTCCGCTGGAAAGATAGCCCAGCCTTCCAGCAAGGACATTGGTCAAGACTGAGCTTTCTTTGACCAGATTGTAGTTCTGAAAAATCATCCCCATTTTTCTGCGCATCTTTTTTAATTGTTTGGGATTGTTGCCTAAAACTTCCTCGCCGGAAATATATACTTTCCCTGATGAAGGCTGAACCAGCCGATTGATGCATCGCAATAAAGTTGATTTCCCTGCACCGCTTTTCCCTAAAACCGTGATGAATTCGCCTCGGGCAATTTGAAATGAAATATTTTTTAAGGCCACCGTCCCGTCGGAATAAATTTTGGATAAATTCTCAATACGTATCATTTTAGTTCAGAGAGACAGGGCAATGGCTGATGTTGGGATGGATGGGACCACAGAAAAATACATATCATTGCATTTCCTTCGGTTGCAGAAATTGTCGGGCCTTGCGGACGGGGTCAAAGAGTGCATCGAGGTCCGCAAGTCCGCTGATGCCGTAAACCTGTTTCAACACTTTACTGCCGACAGGAGTGCGAGCCAAACGTTTCAGTCCTTCTTTTATTTTGATTTTCAACTCCGGGTCCAGATCATTTCGTACAGAAACCGTGTCATTGGGGATTTCACTGGTGTAGGCGATGACGCGAATTTTATCAAAAACATCCGGATAACTGTCTGCGACAGCCGCCCGTGCGTCGTCATAAGCGGCCCCTGCAGAGACACGGCCTTTTAAGAGACTGAGCACGACTGCATTGTGCGAACCTGCAAAAATGCTGTTCTTGAATAAAATATCGGGGTCCAGTCCTTTGGATCGAAGGAGAGCTTTGGGGTAGAGATGACCGGATGCGGATGCGGGATCGCCGTAGGCGAAAGTCTCACCTTTCAGATCGGCAAGAGTTTTGATGTTGCTATCGGCACGCACCATGATCTGGCCTCTGTAAAAGGGACTGCCAAATCGCATGACAATCAGCAACAGATCAACGTTGAATTTTTCCTTGGCCATGACATAGCTGAAAGTCGCAAGCCAGCCGACATCGACTTGCCCGGCACCCATGGCTTCGACAACGGCGGCGTAACTGGTTGCGACAGAGGTTTTGAAATGCAGTCCCGTTTCGGCTTGTAACAATGAGGCAATTTCCTGACCGCCTTTTAAAATGACCTGACTGTCCCCAGAGGGTACAAACATCATGCGGATAGGTCGATCGGGTCCTCCCAAAGGAGACAGAGCCATCGAAACGCTGTCTGGAAAAAAGCTGAGCGAGAGAAACGTGCTGAAGAAGCAGATTTTAAGAAAAAATCGGGTTGTGGCGTCTATGGATGATTTTTTTTGTATGAAGGACATAAGCTACGCTACCTAAAGATCATCTATTTTTCAAGAATCTTTAATCATCAGGAAGACTATATAAGGTAATGCCTGGTAGAAAAGCAGGGCTTGGTTTTTTAACAGTTGCTTTACTCATGCCTATCTATGAAAATGGGGTTTTGAAACCAAAGCTTGTTCGATATAAAATCAGACATCGTATTTCACCGAGCCAATCGATTCGGTGAATGACTGAAAAATATTTTAACAAGCACCTCCTGTCTTCATGCGCAGTTTTCAAGAAATGAACCCTTGAGAACAGTTTTTAATACCATGCTATCTAACGAAGAAATTTTATCCGCTCGCTTAATGGTTGTGGACGACGAACCCAACAATGTTGTCTTACTGGAAGAGGGTTTGAAAAGAGAAGGCTTTACTCGTATAAAATCGCTCACTGATCCGCGAGAGGTTCTTGAATTGTACAAGGATTTTCGACCTCACTTGATTCTTTTGGACATAAATATGCCGCATCTGGATGGCTTTCAGGTGATGGAACAACTCAATGTAGTGGAGCAGGGGGGCTACATACCGGTTTTAGTGTTGACAGCTTCCAGCGACAGGCAGGTTCGGCTGAAGGCATTGAAATTTGGGGCCAGAGACTTTTTAACCAAACCGATAGATTTGCTGGAAACCATTTGCCGGGTACGTAATCTTGTGGAAACCCGGATGCTGAATGAAGATTTAGAAGAAAAGGTAAGGCAACGGACTGCAGAATTGAATGAGACCCGCCTGGAAGTCATTCGAAAATTGGGGAGGGCGGCAGAATATCGGGACAATCAGACGGGGATGCATGTTTTGCGCATGAGTCATTTCTCGGCGGCTCTGGCACGCGAAGTGGGATTCAGTTCCGAGGAGTGTGAACTTCTGCTCAACGCCAGTCCTATGCATGATATTGGAAAAATTGGCATTCCTGACGGCATACTTCTCAAACCCGGTAGCTTGGACGATGAGCAATGGACGAAAATGCGAACGCATACCGAGATCGGCGGTCTGATTCTCGATGGTAAAGGCAATATGCTCATGAAATTGGCACAATCCATTGCCCTGCATCATCATGAAAAATGGGATGGTTCTGGATACCCGGATAAACTTAAGGGCGAAGAAATTCCGATTGAAGTGCGCATAGTCACTATTTGTGATGTGTTTGATGCGTTGACTTCTGCGCGTCCCTATAAAAAAGCATGGCCGGTTGAAGAGGCTTTGGATTTTCTCCAACGCTATAAAGGGAAAAATTTTGATCCCGATCTGGTTGACAAGTTTGTAGAAATACTGCCAGAGATTCTCCGCATTAGAGATACGTTTGTTGATTAATGTATGGTAATTTTTTTAATTGACGATGAATGACCTCCTGAACAATCCGAAAAAATCATTCGACAATTTTCCGACTTCCAAGTCGATATCGCAGTGGCTACTCATCCCAATCTTTATTTTGGTTTTTTTGGGGGCAGGGTGGAAAACCTTGACCACCGTTGAAACGGAAATCAAAACCAACCTCCAGCAACAACTCAATAGTTCACTCGATCTATTGACCGAAAATCTTAAAATCTGGAAAATCAAAGAAATCGCAGACGTGGAATTCTGGGCTCAGGAACCCGAGGTTAGAAAAAAAGTTCAGGCCATATTCTCCCATTTCAACAGCGGAGCCCAATCCAGGACTCAATTGTTGGCGTCGCCCAATCTTGCACAGTTGCGTCTTCAAATGAAGTCGCTGATTGAAAGAAGGAAGGACATCGGTTTTGTCATCATCCTCCCTTCAGGGCTTCAAATTGGAGCGTATCAAGACGCGTTGGTAGGCAAGGACGATCTCATCAAACGTGACGGCGGATTCATTGCCAGTGCATTGCAAGGAAAGTCCGACGTTTCCTTGCCCTTTTGGTTGACAGAGGATCGATACGAACAAGGAGTTCTGCAAAGCGGAGAATACGTTCAGTTGAGCGTCGCCCCAGTCAAGGACGACAATGGAATGGTTGTTGCTGTTCTTGGGCTTCTTCGGCACCCTGATGCCAACTTCACACCCATTTTAAAAGTCGGGCATCCCGGGCAAATGGGCGAGGCGTATGCCTTCAATTCTCAAGGTCTTTTGATCTCTGAAAGTCGTTTTCTTGATGACTTAAAGGCAAAAGGTTTTGTCCCGGATCAACCCGGTGTCAAGGCCATGTTGCGATTGGAGATTCGCGATCCGGGTTCAAGTGTTTCTAAAGGCAACGAGAAGGAAAGTCATAAATTCCCCTTCACTCAGATGGCTGTTTCTGCTCTTGCAGGAGAAAGAGGAGTCGATGTGAACGGTTATCGCGATTACCGTGGCGTCCCGGTTGTGGGGGCCTGGGCCTGGTTGAACGATATGCATTTTGGAATTGCGGTGGAAATCGATACCAGCGAAGCTTTTGTGCTTCTGTCTCATCTGGAGGGTATTTTCATAACCATTCTTTTATTGTTATTTGTATTGGGGCTGGGATTTTTGATTCTGCAATTGCAGGAAAGATCGACACAACGTAAATATCTGGAATTGCAGAAAGGTGCTAAAAAACAAAGCGAGCATTTTGATGTTATTTTCAACAATATTGTTGATGGTGCGATCACTATTTCCAGCGCGGGAATCATCGAATCCATCAATCCAAGTGGTTTGCAAATTTTTGGTTACAAAAATGAGAAGGAACTGGTTGGAGAAAATGTTTCCATGCTCATGCCTCCAGAAGAGGGTGAAAAACACGATGGTTATCTCGAAAGATATCTTAAAACGGGTGTTCCTCATATCATTGGCATAGGGCGAGAGGTCGAGGGAAAACGTAGGGATGGATCTTTTTTCCCGATGGATCTGGCTGTGAGTGAGGTGACACTGTCTGAAGAACGTTTTTTCATCGGCATCGTGCGCGACATCAGCGAACGCAAGAGAATTGAAAGTGCTCTGAAGACCGAAACGCAATATTTAAAATTTCTCACAGCTTCTGCTCTGGCGGCGAATGATTACGCCGATTTTGAAAGAGCCATGCAAAGTTGTATGGAGCAGGTTTGCGACCTGATAAAATGGCCTGCGGGGCATCTTTTCCTCTGTGATAATGAGAATAGTCAATTACTCTCGACAAGCATCTGGCACATGGAATTGAATGAAGAGTTCATTCCTTTCAAGAGGGTTACGGAGGAAACGGTTTTTACTCCGGGGAAGGGCTTGCCCGGTCGGGTCATGGCATCCGGTGAGTCAGAATGGATTGAAGATATATTTAATGACACAGCTCTTCCTCGCGCACAAAAGCTGAGCCCATGCCCTTTCCGCGGGTCCTTCGGATTTCCTGTATTGGTCAAGGGGCAAGTGGTGGCTGTTCTGGAATTTTTTTCAAAAAAGGTGGAGCCCAGAAACGAACGTATTCTGGAAGTCACGCGAGATATCGGGGTGCAGATCAGTCGCGTTATGGAGCGCATAGAGTACGAAAACAATTTGGTTGCCGCCAAGGAAGAAGCCGAACGTGCGAGTCGTGTGAAGTCTGAATTTTTGTCACGGATGAGCCATGAATTAAGAACCCCGCTCAATGCCATCCTGGGTTTTTCACAGTTACTGGAAATTGATGATGGTATTTCCGATAGTAACAAAAACTTTGTTGGACGAATTTCTGGCGCAGGAAAACATTTGCTGGATTTGATCAACGAAGTGTTGGATTTGGCGCGACTCGATGCGGGGAAAATCGCAATCACTCTCGAGCCTTGTCATTTGAAAAGGGTGGCAGAAGATGCCGTTTCCCTGATTCGGCCACTGGCCGAAGAAAAAAGAATTCGCCTGGAAAATAAAATTCAGGATGATTGTTTTTTTGTAATGGCGGACAATATTCGACTGCGGCAGGTATTGCTCAATCTATTGTCTAATGCGATCAAATACAACAACGAGAATGGTTCTGTAATGCTTGATTGTTTGCCAGACGAAGGTTACATTTGTATCAATGTTACCGATACGGGAAAGGGGATTGATCTTGCACGTAAAGACGATTTGTTCGAGCCTTTCAATCGCATGGGTGAAACCGATGCTCACACTGAAGGTGCTGGAATTGGGTTGGCGATCACAAAGAAGTTAGCCGAATTGATGAAGGGGTGCATTGATGTTGAGAGTGAATTTGAGAAAGGCAGTTGTTTTACAGTCAAGATTCCGGGTGGAAAAGTAGATAAGCCTCTGCCCGTGGTGAAAACTTCTGCAGGGCTTCCCTCAGTGCCTTCTACGGGAGTTAAAACTGTGCGAAAAGTGCTTTACATAGAAGACAATCCCGACAATTTAGAATTGGTCAAATCAATTTTTAGACGCCATTCAAATATGAAACTCCTGTCTGCTGTCAGTGCGGAATTGGGGGTAGAGATGGCTGAAGTCCATCAACCCGATCTGATTCTAATGGACATCAATCTTCCGGGGATGCTGGGCGACGAAGCTTTTCTAAAACTGCAAAAGATAGAAGCAACAAAAGATATTCCCGTCATCGCACTCAGCGCAAATGCCATGAAAAGAGATATCAGAAGTGCACTTGAAAAAGGTTTCATTGATTACATCACCAAACCCATTGAAGTCTCCAGTTTTATGAAAAGCATTCAGAGGGTCTTTGATAAACCGAAAACTTGATTCAGGGTGCTTAAAATCTACTTTAAAAAGTGCTCCAAATTTTCTTTTATAGAAGTACAGGGAATATGCTAAAGTTGCGCTTTCATCGCTATCATTTTCTATCCTAAGGGATTTTATCTCCAGCAATCTGCTATGACAATTGACAACTTGAGTCGTATCGTTATTACCGGAATAGGCTTGACCGCTCCTAATGGAAATAATCTGAAGGAGTTCAGGGAAAGTCTTTTGAACGGAGTATCCGGCGTTCGAGCCTTCAACACAAGGTATCTGGGTGATACCTTGGCCGGCGTCTGTGATTTTGACGAGCTCAAGTACCAGAAGAAAAAGGAAGTGCGAAGAGGGACCCGGGCGGGTTCTGTTGCCATTTACTGCGCAAGAGAAGCTGTTATAGATTCCGCCATTCAATGGGAGTCCATAGATCCCGCTCGTATTGGTGTGTATTTAGGTGTGACCGAACACGGCAATGTAGAGACTGAAAACGAAGTTTTTAATATCAGTCAATTCAATTATGACGTTAAATACTGGTCGCATCACCACAACCCAAGAACCGTTGCTAACAATCCTGCGGGTGAAGTGACTTTGAATATGGGCATCACGGGTCCGCATTACACCATCGGCGCGGCTTGTGCGGCCGGAAATATGGGGATCATACAGGGGGCGCAGATGTTGCGCCTTGGAGAGGTCGATCAAGCTCTGGCGGGGGGTGTTTCAGAAAGTATTCGTACGTTTGGAATATTTGCCAGTTTCAAAAGTGAAGGTGCGCTTGCCGTTCATGAAGATCCAGAAAAAGCTTGTCGCCCCTTTGATAAAAAACGCAATGGTATTGTTTGCGCCGAAGGCGGTTGTATTTACGTTCTCGAACGATTGGATGATGCTCTCAAACGTGGCGCGAAAATTTATGGTGAGATCGCAGGCTATGCGATCAACTCCGATGCCACCGATTTCATCTTGCCCGAACCCGCAAGGCAAGCGCAATGCATCCGCTTATCTTTGAAAAAAGCTGGGCTGACACCCGACGATATCGATATTCTGAATGCGCACGCCACGGCAACACAATTGGGTGATATTCAGGAAAGCAAGGCATTGCGCGAAGTATTCAGCCACTCCCATCGTCTGGCAATCAACAATACCAAGAGCTTCATTGGTCACACCATGGGTGCCGCGGGTGCGTTGGAGTTAACAGGAAATTTGCCGGCATTTGACGATTATTACGCCCACCCAACCATCAATCTTGATGATCCCGATCCCGAATGCGCACTGCCGCAGATTGTAATCAACCATCCAAAGAAGCTCAAAAAGGTGGATTACATCATGAACAATTCTTTTGGTATGTTTGGTATCAACTCCGTACTCATAATCAAACGTTACTAAGGTTTAATTTTTATAAGAATAAAGACTGAATTTTTTTCTGTAAAGCTGTAGGAAATTTGGTCTTGAGAAATAGTCGCCGAAGTTTTACACTAGGTAGGGTTCGGTAGTCTATTTTTTAGTCATGTACGGTGTTCTTTCCCAAATGGGTGGAGGCGATATGAAACGACGGTTTGCGGGTCTCATCGCAATTATTCTAACTTTATTTGTTTTTCCTTACGCCTATGCAAATCTGGGTTCAAGGCAAACAATGGCAGTTGATGATCCGAACTCTCCAGCCTACTCGATTCATTTAAAGAAAGCCCCAACAGGTTCCAGCGAAAAGCCAGAGCTCATTCAGATTCGTTACAATAATATGCACTTGAAGTCTGTTTTGCAGAATATTGCTGACGAAACAGGAGTTGTCTTTAATGTTTCAAATGCGTTACTGGAAAAAGAAGTGAATGCGGACATCACCTCCAAAAACTGGAAAAGTGCTGTTAGTACATTACTTGCGAAGTACAGTCGTGTAGAGGTGTGGAATGCGAACACGGACACCAGCCGCGTCTGGTTGCTGGAAAGTGGAAATGTTAAATCTGAAAAACTGAAAGAAAAACCGAATCTGCGGACTGCGGAAAATCAGCCTGTGGTGGACAAAAATTCTCCAGTGCCGGCACCCGCTCCAGTCGCCAATGCTTTCGGCGGTGGTGTTGAAAACCTTCCACCGCATATTCTGATGGAGCCCTCCGTCATTGCTTATTTCGAAAAAGCAGGGGTTGAAATTCCTGCATCGGTACGAAAGATGTCACCGCCCTTTCCAAAGGGTTCCGAGGCAGGTAAAATACCCGCCTATATTCTCAATGATCCCACGTTCATGGGCTTTCTTGGCGCGAAAGGTCTTCCTCGTCCTATAGGATGAAGTCTTCTTTCCCCAATCAGGCACTCTGTATGATAAGGTCCCGCCCTTGAGTTTTTGACCCGGAATATTGCAAGCACTTAGAGCTGGTCGAGATTGAATGAGGCGGCCGGGGGGGCAAAATATTTGAAAATATATGGTGAAAAGTGCAATTTGTGGATACCATAGATCATGCTCCTTATCCTACTGAATAAAGTAATTGAAGAATGATTGAATTAAAGAAAAATTATCACAGATCCAAGTCCAGCGAACAGCAAGTCACTTTTATTTTAGGTCAGTTCATTGCGGTCCTGTTTTTTTGGAGCAGTGTGTCATTGGCATCTGCAGATGAAAAAGAAACGACCGATCCCAGTCCCTGGATTGTGGCCTATTTTTCCAGAATCCAACTGGAAGTAGAGAAAGGTTGGCTTTATCCTGTTAGTGCAATCGAAAGGAAAGAAGCCGGGCAAGTGACCGTGCGTATGGTTATTTCCAAAGCAGGAGGACTGCTGGATGTGAGCGTCGACCGCTCATCTTCCATTGAGGAATTAGACGAAGCCGCCAAGGAGGCCGTTAAGAAAGCGGCCCCTTTTGATCCTTTTCCACCTTCCCTGCAACAAGACAGTGTTGCTATTAAACTGAATTTTTCTTACCTGCCTCAATAAAAGTCATCACAAACTGATTTGATAAAATCCTCCTCACATTTACCTAATAACATTCATGCGCGAATACGATTTTAAAGATATAGAATCCAGATGGCAGGCTCAGTGGGAGGAGAAACAATCCTTCAAAGTTGAACGAGATGATTCGAAAAAAAAATATTATCTGCTCGAAATGTTTCCTTATCCCTCTGGCCGCATCCACATGGGCCATGTTCGGAATTACGCGATTGGCGATGCTCTGGCACGATTCAAGCGATTGCAGGGATACAACGTTCTCCATCCCATTGGATGGGATGCTTTTGGTTTGCCTGCAGAAAACGCGGCGATTAAAAACAATGATCATCCTGCCGAGTGGACTTACGAGAATATCAAAACCATGCGGCGTCAAATCAAGCGTTTGGGGCTGAGTTATGATTGGGATCGGGAGATTGCTACCTGCCATCCGGGTTATTACAAATGGAACCAATGGCATTTCCTCAAGTTTTTTGAACGTGGGCTGGTTTATCGTAAAAACTCCAGAGTCAACTGGTGTGTTTCCTGTCACACCGTGCTTGCCAATGAACAGGTGAAGGATGGACTTTGCTGGCGTTGCGATTCCGCGGTTGAAGAGAAAGAGCAGGAAGGATGGTTCCTCAAAATCACCGATTACGCTGACCGTCTGCTGGATGGATTTGAAGTATTGAAAGAAGGCTGGCCCGAACAGGTGTTGGCGATGCAAAATAATTGGATCGGTAAAAGCTACGGAGCCGAAGTAGACTTTCCCGTGCAGGAGAGCGGCATCGTACTCAAAGTGTTCACCACCCGTCCCGATACTTTGTACGGAGCGACATTTATGGCATTGGCTCCCGAACACCCGCTGGCCATCAAGCTGGCAGAGGGAACAGAACAAGAATCGGCCGTGAAACAATTCATCCAGCAAGTTCGCGTGCAAGACAAAACAGCGCGTCTGAGTGAGGGTACCCAGAAAGAAGGTGTTTTTACCGGAGCCTACGCGATCAATCCACTCACAGGCGAGCCCACGCCGATCTGGATTGCCAATTTTGTTTTGATGGATTACGGGACAGGTGCCATCATGTCGGTTCCCGCCCACGATCAACGTGATTTCGATTTTGCCAAACGTTATGATATTCCCATCCGCACCGTCATTCAGCCCAGAGATGAGGTCGCAGACAGTAACAAAGCTTATACCGGTGAAGGCACGTTGTGCAATTCAGGCCCGTTCGACGGTTTGTTTGGTGAAGAAGGAATTCGTAAAATTGGTGAATATCTCGAAGAAAAAGGAGTGGGGAAACGAACGATCAATTACCGCTTGCGCGATTGGGGTGTTTCACGTCAGCGCTATTGGGGAACCCCGATACCCATCGTGCATTGCGCCGATTGTGGAATGGTGCCCGTACCCGAAGACCAATTGCCCGTCGTGCTTCCACTGAATGCGCGACTTGGAGAGCGGGGACAATCGCCCCTTCCTCAACTGGCCGAATTTTACGAGACGGAATGTCCCAAGTGCAAAAAACCGGCACGCCGCGAGACAGATACCCTCGATACCTTTGTTTGCTCCTCCTGGTATTTTAATCGTTACACCTCGCCCCGCGACGAGTCTCACGCATTTGATAAAGAAAACGTCAACTATTGGATGCCGGTCGATCAATACGTAGGGGGTATCGAGCATGCCATCCTGCACCTTCTTTACTCACGTTTTTTCAATCTGGTGTTCAACGATTTGGGTTTGACTCAGTTTCCGGAACCTTTTGCGCGTCTTCTCACTCAAGGCATGGTGATAAAAGATGGCGCGAAGATGTCCAAATCCAAAGGCAACGTGGTTGATCCCGATGGGATCATCGACTCATTGGGGGCAGATACCGCTCGTTTGTTCATCCTGTTTGCGGCACCCCCCTCTAAAGATCTGGAATGGAACAGCCATGGCGTAGAAGGTTGCTCGCGTTTTTTGAAGCGTGCGTGGAAGATATTTTTCGAATTCAATGACATTGCCAAAAATGCCATTTCTCCGTCGGATTTTGCGTCGGAAGACGGCGAGTCCGTCATAATCAAAGACCTGCGTCGGATGAGTCACACGACGATCCGTCGAGTGACAGAAGACATCGACAAACGAATTCAGTTCAATACCGCCGTCGCGGCGATTATGGAGTTTGTCAATCACCTGTATGTCTTTCGGGAATCCTGGAACAGTCTCTCGGATGAGGAAAAAAATGCTCCCGCCCTGCAGATGGCGATACGAGAAGCAATGGAGACCTTGCCGCTCATGTTGACGCCTTTTGCGCCACACATTGCAGAAGAGATGTGGCAGGCACTGGATAAAAAAACGAGTGTCGGGCAAACAACATGGCCGGAGTACATTGAGGCGTTGACGCAAACCGATGAAATTACCATTGTGATTCAGGTCAACGGCAAACTGAGGCATAAATTATCGGTCCCTGCAGAAATCGATTCTGAAGAACTGAAAGCGCAGTGTCTGGCCGATCCCAGAGTCCGCGAATGGACCGACGGTAAGGAAATCAAAAAAACGATCGTTGTTCCCAAAAAACTTGTCAATATTGTGGTCCAATGAACTATCGAAAACAATGGATGGGCGGAGTCAAATTTTTTGTCCTTCTGATAACATTATCAGGCTGTGGTTATTCACTTTCCGGAGCGGGGAAATCGCAATTGCCCTCGTATGTCCATAGCCTTTCCATTCCTGTGTTCATCAATGGTTCGGGCCAGCCTGAAATTCACCGTGATTTGACCGACGAAGTACGAAGAGCTTTTATCAGCGACGGAAGAATTCGAGTCGTTGATAAGGAAAATGGGGATTTGCTCCTTAAAGGAACATTGAATTACTATGCAGTGCGTGCGATTTCCTTCAATGCCAATGATCTGGTTTCAGAGTACTGGGTGGAAATCGGTGTGGCGGTGGTTGTCACCGATACTGTGAAAGGCAAGAAGTTTTTGAGTCAAAATATGAAAAGCAAGTGGAACTACCGTGTTACAGATAACGTCGTTACAACCGAGCAAGCCCGTAAAGACGCCTTGAGTCAGTCTTATAACGATCTGTCCGCCCGCATGGTCAGCTTGTTGATCGACAGGTTTTAAATTTTCATGCCGATGACCGCAGGAGACTGCCTCGAATCCATCGAAGCTGGAAAATGGGAATCGTTTTTGTTTCTCTTCGGAGAGGAACGTTTTTTCCAAACCGAGATCATCGGACGATTGACTGAAAAACTGTTGACTCCAGACAATCGTGATTTCAATTATGAGTGCTTTGATGCAAGCGAAAGCCGTCCCGAGGCCTGGATTGAGTCCGCAAGAACACTCTCCTTTTTTGGCGGACAAAAGTTAATCGTCGTCCGCAATCTCCACAACGCATCACTCAGCTCGGAGAAAGCAAACCGAAATGCATCAATCAGCCCCGATGAAGTGGACCGATTGATGGCGTACTTATCCAAACCCCTGCCAGAAGCCTGTCTGGTGATCACCGCAGATAAGATCGATCGAAAGAAGAAGTTGCACAAATTTCTGGAAAAGTGCCCCGGTGCCGTCGATTGCTCCCCGCCTAGTGAAGGATTCCTGGTTTCCTGGTTGAAAAAACGTGCGCAAGAAAAGGGTTACACGCTATCTCCATCTGCCGCAAATTTGATCGTCGAGCGCGTGGGGAATCGCCCTGGGATACTGGCTCAAGAGCTGGAAAAAACTCTCATTTATGCGGGGGAAAAGAAAACAGTGAGCGAAGAGGACGTGTCGCAGTTGGTAGGGGAATTGAAAATGGAAAGTGCCTTTATGCTGATAGACGCATTGAAGGGAAAAAAACTTGAAACGGCACTTCGTATTTTAAAAAGTAATATCAAACATGGCGAAGAGCCGATCAAGACTTTGGGCTTGATTTCCTGGCAATTCCGCATGATATGGGAAGTCAAATGTGGCCTCTCCAGACGCTGGTCGATTGCAGAAACAGCAAAAAAAATGGGTGCGAATTCTTTTATGGTAGAGAAGGCGGCGGCATCTGCCCGGCAGTATTCAGACAAGGAATTGCAGAATAGCTTTCGGTTTTTGCGACAGGCAGATAGAGAACTGAAGTCAACAGGGAAAAATCCAGAAGGCATCATGAAAAATCTGCTCTGGAACCTTTGTTCAGTGAAAAAGGACTGACACAGGCCCCCTGTAGAAGGGGGCAAGTCGAAACCTTTTAGGGGTGAAGGAGTTCAGCCCGCAGAAACCAGTTGGTGAACTTTCTTGGCCAAGCCGGAAATTTTACGTGATGCCGCTACTTTGTGCAGGACACCCTTGCTGGCTACCCTGGAAATAGCTTTCTCTGCTTGTTTCATCGCCAGAGTTGCACCGTCTTTATTTGCCGCTTCAATTTCTGTAGTTACATTTTTAATCGCGTTTTTAACGATCGTTCGATACGCTTTATTGCGCTCATACTTCTTTTCGTTTTGACGGTTTCGCTTGATTGCCGACTTATGATTTGCCAATGCTCGCTCCCTGATAGTAAATTATGGTAAACTTGATTTTATAACTAAAATATCCTGATTTGTCAAGCTTACCTTGTTGATAAGTTCAAAAAAACCATAAAACAGGTCTCAATAGTCTCATTTTAAGGTTCGAGACCTTTTTTGAAGCCATTGAGTTTGTATTCGATACTGTCTCTGAGTGCTTGCCAACTGGCTTCAATGATATTTTCTGATACGCCCACAGTTCCCCATTTATGATGGAGATCTCCAGACTCGACCAAGACGCGAATCCGCGATTGCGTGCCTTTGTCTTCATCGAGAATTCTCACTTTATAGTCAAAGAGGTGGAGTTCTTCCAGTTCTGGATAAAAACGTATCAGTGCTTTTTTGATGGCCTTGTCCAAAGCGTTGACAGGCCCGATGCCTTCAGCGGCAGTCACTTCGATATCATCACCTACTTTTATTTTTACAGTCGCCTCGGTGATCGGTGATTCGTCTTCGCGCCGTTTTTCAACGATGACGCGAAATCCGATGAATTCAAAGAATAATTTTTTCTGGCCGAGCGCATCGCGCATGAGCAGTTCGAAAGAGCCTTCGGCCCCTTCGTATTGATAGCCCAGATTTTCAGAGGATTTTAACAATTCCAGCGTTTTTTGTATCTTGGGATCGTTGGCATCAACATCGATGCCGTATTCCTTGGCTTTGAAAAGAATATTGCTCTTCCCGGACAGGTCCGACACGAGGATGCGCTGGATATTGCCCACCGCTTCCGGTTCGATGTGCTCGTAAGTCGCACTGTTTTTACGGATCGCACTCACATGGATACCACCTTTGTGGGCGAATGCGCTTTTTCCTACATAAGGTTGTCGATTCCAGTGCGACTTGTTGGCCAACTCATCCACAAATGCGGAAACTTCCTTGAGTCGTTTGAGATTTGCATCACTCACACAATCGTAACCCATCTTGAGCTTCAAGTTGGCGATGATGGAAATGAGGTTTGCATTGCCGCAACGTTCCCCGAAGCCATTGATGGTCCCCTGAGCTTGTCCTGCTCCCGCAGAAATCGCTGAAAGCGCATTGGCCACTGCCAACTCGGAATCATTGTGACTGTGAATGCCGATTGGGGTTTTGATATGTTTTTTGACTTCTTTTACAGCCGAGGCCACTTCGTTGGGAAGAGAGCCGCCGTTGGTGTCGCACAATACAATCCAGTCAGCACCTGCAGATTCGGCCGAATGCAAGGCTTTCAGTGCGTATTCGGGATTCTTTTTGTAACCATCAAAGAAATGTTCCGCATCAAAAATCACTTTGGGGCAATTTTTTTTGAGGAATGTCAGGCTGTCGAAAATCATTTCGAGATTTTCTTCCAGAGTGGTGGACAAAGCTTCCCTCACATGCATGTCCCAGGATTTTCCGAAGATGGTGATCGCGGATGTTTCTGAGTCGAGCAATTGTACCAAATTTGGATCGTTCTCCGCTTTAATGCCAGGACGTCGCGTCGAGCCAAAGGCAGTTATGACCGCATGGTTGAACCTTAGATTGCGGACTTTCTTGAAAAAATCAATATCGCGTGGATTGGACCCGGGCCAGCCACCTTCAATATAGTGAACTCCCAAGTCATCCAGTTTGTGTGCAATGCGTATCTTGTCTTCAACGGTAAAGGAAATGTCCTCGGACTGAGATCCATCTCTTAGCGTTGTGTCGTATATTTCGATTGATTTCATTTTGCCAAAATTTTTGGGTTACTGCTTTTTTGTGATTCGACGCGGTTTCTTTTCCAGATTGAATGCAGAATGCAGTTGTTGCACCGCAAGTTTACTATGTTTCTGTTCTATGATGCAGGAAACCTTGATTTCGGAGGTACTGATCATAAGAATATTGATTTTTTCTGCAGATAAGGTTTGAAACATCTTGGCCGCCACGCCAGAATGACTTCGCATTCCCGCACCTACAATGGAAATTTTTGAAATCTTCCTGTCTACAAGGATTTCCTTAAGGCCAATCTTGTCAGTAATGGCTTCCATTATGGCGATGGCTTCGTCACAATCTACAGAGGCGAGGGTGAATGAAATATCCGTGTGTCCTTCTGCACTGATATTTTGAATGATCATATCCACCGACAGCCCGGCATTTCCGAGTGCTGTGAAAATCTCAGAGGCAATCCCCGGTTTATCGACAACACCTTTGACGGTGATTTTTGCTTGTTTGTCATCGCGCATTACGCCCGAAACAATGGGTTGTTCCATATCCTTATTCTCCTTGCAAATAAGCGTTCCCTTGCTTTGGTCTTCAAAAGAAGATCTAACCAGCAGGGGCATATTGTATTTTTTGGCGAATTCCACGCATCGGATTTGTAAAACCTTGGCACCCAGACTGGCCATCTCCAGCATTTCATCAAAAGAAACCATGTCGAGTTTGCGCGCATTGGGAACGATATTCGGATCGGCGGTAAAAACCCCGTCCACATCGGTGAGAATTTCGCATTGTTCGGCTTTGAGTGCCACTGCGAGAGCCACGGCTGAAGTGTCTGACCCTCCACGCCCGAGAGTGGTTACATCCCCATCTTCATTGATGCCCTGGAATCCTGCGACGACGAGAATCTTGTTTTCCTTGAGCTTTTTCAGAGTTTTGGTTGTGTCGATGTGGATAATGCGGGCGCGGGTATGCGCGTCGTCAGTGTGCATTCCAATTTGTCGACCTGTCATGGCTTCAGCTGGACAGCCCAGGGCCTGGAGTGCTATGGACAACAGTGCGCAAGAAATACGTTCCCCCGACGATAACAAGAGGTCGATTTCTCGACGCGCGGGTTTATCAATCAGCTTTTCTGCCATGCCAAGGAGTTTATCTGTTTCCCCCGCCATTGCGGAAACCACGACGACGATGTTTTTCCCGGAACGATGGAGTTTGGCAACTTTTTCTGCAACATTTTTGATGCGGTCCAGCGTGCCGACTGAAGTTCCGCCGTATTTTAAAACGATTAGATTTTCCATGCGCTCTTAATTTAAAAAAGATTTGATCCAGTTTTCTGCAGACTCGTAATATTCCGATTTTAGCAATTTAAAATTTTCATCAAAAGCTTCTGCAGAAGTCTTTTCCTTAACCGGTGGATAAATGACGAACGGCACGGGCTCTTTATCGTATTTCATTTGCACGACCGAAGCGCATTGATTGACAATGATGCCCAAACGCACACCACCGTTCAACTCCACTGCTTGTGCCAGAGGGCCGATCAGGTCGCGATCCATATCTTCAATGGCAAAAATTTTGTCATCGATCATGCCCTTCAATGAAGGTGCCTCGGCGAAATGGGTGTGGACATAGACCACGTCGGCATCGGCTAAAGCTTTGAGGGCGGCATCTGCCAAATTTTTGTTTGCAGACACATCGTCCTGAAATTCTTGCAGGGGAGCAATCTTCATTCCTGCTGTTTTTGCGACTCCCTGAAAGATCAAATCATAGGAAATGGCAACCGCTTTCTTCCCACCATGCATGTCTGCAAACTGGGCTAGCTTGGGAGCCGGTCCTGCACCCCAGAACCAGATGCTGTTAATAAGATCCTTTTTTTCCTTCTGCCGTTGCCTGTTCATCGGATGGTTGTGAAGAATGATTTGCGCCTGATTCATGAGAAAAGGCAAATTCTTGCTATTTTCGTCACTGGGCAGAAATTTTCGTATTCCTTCGCCAATGATTTCAAAAGGGGAGATCAATTTTTCTGGAACAGTTCCCGCATCCAACAGCACCAGATTATGTGGACCTCGACCGTGATGAAATTCTGCAGAAACGTCATACACATTTTTTTGCAAAGAATCCAGAAGAGTTTTTGAATCGCCACTGTCCAAGTTACCGGCACTGAAATCCTTCATGACCATGTCGTTGTGACTCGACTGGAGAATGACGAAGTTACAGCACAAAGGAACCTGATTTTCTTTCAAAGATAAACCCAGTGCCTGCGCGCTGAAATGGCCCGCACCTCCGGTTTCTCCAACATAGCCCATGAGAGAGAGGTATGCGACCAGGTTCTCCGGCGATGCTTCATGCGGGATGGTGCGGACGGTTCCACATGATCCATTTTGGGACAGCCGATCCAGGTTGGGAGTTTCGGCCAATTGCAGAGGTGTTTTATTGTCTCTTTCGGCGACCGGGTGATCGGTCAAGCCGTTGGCAATGATCAGTATATGTTTCATCAATTAGAATATTGTCCATTGTTGGGAGAAATACAAACTCTCCATTATATAGAATCGAGATAGAAATATCAATTTGACCTTTTCTTTTTCTGTCGCTTGAACTAGATTTAAGTCTAGTGTGTTTGGATGCAAAAAAGTCATAAGAGGAGCCTCTGATGGTGAATTATTTTCTTATGGGTTCCTATGCAAAAATTCTATCATTTCTCCCTGAGTCAAATACCATGAATGTTGAATGGCCTTTACCTGAGAATGACCCTTGGTCAACGCCTTTCGCACAGGCGTTATTGTACAAGCTGGAGCTTTTTCCCGGCGCGACAGTTTTAGATGTCGCCGCAGGCGGTGGCATTCCTTCCTTTCATCTGGCGGAAAAGGTCGGGCCTTCTGGCAAGGTGTTGGCCGTCGATATCAACCAGTATCAAGTCATGAGGGCTCGTTCTGTGCAAGGCGCGCATTTGCCCTGGCTCCAATTTGAAGTGTGCGATATGCGTCATTTACCGCCTGATCTGCCAAAATTCGATCGCATCACGGGCAACCTTTCGTTCATGTTTTTTCGTCCCGACCGTCCCACCGTTTTGAAAAATCTTTTGCATTTTCTCAAGCCTGGTGGACAAATTG
The DNA here is from genome assembly GCA_002787235.1 of Nitrospinae bacterium CG11_big_fil_rev_8_21_14_0_20_45_15. GTDB lineage: Bacteria > Nitrospinota > Nitrospinia > Nitrospinales > VA-1 > Nitrohelix. The sequence continues at coordinate 108,262 of PCWG01000002.1, forward strand.
TGCTGACCTTTCCTTCACTTGGAACTTTCGATACTCTTTGGCATAAAGTTGATATGGAAATGCAGCAAAGAGGATTTGAGCAGGAAAGAAAGGGCTTGAACGAATACCTCACGGAACGACCGTCTGCGGAACATGCTGAAAACTGGTTGCGGGAATTGGGGCTGGAGAAGACCGAAGCTGTCGAAATGCCGCTGGAAGTGAAAACGGGTCCGGGGCGAGAATTTTTGGAGCATCCTCTGCTGAGAGGTGGTTTCCTTGATGATATCTATGAATGTTTTTCCGATCCCGTACTGGCGGAGGAGTTCATGACAGACATTGCGAGTGACATCGAAAGTTTCACGCCCTTGCACGCGATACGTTGCGCGATGTCGGGATGGAAACCAGAATAAACCGTTTTGCAGTACTCAATAGCGCAAAACTTTCACTTCTTTTTATTTTTCTTGTCGCGCCAGAGGATGAGCCAATGCTGGATGAGACGAAGCGGGGCGGTTCCGGTAAATTTTCGACGTTTGAATTTTGGAGTTTGATCGTTTTGAAGTTTTGCGATCACCGTTGATCCCACCGCTTCATCAATCACAGATCCCCTTTGCGCATGTTCCAGTTTTTTGGACCCGCAGGTGTCACGAAATGCGACGACCAGACGGCAATCAAGGGGGCGTGCGGAGTACACCGCGCAGGAATGATCTTCTTCCAGAAAAGGGCAGGGCTGGTTGACCAATAAATTGTGCCAGTCGAGTTGTTCAAGATCTTTTCCGGAATCGAGAACTTTTTGCACTCGATTGATGCTTTTCTCCGAGCGTTCGATGAAGCGATTCAGGTCAATTTTTTCTTCGCTGGCCAGTTTGAGAATGCCATCCCATTCCACTTGTGTGAGACCGACCGCCTGATAGCAACAATAGCCGCAACCTTTTTCACAGGTTCTGGGTGGCAGGGTTTTTTCGTAAGTTCTTTCCAGCAAAATCCAAAAAGCACTCAGCGGCGTGATTTTCTTTTCTCGCGCCAACTCTTTGGCTTCCTGAACCCGGCTTTCGTAAGCCGTCTGGATTTGTTCTTCACTGAACTTGGATTGCAGGTGTTGCTGAAGAGCTTGGGGATCAGTCATTCCCTGAATGAAAACGCCCAACGAATCGGAGTAGGTCATACATTAAACGGCATGGGAGCCAGTGGTTTTTTTGGTTTTTTCAACGTACTTCATTTGTAACTGATAAATCAGGTTCTCTAATTGCGTTTGTTCGTCTTTTGTCAGATTTCCCTGAGTTTTTTTGCTCAGCATCTTCAGCATATCGATGGTTTGCTCGACCGCAGGGAGGTTGAGAGTTTTCTGTCCGGTTGCAGGATCAGGAGTGTCTCCCAAGTGGTAGAAACCCGTCGAAGCGAGCGACAGAATAAAAGTGGAAAAATCGATTTGAAAATGTTCTGCATGGGACGAATGACCGGCAGAGCCTTCTTTCTTTTTGCTTTCCTGAGAGGTTTCTTTTTTGGGAGAATCCTTTTTCTGAATTTCGTCCTCCGATAACTGGGAGGAACGATTGTCTTGAATAATGAAACCTTCGCCTTCGGCATCAGCGTTCATCAGCGTGTCCTTTCCTTTGACCTGTTTGTATGTGCTCCCTCGTTTTCAAGACCCATTAGCAATCGGACGGAGAATCCCAGAACGATCATAACCAATCCCATGATAAAGCCAAGGTAGCCATCGCCTTCAATGAATTCCATATAGGATTTCCCGATGATTGGCCATTGCCGGATCAACCCCACAAAAGCGAACAAAAGACCGGCTCCGATCAAAACTTTTTTCATCTTGGCGGCACTTTTTTCGTCATTATTTTCGATGTTCTGCTTCATAATCGATAGACAAGGCTGGAAGCTTTGTTTGTTCAATATTAGCCTGAAATTCAGCGTGGCAAAGGGAAAGATCAACGCATTTGATGCTAGCAAATTGGGCGGCCCATGTCAAAGTTTAAGCCTTCTACTTGGCCTCTTGTTCAGGTTTTGGTACAGTGACTCTATTATGATAAAGAATTTCTTATTTTTAGTTGGGATTGCATGCATGTCAGTGGGATGCTCGACCCGACAAATTGCAGTGCAATGGTCATTGCCACTGGTTGCCGACCAGGTTCTGGCCTTGCAGGAAGAATCCGATCTGGATTTGGCCCGCGAAGCGATTCCCGGAAATTTGAAAATACTGGAAGGTTTGTTGAAAGGTGATGCATCGAATCCCGAATTACTGAAATACCTTGCCGAGGGATTTTGTTCCTACTCCTACACTTTTGTAAAAGACGAAGACCCCGAACGCGCACGCGAGCTTTATCTACGTGGAAGAAATTATGCTTTGCAGGCTCTTCCCGTAACGGAATTGGAAAAACTCTCCCCAGCGGAAATAAAAGAGGCAATGTCTTCCATGACGCGTGATGATTTGCCCGCTTTGTTTTGGGCCGGACAATGTTGGGGAGAATGGTTGACCTTGAGCCTGAGTGAACCGCGTGCTTTTGCCGATATCTCAAAATTGGAAGTCATTTTGCAACGCAATCTGGAGCTGGATGAATCCTATCATTTTGCGGGCCCGCATCTGGCTCTGGGTGTTTTTTATGGATCGCGATCACGAATGTTGGGTGGCAATCCCGAAAAGGCAAAATTCCATTTTGAACGCAGTCTTGAGTTGGCTGAAAATAAGTACTTGCTGGCATATTATTTTTACGCAAAAACCTACGCGGTCCAAATGCAGGATCGGGACTTGTTTGAAACATTGCTGAACACAATACAGGATTCACCCAGGGACATTTTGCCCGAACAACGACTGGCAAATGAAACAGCTCGCAAACAAGCAGGTATCTTACTCAAGATGGCGGATGAACTTTTTTAAAGAAAAGGGTTTTTCCTGTTTACTGAGAAGATGCACGCTAGAAAGCCTGCTCAAATTTAATTCTGATTTTCAGGGGAAATCTTAATGGTAAAAACCAGAAGTATTATCAGAACATTGTGTTTGAGCCTTGCGCTGTTATTGGCTGGAGGGGCGGTTGGACTTGTTGAAGCCGGGGAAAAACAGCACGTCATCAAATTTGCGACGCTGGCACCCGAAGGCTCCTCCTGGATGAAACAGATGCGCGAGTTGGCTCGTGAAGTAAGCGAAAAGACTCAAGGGCAGGTAGAGTTCAAATTTTATCCGGGTGGTGTTTCAGGCGACGAAAAGGATGTGATCCGAAAAATACGGATCGGCCAGTTGCATTCCGCAGGATTTACAGGCGTAGGACTCGGCGACATTCTCCCGGAAGTGCGTGTTCTTGACCTGCCGTTTTTGTTTGAGACGGATGAAGAGGTGGCTTATGTTTACGATGCGATGGACGAGTATTTCATGCGAGCATTCGAAGACAAAGGCTACGTACTTTTAGGCTGGGTGCCTGTGGGCTGGGTGCATTTCTTTTCCGTTCCCAAAATTGAGAGCATTGAGGATCTTCAACGTTCACGTCCCTGGTTATGGGCGGGGGACCCACTGGTAGAATCGGCCTATCAGGCAATGGATGTCAATCCTGTTCCCCTTGCTCTGCCAGATGTTTTGATGTCCCTGCAAACGGGAATGGTCGATGTCGTCTACGGTTCGCCACAAGGAACACTCGCCTTGCAATGGTTCTCCCGTGTCAAACACATGACTTCATTTCGGATGGGTTACGCAACAGGTGGCGTTTTGATTTCAAAAAGAAAATTCAATCAACTGCCAGAAGATGTTCAGTCGGTATTTAAATCGACAGCAAAAAACCATTTGAATAAATTGATGAAAATTATTCAGAGTGAGAATATGGAATCCATTCAAATCATGAAAGAAAATGGCGTGACTCTCACACCGGAACTTTCAAAGAATGCAAAATCTGGTTTCCTGCAAGCCGGAGTTAAGGCTCGCGATCAATTGACCGGAAAATTATTTTCTATTGAGTTATTAAAAAAAGTAGAATCTTTCATTGCCGAAGTTCGAAAATAACAAACAAGTTATTTGTAAATAATTTTTAAAATAGGGGTTGTTGAATCTTGAGCAAACACTATGAAAAGCTGAATGAAAAATTAAAAAAGTTTATTGAAGATCAAAAAATATTCTTTGTGGGGACTGCGGCGTCTGAAGGACGCGTCAACGTGTCGCCCAAAGGTATGGACAGTCTTCATGTTTTGAATGACCGACAGTTGATCTGGCTCAATCTCACCGGAAGCGGAAACGAGACCGCCGCACACATCCAGGAGCTGGCGCGCATGACCATCCTTTTTTGTGCATTTGCAGGTGATCCGCTGATACTGAGGGTTTACGGCAATGCCCGGGCGGTTCATCCAAGGGATAATGAATGGAACGAATGGATTTCCATGTTTCCAGAATATCCCGGGTCCCGGCAGATTTTTTTACTCGATATCGATCTCGTGCAAACTTCGTGCGGATTTGCGGTTCCTAACTTTGAGTATCAGGAAGATAGAGGAGACCTGATCTATTGGACTCAAAAGATAGGCGACGAAGGAGTGAAGAAATACTGGGCCGATAAAAATCAGGTCAGCATCGACGGCAAACCGACGGGAATTTTTAAGGATTCAGAAGGTTCACAAAAATAGTCAACATCCTTCATGGTCTCACCTTAGTTTAGACAAAATGTGTTTCAGCCACTTGGAATCCGCTCCCCAGTAGATATGGGTGTAACTGGCGATGCTGTTTTTGAAAACATAGCCATCTGCAACAGCAGGGTTACTGGCTTTTGTATCAGAGGTCATTTGAGGTTTCTCTGGATTGTTGCTGAAGTGGGAGAAGTGAAACTCGTGGCCTTTGAGGCGGATGGTTTCTTTTGTTCCCGAATCAAACTTTAAATCACGGTAGCCCAGTGTCATTCGTTTGGGATTCAGAGTGGTTTCGAACTGGAAGAGTCCCGCCATTTTGAATTTCGTGCCTTCCTCAGTGGTGAGCGATTTCCCCAAATACATCATCCCTCCGCATTCCGCAACGACGGGTTTCCCGGATTGCCCCCAAAGCCGTATGGATTTTCTCATCGTTGTATTCTCAGAGAGTTGCTTTGCGAACAATTCAGGGTAGCCTCCGGGAAGGTATAACCAGTCCGCCCCATTCGGGATGGTCTTGTCTGCAATGGGCGAGAAAAACTGGATGCTTCCCCCGTAAAAACGAAATTGATCCAAAGTGTCCTGATAGATGAATTGAAAGGCAGAATCCCTTGCAACCGCAACCGTAAAGGGTTTGATTGTGGTGGAATGGTTCCAGCGCGATCTTGGGGGCTTTCTGTTTTCTAGCAACGGGATTTCTGCCAGCCGAAGGATTTTTTTGATGTCTAGATGATTCTCCACATGATCGGCCCAACGTTCGTAAAGATCATCCGTTTGCTCTGCTCCGAGTTGCAGTCCCAGATGACGGCTGGAAATTTCAAGTTTGGGATCAAAAGGCAAGTGTCCGAGAAACGGTAGCCCCGTATGACTTTCAACGGCCCGACGAATCATCTCTGCGTGGCGCGCACCATTTACTTTGTTGGCGACGACACCGAGAAAACGCAGGTCGGGATCAAATTCTTTAAAACCTTTTACCAGCGCGGCTGAGGATCGGGCCATGGCAGAACCGTTGAACACGAACAAGACCGGAAGGCCGATCAATTTGGCAATTTGTGCGGTGGATCCGGTTTCATTGGTGGCACTGGCCCCGTCAAACAAGCCCATGACCCCTTCGGCTATGACCATATTGGCAGAGTGGGAGGTTTCCTCAAACAGTTTGCGTACATAAGATTTGGAACACATTTTTGTGTCGAGGTTGTAACTGGGACGAGAACAGGCGCGTTCGTGATGACTGGGATCGATGTAGTCTGGCCCGGACTTGAAAGGGGCGACCTGATATCCTTTACGGCTAAACAGGCGCATGAGTCCTGCCGTTAACGAAGATTTCCCCGCACCGGAATGTGTTGCGGATACAATGAACCCATATTTTTTAGAATCCTTAATCTTTGATACAGATAAGTTAGGGTCAAATCTTGTTTTCATATAACTTTAAGACTCAAAAGGAGGAACTGAAAAATTTTCGCGCAAAATAGAACAGGGCCAAGGCCATTGTCCCTGCGAGAAACATTATTTTGTGGGTATCGCCGATGGTTCTGGCCGTTACGGGGTGAATGCTTTCACCTATGAATGGTTTATCGACCCATTCGCCATGGTAGCGATTGGGCCCACCCATGCGGATGCCCAGTCCACCGGCAACCGTCGCCTCGGGCAATCCCGCATTGGGACTGGAGTGGTTTTGCCCATCCCGCAGGGCTGTGGTAATGGCACGGCATCCATTGAATCCGCAAATTGAAATCGCCAGTGTCATTAAGGGAACGGAAAGACGTGCCGGTATCCAGTTGGCGACATCATCGAGACGCGCTGGAATTTCCCCAAATGCTAGATACTTTTCATTTTTATAACCGAACATGGAGTCCATTGTGTTGATCGCCTTGTAAATTAATGCAAGGGGGGCACCGCCGATGAAGGCATAAAACAAAGGCGCGATGACCCCATCGACTGTATTTTCTGCAACGGTTTCGGTTGCGCCGCAGGCAATTGCCTGAGCATCAAGCTCTTGTGTTTCACGACCAACGATCTGCGACAAACTGTTTCGTGCCGACGGCAAATTATTTTTTTGCAGGTGCTGTTGAACGGGGAGGCTTTCGTCGTAAAGACAGCGGGTGGAAAGGGTGGTGTAGATGAGGTAGATGGAGCCGATTTCAAAAGCGATGGGTGAAATTTTTGCCAGCAGACATAGGATCGCACTGCACATCACTCCTGTTATTGCAACAACCGTCAGGGTTGTGATGGCTCCGGCGAGCGTTGGGTGTGTGATCCTTTTCCGAGTTTGATTTTCCATGAAGCTGGCAAACCGGCCTATGTATCGGACGGGATGAGGAAACCATCTCGGATCTCCAAGGATGAGATCGAAATAAAAGGCGATAAAAATACGATCCGCTAGATCCATGGCTCAAAGCAGACTGAGTTTCAGCAACCCTTTTTCAACACTCGCAATCAGGCGTTGGTTTTCTTCTTCATTACGGACGGCTGTTCTGAAGTAGGATGCATTGAGGCCGATAAAATTCTCACAATTTCTTATCAGAATGCTATCTTTAAGAAGAGACTCAAAAAACAGACGTGGGGCCTTGGGATCGCTGGCAATGAGTTGAAATAGAATGAAATTTGCCGCTGAGGGAAAAGGCCGCAGAGAGGAAATGTTGTCCAGTTTGTAGAACAGCCTTTCACGTTGATCTGTATTCCAGATGCGGGCTGTTTCGGTGTATTTCTTATCGCGCAAGGCAACGGTGCCGAGCTTTTGCGCAAGGGCATTCACTGACCAGGGCGGGCGTTGTGACTCGATAGATTGAATGTGATGAGATGCCATGATGCCATACCCAAGGCGGAGGCCGGGCAGGGCATGAAACTTGGTCATGCTCCGAATCTGAATAAGAAATGAGTGCCGATGGGCTTGTTCCGGTGCACAGAAAAAAGCGTTTGAAAATTCAGTGAAGGTTTCATCTATGATGAGAAAAATTCTGTTTTTTTCACAAAAATCCAGCAGGACTTTTAATTCGTCCAAGTTCCATAGCTGTCCTGCGGGACTGCTGGGATGACCCAAAATGATCGCCCCGGTATTTGCATCGCTGAGAGCAGAAAAAATTATTTTCTCAACGGGTAATTGAAATCCATTTTCGGCCGTGCCGCAAAGAGACAGAATGTGATGCCCGGACAGCTCGAACGCTCGGCGATATTCTGAAAAACACGGATCAAGAATGATGACCGTCTGGGATTCAGGGATCAGTGCGGGAAGTGCATAGATCAGCTCGGTTGATCCGTTGGTGACGATAAAATTTTCTTCAGGAAAGTTCCATGTTTCTTCAAGAGCCGATTTGAATTCTCTGCAATCAGGATCGGGGTAGGATTGAATCCATTCTCCTGCCTGGGGGAGAAGATCGAGAACTGCTTGAGGGGGTCCCATTCGGTTGATGCTGGCACTGAAATCTAAAATGGAAGCAGGTGAAAGACCACTGATTTGAGCCGCAGAAATCAGGTCACCACCATGTGTTGGCCACTGCGGGGTTAAAATCGCATCTTCAATAGAGTTTTGAAAATCTTTTAGTTTTTCGCCGGGGAGATTCATGCTTTGATCTTATATGAGATAATTCGCTGTATTCCGAACTGACATTTCTAAAGGGTGTTGTGATAAAAAGGTTTTGATCATTTGAGAAACGAAGCCTTAGAAGGATAGCATTTTGATAGTAAAATAACAGTCGTATATTCCATCAGACCTTACTTCTTTTGATGTGGATGATGGTGTTGATAGATCGAACTTAGCGTTGCAATAAAAATTCCTTCAAACAAAACAGTTGAATGCACTCGGACGAATTGCAGGTTAAAAATTTGAAAGTTGCCTTTTCTTCTCCTCAGGGTGATTTGATCGCGGTGAATGGAATCAGCTTTCAAATTGAAAAAGGAGAAACGCTTGCGCTTGTTGGCGAGTCCGGTTGCGGAAAAACGGTGAGCGCGCTGTCTATTTTACGCCTGATTCCAGAGCCGCCGGGAAAGGTGCTGGGGGGTGAAATCTTTTTGAGCGACCGCGATCTTTTGCGTTTGTCACCCAAGGAGATGAGGGATTTGCGCGGTAATGATATTGCGATGATTTTTCAAGATCCGCTGGCTTCTCTCAATCCCGTGTTGACTATTGGGGAGCAGATCATCGAAACCCTGTTACGACATACTAAAATCTCGCGCTCAGAAGCGACAAAACGGACGGAAGAATTATTGCGTCGCGTCGAAATACCTTCGCCATCTCAAAAAATGAAGAATTACCCTCACCAACTGTCTGGCGGGATGCGGCAACGAGTGATGATCGCGATGGCCTTGTCCTGCTCCCCAAAAATATTGATTGCGGACGAGCCGACCACCGCACTGGATGTTTTGATCCAATTGCAGATTCTGGACTTGCTAAAGCAATTGAAGGAAGAAACCGGGATGTCGATTCTGCTCATCACCCACGATCTGGGTGTGGTGCGGGCCGTCGCCCAACGCGTTCTTGTCATGTACGCCGGAGACATCGTCGAAGTTTCGCCGATGCATGCTCTGATGAAAACACCTTTGCATCCCTACACACAAGGTTTGATTGAATCACTGCCGTCACAGTCGGCAAGTAAAAACAGAGCACGTTTGCCTGCAATACCCGGCGTTGTGCCATCGCTTGGGCAACGTCCGGGGGGATGCCCCTTTCATCCGCGTTGCGCGAAAGTGGAGTCCCGTTGTCGCGAAAAATTTCCGGAATTGAAGGAATTGGAGCCGGGGCGTTGGGCGCGCTGTTTCGTGGCGGAAAGGGGTCGATGAAAAATTCTATTTCCGAAACACCCTTGTTGGAAGTGAAGCGTTTGCAAAAATACTTTCATGCGAAGCAAAACAATGGCGCAAGGGGTGGCGAAATTTTAAAGGCCGTGGATGATATTTCATTCACACTCCGGGCAGGGGAGGCACTGGGATTGGTCGGAGAGAGCGGTTGCGGCAAATCAACCACGGCACGTGCTGTTTTGAGACTCGTCGAACCAGACGCAGGTGATGTTTTTTATAAGGGTATCGACATGCTAAAACTTTGCCCCGAAGAAATGCGATTTCTGCGGAAGGAAATGCAGATCATCTTTCAAGATCCGCTTGCCGCGTTGAATCCCAAACGCCGCATACGCGATATCCTTTCCGAGCCCTTTATCATTCACGGCGTGACAGATATGGATTTCAGACAAAAAAGTATCGCCGGATTGTTACAAAAAACAGGGCTTTCGGAAGATCAGTTAGCGCGTTTTCCACATGAGTTCAGCGGAGGCCAATTGCAACGCATCGGCATTGCACGCGCCTTGGCCCTCAATCCGCGTCTGATCGTTGCAGACGAGCCGGTATCCGCGCTGGATGTGTCCATACAGGCGCAGATTGTGAATTTGTTGTCCGACTTGAAAGAAAATGAGGGTATTGCGTTTTTATTCATCTCACACGATATGGGAGTGGTCGAACATTTCTGCGATCGCGTGGCGGTGATGTACTTGGGGAAAATTGTCGAGATGGCGACCGCCCAGTCTCTTTATGCCAAACCCCGTCATCCTTACACCTTGGCCCTGATGGCGGCTGTTCCGAGTTTGAGGGATGAAGTGCAAGTTCAGAAAGTTATCACTGGAGAAGCTATGGACACGACAGTTTTCGCGAAAGGCTGTGCCTTTCAGGCGCGATGCCCGATCAAGGAAAAACAGTGCGAAGATATTTCACCCACCTTAAAGGAAATTGCCCCTGGTCACAGCGTTGCCTGCCATTTGAGCGAATGAATCTAATGAGTGCTCAAGATACCCAAAGCCTGGTTTCCTGATTTTTTAAAAAAATTGAAACTCCTGAAATTTATGCTATTGTTTCGGCTCTATTTGATATAGGCATGCAGATAGGCTATTTAGGAGTGCTCAACTAACTACAGATTTCCGGGGTATACTTATGAGGTTCTTACAATTTGCAAAGTATGCAGTAGTAGGAATATTTCTAGCGATGGATCTTGGCGGTTGTGCGGGTGGAATGGTCGGGACAGTGCTCAATAACGCACCCTACAATCATGCGGAAACACTGTCTCATATTACTTCACTTGGGGCAGGGCGTAGTGCGTTTAAAGACCCCAAATATGGGATTTCGTTCAGCTTCTCATCCGATTGGAAAGTCGTTGAGCCTACAGAAAAGTTGAAGATTAGTGAAGAGAGCGATCTGCGAATTTTTTTGCAAGGCCCGAACGGATTTGTGATGGCTCGGGTGGATCAGTGGAACATGTCACTTTCCAAGGTTGATTATGAGGAAGGCTTCGATGAATTTTTTGGTGAGGTTCTCGCTTCCAGAATCAGGAAATACGATCATCTTAATATGAAGGGATCCACTGTTATAAAAAATAAGGTCACTCCATCGGAAATAGGGCTCACCTTTGAAATTGCAACTACCTATACAAAAAGTAAAAAAGGTCCTCTTTTGACCATTGGGAAGCACTTTCTGCCGTTTGAAAATGATTTTGTTGTCAATCTGGTTGCTGTTGGAAGCCCTAGTTATAAAAATATCAAGGAAGACGCCCTTTGGAAGATATCTGAAACATTTCAGATCAGCGAATTGTCTGTAATACAATAGAGATGATCTGCCTGTAATTGAGAGTTTTTCTGAAAATTTGCCTGCCATTTGGCGGAATTACGAATTTTTAAAATAAATTATTACCTGAATGAGGCATTTCCTTGACAAGAGATGGATAAATGCTATAGGATGCCTAATTCTTGCTTTGTGAAATGTAACGATTGTTTATATTATTTCAAACGGCTGTTCTGTTCCCTATTGGATAGGGGAAGACGGGGTCGTATGGTCAGGAGCGTTTAGAGATGTTTGCAGTTCTAGCGACAGGTGGAAGACAGTATAAGGTTTGTGAAGGCGATTATATTCAGGTTGAAAAGCTTGAAAATCCGGTAGGTGAGTCCATTTCCATCGATAAGGTTTTGATGTTGGGCGATGGCGACTCGATTCAAGTAGGTGCCCCTTATCTTGACGGCGTTACGGTTAAGGGTGAGATCACGGAGCAATTGAAAGGTGAGAAAATCATCATTTTCAAAATGAAACGTCGGAAAAAGTATCGTCGGAAGAATGGTCACCGACAGTTGTATACCCGACTCAAAATAACCGAAATTTCCAAGTAATTTAAGGGAAGATACAATGGCTCATAAAAAAGGACAAGGCAGTACAACCAACGGCAGAGACAGTATTGGAAAACGTCTGGGCGTAAAACGCTATGGCGGTCAGGTTGTTAAGGCAGGCGAGATATTGGCACGACAACGAGGTACGTCGTTTCATCCCGGCGCAAATGTTGGCTTGGGAAGTGACTACACTCTTTTTTCAAAGATTCCAGGCGTTGTGAAGTTTGAAAATATGCGCCAACGACGACAAAAAATCAGTGTTTATCCCGTCGCTGAATAGTAGGGCGACGTTTTAACGATTCATTAAAGGACGCAGGTCCCCCCTGCGTTGCAGGCAACCCGGCGTATTCAGCTTTTGGGTGCTTGACGCGCTCTTTCCCCCAGGCGCATTTGCATGTTTATTGATCTTATCAAAATCTTAGTTCGAGCCGGCGACGGCGGCGACGGTCACGTCAGTTTTCGGCGAGAAAAGCACGTCCCTTACGGCGGACCCGATGGCGGTGATGGTGGCAAGGGCGGTGACGTTGTGTTGGAAACCGACTCCAGCCTGACGACTCTGATTGACCTGAGATACGGAAGAGATATCAGAGCTGAAGATGGCAGGCCGGGTAAATCCAGTAATATGACGGGTCGTGCGGGTAAAGACTGCATTATCAAAGTTCCTGTGGGTACCTTGATCAAAGATGGTGAGACCGGCGATGTGCTGGCGGATTTGACGGAAGAGGGCGAAGTCTTTCAACTGGCCAAAGGTGGCATCAGAGGGTTGGGCAATGCGCGTTTCAAATCTTCGATTCAACGGGCTCCCAGAAAGTTCAAACCCGGTGGCGAAGGAGAATCGCGGTCAGCAGTTTTGGAGCTTAAGCTACTCGCGGATGTAGGAATTGTGGGTTTTCCCAATGCGGGGAAATCGACTTTTATTTCCCGTATTTCCAACGCGCGTCCCAAAATTGCCAATTACCCTTTTACGACACTGACTCCGAATTTGGGAATTGTAAAGCTGGAGGACTATCAGTCCTTTGTTGCGGCAGATATTCCTGGGCTGATTGAAGGGGCACATGAGGGCAAGGGGCTGGGAATTCAGTTCCTCAAGCATATTGAACGAACCCGGGCATTGGCTCACTTGCTGGATTTTTCTGACTCTGCGGAACGCGACCCGATAGAAGCCTATCATGCCTTGCAAAAGGAATTGAAAGCGTTTGATGAAGGTCTGTTCCAAAAACCACAAGTTCTTGTGGCGACAAAGATGGATGACCCAAAAGCGGTGGAACGTTTTGAAAGCTTGCGGCCGGAACTGGAAAAACTGAATCCTGCTTTGTTTGCGATTTCCTCAGTTTCGGGTGATGGGATCCAGCCGTTGTTATGGTCTTTGAAAAGCTTGATCGATTTGGAAAAAGCTAAAGAGGCGCAAGCAAAAGTATAAAGTGGATTGTCCCAGTAGTTACTGAATTAGAAAATCATCGAATTTGATTTTCTTCACCCTTCCTCCACCGGAAATTTTCTTATTGAATGCAGTTATCAGGCGTTTCGTAAGTTTTTCCTTCACATAAAGAATGTCATTGTAGAAACGTCGAGACAGGAACTGTTCGATCGTTGTCACCATTATTTTTTCATAAACGGGAAGTGCATCGCGCATCAATTGAGCGGTGTCTTCGTCGCTACATTGAACCTCCATCTTGAAACTTAGAACACGAATATCTGTTACGTTATAGGCAACAGGCATGATGGTGCCCAATGTGACAGATGAATTGCGAACAGTGAGTGCCGCCGCCAATCCTTCGCTGGTCTTTTCTTCTCCTGATGCGTCTCCGGTTTGAACGGCACCTTCGAGTGTGGATGATGCCTCCAATTCCTTTGCAATGTCGGACTTGTTATCGGTTTCGGCTCCAAGAACCGCTACCGGTTTTTTCTGCTCTTTAGCGGAAGCTTCGCCTGATTTTTTATTTTTAGACTCAGTTTTTGTCGCTTCGGCAGAAGGTTCTGCTTTTGTCGCATTTTCAGAAGACTCACCTTCTTTGGGTTGAGGTGTCAGCTCTGCTGGAGCGGGCCCTTCAGGTTGAATCAACTTAGCCAATTCGGGGGGCATGATTGTTTCCAGTCCAAAATACACACCTGCCCCTACCAATGCTAACGCTAGAACACTTCCTCCAGCTACCAATTTTCCTAATAGCGTACTGGGAATTGGAATGGGCCCTATCTTTCTCCGGGGTTCTTCTTCCTCATCCTCATCCTCATCCTCATCTTCTTCATCTTCTTCGTATTCGCCGTACTCGTCACCCATACCAGGTTCAGCTTCTTCTTCATCCTCACCCTCATCATCATCTTCCTCCTCATCCTCATCGATGGCTCCGCCTTCACCGAAATCATCTACATTTTTGTCATCCTTTGTCTCTGTATCGGTTTCCTGAGGATCCGTTTCGGTAGCAACCCCTGCACCTTCTTCGTTGAGCTCGTCTTGTTCAGCAAAAGCGGCGGCCCACATGTCTTCTTCCGGGGCTTCTTCCTCGCCCTCGCCTTCAGTTTCAGAAGCGTCGCCCTTGGTTTTATCGTTGAGCTCGTCTTGTTCAGCGAAAGCGGCGGCCCACATGTCTTCTTCCGGGATTTCTTCCTCGTCTTCGCCCTCGGCTTCGGCTTCGGTTTCAGAATCATCGCCCTTGGTTTTATCGTTGAGCTCGTCTTGTTCAGCGAAAGCGGCGGCCCACATGTCTTCTTCCGGGATTTCTTCCTCGTCTTCAGCTTCCTTTTCGTCTGTGTCTTCTACTAGCGGGGAAGGCTCGTCGTCTGATGTCTCGCCATCTTCATCCATGATGTCGTCTAAAAGATTGTTCAATTCTTCGTTATCGTCCTCGGCCTTAGCTGATTTGGATGGGCTTGCTTTTGTTTTTTGAGTCGAAGGTTTTTGTTCAACTTCCTCTTCTTCCATTATTCCATCCAGAATGTTATCAAGATCATCGTCGGTTTCAGAGTCTGCAACGGCTGTGGGAGGTGTTCCAGAGTCCTCGCTTTGCATTTGAGCTGAGTTCCCCGCAATATCCCGAACGGTTGATGAGGTCTTTAGATTTCTTTCAGCAGAACCTTCTTCTGATTCTTCGGACATGATGTCGTCCATGAGACCATCGAGGTCCATGTCTTCCGAGCTGGCGGATTCGCTGACAGGTGTTTCTTCTTCAGGCTCAGAAGTTTCTTCGATGTCATTCGCCATGATGTCGTCCATGAGACCGTCGAGGTCCATGTCTTCCGAGCTGGCGGATTCGCTGACAGGTGTTTCTTCTTCAGGCTC
>PCWG01000010.1:0-156674 GCA_002787235.1 Nitrospinae bacterium CG11_big_fil_rev_8_21_14_0_20_45_15
TAGACTGCCCCCGGAAATTCAATGCGTAAAGGTCGGCTCATGATCTTAGCATAAACATTATACAATCTGTAGTCAAGAACGGACTTGACCCCTTTATATACAATCTGTAGTCAAGAACGGACTTGACCCCTTTAAACGGATAAAATAACTAGTCGATTTGTAGGATTTACAGCAGGAGTTGGTCCTCCCTTACCTTTAGGTTGGGGTTATTCAAAAACTGAAAGTTATACTGAAATCTTACCCTCAAAAATAAGACACTAGTCAAAAACATCTGAATTGGAGTCGTTAGTATTTTCATGAAAAATATCTTAAGTTTGAGAAGAAAATATTGTTTTATTAATTTAGGTTGGCTGTTTTGGGGGGGAGTCATTGGATTAATGAGTTTGCTTGTTAGTGAATATTATTTGGTACTATTTTTCTCATTATTTTTTTATGTTGCATGGTTCAATTATAATTTACGCTGTCCGAATTGTAATCATCCAGCACTCAGAAAACCTCTAAACATTTCGAATAATAAAGTACTAAAAAAAATTACTAATAAAATTCCGATTTTGATAAAGGTATTAAAATTTCCATGTTTTGAATCTGCATTTTGGCCCATTCCTAAACGATGCGTCAAATGTGGGGATTCATTTGATTAATGGGTATATATTGTGAGGAGATATTAATCAAGGCGGATTCAACCCGTAAGTGCAATTCCCTTTTATAAAAGGGGTACGAATTGATTGTTAAAGATTTGGTTTGGAGTCAGATACTGACGGGTTTTTCTGGGCCGATTATTTAAATGATTTACGATCTTTTTTATTTCCTTGCAGGATATGGATTTAAAATTCGTTCCCTTGGGTAGAAACTGCCTGATATGATACGCCCCCTAGATTTATAGACACCTCATTTAGTATTGTATTTTAACCACTAAGTGGTTAAAATACAACCATGCTACTACCAAGAAATATAACTCAAGATGTAACAGATGCCCTGGGCGACACTCCAGTCGTTATGATCGTTGGCGCACGCCAGACTGGGAAAAGTACCTTTGTCGAAATGCTCCTGAAAAAGTCTCATCCTGCTAAATATTTTACGATGGATGATCCTACTATACTGGCGGCGGCTTCCGCTTCCCCACTCACTTTCCTTGAGAGCCTCCCTGACAGGGTTATTCTTGATGAGGTTCAGCGCATTCCTGAAATCTTTGTAGTGCTGAAAAAAATCGTCGATCAAAATAGAGTGCCGGGACGCTTCGTGCTGACAGGATCGGCCAATGTCCTCATCCTGCCAAAGGTTTCTGAATCACTTACAGGACGCATGGAAATCCATACTCTCTGGCCTCTATCTCAAGGGGAAATTCAACGGCGGAAGGAAAAATTTATCGATGTCCTATTTTCTAAGAAATTGCCCGGAAGTGTCCAATCCATAAAACGAATTGATCTCATTCATCGAATGGTCGCGGGTGGCTACCCCGAGGTCATTGGGCGAAAACTGAAAAAGCGGCGTGATACATGGTTCAAGTCTTGCATTACCTCCATCCTCCAGCGCGATGTGCGGGACTTGGCGAATATCGAAGGGCTTAAAGAATTGCCGCATTTACTAGCCTTGCTGGCCAGCCGGACGGGAGGCCTACTCAATCACTCCGAACTTTCCCGCATTAGCGGAATTCCACAATCGACGTTAAAGCGATATTTTATTTTACTGGAGATGGTTTACCTGATCGTCCCGCTTCCCGCTTGGTTCAGCAATCTCGGAAAACGACTGGTGAAATCGCCAAAAGTTTATTTGAACGATACAGGCTTGCTCTGCTGTCTGAACGGCATCGACTCCAAGAAGATTCAACAAGACCTGAATGTGATCGGTCCGATTCTGGAAAATTTTGTCGTGATGGAATTGATGAAGCAGAATTCCTGGAGCCAACAGCAAGTCAAGCTGTATCACTTTCGCACCAGCAATGGTGAAGAAGTGGACATCGTGCTAGAGACTCCCGATGGCAAATTAGTGGGTATCGAAGTGAAATCAGCCAGTGCCGTCGGCGCGGATAGCTTTAAAGGGCTGAAAGCCTTGCAAGCTCTGGTGGGCGACAAATTTCATCGAGGGGTTGTACTCTATACAGGATCGGATATAGCTTCCTTTGGGAAAAATCTTCACGCCGTTCCGATCTCTGCCTTGTGGGAGTTTTAAAAAATATTGAGTGGATGCTTCTCCATCTGCTCTTGTAAATGCTTTGCCGAGGCCGCGAGATAAATCGTTGTTGTTTTGATGTCCGAGTGACCCATCATTTTTGAAAGAGAAAATATATCGCAACCGCCCTCAAGCATGAGCGTGGCAAAGGTGTGTCTCAACTGATGGGTGTAGAAATAAATTCCAGATGTCATGGATGGCGGAGACCAAAGAAGATACAGGGAAAGCGTTTGATTTATTTATAGAGACTTACAAGGCCAAGTATCCCAAAGCGGTTCAGTATCTAGAAAAAGATCGGGAAGAGCTTTTGGCGTTTTATGATTTCCCCGCAGAGCATTGGGCGCATATTCGGACGAGCAACCCGATAGAATCAACTTTTTCGACGGTTCGATTGAGAACCAAAAAAACTCGAGGCTGTGTGAGTCGGACAACTTTTAAGATTTTGTTTATTCCAGTATAGTTGAACGCCTTTTTATCAATTACTCCGCCTTTTACACAACAGTAGGCGTGTTACATTATTTTCAGATAGATCTCTATTCAAAATAAAAAACGATCAATAATAAGGGTTTGTGTTTCCTATTGACCTCAGGAGTCCAAACGTAGATAATCTGGTATGTTCTCCAGTAGAGTTGTTGGAATTAGCAAGATATTCGCCAAAAGTGGCAAAAGAGTGGCAAGTAAAATAAATAATAAATTTTAAACCCGCCCGCAAGCATCCTAAATACACCAAAATAAATAGTTTGCGCCTGTAGCTCAGCTGGATAGAGCGACGGACTTCTAATCCGTAGGTCGCAGGTTCGAGTCCTGCCAGGCGCACTCTTCCGCAGAGGGCGAATTGGCCGGAACCAGATGATAAATCGGGTCCGGCTTTATAGCTTTGGTTCGAAGTTTCTCTATCTGTGGGCACCCCCCTCCCGGGTGGAGGGAATGTTGCTTCGTTGGGCAACAGTTTTGGGTTTGGGGTTTCTCAATTCGGGATACTTGTTATGCTTTTGAATCGGTTCGACATTTTTTTAGTGGGCTTTGAATGCGTCAATTCGTTCGATACAAATTTTTACTGATTAAAATTCAACTTTCCCGCCTCTGCAATTCCAATCAGTTACACCCAACTCTCTAATACTCTCTACACCGCTACCGATTCCTCACTGCTTTAAAGGCATCTGCTGACATCAACGGAGCCCTCTCCGATCATCAGAATTCTTGAATTTTCCCAAGTAAATGATGCTATATTTTGCTTATTTTCTAATCAATTGAAAAATTTGGAGCAAGAGATGAAAAGTTTTTTAATCGTTTTTCTCAGCGTGTTTATTGCCGAACTCGGCGATAAAACTCAAGTCGCCACTCTTCTCTATGCGACCGACGCAAAGATGAGCAAGATGGGTGTTTTTGCCGCATCTTCGATCGCTTTGACTGTGAGTTGTTTGATGATGGTGCTGTTCGGTGAGCAAATAACGAAGCTGATTTCCCCACAAACGATCAATACCATTGCAGGAATCGGTTTCATAGGGATTGGAATCTGGACTTTGGTGCGATAAGACTCTCCAAGCCATGACAAATAGATCCTTTATTATCAAACAGTTCTCACCCCCGTAGCCCTGTCACAATCCATCACTCCCCCACATTTGATACTATAAAAAAAGCCCCTCCTCCATGGGTTACATAGAGAACGGGCTTTCCATTTAACTGGCACTGCTTAAAGGGGAGAATAAATGAGATTAAACTCGGAAGATAAGATATCTAGAGTGCTTAATTTATTCCCAATTTTTTAAATTTTTCAGCGGAATTCGTTACACAGGACTATTGCGGAGACGAAGGGAGATAAGGGCGTAGGCAAAAAAAACGGGGAAGGCCCGGGGGGTAACCAGGCACTTCCCCTTAGAAGGAGGAGAAAAGCTATGGTCACAGTATACAAGTAGAATATTAAAACAATATTAACGAAAGATTAAATAAAATTAATATAGATCACTCCCTCAAACGAGAAACAATTTTCAAGCCATCCTGCTTGAATAAGGAATTCAATCCTTTAACTCTATCGAGATTGCTCTCCGACGAAATGGATGGGGAGGATTGAGCAAATCATTTTTCAATCGGTGAGTGAAAGATAAATTCAGCATAAGTTTCGTAAACCAACTTGAAATTATTTTCCAGCCACAAATTTGCAAACTTTGGCGGATATTTTTCAAAATTTTTCATCTGGTTGACCATGATCCGAACATTACGGTGCCAGGGAATATTGCGTTTCTTTTTGAATAAGTCCTTCGCCTGTAAAATAATTTGTACCGCTGGCGCGACATCGCCTTTGCCAAAAACAGCCAGCCCTTGTCCCACCAGTCCCAAACCCTCTTCGGGCCTGAGTTCGACCGTCTTTGCGAAGGCTTGCGCGGTCTCCTCATATCGCTTCACTTTCGCAAAAGCACATGCCAGATGAAATTGCGCATCGTAACTGTCTGGATTCTCAGCAACCACTTTTTCAGCAATTTGCAATGCCGCTTCAAACCGGCTCTGCTGGAAGTAAACGTCAGAAATTTTTAAGCGGGCAGAGAGGCCCATCTCATTACCGGGATCAAGGTCCGCTACTTTTTCAAATTGCCCCTTCGCTTCATCATAAAAACCATCTTCCATCAACCGTTCTGCCGAATGGTAGAGTTGCTCCTGCGTCTCGGCAGTCGCGCTGAGAACCTGCAGAAAACCTGCCAGGAAAAATACGAGAAACAGTGAGAAAGTTTTTTTAATTTTGCTGAGCATTTTATTATTTTTTAGGATTCACTGAATTCAAACAGAATCTTCCAACAACGCGGCTGGAGAATCCGTTAATTTTTTGAGAAGACTTTTCAATCGGCTGGTGAACGCATCCTGATCGGAAATAATTTTTTTTGCATCCTTTTGTCGCACATAAAATATATTTACGGCGGTCCCTTGATGATGTTGCAGGATGGCGCGCTGGACTTCAATCTGAGAATCCGCAAAGGCTTTGGCTTCCATGAAAAAACAGCCCAGGGTATCGTGCGTCGCCACCTTGATCGCCCGACCTATGACTTTGAGCTTGAGCTTCACGCCCTCTTTTTTCCAAATACTTTCTTTCCACAGAGTGCGATTATGATAAAGCTCCGCCAGCGGAACTTTATCAATGAAAATTTTCCTCAGATCACTCAAGGTTTGCTTCTGCACGAAGAAGAAATCTGAGTAATCGATAAATTCCCCAGTTGCACGCTGGACTTTGAACACATCGAAAACATTCTGATCCAAAGTTTGAATATTGGCCTCTACCAGACTGAGATGATTGAACGCCAACACCGCCGCAATATGATACAGCATTTTGGGCGTGTCCTTGGCGCACACAATGAGTTCGGTAGGTGCTTCGGGCTTGAAAAGTAACTCTGCCGAGAAGGATTCTCCTGATTGAACGAACTCATTGTAAATTTCAAGCTGAGATTGGAGTTCCCTTGGGAGCCTTGTCATTGCAAGAAATTGAAGTTTTATTTCATCCGAAACATTGCTACGTTTTTTGTAATGCAGAGTGAGTTGATAAAATATCTTGAGTTGCTCGATTTGAGCTTTAGACATTTTGATCTTTGTTCCACCTCGGTCCGCATAGGTCAGCAGTATCAACATTTTGAACAGTTCGGTTCTATTACGCACCATATCCCAGACCATATCGTGGGTTTCGTCCTCCTCTGGATCAAGAAGCATGATGTCCCACATGCTCAAGTGTTTTTCTACCAAAAAAGCCACATGCTTGATCATTTTGGGATTGGAACCATAGCCCAGATAGTTGAGAATATTAACGGCGAGACGCGCACCCACCAGTTCCTCATTCTGTCCCTCCGTTTTTGCCCCCTTGCCAATATCATGAAGCAAAACACTGAGGGTCAAAGTTTCCCGATTTTTGACCGAGCGCAACAGTTCCGACAAAAACGGATCCGCTTCAGGGTCTGTATCCAACCCGTTCAAAGCATCCAATGCCGAAAGCACGTGCATATCTGTCGGGAACTTATGGACGTAAATATCTTGCAGAAGACCGGTGATGTCTCGAAATTCTTTTATGAAGCAGTTTCCAATCAAACCAAATTCATGCATGAGGCGCAAGGCTCGCGCAAAGTATTTTCCACGAATCACGCTATGAAAACATTCTTGCGCAGAGGACTCAAGCTCAGCTCCTAAAAATAACGGGCTCGTCGCATCCAGATGTTCTTCCATTGCAAGCGTAACAGGATAGGACAAATGGTAATCAAACTCTGCCACCCATGAAAAAATCTTAAACATCCAATTCGATCCAGACGGCTCGAAATCTTTAGGATCTTTTAAAAATACGATTTGCTGGTCTGCATTGACTCCAAAATATTCCGACAAAGTTTCGATCGCTTCACGCTCGACGGCAACACTCTCCCAAAACAGATTTCGGCTATAACGTTTCAAGGGATAAACCGCTTCAAAGTAATATTTTTGAAAAAAACTTTTAACGTCTTCCCCCATCCCCTCGGCAATTTTATCGCGCACCTCGTAATTCAAAACATCGCTGTGTATTCCCTTTTGGCAACAGTGCAGTAACAATCGCACCTTGGAGAGAAAATTAAACGCCTTCTGAATTTTTTTGAAAGCCACCGGAGTGATAATATTTTCTTCATAAATCACATACAGCAATTCAAACTGATTGATGGGCTGTAATTTATGGCGAATGCGCACCAGGGTCAAAGCCCAATACAAACGGCGTAATTCCTCTTTGACATTGGGTTCCTGTTGAAAAACAGTATTGCTGATATCGTAATAACCCTTTTGCCGCGAACAATACTCGATGATACTTTCCATATGGTGCTGTATCGCCGCCCGAACAGAAATTTCAAACCGTGAGTAAACTTCCGGATTGCCTGTTATCAGGCGATTTTGCAGAAGAGGAATAAAGCGAGCGATGGCCTCTGAATCGAGGACATCAATAGAAATGTCCACAAAGCAGTAACTCGACTTTACGGGGAAAGGGAGGATTTCCTGAAAAACAAACAGGTACTCAAAATGATGGATAATTTCCAGCAAGTCTTCAGGAATATCTTCCTTGCTGGCATAGGGTGAAACGATCTGAATATCCACATCCGAAAAGAAAGACATCTCTTCTCTGCCATAACTACCTTGTGCGATCAAGGCAATAGGCAGTTCCTGATAATTATGTTGCCGATCATTATAAGTATTGTATCGGCTCACCGCCGCCTGAAAACAAACTTCCAAAAAAGTATCCGCCAATGCTGTTTGCTTCAACTCCAGCAAGTAACACTCGTCTTCCGTCAGGGCTTCCTTTTTCAGAGCTTCCCATTCTTCCAGAGCAATCGGGGCCAATTCATTTTTAAACTTTAAATAAAAATCCTGGCGCTTGCTCTTCTCACCTTTAGCCAAATCCTTGACCGCATCGACTTGAGAAAGACGCTTCATCAACGATTTTCTATAGTCGTCTTTCAGGAGACGGTTCGACTGAAAAAAATCTATCATAATGCTTCCGCTCTACAACGAAGGAACTCGGCATGCCGCCGTAGGCAATTGGCGATAAACCTGCACACCACTTGGAATCAATCGTATCAATCGTAACCGGCTATTCACAGTTGTCTGGATTCCCCAAAGTGCGTCCCATTAACTCAGCGAAAGGTTTCAATTCTTCGAGCAAGCGTGCGTACTTCGCGGGCTTGAGAGATTGAGGGCCATCGGAATATGCGTTGGCGGGGTCGGGGTGTACCTCTATCATCAAACCATCCGCACCCACGGCAATTGCGGCACGGGACATAGGGGCAACCAGTTCCCACAAACCTGTTCCATGACTGGGATCAACAATGACAGGCAGATGCGTTTCACTTTGCAGAACAGGAATACAACTGAGATCCAGGGTATTCCTTGTCGCTGTTTCAAACGTCCGAATACCTCGTTCACACAAAATAACGTTCTCATTCCCTTCCGAAAGGATGTATTCGGCAGACATCAAAAACTCTTTGACCGTAGTCATCAAACCCCGTTTCAGAAGTATCGGCTTGCGAATCTGCCCCAGTTCTTTCAACAAAGAAAAATTCTGTACATTACGCGCCCCCACTTGCATGACATCCGCATATTCAGCAACCAGATCCACTTCCCGCGGATTCATCACCTCCGTTACGATGGGCAGTCCCGACGCTTCGCGGGCGGCGGCTAACATTTTAAGCCCTTCTTCCGCCAATCCCTGAAAGCTGTAGGGAGAAGTGCGTGGCTTATAGGCTCCGCCACGCAAAAAATTTGCCCCTGCTGACTTGACTTGCAAAGCCGTCGAACAAATCTGCTCAGTCGATTCTACCGAGCAGGGCCCAGCGATCATCATCAATGCTTTTCCCCCCACCAACTGTCCCGAACAATCAATCACAGACGTTTCGGGCCGCAACTCGCGACTGGCCAATTTGTAGGGTTTCAAAATTGGAGAAACGCTTTCGACGCCTGGCATGGATTCGAGGGCATGAAGGCGTTCTTTTCCACGTTCATCCCCCACCGCTCCTATGATGGTCCGCTCAACACCCACAATCTTATGTGGGGTATATTCCAGAGTGCGAATTCTATGTTCGACCGAATCTATTTCAACGGGAGTCGCTCCCGACTTCATTACTATAATCACGATTATATCCTCATTCTATTTCCCAATTATTTCTATTCTATAGTATAACACTTATTAAAAGATTCGTAGTGCCTTCCCTTATATCAATAAGGAATTCTTTCATGGCATTATTTTCACCCAGCAATAGTTTTGACAGGAATCCTTCATATGTGCTAAAAAAAACCGTCGAGGTGCTTTTGATCAGCTTTATCAGGAAAACTCCCCCAGGAAATCGAGTTCTTCCCCGACCGAGGTTTTTAGAGCTTGAAGGTTTTTCCGACACTTTGCAGATGATAGAATCCCCCTAAGAAAATATCCTATTGGAGACCCTCATGGAAGTAAAAATCAGCAGAGACACGCTTCTCAACGGTGCCCAAAAAATACAGGGAATGGTAGAAGCCAAAGGTGCCATGCCCATTCTGGCACACGCGTTTCTCACCGCCGATGGCGACGAAATATGCATTCAGGCGACCGACCTTGAAATTGGCTCCAAGGCTTACTATCCCGCCAGCGTCATCAAGCCGGGTGCGGTTACCATGAACGCTCGCAAGCTTTTCGACATCGTCCGGGAACTTCCCAATCAGGAAATTCACCTGATTAAGGAAGATAACAATTGGACGACCCTGAAATGCGGTAAATCCAAGTTTCGACTTCCCGGCATGCCGACAGAAGATTTTCCGGCACTTCCCGAATACAGTGATGAAGCGATCATGGAATTCAGTGCCGTCACTCTCAAGGAAATGATAAAGAAGACTTTTTTCGCCGTTTCTCCCGATGAAACACGTCAAGCCCTCAATGGACTCTTGCTTGAACGAGAAGATTCTAATGTAGTCATGGTCGGCACCGATGGACATCGTTTGTCCATGATCTCACGTCCTTTGCTCAAAGCTCACGACAGCGAGGCAAAACAAAGTTTTCTGCTTCCTAAAAAAGCCGTTTCTGAGTTGTTAAAACAAATGGACAACGAAGAAGGGACCTTTATTTTTTCCGAGAAAAGTTCCCACCTTGCATTCATTCACGGGAAACAGGTCATCGTCTCTCGAAAAATTGACGGGAAATTTCCCAATTACAAGCAAGTCATACCTGCTGGCAATGACAAAATAGTCACCATCAATCGCGAACAGTTTCAACACGCCCTCAAGCGCGTTTCTTTGCTTGCCGACGATAAATCCAAAATGGTACGTTTTGAAATCTCAGATGGTGTGATGGCCTTGATCTCTGACAATACCGAAATGGGAACCGCACGCGAGGAACTGACCATCGACTATCAAGGCGAAAGCATGTTTGTCGGACTCAACGCCCGCTACCTGCTCGACGTACTCGGAGCCGTCGAAGATGAAACGGTTACGCTCAATTTGAAGAACGAGAACCACTCCTGTCTCATCACCATTGACGAAGATCCCAACTATAAAAACATCGTCATGCCCATGCGCCTGTAGCCCTAAATGACTAAGGAAAAACCAGACTCACATGACAGCAACCCCGAAAGCATACTTTTGCAAACCACCGAATTTAATATTTCCAGTGAAAACACTGGAACACGTATCGACCAATTCCTGACATCTCAGCAAACAGAAGTTTCCCGATCCCAACTCAAAAAATGGATCGAGCAAGAATACATCACTGTCAACGAACTCCCGGTTTCTCCAAGCTACAAATTAAGACTGGAGGACCGGGTACTCATCCACACACCGGAAGTTGCCCACTCCCCGCTTCAGCCAGAAGACATCGCCCTCAACATCCTGTACGAAGATTCAGAAATCGTCGTGGTGAACAAACCTGCGGGAATGGTGGTACACCCTGCGGTCGGACATTCTTCCGGGACTTTGGTGAATGCCTTATTGCATCGCTGCAAAGATCTCACTGGAATTGGCGGTGTGGAACGTCCCGGCATTGTCCATCGGCTCGATAAAGACACCTCCGGCGTTATTGTCGTAGCTAAAAATGAGTTGGCATTGAACCACCTCGCCGCACAGTTCAAAGACCGAACGATCAAAAAAACATACCTGGCTCTGGCCAAAGGAAGATTCAAGGAATACGAAGGGTACATAAACACAACGATCGGACGTCATAAAAGAAATCGCAAAAAAATGGTGGCAGACGAAGCCGGTGGCCGACCTTCTGAAACGTCCTGGCAGGTGATCCATCAATACGACCGTTTTGCCTACGTCCGACTGTTTCCAAGAACGGGACGCACGCACCAGATACGCGTTCACCTGTCCTCAATCAATCATCCTATTTTGGGTGATGACTTGTATGGCGGGAAAGCCCTCACTCACACAGAAAAATTTCTGCGTTGCGCATTGCACGCACGCCGTCTGGAACTGAAACATCCCACAACCGGAAAACAAATGCGCTTTGAAGCTCCTTTGGCACCGGATATTCAGGACTTCCTCAACCGTCACAATCAGGGAACCCCCCTTCCCAACAGCCGGGAGTGATCCCCGTTTTGCAATAAATTTTACCGCCTACGAACCGTTCGAAGGTTGCGGCAAAGACGCGAGCAGTAAATCGCTCATACGGTCTGAAGCACCCATGAAAGGTTCCAGCAAATGCTGTGCATTTTTTGCCAGTTGACCAAAGTTTTGCAGTAAAACCGCTAATTTCTCTTCAAGCTCAGGCCCATCTTTGGCTTCGACCGTCAACTGGGTCTTGCCCAGGGCATGGGCGGAATCGGTGAAATTCTCGACATGAGGACCGTGCAAAACAGGAATGCCCTGAATCGCCGGTTCGATCAAACTGTGGCCGCCACCGGGAGCGATCAGGCTGTTGCCGACGAAAGCAACCTGGGCAATTCCATACACTCTCGCAAGTTCGCCGTAGGTATCGAGCAAGACAACGTCTGCGCTACGCGCACCGGTTCGACGAAACTCGGATCGAAGCAGAAACGGAATTTCTCTGCGCTTTAACATTTTGGCAACGGCATCGACGCGCTCGATTCTCCTGGGTGCCAGAATGAGGATGAGATTCGCAAATCGCTGTTTCAAATTCTGGAATACTTCCGCAATGATTTCCTCTTCCCCTTCATGCGTACTGCCCGCCACCCACACGATCGCATCGCCACGAATTTTATAGATATCACGAAGACGATTGCGTTCGGTTTCGGAAACACGCTCAGCCGAATCGAATTTCAGATCGCCGACCTGTTGCAATTTTTCCTTCTGGACTCCCAATTTCAGCATAGACGTTACGCCATTCTCATTCTGCATGCACAGCATCTTGAAACTGTTCAAGGTCGGTGAAATCAGAAGACGAAGCTTCAGGTAAGAGCGCAGGGAAGAACTCGACATCCTGCCGTTCAGCAACACAGCGGGAATTCCCTTCACCTTCAACAAGTGCAAAAAACCGGGCCAGAAACCGGTATCCATCAAAACAAATAAATCCGGTCGCGTTCGTTGCAAAGCCAGCCAGGTAAAGGGCAGACAATCGATGGGATGAAAAAACACACGATCCACAAAATCCAGTTTCAACCGTGCCATTTCGTATCCAGAATCGGTGGTCACAGAAACGATGATGCGGATGTCCGGTCTTTTCCCGGCAATTTTTTTTAATACCGGAATCGCAGAACTCAGTTCCCCGCTGGAAAGAGCGCACAGCCAGAGTGTCGGCCTTCCATCGTTCGGAACTTCAGGAACCCCGCCAAAATGACTGGCAAGCCCCTTGCCCTTGTATTTAGAAAACTGGGCAATGATGGAAAATACGGGAACGACAAAGG
Source organism: Nitrospinae bacterium CG11_big_fil_rev_8_21_14_0_20_45_15 (assembly GCA_002787235.1). Classification (GTDB taxonomy): domain Bacteria; phylum Nitrospinota; class Nitrospinia; order Nitrospinales; family VA-1; genus Nitrohelix. Next base: position 12,477 of record PCWG01000010.1, read on the forward strand.
GAGCAAGCAAACTTGTGACCATATGGTAGACAGCTATCATGATTTCATTTTTTCTCGATCCATTTTTCGATGCATTCCAATGCCTTCTTAACCGCTCCTCTATTATTCTCCACCACCGCCAGACTGGCCTGTCCTTTGCGATGCATCGCTTCTGGATCACTCAACAAATCATGCAGGGTTGAATAAAGCATTTTGGGCCGATCGATCTGAATCCCCCCGCCCGAAGCAGACAACAAACGCGCCTCTTCAATAAAATTATCCATATGTGGACCATAGACAACGGGCAAACCATAGGCGGCAGGCTCCAGAATATTCTGCCCGCCCCAGCGTGGATTGAACCCTCCTCCCACGAAAGCCAGTGTCGCAAGGGAATAATAGTGTTCCAAAACCCCTATCTGATCGACCAGAATCAAAGGTGGCAACTCCTCATTTTCATCGAGAGCACTGTGCAGTTTGAATTCCAGATCGTATCCCCGGATCAACTCCTCAACCTCGTTCATGCGCTTCACATGCCGTGGTGCGATGACGCAACAAAGATCTGGAAAATCTTTTTTCAGCTCCACTATAGCAGATAAAATAGGACCCTCATCACCCGGTCGAGTGGAACCAAAGACCACGCGCGTCCCTGTAGATCGCTGTCCTGCCTGATGGCGGATGGTCTGCACGGCGTCAAACTTGAGATTCCCCATCACCGAAACGCGATCGACAGGAATCCCCAATCGCAGAATCCGATCGGCATCTTCCTGACCACGCATGGAAAAATGTTTGACACCTGCGGTCATCCAGCGAAAAAACCAGGCAAACCGGGCATACGAAGAGAAAGCCTTCTCAGACATTCGACCATTGATCAAAACGATGGGGATGCCAAAACCCAGGCATTCCCGCAGGAGGCAGGGCCAAAACTCCCCTTCAATCAGTACAAGAATACGAGGCCGCAAACGAACCAGCAACGGCCGGACAAAGAGAGACAGATCCAGCGGTAACAAAAAAACAGGCACTTCCAAGGTTTTTTGCGCAAACTCTTGACCCGAAAAGGTAAACGCCGACAATACCGCTGGAGGGAATTTTTTGTCAGCGGACAAAGCATTGATCAATATTTTTGCAACCCGGACCTCGCCGACACTGGCAGAATGGATCCAGATACGATCCTGCATGGAAGGGGCGATACTCTCCCCTTTTAACCGCGTCGAGACATCGCGGCGAAACCGGGAATTCAAAACCATTTTCAGAAACACAAGCGGTGCCAATACGAAAGCCACGCCGGTTATCAAGATTGAATACAAAAAAGTCATAAACTGAGGGTATACTAAAAGACGTATGTTGATGGGTTGCTGGACATGTAAAACATTCTTCGTCCCGTTAAGGTTAAAACCCAATTTTGAAACAAACCATTGGCACTACCCTAACAGCCTGCAAAGTCTTTAAAAAATATTTTTTACATCATTGCCTGACATCCGGCGTAATTAAAAAGGTTGCTTCCTGAAATATGTCGTTAGAAAAGTTTTTTTATCAGGTCATTTCTCCAAAGCGGAAGTTTTACCACATTCCCGTCTATTTTGTACTCAAGATCCTGTCAATTTTTTATTACTGGATCTGTATGTTTCGGAAGCAAGCCTACCGTTGGGGATTGTTCCCCACCCGCAAGCTCAACTGCCGGGTCATCAGCGTTGGGAACCTGACTCTGGGAGGCACCGGAAAAACTCCCTTCGTTATTATGATCGCCGAAACTCTCAGGGGCAATGGGAAAAAACCCGCCATCCTCAGTAGAGGATACGGCGGTCGCTCCCGGGAAGAAATCAACGTGGTCTGCGACGGGAAACACATCCTGCTGTCGCCAGAAATAGCAGGCGACGAACCGGTGATGATGGCGCAACGTCTGCTAAACGTCCCTGTCCTGACCGGAGCCGACCGCTATCAAACGGGTCGTTATGCGATAGAACATTTTGACATCGACACAATCGTCCTAGACGACGGATTCCAACACATCGCATTGCAAAGAGATCTCGACATCCTTCTGTTCGACCATCAACGTCCCTTCGGCAACGGAAATCTCTTTCCAGCCGGCGAACTGCGTGAACCGATCAAGGAAGCACGACGGGCGGACAAAATTTGTGTGACGCGATATTCAGGCAAAGGCAAGACACCCGGACTCGACGCCCTCCTGACCGGCGATTTGCAACCCATGAAATCCTCTATGCGACTCGATGCCCTGATATCTCTCAAAAATGGGGATCTGTTGGAAGTGTCCGCGATTCGCAACAAACCCGTCGCCGCATTTTGCGGGATCGCCAACCCGGAAGACTTTCGGCGTATTCTGGAAGAGTCGTCCACAAACATCGTGCACTACCATGCCTTCCCTGACCACCATGAGTACAGTCGGGCAGATCTCCTCGCCTTCGAAAAAGAGGCACGTTCCGCTGGAGCCGAGATGATTATCGTCACAGAAAAGGACGCTGTTAAAATCTCAACCGAGTCACTGACGTTGCCGGTCTATAAAGTTTTTCTTGAATTGGAAATTCTGGAAGGCAGAGAAAATTTTCACAAGGATCTGCTGGACTGATTATGGAAGATTCCAAGCTCAAAGGAACCGGGAGATTTTTGCTGAGCATTTTTATTCCCTCACTTTACCTTATCCCATTGGTAACCGTTTACTTGCTACCGAAAGATTTTGGGTTTGGGCATCGCCCTCTGGTCTATTTCGGACTCACATGCGCCGCTATTGGACTGGGAATATGGATCTGGGCCATGATCGTCCTGGGCAACCGACTCGCCGTATTCCCCGGTGCAAAAAGTCTCGCCCTGAATGGGATTTATAAATATTTTCGACATCCGATTTATGTTGGCATCACCCTCACACTGTTTGGGATGTTTCTCGCTTGCGGCTCAACCTTCGGGATGGTCTACCTTGCTCTGATTGTCTTGCCTTTGAACTGGTTCCGGGCGAAAAAAGAAGAGCAGACACTTCTGAAACAATTCGGTAAAGACTATCGCAACTACCGCAAAAAAACTCTTTTTTAAATCAATTTTCCACTCTTTAGAATCCGCGCCATGAATACACATTCCGACCTGAGAATCCAATTTTCAGCCTTGATTCCCATGACCGGTAGCGTAATGGAAAACGGCGATCTGGTTATCCGCGATGGGCTCATCCATGCCATAGAAACTCGCAAGGCCCAGCCTCAGGAATCCACCGTCATTGATTTGAGCGATCATCTCCTGCTCCCGGGGTTCATCAACGCGCATTGCCACTTGTCTCTTTCCTGCCTCAAAGGCAAAGTTCCCAAAACAGAACGTTTCACCGACTGGGTGCGCGCTTTACTGAAAATCAGTGCAGACATTCCCTTCATGGAAAAACTGGCGGGCATCCGTGCAGGAGCCCAGGAGATGTTATCCAGTGGCGTCACCACTCTGGCCGACTATATCTCCCAGGCAGAATTATTTCCAGAATACGCAGAACTGCCACTACGTAAAATTTTATTTCTGGAAACTCTGGGATTCAATGCCAATCGAGTGCAATACGTTTGCAAGGAAGTCGAAGCGATTCTGGATTCTCACGCTTCACACAGAAACGCTATCTTCCAATTCGGGCTGGCACCGCACGCGCCCTACTCCGTCTCACCGTATTTATTCAAGGCGCTTAAAAGTCTGGCCCAACAACGCAAGCTCCCCTTTTCCTGTCACGTCGCAGAATTCCCGGAAGAAATTCGCTTCCTGCGTGAAGGTGGCGGCGAAATGGAAGCCTTTCTGATCGAGCGCGGGGTCTTCGATGAAAATTGGAATCCGCCCGAAACCGGGGTCTTGCAATACCTCGACTCTCTCGATGTCCTGCAAGACCTGGTTGCCGTCCACCTCAACCACATCGAGTCATCCGACCTGGAACTCATGCAACAACATCATACCGGAGCGGTATTCTGCCCCGGCAGTACGCAATGGTTCGATAGAAAAAAAAATCTTCCGTTGAGGAAAATATTGAACATGGGCATCACCGCAGGACTTGGAACCGACTCACTTGCCAGCAACGAATCACTCAATTTTCTGCGCGAACTGAAAATTGCCGAAATGCTTATTCCAGAAATATCACGCATGGAATGGCTGGAAATGGCAACACGCGGCGGAGCCAAGATATTAGAATCCACCGCAGGCATTATCAGACCCGGAGCACCTGCAGACCTGATTGGATTCCACCTGTCCTCAAAACCAACACGATACGAAGACATCCCCTTTGACAAAAGTCGCCAGCACGTCGATTTTTCCATGATAGCGGGACAACAAATCTAGTTTTTCACAAAAAAACATTTCTCGCCGCAGGTCATTCGCAGGAAAATTTGAACACAAAATATCAGCAAATCCGGAATTATTTTATGGGAAATTCGGCAAATACAGCTCCATTTCCATCAATACAGAGGCTGAAAATAAAATATCCGGGTTTCACTCAAGCCATTGATTCAAAAACCCGTTAAAAAGAAAGGTGCCCGAGTTGTGTCTCAACGCGCTGGAAACTCTCACAATGCTTTGAAATGATGATGGAAAATTGCAGAAAAACAGGAAGATTTTTGCGGAGTGCCTTGGTCTGGGTACTGTTCCTGTCGCTTTCTGCCTGTATGACAGGGAGAGGCAAACCCAATCAATCTATGGGATTCAAACAAATAACACCCGCTCTGCAGAATGAAATGTCATATTATATCAAAAAAGGATGTGATCGCGAGTACCGTTACTTCGACCCGGAAATCGCCCAACTCTATTCCATCATTCCCGGCGGAGCGCAATTTTACATGGGGGAAAATCAAAAAGGCTGGATGTACGCCCTGTCCTCACCCTTGATCATTCCCTACATCATTTCATTTCAGGATGGCCAAAATTCTGTGGACTACTACAATTTCAGGTACACTCTGAAATATTGCAGAGATAAATTCAAAAAAAAATCTTCTCAGGCTTCTAAAAAAAAGAAGAGAAAAAGACGGCGCAGGCCCTCCAAAACGCCCCAAAAAAGCAAATAAAAGGCTTCCAAAGAATAATCTCAGACACCATCCAATTACTCAATCACTCCATGCTTGAAAATGATTGGCGGTGATTGCGAAACACACTGGGCCGTTGGCACTTCAGCGTCAACCTGCTATTTGCTTTCTTCCGCCGTTGCAGGAACCAGTTGATGCTTGGCAATGAGCGCGTCTACCCTCTGATTGAATTCGCCGGATTGAGTGATTTTTTGTGCCCATTCAACCCCAACAATGCCAGCCTCCTGACTGATCGCAGGCATTTTACTGCGCCATTCTGCCCAAAAGGGAGTCTCAAACATCTCGATCAATTTCAGAATCACTTCATGACTCATGTGCTTTTCATACACCGCCGCAACATCGTCGATCAATTGAGCCATGTCCTTTTGCTCAACCAAATCACCGAATTCATCCCAAAATGCAGTGGGAACATTGGGATAACTGAAAGCAATCGTGGCTCCGAAAGTATCGAGTAAATTATTTTTCATCAGTAACATTTGATCGTACAGACCCGATACCTTGAGCAGTTTCTTAACATCTTCTCTTTTTACAGTTTCCTCATCAGCCCATGCACTGAACGAAGAAACACAAAGAAGAAAAAATACAAGCAATCCCAACTGCAGAAGCTGAAAGCTATTCTTAAATTTCATTTAAAACGCTCCTTAAAAATGCAAAGCTAGATACTCAATTAAACGCAGATAAAAACCGCATCATGCCATAGATGACTTGTAACAAAAAATACAAAAAACCGGTCACAAAAAAATAGCGCAGATTTTCATAACAATTTCATGTGAAATTTATTTTTTTGCTGTTTATGATAATGATATATTATGGAAGTATCTGAAGCGGATCCATTCTCCAGGCATTTTCTGAAAGCGTAACATGAAACATCGTCGCTTGTTCAAGCACATTCATCTGTTGATCTCGGTCTTATTTTTCTGCCTGAGTGTTTCTTTCGTTTTCGCCGCCCCTTACGCTCCACCCAAACAACCCGGCATCAAAAAACTCACAGATATAGAATTGCTTCCGAAAAATAGCGGAACCATACACATTGACATCATAGACGGGCATACCAGCGATAAACCAACGGCTCAGGATAACAAACCCAAAACTGAGGTGACGACTCCCTACTTATCTGAGAAAGCCATCGCTCTGGCAGGATTTATATTGACGAAAGAAGTTGCTGTGGGTTCTATCGTAAAAATTTTAGACGATACAATCACCGTTTCAGACAATGGAGTAGTCTACATTGATATCGGTGTGGAGAAAGGGGCCAAAAAAGGCGATCGATTGACGGTGTTCTCTAATCAACGAATCGTTTATGACCCTGTCCAAACTGTAGAAGGTAATGCAAGACAATCGTTTCAATATTCTGGGAATTTTGATTATTGGGGCAATAAGAGAAATAATGAATCTCGTGAATTGGGAGAATCTCGCCACCTGCTCAACGAACCTGCAAAAAAAGGCCTCGGCGTTTTGATTCAGATATTGGGTACCGTTGAAATCCTCGAACCACTGAATGGCTATTCAAGGGCACGGGTAATTCGCGCTCACAACGACATTCAAACCGGCGATTTGTTGATGCCCTATGAAGCCCCAGCAACTACCCGCATTGTCCCCGTTAAGGCCGATAAAAAAATAGAAGGCAGACTCATCGCTTTTAAAGAAGAACGAATCACCGGGATCATGGGAGACATCGTCTATCTCGACCGGGGAACGCGTGACAATGTTCAGACGGGAGATTTCTTTGAAGCCTATAACATTCCGACCATGAAAGTATCAAATGCTTATGATGATGCTGAGGAAGTGCGGTCTTTCCCACCTCAGGTGATCGGAAAATTGCAAGTGATCTCAACGCGAAAAAGCAACTCCACGGCTGTCATTTTAAACAGCCAAAAAGATTTTACCATTGGCCAAAGAGTCCGATATAAAACGATCGATTGAAACCCCAAACCCTTGTGCGCTTCTATAAATAGGGGTCAAATCTTGGTTATTTATAATTATCGCCATGAATACTGTTCAAAAAGAGGCTGTCGTCATTTTACATGGGATCGCACGCTCAGCGAGATCAATGCAAAGCATTGCAGACTGTATTCAGCGTCGGGGTTTCGATGTGTTGAATCTGGATTATCCTTCGACAAAGCATTCTTTAGAAGAACTCACCGAAAAAATCCACCCACAAGTGGACCGGTTCAATGTAAGGGAATATAGAAAACTGCATTTTGTCACTTATTCAATGGGGGGTTTGCTCGTGCGCGTTTTTTTAAATCGTTATCGTCCTGAAAATTTAGGCCGAGTGGTCATGCTGGCTCCGCCCAATCTGGGGAGTGAGGTTGCCGATTTTTGGAAAAACAACTGGCTCTATCAAAAAATTTACGGTCCGGCTGGTCAGCAATTGACCACCGATCATACCAGCCCTGTTTTGGGAAAGCGGGTTGACTGCGAGCTGGGAATCATTGCCGGGGATCGTTCAATAGATCCTCTCCATTGGCTCATTATCCCCGGCCCAAATGATGGCAAGGTGAGTGTCGAGAGTACCCGGCTGAAGGGTATGACGGCGCACACGGTCATACACGCCACGCACACTTTTATCATGAACAACCCAGAGGCTCACCGCTTGACAGTCTGCTTTTTAGAAAATGGGAGTTTTCTAAACCCGCACGAAAACTTGAGCTGACATTCACGTTCAATCCTCTAATCTGCCATAACCCCCTCCACCCGGAGTCATTATTCGTATACGGTCTCCAAGCTCTGCGTTGAATTGATTTTTACCACCCAGATTTTTCCGTGAACCATCGGACTTGATCCATTCATTTTCTCCTTTGGCTCCCGGCTCTCCGCCATGCAAACCGTAGGGTGCCTGATTCCTTCGTTCGGAAAGGATAGAAACTGTGAGCGGCTTAAGAAATTCTATTTCCCGCACCAGGCCGTCGCCGCCATGAAATCGACCCACCCCGCCGGACTGCTTGCGCAACGAAAATTCCCGCAACAGCACCGGATAACGGCTTTCAAGTATCTCAGGATCGGTGATACGCGTGTTAGTCATATGCGTGTGAACACCTGAGAAACCATGCCAATGCGGACCTGCGCCGGAGCCACCACCAATCGTTTCATAATATCCAAACTGCTCGTTGCCAAACGCAAGGTTGTTCATACAACCTTGGCTTGCGGCACACAACTCCAGTGCTTTGAACACAACATCAACAATCCGTTGCGAGGTCAACACATTGCCTCCGGCCACAGCGGCCATGGGGGATGGTGACAACAACGAACCTTCCTCAATGATAATTTCTACCGAAGCAAAACAACCTTGATTCAAGGGGATGTCTTCGTGCGTGAGACACCTCAGACAATACAGAATGACTGAATCCACCACGGCCCGCGGAGCGTTCAAGTTCCCTTTCAACTCCGCGCCCGTCCCTCTAAAATCAAATATCGCACTGCCCCGAATTTGATCCAGTGTGAGTCTGAGCTGTATGGGAGTTCCATCGTCGAGATAATCCACGGCTGAAAGAACATCGACTTCTTTCAATCTTTTTTCCTTTGATATTTTCCGGACGGCGGTTTGAATCGCCTTTTCAGCAGAGCATTGAATCTGTTTCATGTATCCCAATACCACCGGCAGGCCATAGTGTTTTGCCAGATCGCACAAAGCCTCAGCACCCAGAGTGTTGGCCGACACCTGCGCGCGCAGATCGGATAAATTGTCTTCGAGCCGTCGGCTATCCTTTAAAATATCCCGAACCCTTGCATCTTGAAACAGTCCGTTTTCAACCAGCTTAATGGATTCAATCCGCGCTCCTTCCTCATCCAGTGTCTCTGAAAAAGGCGGCATAGAGCCGGGAACCGAGCCTCCAATGTCTGCATGATGACCCCGATTGGCCACAAAAAATACCGGTTCGTTATCCTGCCAAACAGGGGTTATCACCGTAATGTCCGGCAGATGACTGCCACCCATTTGCGGGGTATTGGATGCCCAGACATCGCCACGGCAAATCGCATCGCGATAGAATTCGACTTGTTTGCGCACCGCCGATCCCATCGCACCGAGGTGAACGGGCTGATGAGGCGCGTTGACAACAAGGTCGCCATCGGCATCGAAAATGGCACAGGAAAAATCCCGCCGCTCTTTTATATTTGTGGAGATCGCTGTTCTTTGCAGTGTATTGCCCATTTGCTCGGCAATGGATGCAATGCGATTGGAAAAAATAGCCAACTGCGCCGGGTTGGCGGGATCATTCTGAAACGATTCTTCTGATGCGGGAACTTCGATCCACAGGTCGCCCGTCGTTGAAGTTCGCGCGGTGCATTCAGGCTCTATCAGGATTGCAGAGTTTTCCTGCATGACAATGGCAGGACCCTGAATGACTTCTTCCGCGCCCATGTCTGCCATCCGGTAAATAGGAGTTTTCAGATAACCTTCGCGGAAATAACATTGAGAATATTCCGTTGGTTTTGCCGATTCGAGGTTTTTCGTTAGAACAACCGCCTGTATAGGATCGGTCTTGCCTGTAGCCCTCACGCGCAAATCGTCTACGATAATTGGTTTGCCCTGAAGAACAAAACCGAATTCCTTTTCACAACGTTGTAAAAATGCTTTCTCAAAATCAGCCCTGGCGTTGGCCTCCATCATCAACGCCGTATCGGTCCCCTCGAAACGCATGTTCAGATAATACTGGAATTCGATTTTCTTCTGCCCCTGATCTCGCAAATCTGCGGAAATTTTTTCAGCCAACGCATCCAGTTTTTTCTTCAACACCGGCCAAATGGAAGGTGTGTAGGTTGCGCCCACTGGCTCACGTTTTTCCGCCGTCACATCGGCAAGCCCTATCCCGCATGCGGATAATATCCCTGCAAATCTGTGGACAAAAATACGCTGAATTCCCAATAATTTTGCCAGAGCGCAGGCATGTTGCCCGCCCGCGCCACCAAAACAGGCAAGCACATGGTCTTTGGGATCGTACCCTCTTTGCAAAGAGATTTCCCGAATGGGACGCGCCATCGTTTCATTAGCCACGTCCACAAATCCGAGAGCGATTTCTTCCAGACTCATCGCATGCTCTTGCTGGACTTCTTCTGCCAGGCTCTTAAAAGCCTTCTGCGTTGCAGAAAGATCCAGTGGCAGGTTTTCTTTTTCACCAAAAACTTTTGGGAAATATTTCGGAAGCAGACGGCCCAAAATCAAATTGGCATCGGTCAAAGAAAGCGGGCCTCCGTTGCCGTAGCAAACCGGCCCCGGACGGGCACCGGATGATTCGGGCCCCACTGTCAACAATCCGTTCCTGAAAAGCAGGCGGGAACCACCCCCAGCCGCTACGGTTCGAATGTCCAGCTGGGGTGCCTGAATACAAACCCCCGCTGTCTCGTTTTCATGCCGCCAGTCATACTCACCATCGTAGCGTGATATGTCGGTGGAAGTGCCGCCCATATCAAATCCGATCACCGCTTTGGCTGAAACCGGATCGAAGGTTGATTTTGCACAGGCCACCACGCCTCCTGCCGGACCCGACAAGACCGCCCGGCTCCCGGAAAAAACTTCGGCAGAGGCCAGTCCTCCATCGGATTGCATGAAATAGATGTCGGGTACTTTTCCGCAAAATCCAGAACGGAATGTTTCTATGTATTCAAGAATATGGGGCGTCAGGTAAGCGTCCACACAGGAAGTGTGTCCCCGTCCTACGATTTTGATTTGTGGCATGACCTCGGACGATAAGGACACGTGACGGAAACCCATTTGACGTGCCAACGCACCGACCTGCTGTTCATGATCTGAAAAGACATGTGCGTGCATGAACACCACGGCCAGACAATCGATTCCTTTTTCCAGAAATCCACGCAATTGCATTTCGACCTGCACCAAGTCCAATGATTTTAAAACCTCCACACCTGTATTATCACGCTCTGCCGCCGATGCCGTGCCACAAGCACTCACGCCAGAAAGAATGCGAACACGTTCGTCCACTTCCATCACATCCGAATAAAGCAACGATAATATTTTGATTTCAAGGTCAAATAAGGCGGGCCGGTTTTGATAACCAATCTCTAATAAATCGCGGAATCCTTGAGTGATTGCCAATCCGAAGCGTGCGCCTTTGCGCTCCAGCAACGCATTGGTCGCCACTGTGGTGCCCATGCGCACCCATTCAATTTTTTCACCGGTGATCTTGTTTGAGGAATCCAATGAACCGGTGTGTTCTTGCAGAATACGACGGATTCCTTCCAAAGGAGCGGAATCATAAACACCGGGGTTTTCTGATAAAAGTTTCAGGACGCGCCAACCTGGCTCGCCGGGAATTTCGGCGTAGATGTCTGTGAAGGTACCACCGCGATCTATAGAAAACCGGAAACGATTGGGATCGGACATGATTTTATCGGGTATCTTTTCAGATCCTCTCACACAGGAATTTGTTCAAATCACAAACAATCCGCAAGGCGATCGGACAAACCCGTTGACACACTCATTTTGACTTCGTGAGCAGATACAGGTTTTAAATTTTATAATGGTGAAAATGCTGGTGTGAAAAGTTTGTTAACAGGTGGGAGAATTATTCTTTGAGAAGATCCAATGTCAAACCCTCACGCGCAAGAAACATGTCCAAATTTGACTGAGCTCCCACAAGCTTGAGATATTTCCTGCTTCGATCTAAAATCTCAACCAACTTGAAATCGTCGTACGTCGGCTCATGATGAAAAAAAGCGATGCTCTTCACATTGGCTTCCACAGCCAAATCAATTCCGATGAATGTTGAACTGTGCCCCCAATCGGTCTTTTCCAGGCCTTCACTGAAAGTGTACATCGCATCGAAGATCAGCAAATCTGCATCGCGGAAAAAATCGATAGCCGGTTGCAAATCATTCTGCCCTAATTTCTTGTACTCCGAGTCGGTCGCATAAATGAGTACTTTGCCCTTGTATTCAATCCGCCAGGCAAAACACTTGCCTGGATGATACATCAGCTTGTTCGTCACTTTTGCATTGGCAATTTCGCATTCAACGCCGTCCTCTATGCATTTAAAATCGATTGAAGAGGCAAAGGCCTTGAAAGGAACCGGGAAGAAACGACTGTTCTGATGATCTTCCAGACGGGTATGCATGTCTTCATAGCCCGAATAAAATGTAAACTCATTTCCCGGAATATAGAAAGGAACAAAAAAAGGAATTCCTAAAATATGATCGTAATGCGTGTGCGAAAAAATGATACTTGCCTTGCCTTGACCCCGCCCAAACTCTTTCCCCATCCATTCCAGACCCAAAGGACGAATTCCAGAGCCGCAATCGAAAACTAAATGCTCGCCCCCAATCTCAACCTCGATACAGGAAGAGTTGCCGCCAAAGCAACCACCAATTTCAGGAGGCAAACCCTCCACAAAATTTTGAATGCTTGCCTTATCTTTTATATCTTCCGGACTTGCCTGCTCTAGTGCCCGAATCAATTTATCTTGAATTTGTGCGGTTGACAGAGGTGTGGGAATAGAACCACGTACCCCCCAAAACTTCACACTAAAGCGATCATTTTCCATAAACTATTAATAAGGTAAGGTGGGGAAGAATGGTTGGATCATTTGCAAAGTAATCGAATCTACTATCACAAATTCTGAAAACAACCCGCACACTTCCGTGTCAAATTTAAGTAACAGGATAATGGAAAACCCCTTATCCGTCAATCTGTTGTTAAAGTTTCACCCTGAAACCGAGAAGCTTGAAAATAATTGCCGACTTCATCTTACACGGGCAAACAGTTTTCATTCTCTCATATCGACATATTGCGCGCCCTGCATTAGCTCCCTCTCCATTTCCCGCTCGTTTATAAGCTGATTGAGAATTTCTTTTTCATCCAATTCCTTTTGGAACTCTTCATATTCTTCATGCACATCAAACTCTGCAATCGTGCGGTTACCCTCTTGTTCAAAAAGTAATAAATATCTAAACACTCGTTTTACCACAATAATATCTCCAAAAAATTATTAACCCATTCAGTGTCAAACATGATAAACCGAACTATCAGATAACTTCTAATACTTTTCACCGTAAATCAAACAAGGTCACAATGAATTATAGAAAATTTCCTCTCAGCGGCTGGCAAGTTTCAGAAATCGGTCTCGGAACATGGCAACTGGGAGCAGATTGGGGCATGGTGGAAGAACCCGTCGCTAACAATATTCTTGAAGCATCTCTCGCCGCCGGAATAAATTTTTTCGATACCGCCGATGTCTATGGATTGGGGTTGAGCGAAATAAGAATCCGCAATTTTCTGAAAAATCACAAAGATACCGTCTACGTCGCCACCAAGCTCGGCCGGTTCCCGAAACCCGGCTGGCCTGAAAACTTTTCCCTCGAAGCCTTTCGAACCCATACAGAAAATTCTCTGCGCCGCCTGGGAGTCGAAGCCCTGGATTTGACACAGGTGCATTGTCTGCCCACAGAAGTCCTCCAAAATGGAGAGGTCTTCGACTGGTTGCGCGAACTCAAACGCGAGGGGAAAATCAAACAGTTTGGATTCAGCGTGGAATCCATGGAGGAAGCCGAACTCTGCCTGCAACAGGAAGGCGTTGCATCCCTGCAAATCATCTTCAACATTCTCAGACAAAAACCCGCCACCCTTCTGTTCGACAAGGCCATGCAAAAAGGCGTTGCCCTGATCGTTCGATTGCCACTGGCTTCGGGCCTGCTATCAGGAAAAATGAACTCAGCATCAAAATTCCCCAAAGACGATCATCGCAACTACAACCGCGACGGACAACAGTTCAATGTAGGTGAAACATTTGCGGGCCTGCCCTTCAAAAAGGGCGTTGAACTGACCACCGAATTGCAATCACTGCTTCCAGAAGGCATGACACTCTCGCAGATGGCGATGCGATGGATTCTCGATCACCCCGCTGTCACCGTTGCCATTCCCGGCGCAACTCAACCTGAACAGGTCCGCTCCAATGCCAGTGCTTCCGATTTACCTCGGCTTGACGACGCTCTTTTGAAGAAGCTGGAACATTTCTATCAGGAAAAAGTACATTCTCATATTCGCGGAAAATATTGACCGGTCTATTTAAATTCCCAGGAGAATTCACCTAATTCAGGACTTGCGATGACAGCGACATCTCGCGACTTCAATATGCCCACACCTGCAGGGGTTCCTGTGTAAATCAGATCACCGGGGCGAAGGTGCCACACACCGCTCAAGAAATTTACCAATTTGGGGAGAGAAAAAATCATCTCTCTGGTGTTGCCTTTTTGCCGCAGACTCCCATTTACGGAACAGGAAAAATCCAGATGTTGCGGATCGTTGACCTCATTCAAAGAAACGAATTCTCCCAAGGGCGCGCTTTGCTCAAAAGCCTTGGACAACTCCCAGGGATGGCCGTTTTTTTTGAGATTTGCCTGAACGTCTCGCAAGGTCAAATCCAGTCCTAACGTAACCGCATCGATATGATTGAGTGCTTCCGATTCGGGGATATCTTCCCCCGCTGTTCCCACGCGGAAAACAACTTCCACCTCATGATGCAATAGAAATCCGTGCCGAGGAATTTTCACCTTTTCCCCAGGCGCAACCAACGATGTCCAGGGCTTCATGAAGACAACCGGCTCTTCAGGAACGGCTCCGGAAAGTTCCTTGATATGCTCCGAGTAGTTTTTTCCAATGCAAAAAATCCGACCAAAAGAAGAGACCTTGTCTGAGTTAATGGGTGTATTCATTTCGCACCGACCTTTAAATTAAAATAACGGGCAATTGCGCCATACTGTTCCTGCCTGAAACCTGGCAGAGCAGGCCCTGAATCCGTTTCAGCATAAATCCGATCGATCCGTGCAAGAATTTTTTCATTCAACGAAGACAGAATGCCATTTTCCAGACCTTCGACATCAATTTTTAAAATATCAATTCTGTCATGGCGAGAAAGAATTTTTTCCAGAATGCTGACAGCACTTTGAACAGAAACTTCCAGACACTGACCTTCTCCAGAGTCTTGCAGACGACCGTAACGTCCCGTCGGTTCAAATTGAAAAGATGCCGTTCCATCTGACAAACCGACGGCAGATTCTTTCAGTTCCCAGCGACCGTTGAAATCCTGCAAATTTTCTTTGAGTCGAACAATATTCTGCGGCAAAGGTTCGTATAAGTACGTCTTCACCCCATCCCCCCGGGTCAGAAAATAAAGCGCACTCAAACCAATATTGGAACCAAAATCCACCGCGCAAGTAATCGTTTTGGGAGCACGATAATCCAATTTCCCAAAACACTCGACCAGCGTAATGATGTCTGCGAAATCGTAGACCCTTGCCGTATGCCGGCCTATAGGTGTTTTCACAGTAAGATCGGCGGGATATTCACCCTGCCCCAATACGTATCGTTTCAATATTTGAACAGGATCTTTAAAATTTCTAAAAATATTGAAAAACGCAATGTAAAAAGGTTTTTTGAATAATGCGGAAAAAAAATTTACTAGAGAATGATGGCACATAGATCGATAAAATTGATTCTTAAGTGAATGGATATAAATTCAAACGCGGTTTGAGGAGAGCGAACTCATCAGCTCCACACCCGACCTGCCCTGATATTTTTAAAACTTCCCATCTTAAAAAACGTTCTCAAAAATTTATTAAGAGGTTACCGTTTCAAGCTCTGATTGCCTTAAAAAATTGCGCACATCCTCCATGGATTCTGTGAGCTTGCAATTCGGCAAAGACGCAATGAATTTTTTACCATAACCTCGATGCGCGATTCTTGAATCAAGAATTGCCACCACTCCCGAATCGGTTTTTTTACGGATCAATCTTCCAAAACCCTGCTTCAATTGAAGGATCGCTCTGGGAACCTGATATTGTGAAAAAGGGTCGATGGAGCGACGCTTCAAATCCTCCATACGTGCTTCTGTCAACGGCTCTCCCGGTGGATCAAAGGGGAGCTTGGCGATGATAACAAGGCGCAAGGCATCGCCGGGAATATCCACACCCTGCCAAAAAGTAGAAGTCCCGAAAATAATGGATGGCGTGGCTTTGAATCGTTCGATCATTTCATTACGCTGTAGCGCATCACCCTGTTTCAGCAAACGGTATTTTGTGGACAGTGATTCCATTTTCTCATAGATGCGGTTCAGCAAATTGTAGCTCGTAAAAAGTATGAAAGCGCGTCCTCCAGAAGCTTCCACCAGTTCCCGCGAGCGGTTGGCAATCGCCGTCACATATTCCTCAATTTCAGCCGAAGGTTCTGGCAAATCTGCGGGCGCATACAACAGGGCTTGTTCTGCATAGTTGAAAGGGGAATCCAGAGAGATTTCTTCCGCTGGTTCAAAGCCGATGCGTTCCTTGATAAAATCAAACTTGTTGTTTGTCGTCAACGTAGCGGATGTCAAAATAATGCGTTCGGTTTGTTCATAAACCTGTTTTTTCAATTCCTCGGCGACATTAATAGGAAGCCCGTTCAGGACAACTCTGCGGAATCTTTTTTTATCCGCAATTTCCAGAGAGTAGACATAGTTTTCGACATTGTGCCGCAACAGAGCTGTCAGCGCATTGTTGAACTCAAAACAACGTGATGCCGCCCATGCAAATTCGACGCTCTCTTCTTCGGAGCCCGCCAGTGCTTCTAATTCCTTCAAAGACTCACGCAATTCTTCGAGCGGAACGTACAATGGATTTTCAACAGGCGGGGGTTTGTACAAGCGCACTGTGCGTGCGTCTTTGCCATAGGCTTCCAGAATTTTTTCAAAGAAATTCTCGCCTGCCCGTCGCGTTTTGAGTACCAAATCAATGGCCGGTTGTGAAAAATGCCGATCTGCCCGCGTTAACAAACCCTTCTTGGTTCGTGCGTTGAATAACCTGTCCAGCAAATAAAATAAACCCGAGTTCGATATTTCTATCCCAAGAAACGACGTTGCCGCCTCTTCGATATTTTGCGCTTCATCGAAAACCACCGCATCAAACCGGGGCAAAACTCCCCCGCCACCGGCAACATTTGCAAAAAACAGATGATGGTTCACGATCAGTAAATGCGATCCAAACCAGCGTTTGCGCTCCTTGAAATAAAAACACTCTTTATAAGTTTCGCAATTTTTTCCCAGACACAAATCTCGTTGTCTCCCCACTTCTTCCCAAACGATGGGCGAAGGCGAAAACTCCAACTCTTCCTTGACTCCAGTCGCTGTCACATCCGACCATTCAAAGATTTCCGCCATCTGGTTTTCCAATGCGGGATCGGTGAACAGTCCCGCCTGAGACGATCGTTTCAATCTTCTCAGGGAAAGGTAATTTTCGTGCCCCAGACAAATGGAGTAACGAAACGACAATCCAAGATATTGACGTAGAAGCGGGATATCGTGATGCAGGATTTGATGCTGAAGAGTTTTGGTGTAAGTCGAAATAACCACGCGCCGATCATTTTCTACAGCCCACAATACAGCCGGGATCAGATAGGCCAGACTTTTTCCAGTACCCGTTCCCGCCTCTACCATCAAATGCTTTCCATCAGCCAGCGAACGTGACACCGCGCTGGCCATATCCATTTGCTGTGAACGATATTCGAACCCTGGCATCCCTCCTGCCGCTATGCCCCCAATGCCCAGATAATTTTCGATTTCAGAGTTCATTCGAGTTATGGTACGGGGTCACCATGCGCAGGTAAAGCGATTTCTTACCGCTTGCTTTAGAAAGGGGAAAAGGGGCGAATGTCTGGTGAACAGACTCAGGCACGGGAAGTAAATAACGACTTTTGAGTCGAAGCTGATTCTGAGATATTTTTATTTGAATTCTTCGGGTACACCGACGCGGAACGCGTTCTGATCCAGCTTGCGATAGAGCGTTTTGTAGTGCGTCTCCAGTTTTTTTGCATTTCTCAATTCCAATGATCTGCCTGCATTCGTACTGTTTGCCTTAGAGGAAGATTGTCGAATCCTCTGCTTGAAATAGTCAAAACGTCGCTTCCACCAATCTCCGGGCCGGTCGCCATATTCCATTTCTCCTTCAATGGTAAGCGGTCGCAAAACCAGGCGGGCGTGAATCTGATCAATTTCAAACTTAAAATTGCTGAGAAAAGACATCCCCAGCAAACCATCTATATCTTGTCCCATATCCATGGGATTGATCGCTGTTTCAACCAGACTCGCACTCGCCCCTTCAACGGCTACCGAGTCCAGAGCAATGAGCGGCATTTCCACCATCCCACCTGCGGTCGAAAAGGTGATCTTCGGGGCATCCATATAATTCAAACCCAACCTGCTAGCGGCATTCTGACTCAATGTAATCATGGAAGCACCGGTATCGAGCAATAACCGGGCCTTGCCTCTTCCATTGATAACCACCTCAACAAAAAAGTGATTTTCACTTCCTGCCATTAAAGGAATTTGAAATTCCTTTTTCTGTACGGGCCTGGTTTTTTCAGAAAAAACAGGAGCAGGTTTGCTGGAGAAGGTCTTGACTCTGCCGTTTTCTTGTCGAAATTGAGGCGGGATATTCATTGCATTATCGGTCACATGCAATTGTCCCTTCTCGTCTTTCCAGGAAAACAAGGTGGCATGAGCCACATCCACAAAAAAGAAAACACCAAGGAGGCAGATGCCAAGAAGTGACCTCAGCGCAGGCAAGCCGTTCACACCAATTCGAATCATGCCATGATTTTTAACTTTATTTTTCACAGGAACCACGAAAGTATTGGCACAACCGACCATTTTTTTGTGCGCTTGCCAAGAAAGTATCCGGTCTGGACTTAATCCGACACCCTCCCCGATATCTTCGCCAAAAGCCAGCAACACAAGCTAATCAACCACGATGGGCGTTACGTAAATTTCTCGGGGTCGAACACCGTCTGAAGGACCCACAACACCTTCGCGCTCCATCGTTTCAATGATGCGCGCGGCTCGGTTATATCCTATGCGCAGACGCCTTTGGATATAGGAGATGGAAGCCTGTCGATCCTTCGCAACGATCTCAAGAGCCTCGTCGTATTTCTCATCGTATTCATCTTCGCCTCCCCCTTCAACATCTTTGCTATCTCCAGAAATTTCCTGAAAGAGTTCCTCGGAGAATTCCGGCTTGCCCTGCTTCTTGATAAAATCAATGATACGATTGATTTCTTCGTCACTCAACATGGCTCCATGCGCTCTTAGCAAACGGTTGGTTCCCGGAGGTAAAAACAACATATCCCCACGTCCCAATAATTTTTCGGCTCCCATAGAATCCAGAATCGTTCGCGAATCGACACGCGATGTCACTTTATAGGAAATTCGTGACGGGAAGTTGGCTTTGATGATACCTGTTAAAACATCGACCGATGGACGCTGAGTCGCAAGAATCAAATGAATTCCCGAAGCGCGCGCCATTTGCGCCAGTCGGATCAATGCGTCCTCAACTCCTTTTGATGCCACCATCATGAGGTCCGCCAACTCGTCGATGACCACAACAAGGAAAGGCAATTTCTTGGGCGGTTCTGGCAAAATCTCTAACTCTTCCAGATCATCCCCGTCCTCTGCCACAATGGTTTTTTGGCGTAACTTTTCTTCTTTTTCAAATTTCTTCTTTGCTTCTTCGTATTCCTTTTGCAGTTTTTCGATTCGCTTGTTATATCCACTCAGATTACGAACACCGCATTCTGCCATCAATTTATACCGGCTTTCCATTTCTGTAACCGCCCATTGCAGAGCCGCCGCGGCTTTTTTGGGATTGGTCACCACCGGGGATATCAGATGAGGAATGCCATCAAAAATAGAAAGTTCCAGCATCTTGGGATCCACCATGATGAATTTCACTTCATCCGGCGAAGCGTTCAAAAGTATGGAGCAGATCATCGCGTTCAAGCCCACGCTTTTTCCCGAACCCGTCGAACCGGCAAGGAGCAAATGCGGCACTTTCGCCAGATCCTGAATCATCGGCTCACCAAAGCTGTCTTTACCGATCACCATCGTTAATTTGGATTCTGATTCTGCAAATTCCTGCGAAGAAATGACATCTTTAAAATAAATCGTCTCTCGTTTTAAATTCGGTACTTCAATCCCGACCACTGGCTTGCCCGGAACAGGTGCGAGGATTCTCAAACTCATCGCACGCATTGCCAGAGCCAGGTCATCGGCCAAAGACACGATGCGACTGACTTTGATGCCCGGTGCGGGCTCGTATTCGTACAAGGTGATGAGGGGTCCCGGCAAAACCTGAACCACTTTTCCTTCGACACCAAAATCCCGAAGTTTCTTTTCCAGAATGGCCGCACCTGCAAGGATTTCATCGTTGGCCTGCTCGTTGTGAACTGGGGGGGGCGGATCGTCCAACAAAGAAAGCGGAGGCACTTTGTAAACTCCCAATTCAGCGACAAAATCAAAATCTTCCTGAACCACAAAATCGGCAGGAGCTTCTTTCTTTTTACTTTTGCTGACGTCAATAAAAGGAAGCGGTTCCGGTTTTGGCTTGCGCAATACGATGAGAGGTTCGGGCAGAGGTCGTTTTTCTTTCTTGGGCTCGATGCGCGTTTTTTTCAATGCCTTTACCAGACGAATGACTTGTTGTTTGAGGACAAGACACGCATTCCGAATCCTGTTCGCTCCCCACAACACAAACTTTCCCAGACTTTCAAGGGATTGATTCACAGATTTTCCAGTCATCGCCAACAAACAAATCGCGATTGCCGTCACCAGAAACAGAGTTGCACCGACCTGACTCAGCCATGAAATCAGAAAATCTCCAAACACACTTCCAGCCATGCCCCCCGCCGGAACATTCTCGCCAAAAAAAGGATCTTCATAATAATGAATGGAGATCAAGGCGCAAACCGTCCCCAAAAATGCAATGCCCGGAACCGGTGCCATTTTCCAGGAACCATTTTGTGGACCTCGAATTAGAGACCATCCAAAAATAAAGGTGATCATTGGAAAGAAAAAAGCCCCGCTCCCAAAAGCCTGAGCCAATCCATCGGAAACATAGGAGCCCACAATACCGCCTGAATTGAGAGCGTCCACAGATTCAGAAAAACCCTTGTTGAACGAAGGGTCTTTGGGCGACCATGTCATCATGGCAATCATGATATACAAGGTGAGTGCGATGAAAACGATGCCAAAAAAATCGCGGGCAGTGCTATGGTTCGTTTGTTCAGCCATGATAAATTGCCTTATTTTTTCCTGTGGTGATTAATCGAGGACTGCAATCTTGAAGGACGGTGTCCTTTCGCCAATTCACATCATCTGTATCCGGGCAATCCAGATTGTAATGCAAACCGCGACTCTCCCGGCGTTGCAGAGCCCCTTCAATGATCAAACTCGCCGTGATCGCAATGTCCCTCAACTCCAGGGTGTCCTTGGTAATAGTAAAGTTCCAGTAATACTCACTGATTTCATCCTGCAATAATTCGATTCTGCGTCGCGCACGGTACAGGCGCTTGTCGGAACGCACGATCCCGACATAATTCCACATCAATCTGCGAATTTCGTCCCAATTGTGCGAGACCACAACCGATTCATCACTGTCAACGGCAGAGCCGGGATTCCATGCAGGAATTTGATCCATCCAGTGTTTCAGGGCCCCACCCTCTTTTAAAACTTCCCCGGCTTTTTCGATGGCTCGATGCGCAAGAACAAGGCCTTCTAAAAGTGAATTGGACGCCAAACGATTGGCTCCATGAAAGCCGGAATTGCAAACTTCTCCACAAGCAAAAAGCCTGTGAATATTCGTTCTTCCCCAGGAATCGACAACAACGCCGCCACACATGTAATGCGCCGCCGGCACAACAGGAATCGGCTCTTTAGTCATATCGAAACCGAAACTCAGACAGGCTTGATAGATGCTTGGAAAACGTTCACGGGCGCGGTATCCTTCAATATGAGTGGCGTCCAGATAGACACAATCATCACCGCTTTTTTTCATTTCATAGTCAATCGCACGCGCCACCACATCGCGCGGAGCCAAATCCTTTTGCGGGTGAATCTTTTCCATAAAAGGTGTTCCATCCTTCAAACGCAGGATACCCCCCTCACCGCGCACCGCTTCTGAAATTAAAAACGATTTGGCTTCGGGATGGTAAAGGCAGGTCGGATGGAATTGGAAAAATTCCATGTTTGCAATTTTCGCCCCGGACCGGTAAGCAATCGCCACACCGTCGCCTGTCGCCGTATCAGGGTTCGATGTATACAAATAAACCTTGCCCGCCCCTCCTGTCGCCAACAACGTGGACTTTCCTATAAATGTTTTCACCACTTTGGATTGAGTGTCGAGAGCATAGAGCCCCAAAGCTTCATCACGAGAGTCACCGGGCAAAATCGTGCTGTCGAGTTGTGCCAGAGTGATCAAATCAATCGCCATGTGATGTTCGAAAATTTCTATATTGCTCTTAGTGCGCACGGCCGCTATCAAAGCACGCTGAATTTCCCAGCCTGTGATATCGTTGGCATGCAGGATACGACGTTGGGAATGTCCTCCTTCTCGGGTCAGATCATAACCCTCTGCACCCATGCGCGAAAACCGCGCCCCAAGCTCGATCAATTCCCGAACGCGAGCCGGCCCTTCGCCACAAATGATCCGCACAACGTCGGGATTACACAAACCGCGGCCCGCTGTCAAAGTATCCTGCACATGGAAATCACAGGAGTCTTCGTGCGCCATCACCGAGGCTATTCCACCCTGGGCATAACGCGTGGCAGATTCCGTCAGCGCATCTTTAGTGATAACCGCAACCGAACCCAACTCCGCCGCACGCAAGGCAAAGGTCAAACCTGCGATGCCACCGCCTATGACTATAAAATCACGTTCAATTCTCATGCCCTTATATTAATCAATTATCCCTTTAATTTCAACAAGATAAAGAAGCAGGTTAAAATTGAAAAACACACACCCCAATTTTGCGATCCGAGCGAGCTTGCAAACCTTTCGTGTAGTCTGGGAAACAAAGGATGGCTAAAGAAGGGTATTTCCAGCCACTGATTGAGAGGAAAATTCACCTCGGATTGTTCGCGCAATTTTCAAATGATTTTGTCCTCTGCCAAGTGCCGATTTCTCAAACAACTTGCTTGTTAATAGTGGATATATTGTAAAAATAAATGTAATCTTCAATTAGAATAACAGTTAAAAATTTGCTAAATCACGTTTAGCCCGATTTCTGTCTGGAGGGAAGTTGGAAAACAAACTCATCATGTCTTTTTTAGCGGGGATTTCCTTTTTTAAGGATTTCACCTTAAAGGATCGGGCTGAGCTGATTCAGTCCAAAGACATGTTCATCAAGTTCTCTGCCGATCAATTGATCATAAGGGAAGGGGATATTGATGACGGGCTGTTCATTATTCTAAAAGGCCAGGTTTTAGTAACAAAGCAATCCAAACCCCATGTGCCTCTCGCCCAACTCGGTCCCGGTTCCTTATTTGGAGAGATCAATCTCATCAGCAATAAACCGCGAACAACAAACGTGACCGCAATAAGAGAAGTGGTGGTGATGCGCATCACTCAAAAAATGGTGAACAAAATGGACCTGGCTCTGCAGAAAAAATTTCAGGAAAAACTCATCCACCTCTTGGTACAACGTCTTGAGGAAATGAATCAGAAACTGTCCGTTGCCATGAAAAATAACTCTTAACCCGTACACCCCTGTGGAAGACGAATCATCCACCAAAAAAAAATCAGGAACGACTTTCACCACTAAATTTGCACTGCCCAAAGTTCTGCTTGTAGGAACCGAAATCCACGGTACAAATTCGCTATCACTCACGGCATCATTGAGTGAGTTGGAAGGTTTGGCAAAAACAGCCGATTACGACCCGCAAGCGCAAATGACACAAAAACTGTCGCGTATTCATCCCGGCCATTTTCTCGGCAAGGGAAAACTCGACGAGCTGAAAATTGCGGTCGAACATCACGAAATCGAAGCGGTGATCTTCGACGATGCTTTATCCCCCACTCAAAACCGCAATCTGGAAAAGATTCTCTCCTGCCGCGTACTCGACCGACCGGCGTTGATCCTTGAAATTTTCAGTCGCCATGCCCGCACTCGAACGGCCAAAACACAGGTAGAACTGGCCAAACTCAAATACGAGCTTCCCCGACTTTCAAAAATGTGGAGCCATTTATCCAGGCAACGAGGCGGCATCGGCATGCGCGACGTGGGTGAAACACAGATACAACTGGACCGCCGGCTGATTCGCAGTCGCATCACAAAACTGGAACGTAAATTAAAACAGTTGGAAACAGAAAAAAAGACGCAGAACAAAAGACGGGAAGAAACCTACACCGTTGCGCTCGTCGGCTACACCAATGTTGGCAAATCTTCACTCATGAACCGCCTGACTTCAGCGGGTGCGCTCGCAGAAAACAAACTTTTTGCCACTCTGGATGCGACCGTTAGAAAAATTCGCCACAACTATCCCTACCCTATCTTGCTCGTCGATACCGTCGGTTTGATTGACAAACTACCCCACGATCTGGTCGCTTCTTTCAAATCCACACTCGATGAAGTGAGGGGCGCAGACCTTCTGCTCAAAGTGGTCGATCTCTCCCACGAACATTACCGGGAGCAGATGCAGGTTGCAGATTCCCTGCTTACCGAACTTGAAGCGGATTCGATCCCATCCATCCTCATTTTCAATAAAGTCGATGCAATTGACGATTTAGACATCATAAGAGAAGCGGAAGCACGCTATCCCGGTGCCCTTTGCGTTTCTTGTAAAACCGGGGAAGGCATTGAGCGTCTGAAAAGCGAAATCGACATCTGCTATGCACGTGAGATGATCTCCTGGCGTCTGGAACTGAATTACGCTCAAATGAAATCCATGCCGGAAATCCGCAAACGCTGTATCGTCGTGGAAGAAGAATATGGTCCCGAGGGTGCGATCCTGCACTTGAAATTATTTCCCCACAGCCAAAACCAACTCCGGGAATTATTGCATCTGGAGCCGGCTTAGACCACGCTTGAAAAGCTTCCGCGGATAGTTTCCTGATTATCAGGAGGGGTACGAATTATCTTTCAGGGAGGGGCACTCTATTTGCTACGAACAAGCGGGGTCAGGTCCAATGGCAGGTACTGCCTGCCCGGTCAGCGGGCTGTGAACTTCAGGTACTCGCCCCAGGCCACAACGGCAAAACCGATCAACAAAATCCATACCGGGCGCAAGACGTCATCGGGTTTCATGAAATACAAAATAAACATGAAAGCCACCCCCGTCATGACAATGAGGATGCCAGAAAAGGCGGTATTGATGCCTTTTTTGAAGCGGTCAGGATCTTTCAATTCTTTGATGACTTCCGGCTTGAGCTCTACATTCCACATAATCAGACCATCGTAAATTGAAAATAGTTAAACAGGATTCATTTTCCCCGAACGAAAACCTTCTATATCGACGGAGGTGAAACGAAAACCAATTTTCTGGAATGCTTTTTGAGTCTGCTCCGCCGCAGTGCTGGAAAAAAATCGGGCAATATCTTCTGGCGGTAATTCGATGCGGGCAACATCGCCATGATGCCGCACCCGCATTTGCGGATAACCTAAAGCAATCAAAACATCTTCCGCACGTTCTACCATTGAAAGCTTTTCGATGGTGATCGGCGTCCCAAAGGGAATGCGCGAGGAAAGGCAGGCCATGGCCGGTTTGTCCCAGTTCGAAAGCCCCATTTCCAATGCCAGCGCACGGACATCCGCCTTCGTAAACCCTTCTTCAGCAAGCGGACTCTTCACATTGGCTTCGCGGCCTGCCGCAATTCCAGGTCGATAATCTCCCAGATCGTCGACATTGACTCCGTTGACGATGGTCTCGATGCCTTTTTCTTTGGCCAGATCGGTCAATTTGTCGTAAAGCTCGGATTTGCAGTGATAACAACGTTGTGTCGTATTTTGCAAGTAGTCGGGAGAAGAGGTTTCCTGAGTTCGGATGATGCTGTAGGGAACGCCCAGATCCTGCGCAAAATCCTGCGCCAGTTTCAATTCCCGCTCGGGCAGACTTTCTGACCGGGCTGTAGCGGCGAGGACATTTTCCGGCCCCAGGGCTGAAACTGCTACGGATAAAATCAATGCACTGTCAACCCCTCCGGAGAAGGCAACGAGGACATTTTTATAGCGTTTGAAATGAGAGAGGAGGTTTTCCTTTTTTTGTGCCTGCGAAATCATGAGAAACCGCTCAACCGCCTATAGCGTGCATGGCACGTTTTGGACGCTCGAAGCTGTCCAGATTGATTTTGTGACCGGGCTCTTTGAGCATGACCGCATCGGTGATCGCTTGATCGATCTCTTCATCGCTTGCCCCCTCGCGAAGCAATGTTTTCAGGTTTGTTTCCTGAGTCGAGAACAGGCAAGTACGCAAGGTTCCATCCGCTGTCATGCGGATGCGATTGCAATGGTCGCAAAAAGGATTGCTCACCGCAGTGATGATACCGATCTTGCCTTTACCGTCTGCAAAAGTGAATTCGCTAGCGGGACCGATCTCGCGTGAATTGTCGATCGGTACCAGATCGTATTTTTGCCCGATGAGCTCAATGATCTCGCTACCAAAAAGGACCTTCTCTCGCGCCCAGACCTGATCGGAATCCAGAGGCATGAACTCAATGAAGCGCATCTCAAATCCTTCCGTGCGCCCCATATCCACCAGACTCATGATTTCTGTTTCAGAAAAATTTCTCATGGCCACGGCATTGATTTTGATCGACTTAAAACCTGCCTTTTTTGCGGCCTCCAAACCATTCAGGACTTCCGACAAACAGTCCTTCCGGTTCACATCGCGAAACTTTTCAGGGTCCAGCGCGTCGAGGCTTACGTTCAGCCGTTTCAATCCCGCTTTCCAAAGTGCCTCCGCCTGATCTTTCAGGAAGAAGGCGTTGGTCGTCATCGCAATGTCTTCAATACCATTGATACCATTGAGCATCTGAATCAATGAGGGTAAATCCTTACGCATGAGTGGCTCGCCGCCGGTGATCCGGAGTCGGCTGATGCCCATTTTCGAGACGATCGTCGCGATGCGCGTCAACTCTTCGAAAGTAAGGAGCTTGCTCCGCTCCATAAATTCAACATTATTCTCCGGCATACAATAAGTACAGCGGAAATTACATCGATCTGTTACAGATATTCTCAGGTTGACGATGGTTCGCCCCATCCCGTCAATCAATTTTCTTGGCGTGTGGCTTACTGGTGCAGTCATAAGACTCGATTCCCTGTAAGGCAGTCTTGTAGTCTCCAAGACCGGATTAATCCAAATGGACAGTTAAAAAGATGGTTGACCGTAAAGACTTTGAATGAAAGTAATTATAGCCTTTTAAATTGGAATATGCACATGAAATAGTTTAGATTAATGGTGACACTACCATGACATTTCAAGAACATTCATCATTTTATTAGTAATTTCCTTAATTAAGATAGGAACTTTGCTGGAAAATCAGCATCTAAAGTTATGTGCTTTAGAAAAAATGATCAATCTATTTTATACACTAACAATAGTGCGTCCCTGTGTTGCGATGTTGATAGCAGGAATGGACTACACTTTTAATTAAAAGTAACACTACTAAAGAATTTAGCTTATGTCTGTCGCTGAAGAGAAGTTTTCAAATAAATTCGAAGAACTTGCCAAATCACCCCAGCACCGGGGTGCCTACTATAAAGAAGATGCCGACGAACAAGGCATGGCCTTGATTGAAGCCAAGTATAAGGATACTAAATTGTACTGGCTCGTCGAGCTCGAAGAAGATCGAATTTACAGCACCCGGTTTTTTGCATACGGGGGCAAACCCTCGGTCGCAATCGGAGACGCGCTTTGCGAAATGGCCAAAGGTCTGACCATCCCCGAAGCTTGCTCTTTGAAGGGTGAAGATGTCGAACACTTCCTGCGCGATGAAGAAGGCGTGCCTGCCGTTCCCGAATCAAAGATGGAATTGTTCGACCGCATCGAAGAATTATTGAAAGTTGTCAAAGACGATTTTCCCGGATCGAAAGGTCTGGCCATTGCCCGGCAATCGGCAAAGAACAATCCCGTCAAGCCTGTGAGTTTTGAGGAATTGACACTGGTCGAGCAGGCCTGGTTGCAATTGACTGAGAAAGAACAAATCCAGCAACTCGACATGACTCTGGACGAAAAAGTACGCCCCGCGTTGATGAATGATGGCGGCAATGTTCAGATTTTGAGCGTGACCGATGGCCGCAAAGTGTTGATACAATATCAGGGTGCCTGTGGCAGTTGCGGTTCCTCACTGGGAGCCACATTGTCATTTATAGAACAGTCGCTTAGAAAAGAAGTGTATAATCAATTGGTGGTTACGCCTAGTATGTGACGGCGTCTGCCCTGCCAATTTTAAGGAGAATCTTATAATGGAAACCCAAGAAGCACTGACCGAAGCTTTGGAAGACAGTCAGGATTACAAATACGGCTTTGTCACCGATATTGAAACAGAGACTTTTGCAAAAGGATTGGACGAAAACGTCATCCGTGCGCTTTCCAAAAAGAAAGACGAGCCTCAATTCATGCTCGATTTCCGCCTCAAGGCCTATGAAAAATGGCTGACGATGAAAGAGCCTGAATGGCACAACGTCAAATATCCCAAAATAGACTATCAAAACATTTCGTATTACTCTGCCCCAAAGAAGAAAAAGACTTTGGAAAGTCTGGATGAAGTGGACCCGGAATTGCTACGCACTTTCGAGAAACTGGGCATCCCTCTCGACGAGCAAAAGCGCCTTTCCAATGTTGCTGTGGATGCAGTTTTCGATAGCGTCAGCGTTGCCACCACGCATAGGAAAAAATTGATGGAAGTGGGCGTCATCTTCTGTTCCATTTCCGAAGCAGTGCATGAATTTCCAGAGTTAGTGGAACAGTACCTCGGTACCGTCGTCCCGGTCGGCGATAATTTTTACGCCGCGCTCAACAGTGCCGTTTTTACAGACGGTTCTTTCGTTTATATCCCGCCCGGAACACGTTGTCCGATGGAATTATCGACCTACTTCAGAATCAACACTGAAGAAACCGGTCAGTTTGAACGAACTCTCATCATCTGCGCCGAAGACAGTCACGTCTCCTATCTTGAAGGATGTACGGCTCCGCAATTTGATTCCAATCAGCTTCATGCGGCAGTCGTTGAACTTGTGACCCTGGACAATGCCGAAATCAAGTACAGCACGGTTCAGAACTGGTACGCAGGAGACAAGGAAACCGGCAAAGGCGGGGTCTATAATTTTGTTACCAAACGTGGGAAATGTGTCGGCGATAATTCCAAGATTTCATGGACTCAGGTCGAAACCGGCTCTTCCATTACCTGGAAATACCCGAGCTGTATCCTGCAGGGTGACAACTCCGTTGGAGAATTTTATTCCGTCGCCTTGACCAACGGTCACATGCAGGCAGATACCGGAACAAAGATGATCCATATCGGAAAGAATACCCGATCCAGCATCATCTCCAAAGGAATCTCCGCTGACAAGTCGAGCAACACCTATCGCGGTCAGGTCAAAGTCGGGAAAAATGCAAGCGGCGCACGCAATTATTCGCAATGTGATTCCATGCTGGTGGGAGACAAATGTAGCGCGCACACCTTTCCTTACATCGAATCGTCAAACAGCACCATGCAAGTGGAGCACGAAGCCTCCACTTCCAAAATCAGCGAAGAGCAATTATTTTACTTTGAACAACGCGGTATCTCGCGGGAAAATGCCATCACCGCCGTTATCAATGGCTTCTGTAAAGATGTTTTCAAACAATTGCCCATGGAATTCGCCGTGGAAGCACAAAAACTCCTGGCTCTGAAACTGGAAGACAGCGTCGGCTAAGGCATTGAATTTTATTTTCAAAAGCGCCTTCCCCATAAGAGGGGCGGGCGTTTTTATTTAATTTTAGTCAGTAACTTGTTACTGAAAATCATACAATCATTTTAAATTCTGAGGTCTTATACATGCTTGAAATCAAGGACCTGCATGCAGGGTCTGAAGGAAACGAAATTCTGAAAGGCATTTCCCTATCCGTTAAAAAGGGAGAAATCCATGCCATCATGGGGCCCAACGGCTCCGGAAAAAGCACCCTCGCCAAAGTTTTGTCCGGGCACCCTGCCTACAAAATAACCAGTGGTGAGATTTTGTTTGAAGGTAAAGACTTGCAGGGGGTATCAGCGGAAGATCGCGCTCTCAATGGAATTTTCATGGGATATCAATATCCCGTCGAAGTTCCCGGGGTCAACAACGCTGAATTTTTACGCATGGCTTACAACGCCCGACTCGTCAAACAAGGGAAAGAAGAACTCGACCCCATGGACTTTGATGATCTCCTGCAATCCAAAATGGATATGCTTGGGATGGAAGTGAAATATAAAGAACGAAATCTAAACGACGGATTCTCTGGCGGCGAGAAGAAGAAAAATGAAACGCTTCAAATGGCCTTGCTCGAACCCAAACTTGCGATTTTGGATGAAACCGATTCCGGGCTCGACATCGACGCTCTGCGAGTTGTCGCTGATGGCGTCAACAAGCTCTACACGAAAGACAAAGCCCTGATTTTGATCACCCATTATCAGCGTTTACTGGACTACATCAAACCTGACTATGTTCATGTTCTGAGCAAAGGGTGCATTATTAAATCCGGTGAAAAAGGTCTGGCCCTCGAATTGGAAGCACAGGGTTACGATTGGCTGACGAAAGTATGAGGCGAATATGACCACTACAACGACAGAGACAGCAAACCGTCCCGAATTGGCTATTCGCGACCTTTTCAACAAAAGCCAGTCCGGTAATAAAACATCTCCTGCATTGAAAAAGTTTAATCAGGCCGCGTTGGAAAAACTGGAAGCCCTGAAATTTCCTGACCGAAAGCACGAAATGTACACTTTCGTCGGAACCCGGGAACTGGTCGCAACAGAATTTGCATTGGCCGCTTCCGGGACGATTGCGAAGGAACAAGTCGATGCATTGATCTACTCAAACAGCAAAAACAGTTGTCTGGTTTTTGTGGATGGGGCCTTTTGTGAAGAATTGTCCGACATCTCCGCCCTGGGAGCCGGTGTTCGCCTGACTCCTTTGAGTGAAGCCATTGAACAGGCCGAAGTATCTGACTATTTGCTTGCAACCGTGAAAGATGAAAACGACGTGTTCTCGGCAATGAACGGTGCTCTGGTATCCGACGGGCTGGTTTTGGAGATCACAGAAAACACCACGGTTGACGTCCCCTTGCAGATACTCTATATCTCTTCCGAATCCAAAACTCCGGTGTTGCATTGTCCACGAATTTTGATCTTCGCTCGACGTTCCTCTGAACTGAATGTTGCTGTTAAATTTTCCGGGGGTGCCACTTCCTGCTTCGTCAATGCAGTGCAGGACATACTCGTTGAAGAAAATGCGCACATCACTTACAGCCAGTTTCAGGATGACAGTGCCTGGCATTTTTCCAAATTGCGCACGACCCAGAAACGTGCCAGCCGTTTCATCTCCTCCAACGCCATGTCAGGAGCTCATCTGGCGCGCTGTCATTATGAAATGTGGCTCACGGAGCCTGGGGCAGAACTGCAATTGAACAGTCTCAGTGTTCTTCACAAAGAAGAACAGGCGCACAACTACGTACAGATTCATCATCAGGCAGAGCATTGCACAAGCACTCAATTGTTTCGAAACCTTGTGGATGATAAAGGCCGAAGCAGTATCGACGGAACGGTCGTGGTGCATCCCGGCGCGCAATTGACCTCCTCCGAACAACTCATCAACAACCTCATGTTGTCGGACGATTGCCGGGCAGACAACAAGCCCAACTTGAAGATTTATGCCGACGATGTGAAATGCACCCACGGTGCAACGGTGGGTCAGCTCAACGAAGATCAAGTTTTCTATTTAAAAACCAGAGGACTGAGTGAGGCAACCGCGCGCACCTTGTTGACCCGAAGTTTTGCAGAAAGTATGATTCAAACCGCACCGTCCCCACAAGTGGCCGAAGATTGGCGAAACGTTCTTTTGAAAAAGTTAGGGGCAAATGAATGAATGACCATAAAGTAATGTCTTCTGTTCTAGACGTTGATAAAATTCGCTCCGAATTTCCTGCCCTGACACGAACTGTTCACGGCAAACCCCTCATCTATCTCGACAATGGGGCTACCACCCAAAAACCTTTGCAGATGATCGAGCGGGTTCGCAAGTTCGACGCCGAAGAATACGGCACGGTTCGCCGTGGTGCATACAAGGTGAGCGAGTACTCGACGCAACTCTACGAAGAAGCCCGACAAAAGGTTGCCGACTTTTTTGGAGCTGGCTCCAAATCTGAAATCATTTTCACCAGCGGAACCACTCAGGCCATCAACCTCGTTGCCTACAGCTTTGGAAAACAATTCGTCAAGGCCGGAGATGAAATCATCATCTCAAATATCGAACACCATGCCAACACAGTTCCCTGGCAAGTATTGTGTGAGGAAAGAGGGGCGCACCTCAAAGTCATTCCCGTAAACGATGAGGGAGAATTGATTTTAGAGGAATACGACAAACTGCTTTCCAATAAAACCCGTATTGTCGCTGTCAACCACGTATCCAATGCGTTGGGGACGGTGAATCCTGTCAAGGAAATCGCACGTCGGGCGCATTCAGTCGGTGCTCGCATACTGGTCGATGGAGCGCAAAGTTCGTCGCACATGAAAGTCGACGTTCAGGATCTCGATTGCGATTTCTACACATTTTCTGGTCATAAAATGTATGGTCCGAGTGGTGTCGGTGGTCTTTTCGGGAAAATGGAACTGCTGGAACAAATGCCACCTTATGTCACTGGTGGCGATATGATCATGCAGGTCACTCTGGAAAAAACCACTTACGCTCGCCCTCCTGCACGTTTTGAAGCCGGCACGCCACCCATCACGCAGGTGATCGGTCTGGGGGCCTCGATCGACTACATGAACGGGATCGGGATGGATAACATTGCCGAATACGAACATCAACTGCTCGAATACGGCACAAAATGTCTCGAAAAAATTGACGGATTGAGACTCATTGGAACCGCTAAAGACAAGGCCGCAATCCTGTCTTTCTATCTCGATTGCGTGCATCCGCACGATATCGTGACTTGTCTGGATCAAGATGGCATCGCGGTACGCGGCGGTCATCATTGCGCACAGCCTACGATGATCCGTTTTGGCGTTCCGGCTACTGCGCGAGCATCCATGTCATTTTATAATAAAACAGAAGAGCTGGACGCGTTGGCTGAAAGCATCCGACGAACCATAAAAATATTTTCCTGATAATAAAAAACACTCATAAACACTATGTCCTATATCAATAGCGAACTTTACCAGCAGGTGATCCTCGATCACAACCGCAAGCCAAGGAACTTCCGCAAAATTGAAGATGCCACGCATTCCTGCCACGGTATCAATCCCTTATGTGGCGACGATGTTTATGTCTACCTCAACGTCAATGACGCGGGTGTGATTGAAGATGTCAGCTTCGAAGGCTCCGGCTGTGCCATTTCCAAAGCCAGCTGTTCCCTGATGACCACACACTTGAAAGGCAAAACCGTCGAGGACGCACGGATCAATTTCAAGGAATTTCAAAATATGATCATCGGCACAATGGACCCCGACAAAGAAGAGCATCACCTCGGAAAACTTTCATTATTCATGGGCGTACGCGAATATCCCTCAAGAACCAAATGTGCCTCTCTGGCATGGCACACAATGGTCGGTGCGCTCGATAGAAAATTTGATGGAATAAGCACCGAATAGCCCACTTCGTGGACGGGAAATGGAGCGCAATGAAACATTGTTTTCAATTTTCGGCGCACTATTTACCGACCCGCTCCGGCCGGTAACTCCTGTCTACTGGCAACGGATCGTCACTTTGGGAATCCTATCCAGTGCACCAATTCGCTTGTTCTTGCAGGGCGACACGCTGTTGTTGCCCCGTTTTCCTTTCTTAATATGCTGGTGAAGTTGGACTTCCAAGTATCGGACATGGAATCTTCTGCCCTGAATACCACTGTTAGCGATGGAGCGTTGAGCAAAGACCTCGGCAACCAAGCCCTCCTTTGCGTCGCTTGCGGTCATTCCTGCAAACTACGCCCCGGTCAACGTGGCGTGTGCAT
Organism: Nitrospinae bacterium CG11_big_fil_rev_8_21_14_0_20_45_15; assembly: GCA_002787235.1. Classification (GTDB taxonomy): domain Bacteria; phylum Nitrospinota; class Nitrospinia; order Nitrospinales; family VA-1; genus Nitrohelix. Next base: position 46,426 of record PCWG01000010.1, read on the forward strand.
GGTACGCTGGAACGAGGACGGTGTTCTCAAAGTCCCCTTTGGTTACACCGCCGGAGTGCACAACGATCCCATCGAAAAGAAACCCTTTTTTCACGCCCTGCCCGGCAGTCGAGCCCTGAGCTTTGGAATGCTCGGTTGCGATTTCAAATGCGCCTATTGTCAAAACTGGTTCAGCTCGCAAACCTTCCGCGACCCCGCATCGACCACTGAGCATTCACCCGCCACACCAAAGTCCCTATGCGACCTCGCCCAATCCGCAGGTGCGAGAACCATCGTTTCTACTTACAACGAGCCTCTCATCACCGCAGAATGGGGAGTCGCTGTTTTCAAGGAAGCTAAAAGCAGAAATCTCAAAACCGCTTTTGTATCCAATGGACATGGGACCCCTGAAGTGCTGGATTATCTGAAACCCTGGATCGATTTTTACAAGGTGGACCTGAAATCATTTTCAGAAAGGAATTACCGCCGACTCAGTGGCAATCTTCCCGCTGTGCTCGATACCATCCAGTATCTTCATTCAGCAGGAATCTGGCTGGAAATCGTCACTCTGGTCATTCCCGGCTACAACGATTCCGATACGGAACTACGGGAGATTGCTGAATTCATCGCCCATCTATCCATAGACATTCCCTGGCATATCACCGCCTTTCACCCCGACTACAAAATGCGCGACCGCGAAAGAACCTCCCCTTCAACACTGCTTCGCGCTTGGGAAGCCGGACGCAAGGCAGGTCTGAATTACGTTTATTCCGGCAACCTTCCGGGCCAGATAGAGAACACGGAAAACACCCATTGCCCGGATTGTGGCATTGTCCTGGTCGAACGCTATGGATTTGAAGTGATCGTCAACCGAATCTCCGGCAGTGCCTGCCCTCAATGTCACTGCCCTATCCCCGGTCGCTGGAATTGATTGTTTTACTTTCAAGCCAACTTCCCGACAAACCTTTTACAAGCGCAGGGAAATTCCTGCTAACAATCGCAGTGACTGGCATGCAGACTTCTTGAAGTCCGCTTTTAATAGATGTATCATTAAAGACGAGGGCTATTATCGACTGGAGATCAAATATGCGAAACCGGAATTATTTTTATCTATTGGCCAGAGGAATCGCGTTGGTATTTATACTGACAGGGTCTATTGCCACAGCAAAAACCCCCGAATCTACAGCCGTCGCCAAGTCTCAGACAACTGTCGCCGAAGCCATGGTGAACGGTTTTCGATCCGCAAAATTTTCCATGACAGAAAATGATGTGTATCGAGCTATTTCAATAGACTTCAAAACACCCAGGGACCAAGTGGTGCGCAGCGTACACCCCACTGAAAAAACAGTCACGCTTGGAATTAAAACCAAAGATCTGGTTCCCGAAAGCGGCACCGCACATATTTTTTATATCTTTGGATATCAATCCCAAAAACTCATGCAGGTGAATATCGTCTGGGGAGATCCTGTAGATCCTACGGCAGACCCTCAAGGAGTGGTCAACACCGCGAATCAACTCCGCGACCATTTCATCAAAGAAGGCTACCAGCGTGACGGGATGGCCATCAACGCACGATTGCCCGATGAATCGGTACTCGTCTTCAGGGGTAAAGACCGATTGGGACGCATGGTGATTCTACTTCTGAAAAGCTCCATGACCTCTGCTGAAAAAGAAAAAGCAACCGCAGGCTCCGTCAATCACATGAGCTTGAGATTGTCTTATATTGAAAAACCGGAAGCACCTGATATCTTTAAAATTAAAAAAGGTGACTTTTAAATTGAATAAAAAAAATATCTCTGAGGAATAAATTTTGAAAAATAAAAAAGAAGTTGGAAAAGCATTAGGACTCGTGCCCAGTGGATTGTTTGTTGTCACCGCAAGCCATGGCGATCAGGAAGATGCCGTATTGGCAAGCTGGGTGAACCAATGTTCTTTTGCTCCCCCTGCGTTGACAATGGTTCTGTCCAAGACGCGTGCGGCCCGTCTGCTGGTTGAAGCTTCTGAAAGTTTTGTCGTGAATGTTCTGGAAAAAGAAGGCGAAGTCATGAAAAAATTCTTCGCGCCAAACAAAGCAGATGTCTTTGACGGATTGAAAACAAAGAAAGTCGGCAAACGACCTAGGATTTTAAGCGATGCTGTTTCCTGGCTGGAGTGTAAAGTCATCAACACCATCCCTGCCGGGGATCATGTCGTGTACATCGGGGAAATCATCGATGGCGGCGTGTTAAAAGGCGGATCACCCGCTACGCATGTGAGGAAAAACGGATTCGCTTATTGAAATAAAGCCGCCATCATTTTTGGGAAACTGGTGCGAGTAAGAACCCAATAGATCGCAACACCAACGAAACTCACCAGGCTAATCGCGAAAATGCCCAGCTTGATGAGTCGTTGCGGGTCTTCGTCGTAAAACTCTTTGACATCATCCGCAAAGCTTTCCACGATACTTTCATCGGGGCGTTTTTTGAAGGTATCATCAATGGCATCTTTGCCATAAATGATCCCAAAAATAATTGCGATTAATAGTATTTCAATTGCCCCGATCATGAACGCGCTCCCTAATATCTAGCTTCTGCGACCCTGTGCAAAAGGTGCCACGGTTTCCATTGCGTTAATTGTCTTTTCCCCTGCGGGATTTTTTTTCCTTCTGCGCTCTTCGCACATCGAAACCCATAATCAGCCATCCTCGTATCGGGATAACTGTTATTGCGAAACGACGCATAAAGAAATCCTGACAAGTCTCGCCAAGACCCACCCTTCAATACTTTGAATTCGCCCCCTATCTGCCCCGGGGGATTGATGTGATTTGCAGGATCGTCATAATACTCCCGATCGAACCAATCGTCCACCCATTCTTTTACATTCCCCGCCATATTGTAGGTTCCATAGAAGCTTTTTCCCTCTGCATACGAATCCACAGGCATCATGACACCATGCTTGATCTCCTCGGTCCAGTGCTGATTGTAACGAGCCAGCGACGAATGAGGAAGCGTATTCCCCCAAGGGTAGATGTTGCCTGACGGACCACGCGCCGCCTTTTCCCATTCTGCTTCGGTCGGCAAACGCTGTTTTTTCCATTCACAGTATTTAGAAGCACCGTACCAATTGACATTATTGATAGGCAAATTTTCCATTCCCTCACGCGCTGAAAAACGATCGTTGTAAACTAAAACGCCACGAACGTTGTCTTCATAATAGCCCTTGGTATTGTTGACTGAATTCAGAAATTCCGCAAAATCTTTAGCCCGAACTTCGTATTGATCTATATAGTAGGCGTCGAGATACGTTTTATGCTGTGGAGCTTCATCTAAACCGTGGTCGTCGGAACCCATGATAAAATAACCCTTGGGAACAAACACCATCCCCTCAGGCACATTCTTCAGTGCCAACTCCCCAGACAACCCCTCTTTCTCCGATTGCAATGCGGACCGAACCTCATCCGCAAACAAACCCTCAGGGTCGCGCTGAAGATAACGTTGAAAAAATTTCTCCGCCGCAGGTACTTTCCCCGTCGAGTGAAGAACCCAGCCCGAAAAATAATCCAACTCGGTTTTATCTGAAAAACTTCCCGAACGCGCCTCCTCCAAATCCGCAAGAATTCCTTCCAACGATTCTGCATTCTCAATCAGAGCTTTATTATAAAAGCTTTTTGCCCGATCGTATTGCCCTTCAAGCAGGGAGAACAAACCCAAATTCATTTCCGCTAAAGGAATCAAGCCGCTGGCTTTGTCCGCCACCGCAAGTCCCTTTTCGGTGGATTTGATTGCATTTGCAATGTCTCCACGCTTGTAATACGTCCAGCCCATCTGAATGTGGCCCTTGGCGAAATCAGGCCAGCGATCTACCAAAACCGCCTGTTGTTCCAAGGCCTGATCGTAGTCGCCCATGCGGTAAAGAATCTCTGCCAGCTTTTCCAAAGCTTGCATTAGATCGGGGAACCGCTTGACCGTGTGCCGAAGGGAAAGCACCGCAATCTCGGGGACACCCAGCCCCAGATACGCCGTAGACATTTCCATAAAAGCCCAAACACTTTCGGGGGCCAGACTCGACAGTTTTTTCAAATGCAATAACGCCCCGGCGTAATTCCTTTGAAATAAAAAAAGTCGCGCCAGCGAATCGTGCGCCGCTGGAAATCCCGGATTCAACTGCACTGCCTGTAACAAGGACTCGACTGCCTGATCCGTGTTGCCCGCTTTGTCGTAAGCCATCCCCAGGTTGAAATAGCTGTCCGCATTGCCCGGTTCGGCCGCAACCGCTCGCTGGTATTGCTGAATGGCTTGATCGTTCTCATTCAATTCAGAATACATATTGCCCAGATTGTTATGCGCTTCAACGGATAAAGGATTGATCGCTACCGAAAGGGAAAGATAAAAAACCGCTTTCCTTGAATTCAGATTCTGATAAAAAACCATACCCACATTTGAAAAATAGGCTCCCAATGTCTGCTTCTTGTTCAAACTCTTTAGATAAAATGCCGAAACCGGTTGCCCCTTCATTCCAAAACGATTCAAATAAAAACCATCGGAAAACTCTGCACCGCCTTCGGTCCCATCGATATTGATCCGCTCAGTTCCATCGTCCCAGCGCACAAAAAAATGATTGGGAAGTGCGACTCCCTTGATGGGCAAACCCAAACGTTCCGCGACAACAAGATAAAGAAGCGAGAGGTTCATGCAATAACCACGCTTTGTTTTTAAAAGACCATGCATGAACAATTCTTCTGAATTGACAGGGAAACCACGCGCATCCACTTCATCCGTATAACGGTAACCGCCCTGCCCGTGAATCGCACGGCGTAACAGATCGACTTTTTCACGTGGAGAATTCGCAGACAACGCAGGCTGTGCCCACTCTGTCAGTTGATCCAACTGCTTGCGGAAATCGGCCTCATCCACTTGCGGATTCCATTCTTTTGAAATCGCAAGCAGAGTTTCCGTCAAGTCAATTTGCTCTGACGAACGCGTCGGTATGGATTCAAGATTCGCACCCTCAGCCAAAGCGGTGGTTGCCCAGAACAACACAAAGCATAGCGACAATAAAACGGATCGATACATTTTTTTTGAGTCGATGGGAAAAATAGCGACACCCTCACTGGATTGTTATAGATTCGCCCATTATAGCAAAAAAAAGGGCGCAGGTACTACGAGAGAACTTCTACTGGAGCCGACTATTCGTTCCGCAAAATGAACCCTTCCAATAGAAAAATCCCCCCCATCGCGACAAGAAAAGGCAATGTCAAAGGAGTTCCGCTCTGCGGTGTTTGCGGGCTCACCAATTGCTCGGCTGAAACAATTTCGACAACGCGTCCTTCCAACAGACTGGAAATTTCCTTGGACGTTATTTTTCTCGGGTCAGATTCGATCGGATCGAGATTGACGGTGAAAATCCCTGCCAGTTCGGCATCGACAGGCAAGACTGTTTTGTCTGCTCCGACTTCCTCGACTGCCGTTAAAAGAATTTGGTAAATGCCAGGTTCATCGGTTTCGTTGAATTTCGGAATCTCTTTTTCTGTCGCCAAACGAATCAATTTCCCCGTTGGTTTTTTGATCCAGACCGTTTTACCACTCAGGTCGATCTTCCAATCGGAAAGCGTCTCACCCACCAACAAATTTTGTTGCATCATCGCATCCAACCCCAACGCCGAATACTTCACCCACCGTTGCAACCAGGGCAGGAACGTCGGTTGAATGGGAAAATCATTCCAGTCTCTATCCAGCGTCGAAACAAACAGAAAGGTTTTGCCTCGCCCCAACGGAGTCTCTATCAGAGCCGCTTTGCCATCAGTGAACGTCAAGGGAACAGAAAAAATACGGTCGGGACGCGGCGTGATTGTGTAAAGGGAATGAAATCGAATCGTTTGCATTTCCCGCAATGCCTGACCTTTGAAAATTTTCATGACCGGATGGCTATCGGGATCGATCTTGAGTTTGAACGGTTCGGAACCGGTCTTGACTTTTAAAAGACGCTCCAGTTGCAGGGGAAACAAAGTCCCCAACGACGCATTGAAATATTTCGGGTCCGTCTGATCACCCAGGCCCGCAAACAAAATGCCGCCCTGCAAGACAAAATGTTCGAGCTCCGTTTCATAACCAAAAGGCAATTCCCGCACATTGCATAAAATGACCACCGAAAAATCTTTCAGGTTTTTCTGTGGCAATTCTGCGAGCGTAACAATGCTTGGCGCAATCTGCGAAGCACCGGTAGAAAAGGGGTCCAGAGCGCGTTCCACATAAAAAGATTCGCTCTCATGCTGAACCGTTCGCGGGTCGCCATCCACCACCAGAACCTGAAGGCTTTGATCGGGTTTGTAAGCAAAATAACGTCTGTTGTCCACCTCCAGCGCATCCATAGCAATTTGCGCCCACCCCGTCACCCAACCCGGCTTTGACGTGGGAAAGGTCAATTCTCTCTGCCCTTCCGCATGCGGCGCAATTTTGAGAACCCCGTCCGTCTGTTTTTGTCCATCGCTGAAAACTTCCAATTTTAAATCCTGCAATTCACGCGCTACCGAATAATTCATCGCCGAACTTTTCACACGCAGAATTCTGCTACCGGTTAAAAATTCCTGAGTAACGGAAACGTCGATCAATGCCGACAGATTGGGAGCTTTCGCTTGATCGGACAAATCGATGATCTGAATCGGGATGTTCGGCGCGAGATTGGAGAAACTCTCCCCCCGCCATCCATTCCTATCCAGGTCGGTCAGCAGAACGATGCCCTGGGTCTTTTTGTTTTCACCCTTCAACAGGTCGAACGCCTTTTGCAAAGCGGAGTCGATATCGGTCGGTAAATAAGACGGCGATGATGCCTGCAAAAATTTCTTGCGTGCGGATTTGTCCGTCGTCATCGCCTGCAAAATATTCGACGCCGAAGATGCCAGAACAATCGCGTATTCGCTCCCCTCCGGCAACCGATCGATCTGACCTTGCAGAATGTCTACGGCGGAGTGATAGAGGGATTCATCGTCTTTAGCCTGGGTCCGCATGCTGAACGAATCATCCAGTATAAAAACTGTTTTCCCGCCCGCAAAGGAACCCTCGTTGAAAGACAGAATGGGTTGTGACATCGCCATACAGAACAGTGCCAATGCCAGACAACGCAGAAGCATCAATAAAATGCGGTTCGGTTTGGAACGTTTGACCGATCGTTTTTGGGATTTTTTTAGCAGATAGACGGCAGAAAAGGGAATGCGTTTTTTTTGCCTGCGTGTCAAAAGATGAACGAGAACAGGCAAAGCGGCCCCCAGCAAACCATACAAAAAAAGTGGAGAGAGAAAATTCAAGCCCATCTCTGCGCCCCGTTTTTCCGTTTCAGTAAAAAATAACTCAGAGCCTGTCCGGGCGATGTGGAGGTATCGAGCAATTCGTAATCGACCCCCAGATTTTTGCAGACCTCGCGATTGTTTTTAATCAGTGCCTGCATCTCCACCTGATACTCAGCCTGCACGTCGCGCGGGTCGAGGTTGACTTCGGGATCGTCTTCCAGCGATTCAAAGATGATGTCCCCTTCAAAGGGAAGCTCTATTTCATCGGGATCGAGGACTTGGAACAACATCACTTCCAGTCCGCGCGAAGTGAGCAGTTTGAGTGCCTTCGGCAATTGCTCGTCGGGAGTCAACAGATCGGAAATCAGGATCACCATCCCGCGATTGGGCAACCTCTCTGCAAGATCGGAAACCACTTGGGCAATCTGCGTCGTGCCGCCCGTCTCCATCGTCGCCAGCCCGTGCAAAATATGCTGAAAATGCGACGGCTTGGAACGGGGCGGGATATGATGGAGTGTGCGATCATTGAAAAGCGTCAGTCCCACCGAATCAAATTGTTTGAGCAACAAAAATGAAAACGCTGCGGATAAGGTTTTAGCGTACTCCAGCTTCGTGAGTGCGCGTTTGCCGGGCGACTCGTAAGTCATGGAGCCGCTGGCATCCAGCAGGATGGAGCATTTCAGGTTGGTCGTCTGCTCGAATTGTTTGACCTGATACTTGTCGGTCTTGCCGACCACCTTCCAGTCGATGTGGCGAATCTCGTCTCCGGGCGAGTATTCCTTGTATTCCGCAAATTCTACACTGGAACCTTTATGGCGGCTTCGGTGCCCACCTGTGAGGAGACCATCCACCAGATTGACCGCACGAATTTTCAAAGCAGAAATTCGCGCCAGCGTTTCGGGATCGTATTCAAAGACATCGGTTTGGGTCATGCTGAAATCTTAAAACGCCGCCAGGCATTTGGCAATTAAAATTGCAAGCCTCCAAGCTCACCAGTTGACTTTACAGCTCTCAGGAATACAATGGTTCTTTTAAAATCATATTGAATTTGAGTGTTAGTTCTCTGTGCAGAATAAGACGATCAGCGTTTATCGATTCATCTCGATCAAGGACAATACAATGAAATTTCTGAAATCAATTTTATTCACCATCATTCTTTTCAACATTTCTTCAAGCAATGTGATCGCAGGTCCCTATACAGACGAATTATCCAAATGTCTTGTTGAAACAACCACACAAAGAGACCGGGATGTCCTAGTAAAATGGATGTTTCTTTCATTTTCACTGCATCCACAATTGAAATCTATGGCTTTGATTTCTGACGAACAACGCGATGAAGGAAACAAAAATATGGCTGGTTTATTCACAAAACTCCTCACTCAAACCTGCAAAGAAGAAACATTGAAAGCCGTAACCAATGAAGGCACTGCTTCTTTGGAGACCAGCTTTAACATTCTGGGGCAAGTGGCTGGAAGAGAACTGTTCTCTGACATTGAAGTGAATAAAGGGATGGCTGGTTTTGAAAAATACTGGGACGCAGAAAAGTTCATTCAGGAAATGGGCGGGAAACAAGAACCTGCGAAATAGAAAATCAGATGCTTGCACCAAAAATCACCGAACATTTTTTCTAACCGGGCACCAATCTACCCAATAACAATCACACATAATTCATGACAAACTATTGCAAATGCCATTTCCACGAAGGCGGATCGGAACACTGGGGCCTGCTGGATCGTAAATCTTTTGAGTTCAAAGGCTCGAAACCACATTTCGCGCCGGACACGCTGATCCTTCCCAAACACCTCACGCTCGACCTGAGTTTCGATTGGGAAGAGCAAAGGGTCTGTGGCTCGGTCGTTTATGATCTGATTGTGAACGGTTCCGAAGTCGATTCTCTGGAGCTGGACGCGATCCATCTGGATGTGAGCCGGGTTCTGGTGAATTCCAAATCGGTTGTTTTTGAAAACACGGGTGAAAAAATCCGCATCCAATTTGGCAAGTCTTTCAAAAAGGGCACGGCGTTTAAGATCAAACTTTTTCATTCCACGACGCGCCCGGTCGCAGGAATTTTTTTCACCAAACCCGATGCGCATTATCCCGATCGTTTCAAAACAGTTTGGACACAGGGACAGGATGAAGACTCGAAATATTATTTCCCCTGTTTTGACCAACCCAATTTCAAACAAACAACGGAAGTATTCCTTCACCTGCCGCCGGGCATGTTCGGTCTCTCCAACGGCAAACTCATCAAGAAGAAATTAACAAGCAAGGAGTCCTTCTTTCATTACAAGCTGGAACTGCCTTACTCCACTTATCTGCTCTCGATTGTTGCAGGCGATTTTGCGGAGCATCGCAAAAAGGAAGGCAAGGTCGATGTCCGCTGGTACGTGCAGAAAGGACGCGAACGAGAAGGACACAATGCCTTCAAGGACACGGGCGATATTCTGCGTTTCTTTTCGGACTACACGGGCGTGCCTTATCCCTACCCGCATTACACGCAGATTGCGGCACCGGAATTTATTTTTGGCGGGATGGAAAATTTCACAGTGACCACGCAAACAGACCTCACGCTTCATGATGATCGGGCGGCTCTCGATGGTGACTCCAATGGTTTGGTCGCGCATGAAGCGGCGCACACCTGGTTTGGCAACATGGTCACTGCAAAAAGCTGGGCGCACGCCTGGCTCCATGAATCTTTCGCGACTTATTTCGATGCTTTGTACACTCGGAAATCGAAGGGGGAAGATGAGTTCCGCTACCAGCTTCTCGAAAATGCGGAAACTTATTTTGCAGAGGACACGCAATACCGACGGCCTATCGTCACCAACGTTTATAAAGAGCCTATCGACTTGTTTGACGCGCATCTCTACCCCGGTGGCGCGGTGCGCTTGCACAACTTGAAAAATATAGTAAGCGAAGATCTTTTCCGCAAGTCTCTGCAATTATTTTTGGAACGTCACAAATACGACCGGGCTGAAACGGTTGATCTCCAGCGGGCACTGGAAGAAACGACGGGAAGAAATTTTGACGACTGGTTTCGGCAATGGATTTTTCGCGGCGGTTACCCTGTTTTTGAACTCAATTACTCCTGGAGCGATAAGGATCAAACAGCAACAGTCACCGTCAAGCAAACTCAAGTTGCGGAAAAAAATGGTGACGCTGATTTGTTCGAGCTCCCTGTGGACTTGCGGTTTTACTTCGCCAAAGGCGTAGAAAATTATTCGATCACGGTCAAGGAAAAGCAGGAGAAATTTTATTTCAAACTTCGCGCGCAACCTAAATTCTTCCGTCTGGACCCGGAGTTCAAAATACCTTGCAAAAAAGTGAAGTATGAAATTTCGCGTCCGCTACTGCGCGCCCAGTTGAAACTGGACCCGGACCCGATCGGTCGTCTGGAAGCGGCGAAGGCTTTGTCGATCAAACCTGCCAACGAAGACACGGTTTTATTGGCAGAACGTTTGCTGAAAGAAAAATTCTGGGGGGTTGCCGAGCGCATCGCATCGGCACTTTCCGCCATTGGCGGTGATGCGGCACGTGACGCGCTTTTACGTGGACTGAAGATCGGGGATGCTAAAACGCGCCGGGGTGTTGTCAGCGCGTTGGCTGATTTCAAGCGGGATGATAAAGTCGTCAACGCCGTTCTCAAGATTGCGCAGGCGGACGAATCGTATCGCGTCGAGGCCAGTGCTCTGGCGACTCTGGGGAAATTGAAAGACCCCACGGTCAGCAAATTCCTGATAGAATCTCTCAATCGTCCGTCGCACAATGATTTGGCGCAGATGGCTGTTTACAGTGGCCTGACAGCTCTGGAGGATGAAGCGGCCTGGGACATTCTGGCAAAGGGTGCCGACTATGGGGCTCCTAAAAATGCTCGTATCATGGCAATGCGAGGTCTGGCGGTTCTTGCCAAACGCTGGATTCACCGCATCCCTGAGGCTCTGGAGTTGTACAAACGATTTGCAACTGAGGACCGGGGAACACCCGCCGGTGTCTTCCGTGGCAAGCTGGGTGCGATCTCGGCTTTGAAATTACTGGATGACCTTCGTGCGAGCTCTACGTTACGTAAACTGGCCGACAGTGAGCCTGACGGTCGTTTGCAACGACGCGCTGAGGAAACGCTGTCTTACCTGCGAGAAAATGCTAAAAAACCTCGCGAGCTGGAAGACCTTCGTGAGATGATGGACGATCTGTTAAAGGAAAATCGTTCTCTACGTGACCGCATGGACAGTGTTGAAAAAAAATCATCGGCAAAGTCGGGTAAGAAAAAGGCTAAAAAGAAATCCAAATAATTATAAATCCAACGGCTCTTGCCTGTATCCACTCGGGCGGGCGGAGTCTTGAATAAAGTTTTCATGGGAAGGAACCTTAGATGAAGAAACCTTTTGATGACCAACCCATCGAGGTATTGGTCGAAGAAGCTTTGAAACGAAGCAAAACTGTTCTGGACTTGCGTCTCAAATACATCGGCGACGAGGGGGTCGAATTTCTTGCGAACTGTTTTGATCTGGACGGGATTGAGGAATTGAATCTGGAACGCAACAACATCACGGATCGCGGAGCGCGTGCGTTGGCGGAGTCACCTGTACTCACGCGTCTGAAAGTCCTCATCCTGCAACGCAATGACATCGGGTCTGCGGGTGCGACTTCTATCGCGCGGTCTTCTAATGCTTCACGGCTCGTGCATCTGGATTTATGGAAAAACAAGGTCGGTCCTGAAGGTGCACAAGCTCTGGCGGACTCGATTCAACTGGTCAACCTGACGCGTCTGGATCTTGCTCAAAATAAAATTGGTGATGCGGGTGCGCTGGCTCTGGCGCAAAGTGCTACTTTGGGCGGGGTGAACTATCTCGATCTGTTTGGGAACGGTTTGACGGAGGAAGGTGTCCTGTCTGCTAAAGAATCGGAATTCTTCCAGCATATCCAGGATCTCGTCATCGGCTAGCAGGTAACACCTGCTTGAATTAGAGATTGTGAAAAGACGCTGAAAAGTTGAATCAAGCACACTTGCTGTCCCGCTCCGGGACAGCGAAACTTATTTTACGCTTTGTATCTTGACCTGTTTACTGAAGGTTTCCTTGATAATTTGAATTTTGCTACGGACCCGATCCAGACTGTTTGAGGAAGCCAATCGTGTGGGATGGTATTTGTCCTCATAGTTTTTCTCACCGATTTCCAATGCCTTGGCGTACAAAGGCTGTGCTTTGGAATATTCGCCTAATTTCTCGTACATATCGGCCAGATTGTTCAGGGCAATGGCAATGTTTGGATGGTTCGGCCCCAGTGTTTTCTCGCTGATGAGTACGGCACGGCGATACAGGGGAACGGCCAGATTGTATTCACCCATCGTTGCGTAAAGCAAGGCCAGGTTATTGAGCGATGCGGCAACGTTCGGATGATTGGCCCCCAGTGTCCTCTCGCTGATTTCGAGGGATCGTATTTCCCATGGCTCCGCTTTTTTGTATTCCCTCTGCGCGGAATAAAGACCCGACAACAGATTGGAAGAAATGGCTATGTTCGGATGAAACGGTCCGAGTTTCTTTTCACGTAAGTCCAGTGCGTGCCGATGCAGGGTTTCTGCATTTTGGAATTCGCCCAGGTAAGAATAAAGAAGCCCTTGATTGTCCAGTGAAATGGCGACTTTTAAATGTTCGGGTCCCAATGTTTTTTCTATGATTTCCAAAGACCGTCTGTATAAAGGACGAGCCTCGTTGTAATTCCCCAAGGTCGCATGAACCAAAGCGAGATTGTTCAGAGAAACTGCCAGATTGGGGTGCGCGGCACCCAGTTCCTTCTCGCGTATTTCAACTGCTTTTTTCGCAGGCATCAGGGCGTCCTGATATTTCCCCATTTTATACAGGGAGATCACTTCTCGGTTGAATTTTTCACCCTCATCGGAATTTTGTGCAGCTGCGGTGGATACAAAAATTAACAAAACGCCGAGCGCAATTAAAATATGGGAACTGCGTCGAAGAACTGAAGAAAAAAACATGGTTTGATTTTCCTCTCTGATCTTGAATGCCAAGGCAGATAAATATTTAGGATGGTGTGTTTTCAATCTCATAAATTATCAAGCTACATTGTACCCGGAATCTTAAAAATATCAATTCAATTGGTTCAAAAGTCCCAAGATATGACTCTCACTTTGTGGATCTTCGTTGAGCTCCAGTGCTTTTTGTAAATGCAGGCGAGCGAGGTCATTTTTTTCTTTTATTTCCATATCCAGGGTTTCTAATTTCTGTTCCAATTCTTTCCTTTCACGCATTTTTTCTTTGTGAGTGTCTGCAATCAAACGCCCGATATTATAATGCGGGTCGGTGTTTCCGGGGTTCAGGCGAGCGGCTTCCAAAAATTCGTTCAAGGCTTTTTCAGTTTTTCCTATCTGAGAAAAGTAGATGCCCAGGTTGTTTGTCATCTGCGCTTTCAGTTCTGGCAATGCATTCACTTCTGCGATGTCAGCCTGGGCAAGATCGACGCGTCCCATATTCAGGTGACTCTGCATTAAGAGCAGATAGGCTTGTCGCGCTCCTTTCCTATGCGTCAGGAACTCTCTGGAACGGGCTTCAGCTTCCGCCCAGCGTCCAAGTTTGGAATAGATTTTTGCAATATTGAGAATCAACTCAGGAGGGGCGTCGTAACCCCATTGATACTTTTTGTATCGGTCTTCGGCTTGGAGATAGAGTACAAGTGCGCGTGAATATTCGCCTCGTGTAGCGATTCGGGAAGCCAGATTGTAATAGCTCGTGGGAATGCTGGAATCCAGTTTCATCGCCTTTTCAAATTCGGACTCGGCTCTGGAAAAATTATTTCTGGCCTCGTAAATGATTCCCAGATTGATATGCGCCTGCGCCTTATAAAAGGGTGTGGTTTTAGATATTGCGAGCCGGTTGTATATGAGATAGGCACGATCGTACTGTTTGTTGCGCAAATAAAAATGCGCGAGGTTGTGCTGAGCCCGCGCCTTTTCTGGAAATTTTTCCAGCACGTCCTGCCACAACGTGGCTTGACTCCTGTACACCGCATTGCGTTCAATCGTCAGTAAAGACAGGCAGAAAAATAATGCAACAACGGTCAGTGCATGAACATTGTATTTGATCTTCCACGTAAAAAATTTTTCTTTGCAGACCAGATAGATCAGGGTCGCCAGAATCATATCCAACCCAAATCCGGGCAGATAAAAATTGCGCTCGCTGAACGGGTCCAGTCTTGGAAGCAAGGTATTGGTTGGAGCCAATGCGGATAAAACCCACAAGGTTCCGAAAATAAATACGCCCGCTGAGGCTTTGAATTTTTTGTTCCAGAGTATCAACGCGAACAGGACAAATGTTCCTGCCAGAGTTGCAAATACCCATGGCCATGAATAATGGTACCAGGCGGTAGAAAATTCGTAATCGAAACTCTGATTGATTGGGAAAAAGTAAAGCTTTAAACCGTAACCTAAAACAGAAAATTGATCGAGCGCATAACGCAGATTGATTTTTTCAGCCCAGTCCAGAATGAATTGGACAAACTCGGGTGCCTTGGCAAAAAAACCAACCACCAGAACGGGTAATGGCAAATAAACCCAAATCAGGCGATGGCGAAAAGGTGCCCATGCGTTCCCACGCATGAAGCACAGATCATAAAGCGCAACGCCTAGAGGGAGAAAAATCGCGGTTTCTTTGGACAAAACCGCCGCCCCAAAGGAGACAAGCGCAAATAGATAAAGGGCGGTACGGTTCGTTATATTTTTATTTGCCAGGCTTCCACGAGCAAACAGATAAAGTGAAAGCAATGAGAACAAACCGGAAAGCCCATTGCCTCGTCCAGAAAGATAAGTAACCGCTTCGGTGTGTATGGGGTGCAGAATAAAAAACCCTGCTGTTACAAAGCCGATGGCGTTGGCGGCTCGTCGGCCCAGACTTGTCCCGTACAAAATCGTCAGGTGTGCCAGAAAAAATACCAGCACTCCGTTCAAAGCATGGATCAGGTTGTTCGTCAGGTGATAGACAAAGGGATCGTAGCCGCCCAGTTTTTGATTCAAGACAAAGGACAGATGAAATAGATGGCGATAACGTATCGAAGAAAATTGAAAAAATTCGTCGCCATGCATTTCGATATGCCGGCGGATGACGTTGAAGTCATCAAAATTGAAGGGTGCCCGCCAGGTATTGGCGTATACCAACGCCGTGAGGGAAAAGAGGATGAGGAGATGGGTACGCGTTTCTGCGGGGAAGAAGGCTTCCCATTTTTTATTCATTTACGAGTGTCTCTATCAATTAAAGACCTTTTTACAATAAACCGCAGGAATCATTGCAACCATGAGAGCAGGGAAACACATGTTAAAGCGTTTGCATCAACTTCTGTTCACTCCAGCATTCTTAAATAAGAAGATGCAAATACTATTCTGCCATTAAATTTCTTATTTTTTAGAAAGACCCTTTGATCGTTTGAGTTCCATTTGTCTCAGAAGCAATACCAGTCCCAGCACGGCAATTCCGCAAAAAAGAAAGTACTTGGGTACAAACTGAGGAATTAGATTGATATTGTAAACGGGAACCAGGGCTGTCAGGTCGAAAAAAATACAAATTCCAAACAATACAAGAATCGCTTTAGTGGGCCCAAAACCCAGTTTGACCAACCGATGATGGAAATGTTCGGCGTCTTTTGCAAATGGACTGACACCCTTGAATATCCTGCGGAAAAAGGCAAAACTTGTATCCATTATAGGAAGCAACAATGTGATGATGGGAATAAGATAATAAATCTCGTCGGTGTAACCCTGATTCAAGGGCAAAAGGGTGATGAGCGACACTAAAAATCCCAAGGGCAAACTTCCGGTATCTCCCAAAATAATTTTCGCAGGGGGAAAATTGAACCAGGAAAATCCAAGGATGCTCCCTCCCAGAGTCACCGCAAGAAACGACGCTTCGGGAATTTCTCTTAGCAGGTAGACAAATGCCAGGGTCAGACACGCAAGGAAAACCGCTCCGCTTGCCAATCCATCAATGCCATCGATCAGGTTAATGGCGTTGGTGATTCCGACAATCCACAAAAGCGTCAATAAAACCGAGAAATGGTTCAACTCGATCAGATCACCGATTCTTTCAATTTGAAATCCTGATGCGTACATAACAAAAGCAATGCCTGTCTGGATCGCAAATTTGAATTTGGGAGGAAGATGAAAAATATCGTCCAGCAGGCCCAGCATCATCATCATGCTCACACCCGTACTGATGGCCAAAAAGAGAATCAGATTGTCTTTTTCAAGGATGTTGAGGCCGTACAAAATCCAAAGTACGCTGACGAATGAAAAGATGACGGCAATCCCTCCAAAGGGATTAACGTCTTTCCCTGTAAGGGCTTCGGCTCGCTTGAAAAAATTACGAAAAAACAGGGCTCCCTCTGAAAGCTGAATCAGCATGAGGGTCAAAAAAAGCGACAGGGAGAATGCGAGCGCGTAACCGATCAGGTACACGGGCCCGGAAATGGAATGCGATGCAAAGGGCATTTAAAAAGACTTCCAAGTAGTTCGGTAAATTGACTTCAATCAGCAACACCGTTTTCATAAAATACAGAGCCTACGGGCACCTCTTTCGGAGATGCAATAACAGTGCCACCTTTCCGTTAATCAAAGAGTGTCAATACAAACTCACAGGCCAGAATATTTTCAGGAAATACCCTTAAAAAAATTTACCACCAACTGAGAAACGCAACGCAGGGTGACAAGTATGTCAACCATTGCCTGAGTCACGAAACCAGCACCTGAATGTTTGCGATAAAAATGACTCATGCCCTGATGCCTTTTAACAATAATCCACCATGGGGATTTGCCTGAACTGGCTATGATCTGATGAAAAACTATCGCTTTGGGATAATAACAGACAGGGTGAGCCTTTTCAGCTATCATTTTGCACAAATCCACATCTTCATTGAACAGAAAATAGTTTTCATCAAACCCATTCACGGATTCAAACACCTTCCTGGGAATCATCATACAGCATCCTGACACCCAGTCCACTTCCCGACATTCCGCATGATCAAAATCGGTCATCAAATAATGCCGGGTGAAGCGATTGTCAGGAAACCATTTTGAAAGCAGGGAATATCTGTTAAACAATCCGGTCCAGAGGGTTGGAAAACGTCTGCAGGAATACTGCAGACTGCCATCGGGGTTCAAAACTTTTGGCGCGACCACACCCACCTCCGGTCTTTCCTCCAAAAAATTCAAAAGGGCTTGCACGGAACCGGGCGCGAACACCGTGTCGGGATTCAAGACAAGCAAGATCTCTCCCCGGGACTCGGCAACCCCCTGATTGTTGGCCTTGGCAAAACCGCAATTGCTTGGGTTCTGGATAAGACGTACCTCCGGGTACGACTGCAATGTTTCTTCCAGATGCGCGTCATCCGGGCTGTTGTTGACGACAATGATCTCGCTGTCGATGCCTTTGAGTTCCTCTTCAAGAACCGAAAGGCATTCTTTCAACATAGCTCCATGATTATAATTGACAATAATACAGGAAAGTTTCACTTTATTAGTGAGTTCGACGGGGCACTCGGCCATGAGCCCGAAATAATATTCGGTACGGTATCCTGCACGTGGACGGACAGTGGAGGATAAATTGATAAATGCAACCGATTCTGGTAAAACCTACATCTTAATGTATGAATTGCTGTCCTATTCCGCTATCAAAAAATCTATTGCAACCAGCAAGCTCCTGATTTTTAAATTTGCGATTTAATTGCCCAGCTTCTCTAATGATACGCCACAACAGTGAGTGTCGTCAAAACACCTCCCTTTTACCTACGTCAATCTGAAATCATTATGACCGAGAACAATAAAAAAAACGAAACAGAAAACGATTCCCCGCAAGAGAAAACACCGTCGCACTTCATTCGCCACATCATTGATGGAGACAACCAATCGGGAAAATTTGGCGGTCGGGTTCACACACGTTTTCCCCCTGAGCCTAATGGGTACCTGCACATCGGTCACGCCAAATCCATTTGCCTGAATTTTGGGCTGGCAAACGACTTGAACGGGACTTGTAACCTTCGATTTGACGACACCAATCCGGCAAAAGAGGAAACCGCCTACGTCTCTGCGATCCAAAAAGATGTCCGTTGGCTTGGCTTCGACTGGGGAGAGAACCTGCATTACGCATCGGATTATTTTGAGCAACTGTACGAATTTGCGGTTCAATTGATAAAAAAAGAGAAAGCCTACGTCGATGATTTGAGCCCGGACGAAATTCGCGAATATCGCGGCACCTTGTCCGAGCCAGGCAAAAACAGTCCCCACCGCCAACGTTCTGTCGAAGAAAATCTGGACCTCTTTGCTCGTATGCGTTCGGGAGAGTTCGACGAAGGCAGTCGTTGTCTGCGTGCCAAAATTGATATGGCATCCGGCAACTTGAATTTGCGCGATCCTGTGATGTACCGCATTTCAAAAAAGGAACATCATCGAACCGGGTCGGCGTGGAGCATTTACCCGATGTACGATTTTGCTCATGGTTTGTGTGATTCCATCGAAGGCATCACTCATTCGCTTTGCACACTCGAATTTGAAGACCATCGCGTGCTTTACGACTGGTTCCTTGAGCAACTGGGAGTCTTCCGATCTCAGCAGATTGAATTTGCCCGTCTCAATTTGAATCACACCGTTTTGAGCAAACGCAAACTGTTGACACTGGTACAGGAAGGTCATGTAAATGGTTGGGATGACCCACGCTTGCCTACCATTTCGGGCCTGAGAAGAAGGGGTTACACGCCCGAATCCATTCGCGACTTTTGCAACCGAATCGGAGTCGCAAAAAGTGAAGGCGTTGTCGATGTCGCTCTCCTCGAACATTGCATCCGTGAAGATCTTAATAAAAAGGCCCTGCGTGTCATGGCGGTTTTGAAACCGTTGAAAGTTGTTTTGACCAACTACCCCGAAGGCCAGGTGGAACAATTATCCGCTGAAAACAATCCCGAAGACCTTTCGGCAGGCACGCGCAATCTTCCCTTTTCCCGCGTATTGTACATCGAGCAGGAGGACTTCATGGAAGACCCGCCGAAAAAATTTTTTCGTCTCGGACCGGGCCGGGAGGTGCGCCTCAAACACGCCTACATCATCAAATGTGAGTCCGTAGTGAAAGACCCGAATACCGGCGAGGTGACCGAACTGCATTGCAGTTACGATCCAGAAACCAAAAGCGGTTCGGCACAGGAAGGACGCAAAGTCAAAGGAACCTTGCACTGGGTTTCGGCAGAACATGCAGTCACCGCGCGTGTCCGTCTCTATGATCGTTTGTTCCTGAAAGAAAATCCATCCGATGAAAAAGAGAGTTCCGACTTCACCTCTGGCCTCAATCCCGATTCCATCAATGAATTGATCGATTGCAAAGTCGAGCCCAGTCTGGCCGACGCAACAGCAGGAACCCATTACCAATTCATGCGGTTGGGATATTTTTGCCCTGATAAGGACACCAAATCCGGAACACCGGTATTCAATCGCACCGTCACTCTGCGCGATGCCTGGGCAAAAATCTCTCAAAAAAACTGATCGGGAATATTTAGAAGGAAGAGTTGTTCATTGACCCCGGCGGCCCGCCGGTTGGATGAAAATGCTGAGACAGGTCAATCCCCCATCCGCTTTTTCAAACTCGCTCATATCCAGTTCGATGATTTTTGAGAACAAGTTTTCTTTTTCAATGGCCGCTTTGACCTTTGGATATCCGACAGGCAGAATCAACACATCCCCCACCCCCAGAACGTTGGCCGAATAGCCCTCTTCAGGCGCAACCTCCAACAACCGAAAACCAGGAAAAGAGGTCGCATCAACGCAACGGCGGTCGAACAATAAAACATCTTCGCTCAAACAAGAAACCGCACTTTTGAGATGCAAACCTTTTTTCACAGGCACCGCATGCACCGGATAAGGGATGCGCTCCCTAAGTGCAGAGACCGCTTGTCTGTTTGTACGCCGGGACAAGCCAACAAAAATTTGTTTTCCTACGCGCAAAACATCGCCCCCATCCATCTCACACCCCTCTGGAAGATGGATCAATGAATGCGACTGACTTATACGTTCCAGCACAGAAAGCGTTTCATCGCGACGCGAGATTTCCCGCATCGGACACACAACCGCAAGATCATCAAAAACTAAAACGGTATCTTCAACAAAGGGCCCATCCGGACAATGTTCCAGAGGCGGGAGATACTCAACAGCCACATCCAATTCTTCCAAAGCTCTTACATAGGCAAGGTGTTGCTTGCAAGCCAGATCGTTGTCAATCGTAAGCTTGTCCGGGTGCCCCGAAAGGGCTCTCCTGAAACACGGGCTGGGCTTACGGACAAGAGCATTGGCAACGGGCATGGTTAGCAATGAAATAACAAATTAAGGTGAGATTTGAAAAATTTGAATCAATCGAGGGTACGCGTATTCATCAAACGAGCAAAATAGAGCATCGTCATATTTTTCCGTGCGGCCCGCAAAATTTTCATCGTCGCCTTGTCTGGCTTGAGCCCCGTCTTGATTCTATCCGGCTGGGCAAAATACACAATCCCGTTCACCGTTCGGAAATCATGTCGATTGATGCGCATGACCTTGCGTGTGTACTCTTTCGGATAATGATAATAAGCATCTAATTTTGGGAGATAGGACTCGTCCATCTCATACAATATGCCCTCCATCATACCCGTATTTGTCGGTGTTGGCTCTATGTTGATCTGCCCTAAACCTTCAGGAGCAGAGGGGTCGGTTGGAATTTTATTGAAAACGATTCTCCAGGCAGACAGAGTGACGTTCGATTTTGAAACACATTCGAAACCCTGTTCTTTAAAGAAGGACTCGTTTATCATTTCTCCGTAACCGAAATAATGTATTAATTCTGGCATTTAATTCTCCATAATGCAGGAATCTTATACGCATTTTTGCCACACAAGAATTCCTGAATAAGGTTGATGGATGTAAGTCGAGTATGATAGCATGAATTATCCCTCCACTTGCAATACAACAATGACTTTCGCGCAATGTGTTTGAGAAGATATTGATTCGAGTGGTGTCGTGTTTGTTTTTTATATCCAATTTTCTGTTTTTAATAATCTCTCCCTTAGTGCTGACATATTAGGCGCACCATAGGATTTAAAGAATAGAAACTATTAAAAACTTTCAAAGGAGTTTTCTCAATGGTAGCTGAAAATGTTGTCGCTGTAACGGATGATAGTTTTGAATCTTCAATCATCAATGGTGACAAACCTTCCATGATTGATTTTTGGGCGGAATGGTGCCAACCCTGTAAAATGCTCGCCCCAACAATTCACGAATTGGCGGATGACTATCAAGGACAAGTATTGATCGGCAAGGTCAATGTAGACGACAATCCCGGTACCGCAACAAAATACGGTATCCGCGGAATCCCTACTCTTTTGTTCTTCAAAGGAGGCCAGATCGTACACCAACTCGTTGGCGTAAAATCCAAAGCAGAAATAAAAAAAGTGATCGACGAAAATCTTTTAGATTGATTCGTACAAAAAATAAGAAGCCTTTCGGCTATGGGTTTTCAAAACCCACCGAAAGGCTTTTTTGTTTCAGCTATCAGCAAACATTCAGGAATATAAAACAACTCCCGGTTCTATGATTCCTGAAAAACATCCACGAAGTACTCCCCCTGCCTCTATTGATCCCCTGCCCTGCTAACGAATCGGCATCTTTTCAGAATCTTCTATTTTGAAGCAGGAATTGGCAAGCACCGGAAAAACGCTGAACAAAGGAGTGTTGAACGGAATAAACGCAGAATCTGCCTTTTGATCCAGTAACAGATGAATGTTGGCAAAGTTGAAACTCATTCCTTCCTGCCAGGGAATATTGCCGGCCTGATTGTATACCGTCGTTTTGTCTGAAGCATGGGTTCTCGTCATCAATCCCGCCCCTCCGTTGAGCCCGTATTCATAAAGATCTGGCGCACCTTGAATCAGAAGAGAAACACGGGAGGAATCGAACCAGATTTTAAAGTTGGTCGGGATCTGAACATAGGGTCCCAGTGTACCGATTCGATCGAGAACGTTGATGGGATAAGCAAACTCTGCCGGAGCCCCGGCGGGAGCGTCGAACTGACGGGAGGGGAATTCACGCTCTTTCACCGCAGAGACCGAAATGAAAAGCAGATGGGGATCATCCATCTCAATGTCCAAAACCTCACCATCATGATAACTGCAAAATTTATCTCTCTCAAAAGCTAACGGAAACGAGTATCCCACCTTTGCGTAAAACGCACGAACCCCTGCCTCCAATGGATTGTCCGGTGTCCGACTGATCTTCAAATCAAAAGGTAACAAAATGTGAAACGCATTGATGCGCGAATTCATGAACGGAGCGCAGGCTCCGGAAAATTCCTTTTGAATCGCCGAATTGTTCGGGTCGAAAGATCTCGGAGTCCCTGAAAAATTTTGCGCCGTCTTCGCTTCCTTACTCAATCGGAATTTATTCAGATAATATTCACTCGCGCGTTTTTTTGCTGTGCAAAGAAAATAAGACGGCACATCGGATTCGACGACCAGCGTTTGCGGTTCTTCAACCCCCACCTGGGCGGGACGCATCGCATTTCTATAAATATCCAGCTCAGCTTTGGTTTTTTTTATATCAAACTCAATCTGACGAACAATGGCGGGACTGTAGTAGCGGGTTTTAGAAACCAGAGCCAACGCTTTTTCCAAGAGATTGATTTTCAACCCATAACGTTTCGGCTCATCGGTCAGCGACTGGACCGTTGCGATCGTGAGACTGAACTGCTCCTCTGGCAGTATCTTGAGTTGATCCAAATCCTGTTCTTTGATAAAAGTGTAAGCCAATGCACCAAAGGCTTCTGCCTTGCGAATGCTCAGTGTCAAAAGGTAATTGACATACGCATGCGCAGACTCTGAATCAAACTTACTTTGCAGATCACCGTTGTTATCATTCATGATGAAATGAACTCAAAAGGTTCTATGTAGGATAATTCCTACAATGAGTAGGAATTAATACCCTTTATCATGCAAAGTGTCAATCTTCTTTTAAGATTTCGCCGGAAGGTTGGGAGGGCAGTTTCAAAACAATCGAAGACGAAGGAAAATAGTTCCTTAATTTTCAATACTTTCTAAATGGAGAATTCCATCAAGTCTGCGGCGAGAAATAATTGCCCCTGAAATTTCATCTGTTCCAGAATTTTTTTCAGATCGCAGGGGGGATAAAAATGTGTGAGACACAAGCGTTTGCACTCGGCTTCATTTGCCAGTTGACTGGCAAGGTCGGGCGTCAGATGCCCGGGGCATTTCATGTCATCGGGAAAAGCACACTCCAGAATCAGCAAATCCGCATGACGTCCCAGATCAACCATCGACTGACAGTAATCGGTATCGCCAGAAATAGCAAGCACCGCACCTTTTGAATCTGTAATGCGATAACCGCGACTCATGGCAATGTGTTTTACTTTTTTGGAGAGAACCCGCAAGCTACCGTAAGACCTTTCCTCCTCATCCTGTGTGATGATTTTGATCGCGTATTCCGTCGGTTTCAACCAGCTACCAAAAACATCGATCATCTGCCTGAAAAAATCTTCAAATCCCGGTCCCGCAACAATTTCCAGATCTCTTGTGCGTGGTTCATGGTAGTATCGCGACCCAAATAAGAACGGTATCAGATCGCAAATATGATCGGGATGATTGTGGGTGAAAAATATGCGGTGAATCTGATGATAATCAATGCCGCAACGCAACAATTGCCGTAAAGTGCCATATCCAAAATCGAACAGGGTGTTAACGCCTTCATCTTGTAGTAAAATCCCGGAAGAATTTCTTGTTAAAGAGGGGACCGCGGTTCCCGATCCTAAAATTGTAATTTTCATGATAGAATTTCCACTTGTCCGTTATTCTGTTCGACGGCAAAAAATGTTCAGGACAGGACATTTTTATTTTCCACCTCATTCTACTCCATAACAAAGAGCCCGATCCATGATTCTTGTCACCGGTTCCGCCGGATTCATAGGTTTTAATTTGAGCAAAACCCTGCTAGAGCGAGGCACAACAGTCGTCGGCATGGACAATATGAACGACTACTACGATGTCTCTTTGAAACGCGATCGTCTGGCTCAATTGCAAAAGTATGACAACTTCCATTTCAAGCAATTGGACCTTTGCGATCTGGAGGGCCTCGCAGACCTGTTCCGTGATTTCAAAATCACAAAAATCTGCCATTTAGCGGCCCAGGTGGGTGTGCGCTATTCCCTGCTCAATCCCCATGCCTACCAAAAATCGAATCTGGAAGGTTTTCTGAACATCATCGAACAGGCACGACTCGCACAGGTCGAAAATTTTGTATTTGCATCGTCCTCTTCCGTGTACGGCAACAACAAAAAAATTCCGTTCTCTACCGACGATCCCTGCGACATGCCCATTTCTTTCTACGCCGCCAGCAAACGATCCAATGAATTGACCGCGCACGTATACAGTCATTTATACGGATTGAACACAACGGGTCTGAGATTTTTCACCGTTTACGGTCCCTGGGGACGCCCCGACATGGCTCCTTTTATTTTCACCCGCAAAATTTTGCAGGGAGAAACCATCGACGTTTACGGGCGCGGCAAAATGAAACGAAACTTCACCTACGTGGACGACATTGTGCAGGGAGTGGTACTTTGTCTGGACCGACCTCAAAAATACGCAATCTATAATATCGGGAACGACCGCACGGAAGAGTTGGAGCATTTCATTTCGGTCATCGAAAACCTGGCCGGTAAGCAAGCCATACGCAATGAGATGGACACGCAACCGGGGGAGATGACGGAAACCTGGGCGGATATTGAGCCAATCAAAAATGATTGCGGCTACCGACCCACGACAAGGATCGAAGAAGGCATGAAAAATTTTATCGACTGGTACCGAAGCTACTACAAAGCCTGAGCGGCAAACTGCCGCCAGCAAATGGCTATTCCCATTAAGACAATGGGGCAAAATCGTGCGCAATCTTTGCTCACCCTATTTCCGGCACACCTGACATACGGCGAGCCGCCGCCCGCCAGACGAGAGCGAATGAGCGATTCTCTTTAAGATAGCTTCAAGGCCAAGCACAACCTTTGCTCGCCCTATTCACAGCAAGCTTGGACTTCAACTCAGATTTCTTTGCAGATTTTTTTAGCAGGAGGGATGGATTGGCATTCTATGGTTTCCGTCATTCCATTGGCGAGACCCCCACAGGCCGTGCTCATACCCGTCATCACCGTATCTTCCAGGCTCATGCCTTTGACTTTTTGGCACTCTTCCAGGCCTTTATACTGCATACAAATCTCGCACTCGTACTTGCTCCCCCCCCAAATCAAAGAAACAGAGAGTCCGCAGACCAGAACCAGAAAGCCTATCGTTATGACCGTTCCTTTTTTCATTTTTCATCTCCACAGGAGGGACTGTCCACAGAGTCCAGACAGGGAACTTCCGAAATAAAATAATGTTTGCGATAAAAGACCAGCTCTTCGAGAGATTCCCGAACATCCACATCTGCCCGGTGCTCCCCGCTTTTTTTAGGGAACTGCGGACCGTCTGGATACCAGCGTCGAATGAGTTCTTTGATGGATGTAACGTCGATGCTTCGATAGTGCAGGTAGGCGTATATTTCCTTCATGTATTTTTCAAGAAATTTACGATCCTGCCCCACAGAATTTCCACAAAGAGGTGCAACATTTGAAGGACAATACTCTTTGATTATCTTCAGCGTTTGCCGCTCTGCCTCAGCCAGAGTGATGCTGGACTGCTTCACCCGTTGCACCAGACCCGAAGCATTGTGATGTTTCGTATTCCATGCATCCATCCGCCCCAGAATAACATTGTCTTGATTGATAGCCAGACTCTGTCCCTGGTACAGGATATTGAGATTCTTGTCTGTGATGATCGTGGCAATTTCGATGATGACTTCTTTTTCGACATCCAGTCCCGTCATCTCCAGATCCATCCAAACCATATTCGAGGATGATTTTCTACCCATGAGCCCTTCTCTGGTTAAATACGCTAGACGACGGAAGGCGTTTTACGAAGTTGTTATTGATTTTTCTCAATGATATCTCTGACTTTAGGATTTTTCATGAGAGCTTGTATATCAGGACTGCGTCCCAGAGTTTCGAGGTCGCCCTGAGTGATCGCCTTCATGAGATCGGGATTGTTAAGAATATTTTGCATCGCCGGATTATTTTGCAGACTTTCAATGATTCCCACCGTCTCGGGACTTCCCATCAAACGGTTTTGAATTTGCTGTTGCTCGGCTCGAAGATCGTAGGCTCCACTTCCATTGTTTCCGGCCTTACTACTTGCGGCCGACCCTGAAGAACCCATCCTCTGAATGTTTAACACCGAATTTTCAGAAAGAGAAATCGTCCCAAGACGTTCCGTTTTCACCCGGTACTCCCCGTCCTCAAACGAAACGATTGTGCCGACGATAACGGTCCCATCGTCCAATTCAATGCGACTTGAAGTGGACGAAAACGCGACTCCTGTCACCGTCAGACTGGCAATCAGAACCAGTAAAAAATACGGGAGAAATAATTTATTCAGCAGAATTTTTTGCTTCACAAAACAACCTCTCCGACAAAAATTCTCACTGCCAAATAAAATGCAGGGAACAATCGACGGAATCAGAATTTACAACGTTAATCCGACATAAAATTTAAGTGTAACTTAATTTAGGTAAAATTTAAAATTAAAACCAGACCCATTTCCCACAGCACTCTTTCTGGCCCCCTTGCAGGCTAAAACATTGCCTGAAGAATCATGCTTATGCTTAGAGATTTGCAACGTTATCTGATATAATCAGCTCAGTCCAGTTCTGCCAAACTGGAAATTTGATACATTATGTATTCAGCTATTCTATAGCAGGCTGTCGTACTGGGAATATAAGAGTAAACAAGGCCCGTCGAAGTGACTCCATTGCGTTCTGGAATTTGTCTCAGAGCAACCTGTCGCTTTATGTGCATAGGCCAGCCCAAGGTCGTCAATAACAGATGCTCATCAGCAGGTCTCATTTCGAGTTCGACCGAGTTCGACTTTGAACCGAATGTGTCATGACCTGCTATTACAGGGAATTTCCTAAAATTATATTAAGGCTCGCATATGTTGGTTTTAACGCGAAAAGTTGGCGAAAGCATAAAGATTAATGACGATATAAAAATAACCGTTATAGAAGTGAAGGGCAAAAATATTCGGATTGGTATCGAAGCCCCCAGTGCCACCAAAATATACAGAGAAGAGGTTTTTATCAAGATTCTCGAGGAAAACCAATCCGCGGCGGCAACCCCAAAGGTTGATTTTGGAAAAATTTCTCAACTGATCAAAAAAAACTTAAAGCCATGAAATTTGAAACCACTCGTTTTGGTCTTATAGAATACGACGAGGAAGACATTCTTCAATTCCCCGATGGCTTGTATGGCTTCGAAAGAGAAAAACAATTTGTCCTCATCCCTTTCGATCCCAACATCGACTGTCCGCTGGAATGGATGCAATCCCTGACCACGCCCGGACTGGCCTTTGTCGTCACCGATCCTTATCTGTACATGCCTGATTATCGTTGGGTCATGACGCCCGAAGAGGAAAGACGAATCGAATTTTCTGGCGAGGATGAATTAAAAATACTCGTGATTGTCACTTTGCAGGAAATCTTTACAAACATGACGGGGAATTTTGTAGCCCCCTTAATCCTCAACTCACGCACCCAAAAAGCCAGACAAGTGGTACTGACAACGCAGGAATACGATACCCGTCATTACTTGCTTCCTGAAGAAATCCGCAATGCGGGAGTAACCGCAAACTAACCCGCCGGAGCGGGACAGCAAAGAATTTGGATTCAATCCCCACAGTGTCTTTTCACAATCCCTGATTCCCGCAGGCGTTGTCTGCCCTGCCCGCCGGAGCGGGACAGCAAAGAAATTAGATTCAATCCCTACAGTGTCTTTTCACAATCCCTGATTCCCGCAGGCGTTGCCTGCCCTGCCCGCCGGAGCGGGACAGCAAAGAAATTAGATTCAATCCCCACAGTGTCTTTTCACAATCCCTGATTCCCGCAGGCGTTGTCTGCCCTGCCAAAAGCCATCAAGTAGGTTTCAAATTCCTCATAACTGCTGTTCGCATCCGCATAAATATAACTCTGTCGCGAAGACGAGTTGAGCGCGAAGTTGACCCTTTGCAGACTTTGACCATCGACGAACATCAATTCAGTCCAAGGCAAATCCGCACAGAAATCACGATTGGTTTTGAGGAATTTTATAAAATTCTGAAAACCTTTGACGCACAAATCCGCATGCAAACCTTCCAGATCGCAAACGACTCGCAATTTAGTGTTATTGTTTTTGGTGTAGCCTTCCAGCTTGATCGCGAGAGATTGATCTTCAGTGATTTTCTTTTTAGTTGGCCGCTTCGCAAACGCTTTCACAATCTGCTCCGGTGCCAGGTCGAATCTTACCGTCGTGTCAAAATCTCCCCGGATCAACGTATTGAAACGGTGGATTTCCAACTCCCCCCAATGCTGAGACTGGAGAACCGGATCCGCACTCGCCACGGCAATATTTTCGGCTCCCCGCAAACATTCTTCATTAGAAACTTCGAGATCGCAAAAGAGTTTGACCACTCCCAGACGGGATCGGATGGTTTCTCCAAAGCGTTCCTCCATCGTCTCAAACATTTTTCGACGCGCATCCCAAATCTCGTTTAAATCCGATTCGAGACGCTCATGCATGACTTGAGGACTTTCCGAAAAACCAATCGACAGAGCATAAGCATCCTGCAAACGACTGGACTCGGGGGTCAAAACCACACTTCTCCATCGTTTAAAACGAGTCTCACCGCTAGCCAGAGCCTCAGAAAGACTTTCGTAGCCTTGCAGGCAATGAGTGTTGGAAACCTGCTGATTGCAATACAAATTGACAATGCCCAACTGTGAAATAATCTTGTTCTTTAAGGCAACAATCTTCTCGATAAATTCAGCCTGTTCTTCCTGTGAAGGCCTGTCATTTAAAAATTTGATGAGCGTGTCCGCTGAAGTGTCCCAGGGGATGAGGGCGGTCTGAAATCCACCCGTCCTCAAAAATTCCTGGCTCACCCCAAAGGTATGGTATGGAGAACCTTGCACTTGAGGCAGTGCCTGCTCCAGAATCCTGGCTCCCTGCAGACATTTTTGTAATAAATCCGACGGGTCTCTATCGATTTTTTTTATAAAAGGGAAACACTCCAGTCCGGTCAATCCAAACTGTTTTTCCAAAGATCGTTTTGTATTCAATAGTTCATGAAAACTATTGGGCTGAAGCTCAACAGCCAATGAAGATGCAGGAACAAGCAGTCCAAAAAAAAAGCAGGAAATTAAAAAAATAAGGAGTCTATGTAACATGCGATTCCCCTGAAGTGTGGAAGATTAAAACTGGTATTCATGCAGGTTGACCGAAATATATGTGGATTTCAAGGCTTACTTTTTACTGTGGACGAACCAGCTCATCGTCCCAAACTGACGCCAATATCTTCCGCACACTGGAGGAGCTGATTTTCTGATGTGATCCTGCGAACTTTCCCCGCCAGCTCCGCGAGCGGAACCAACTTGAGTTCAGGAGGACGAAAAGACACCATGTGCCCGAATTCTTTTTCGGCCAATGCACGAACCGCGAAGGCCCCCAGTCGTGTCCCCAGAATACGATCGAATGCGTTGGGCGTGCCGCCGCGTTGAGTGTAGCCCAGCACCGTGCATCGAACTTCGTGTGGGATCTTGTCTTCAATTTCGTTTGCGAGCCAATGCCCGACACCCCCCAACAGATCGGTTCCCTGCAAACGATTTTCTGCCTTTTTTTGGATCATGACCGAGCCACCGACTTCGGTCGCACCTTCCGCAATCACAATAACCGTAAAAGGATGTCCTTCAGAATCCCTCGCTCTTATCTTATTAAGAACTGCTTCAATACTGAAAGGAATTTCAGGAAGTAAAATGATATGCGCCCCGCCGGAAATCCCGGCTTCCAGAGCAATCCAGCCTGCCGAACGTCCCATGACTTCAAGAATCATCACACGCTGGTGACTTTTACCTGTGGTGTGCAAGCGGTCCAAAGCATCACAAGCCACTTGAACGGCGGTTTGAAATCCAAAAGAGTACTCGGTACCAGAAAGATCGTTGTCGATCGTTTTGGGGACACCCACCACAGGCAAGCCCATTTGAAAAAACTTGTATGCGATTTCCAATGTGCCTTCACCGCCAACCGCTATCAGACCATCGAGTTCCAGCTTCTCAAAATTTTCTTTGGCTCTTGCCGAAAAATCATGCGTGACGACTTTCCCATCTGCGTCCCGCTCCCTGAAATGAAACGGATCACCTTTGTTGGACGACCCCAAAAGCGTCCCGCCAAGAGTGAGGAGTTCGCGTGTATTTTCAATCGTCAGTTCCTGCCAGAGATTGTAAATCATCCCCTCGAAACCTTTTTCAAAACCTATGATCCGGGCTTGATGATGGATCACGGCCGATCGAGTCACCGCCCGGATCACCGCGTTGAGACCCGAACAATCACCACCCCCTGTAAGAATACCAATACGCTTCATAGACATGTCACCTTCTTACCCGTTGTTGATATTTTAACATTGGCGTTGCAGAACCCGGTTACGCAAATGAATTCCTGAATGTGGCTCGCTCTGAAAATCATACCGCTTAAAAGGAAAATGATCTATCCCAAATTGGAATCACGAAGTGCCCTGAATAGTGGCGTAAATAGGAGCCTCCCGGGCGAGGTGGGAGGCGGGCAAATAGAGTTGTCTCTAGAAAAAATTCGCAACTTCTCTTTTGTCAGTTGCCGAACCTAGAGAACGGTAAGGGGTAAAACTTTTTAAAACAACACGCGTGTTTTTTCTATCCTCCTGCGAAAATTGCAGAAGGATTTGAAATGAAAGCGCAGACTTTCCTCTAGGCAGGTTTGCCGATGAGGTCGTAATCGGCCGTGCCGGTGATGAGGACGGGTATGATTTCGCCAACATTCGCGTCGCATTCTTCAAGAATGACTTGACCATCGATCCCCGGCCCCTGACTGGCCAGTCGACCGGTGAACAGGAAATCGTCTTCGTCGTCCAATCCTTCAACCAGAACCGGCAGAATTTTACCGATCTTGCTATCATTGTTTTCCCGTGCAATGGCATTTTGAATTTTCAGCAATTCATCGCGCCGTTGCAAAGCGATTTCTGTAGCAACTTTGTTTGGAAAATCAAAAGCCGTTGTCCCCTCTTCATCTGAATACGCGAAGACGCCGACATGATCGAAGCGCATTTCTTCGACAAAATCTGCCATGTGACGGAAATGATCTTCCGTCTCACCGGGAAATCCAGTGATGAAGGTGGTTCGCAAGGCAACACCGGGAATGGTTTCGCGCAAACGAGCGATCATTTGGCGGACGCCGGCTTCCCTCTCCTGCCGTTTCATGGCTTTCAACATTTCATCCTGCGTGTGTTGCAAAGGGACATCAATGTAATTGCAGATTTTGTCATGACGCGCGATGCAGGCCATGAGAGACTCGTCAATGAAGGTAGGGTAACAATAAAAAAGCCTCAGCCATTGAACGGTTTCGATGCGCACCAATTCTTCCAATAGAACCGTCAAGCCATTTTTCATCCGCAGATCGATGCCATACATCGTGGTATCTTGAGAGACCAGATTCAACTCGCGCACGCCACCCGCCGCAAGCACATGCGCTTCCTCGACAATGGAATCGATAGGCCGACTGCTGAAAGGTCCCCGCATTCTAGGAATGATGCAAAAGGCACACTTGTTGGAACATCCTTCACCCAATTTCAGATACGCTGAATACTGCGGTGTGGTCAATTCACGTTTCGGAGTTTGCGCATAGAACTGATGAGGCAAACCGACTAAATTCCGTTCCGAAGTTTGAACCGACCGTCCTGCATCGGAAAAGATATCTTTCAATTGCGGGTATTGATGCACCCCTAGAAGATGATCGATCTCAGGAATTTCTTTCAACAACTCCTCACTGTAACGCTCGGACAGGCAACCGGTGACAACGATTTTTTTGCAAACACCTTCCTGCTTGTATCGGGCCATATCCAGAATCGCATCAATGGATTCCCGTTTTGCAGAATCAATGAACCCGCAGGTGTTAATGATGATAAAATCGGCTTCTTCTGCATTAGGCGTCAACTCGTGACCCTCTTGTTTGAGATCGCCCAAAGCCCATTCTGTATCTACTGTATTTTTAGGACAGCCGAGGCTGACCATTCCTATCTTTGCCATCTATGAGGTCCAGCGAAAAATTGTGTGTGAGAAATGGCGGTGATGAATCACAGGCCAAATAGAAACTTTACCAAAGCAAAATGAAAGTAGAAAGAAGTTTTAGGAATAAATTTTTCCCGAACCCGTATAATCATCTATAATCGTTAGCATCTTAACGATATCGGTCACTGCAAACCTGCTGATTCCCCCATTTTTCAGACCATGGCTTCCCATTACAATATAGATGACATTCTAAAATCGGTAACCCTCGGTGTTTTTGATCGTGGGAAAAAATATGCCCAACAGGGCAAAGTGAAGGATATACAGTGGCGCAAGCAGGGTAACGAGATAATCATTGAAGGCAAGGTCAAGGGAAACAACGTTTCTCCCTACCATCAAAAGATCACAATCCCCGCGCCCGATCTGAACAGAAGGATTCATGGAGAATGTTCTTGTCCCGTCAAACTGGAATGCAAGCACATTGCCGCACTTCTCATTTACGGGCTGGTGAATCAACCCAAGCCCATTCAATTTAACAAAAATCTGCCCGCAAATGACCTCGATCCCGAATTAAACAAATGGCTCGACCACTTGAATTCTGCTGAGCAGGATTATCAGAATCTTGATACCTATCCCGACGAAATTCAGCAACGTCTGATTTATGTGATCGACCCCACTCATGACCTCAAAAGCCAGATACTGATCCATCCCCAGTCCGTGCGCCTCCTTGGCAATGGAACGTTCAGCACATCTCCTTCGATTCCATACCGATTCAACAACATTGCAAGCGGCATCACACCGCGTCATTTTCGTAAAATAGACAACGAAATTATATACGGATTGCACGCTCACAATTTGATGAACAAGACAGATGCCTGGCAGGGTTCGCGTTTATCGGGCAAAGAAGGGCACCGACTTTTGATGCGAATCCTTTCTACGGGACGCTGTTTTTGGTCCCATATTCACGGCCCGCAACTCATCTCAGCCCCGGCCAGAACAGCAGAACTGCGTTGGCAAAATAATACCGACGGTAGCCAAACACCTATTTTTTCTTTCAACGGTGGATCCGTATCACAAGACATCCTCGTCCTGCCGCTGGAGCCCCCTTGTTATATAGATACTCAAAAGGGGGAGGTGGGAGAAATTAAAACAGGACTTTCCCCTGCACTCAATTCTGCCTTCGCTCTCGCCCCGAATGTACCCGCAGAGCAAACCGCACTGTTGACCACGGAGATGAAAAAACGATTTCCGCAAGACTCGATTCCAAAACCCGCAACCTTGAAAATGGAGTCCCGCAAGGGCATTCTGCCGATTCCCTGCCTGAAACTATTCATCGGGAAAACTTACGATGTTGATAGTTACGGTTACAACGCAGGTCCTCCGGTAGAAATTTTCATGGCGCGTCTGTCCTTTGAATACGATGGATTTTCTGCACCCTGGACGAGTGATAAAAAATTCCCCAAATCAATCACCTTCGTCAAAGACGATTGTTTGATAAAAATCCAGCGCAATCGCAAGGAAGAAGAAAAAGCTGACAAGAAGATGAAAAAACTGGGTTTCGAATTGATCGACAACCCTGAAATTTTTGATTTGAGCGCAAAGCACAAGGATATCCATGCCATCAATCCTTTTGAAGAAGTGACCGACCAGGTTCAATTCTGTCTCCACGATATCCCCGCGCTGGAGCAAGATGGCTGGAAGATAGACGCAACTCACCTGCCTTTTCATTTCAAAGAAACTGAAGACATATTTGCGGATATCGAAGAAGGGACTGGCAAAGACTGGTTCGAGCTGGACATGGGTGTGAACATTGATGGCAAGCGTGTGGACCTAGTTCCGATTTTCGTCGATTTTCTGCGCTCCATGGAAACCGAAGAGGATATTTTAAAGTTATCCGAAAAAGGGCAATTTCTGGTTCCTGCGGAAGGGAAAAATGTTCTCGCCATTCCGGCGAAAAGAATAACTCCTCTGCTGATCTTTTTGATGGGTCTGCTGAAAACGGAAGGGTTGGACAACGGGAAAATACGCCTTCCCCGTTACCGCAGTGCCGAAATTTTTGCTCTGGAAAACGAAAGTGAAGAAATTCTATGGCGAGGTGGGGAAACCTTTCGGGAATTGGGACGGAAACTGAGCGGATTTCGTGGAATCGAGCCTGCGCAAATTCCCCAGGAATTCACAGGAAAATTACGAAGTTACCAGCAGGAAGGTTTGAACTGGCTGGAATTTCTGCGCGAATACCAAATGGGGGGTATCCTTGCCGACGATATGGGCTTGGGGAAAACCGTACAGACACTGGCTTACTTCAGTATCGAAAAAGCCGCTCAAAGACTCACCGAGCCCAGCTTGATTGTCATGCCCACCAGCGTACTTCCCAACTGGCTTCAGGAAACACACCGCTTCGCTCCAAACCTGACCATGCTTTCCCTTCATGGAAGCGAGCGTAAGGAACGCTTTGACGAAATCGACAAACATGATTTAATTTTCACCACCTATCCCCTGCTCTCTCGTGATAAATCCGTTTTCTTGTCGAAATCATTCAACACGGTGATACTCGACGAGGCTCAGGTCATTAAAAATCCCAAGGCCCAGGCCTCCAGAGTCGCAAGACAGCTCAAAACAAAACATCGCTTTTGCCTGACTGGCACGCCGATGGAAAATCATCTCGGAGATCTGTGGTCCATCATGGCTTTTCTCATGCCGGGCATGCTGGGCAGTGAAAAATTTTTCCGGCGCATCTTTCGGAATCCTATAGAAATATTTGGCGATCAAGCGCGAAACAAATTACTGTCCAACCTGATCAAACCGTTTGTCCTGCGTCGGACGAAGGAACAGGTCGAAGAAGAACTGCCCGACAAGCAAATTCTCATCGAGCACATTCCATTATCAAAAGAACAGAAAGAGCTTTACGAAACCGTACGATTGACCATGGATAGCAGAGTCCGCGCCGAGATTGCAGGCAAGGGACTGTCGCGCAGTCATATCATTGTATTGGATGCCTTGCTCAAATTGCGTCAGGTTTGTTGCGATCCCAGGCTGGTCAAAACCGCCGCACTGTCACATAAAAAAATCGCTTCGGCCAAGCTCGCGCGTTTGATGGAAATGCTTCCAGAGATGATCGAGGAAGGACGAAGAATTCTGCTTTTTTCCCAGTTCACCAGCATGTTGTCTCTGATCGAAGAAGAACTGAACGCGCAAGACATTCCCTATCTCAAACTGACCGGGCAGACCAAAGACAGGAAAACGCCGGTCAAGAGTTTTCAGGATGGAGAAGTTCCTCTCTTTTTAATCAGTCTCAAAGCGGGAGGAACCGGGCTCAATCTCACTGCCGCAGACACGGTGATCCATTATGATCCCTGGTGGAATCCTGCCGTAGAAATGCAAGCCACAGATCGAGCGCATCGAATCGGCCAAAACAAAAAAGTATTTGTTTACAAATTGGTGGCAGAAGCAACCGTGGAAGATAAAATCCTGGCGTTACAGGAAAAGAAAAGAACTTTGGCCGACGGCGTATTGGTTAAAAAGGACCAGACAGCTACCAACCTGAGCGAAGACGATCTCAAAAACCTGTTTGAGCCTTTGCCCGTAGGATAAGAACCAAGACCATCGTTTTAAAAGTCATTGGAATTAAAAAGAAAAAAATCAGGCAGGTGGGGGCAGATCAGCGGAACTTCAAAAAAGGGGCGTAAGGGGCGGGCTTTTCGGCACCGCCCCCTACAGATTCAGGGATTTCTAAGCCTTGTTTCTACTCAACAACCTTTGGTGGAGGATTAGGAGCATGGAAACTTGGAGAGAGTCCCCCCTGAATTTGAACGGTTTGAAATTAGAGTCACAAATTCCAATCTTCTTCAATCATGGAATCCTGTATATTTTCGCGATCTTTTTTTACAGACTTTTTACCGCGTTTCTCAGAATTTTTGATCGTTTCTCCCTCTGACGAATTGTTAAAAAATTCATCCCAGTAGCGTTTGCTAAGACTTTCACTAGGGATAATCTTTTTCACATTGCCCTGCGCATCTTTAATGCGAACCTGGAAAAACATGGCGTAATCTCCTAATATTTTGACATTTGAAGAAAACAGACTGCGTCTTTATTTCTTCTATACACCTATTGCAGGTTTTCGATCAACAAAAGATTTTAAGGATTCCCAAAAATCACCTGCAAACCTTAAATTTTTCACCGGAGCCACGCTCCACTTCAAAATCACCCTCAATACTGATATGATGCCTTAAAAATATCGAAAGATTCTTACTTCCTTGCCAATACTTCCCTTATCGGAGATTCAACTTGAAACACTTTAGCTTTATTTTCATTTTATCAATATTCATAGTCATCACCGCATGCGACAGGGAATTGAAAGAACATCCCATGCCAATCGAAATAAAACGGCAGTTGACTCAGGCGAACCTGCCGCCCGACCCTGAGCATGAAATCGCCGGGATTGTGACCATTCCTGATAAACTGGCAAACTCTGCGCCAAAAGATGGCGTGCTGTTCCTAGTCGCTCGTCCCGAAGGTGTGACCAGCGGCCCCCCTGTCGCCGCCAAGCGGCACAGCCTGGTCAGCTTCCCTTTTGAATTTAATCTGGGTGCTCGCGATGTCATGCGACCGGGTGTCAAATTTGAAGGAAAAATGACCATTACGGCACGGTTGGACCACGACGGTGTGGCAGATTCTTCTGCGGGTGACATTTTTGGTAGCATCGTCGCCTCTCCCGGTGAAATCAATCAGGAGATCAGCCTCGATCAAGTCGTCACTGCCCAACCAGCGGCCGCAACCAATGTGACGGGAACCATTGCACTGGACCCGCAGTTTGAGGGAAAAACTCCAGATTCTGGAATCCTGTTTATATTCGCACGACCTCAAGGCGTACGACGAGGCCCCCCTCTCGCTGTGAAACGGGTTCGCGATGTGAAGTTTCCCTATACCTTTGAAATCGGTCAGGAAGATACAATGATGGAGGGTTCCTTGTTTGACGGAAACCTGACGCTGACTGCAAGACTGGATGGGGATGGTGTGGCGGGTGCGGGCCCTGGCGATCTTGAAGCGTCTGTGAACGCAACGGCTGGGACAAAAGGCATTCAAATGACCCTGTCTGCACCAACGATCCAATAATCTCAAACCGAGTTTCTGTCAGGCATCTGAATGAGCTTAAAGATGTCTGACAGAGACTGTTTTATTTCCGCTCGCCTTCAAGAAATATCACAGCAAATAATACGATTGCGGCAAACCCGCTCAAGGTCAGGAAAAAACCTTTGGCACCCGTTACACTCCAAACACTCAGAAAAATTATCGCACCCAGGTTGCCATAAGCCCCCACAAGGCCTGCTAATTTCCCCGTCAACTCTTTACGTATGAGCGGCACAGAAGCGAAATTGGCTCCATTCCCTCCTTGCAAAAAAATTCCGCAAGTCAAAGCCAGTAGCAAGACCACCGGCAACGGCCAGTCATTGGAAACCTGACTCATGGCAAATGTCGCCAACATGCCTCCGAGCACAAAAACAAACAACATTTTCTTTCTGCCCCAACGACCCGCTATCCAACCTCCAAACGGACGGGTGAATAAATTCAAAAATGCGTAACTGGAACCGGCAACCCCCGCACCCACGACCGTGAGTCCAAAGATCGTCTGCAACCATTCGGGGTAAATGGACACGATGGCCAATTCCGATCCAAAGGTCAACGCATAGGCCAAACTCAAAATCGCAACCTGGCTGAAAGAATATTCCCATCGGGGTCGGCCGTTCAAACTGTCTTTATTCACCCGGTAACATTTGCGAATATTGGCACCAAATAAAAATAAGAGCCCTGCACTTAAAATCCAGGCGATGTTCGTGTGAATGATGGGGTGAGTCGAGGCCTCAAGCTTCCATACAACCAAAATGAGACCGGCATAGATGAAAGCCAAAAGCACTGTTTGCAATATAAAGTCTTTGCGCGAACTGATTTCTATACTGAAACCCGAAAAGGACAAAAACTGTTTGTGCGGCATGAAAATATCTTCTGCCCATTTCCAATAAGCCATTGCGCCGACCAGACAGGCAATCCCCGAGCAAACAACAGCCACCCTCCAACCTGTTTCCAAAGGGAAATTATCAGCAATCAAGGGAAGAGAAAAGATAGCGGCGGCGGAACCAAAATTTCCCCAACCGGCATAAATTCCTTGCGCCAAGCCCATTTCCCGGTCTGGGAAATGGTCGGATATCATCTTGATCCCGACCACAAATCCCCCGCCCACAATACCCATCATCAAGCGCGAAAAAACACACTCTTCAAAGGTGGTTGCCAGTGCAAATTGAAAACAGATCAAAGAGGCGAAGACAAGGAGTCCACTGAACACCTTGCGCGGGCCAAAATAGTCGGCCAATCCACCAATGAATATACGTGCGGGCAGTGTCAGAACAAGATTGCAGATCATCAACGTATCAATCTGCGCCTGAGAAAACTCCAGCACGATCATCAACGTTGTATTGAAGGGTGCCATGTTGAACCAGGCAACAAACGTCAGAAAAAAAGCGAACCATGACAAATGCAGAGCGGTTTGTCGAGTACCTTCAAAACCAAACATTATTTTTCAGTGGAATTTGTTTATTGAGGCAATGAGTGGGTCAATTGCTCATAAATTGATGTGACTCGACAGTGCCTTTATCATCAAAGACAATATACAAGTCCTTAGAGGTACCATTTCCAAACAGATTGAAACGATTGTATTCATAAATCCAGACCGCACTACCGTTTTCGACTCCTTTTTGATAGGGGTCTCCAAGAAGCTGAAGCACTTCGGCTTGCCTTGTTTCACCGTTGACAATGGCACCAAACTGACTCTCGTCAAACTTATGCCCTGTCGTTCCGCATGCAGAAATCCCAAACCAGCAAAACAAAACGAATAGTCCGACCCTTAATGAAGAACGGCCCGGCAAATTAAAGTTGCAATGTCTCATGATATTTCTTCGCTTACCGAAATACGGTACTTGGCTCGATGAATTTTTGGATTCACTTGAAAGGTTACCTGGAGTCCATAGCGTTGCTCCAGTTCCTCCATGAACGACGTTTCTTCTTCAAACATCAAATCGTATATTTGCGGATGCACCTCCAACGTGATCGTTCTTTTTGTCTCGGTCGGTGAACCCGCTATTTTTTGTACCGCTCGGATGATTTCGTTGCAGGTGGTCGTTGTGGACTTGATATAACCTTCGCCTTCGCAATAAGAACAAGGTTCGCAGAGCGTCTGAATCAAGTTTTCACGAACACGCTTACGCGTCATCTCCACCAACCCGATTTCTGAAATTTTCAAGATTCGGGTGCGCGAGCGATCGCTTTTTAAAGCATTGTTCAAGGCCGTCCAAACCCTCTCCTTGCTCTCTTCCTTTGCCATATCGATGAAATCAACAATGATGATCCCCCCAATATTTCTGAGCCGTAATTGATACACAATTTCGCGAACCGCCTCCAGATTGGTCGTCAAAATCGTCTCTTCAGGATCACTGTGCCCAACAAATTTACCGGTATTCACATCGATTGAAACCAAAGCTTCCGTTTGATCGATGGCGATGTACCCCCCCGATTTCAACCAGGTTTTGCGATCTAAAGCGCGGTTGAGCTCAACCTCAATGCCGTAAAAATCAAAGATAGGGAGCGGATCGCTATAATGTTCGATGCGGTTAGAAATATGAGGCAAGAATTTTTTGCAGAACTCGACACACTTCTCGTAATCGCCCTTAGAGTCGATGACCAACCGCTGAACATCCTGTGTGAACAGATCGCGTATCGAACGGAAAATGAGATTGAGATCTTCATAGAGAAGATTCGTACCATTATTACTCTCATTCGGAATTTTATCTTTCAGCGTTCCCCAAAGCCGATGCAGAAAAGTGAGATCCATGATAAAATCTTCCTTTTCACAGCTCTGCCCCGCAGTCCGCACGATGTACCCCTCACCGGGATTTCCGATTTCCCCAATGATCTCCTTCAGACGTTCCTTTTCCTCCTCGTCTTCAATACGACGCGAAACGCTGACATGATTCACCGTAGGCATATACACAAGGTAACGCCCCGGAAGCGTTATATAGGTGGTGATACGCGGACCTTTGCTTCCTAACGGATTTTTGGCCACCTGCACCATGATTTCCTGCCCCTCCTTCAAAATTTCCTGAATAGGGATACCATGGTCAAGCGTTCGGTGCGATTTTTCCTGATCGGGATCATTTTCATCCGGATTACTGAGAGGGACCTTGACCTCGTCATGACTTTCCAGGTCCAGAGTATCCAGAATATCAATATCCCCAACATATAAAAAGCCAGATTTTTCCAGCCCAATATCAACAAAAGCGACCTGCATACCTGGAAGAATTTTAGTGACCGTCCCCTTATAAATGTTGCCGACAATCCCTTTATGAGCCTTATGTTCGATGAACAATTCTACAAGCTGATCGTTCTCCATCAACGCAACACGGATTTCTCTGGCACTTGAATTGATTATGATTTGCGATTGCATTGGTCAAAAGTAAAGAAGAAAAAATACGCGGAAAGATAACTATTATCAATCAAACTAACGAGTAATTATAACACGGCATACAGAAACTGGTTCAAACACTTGCATTTATTCTTCATATAATAAATACGGGCAGTGGCGATCAATGAATATTGCGACGCATTTCTATATTCAACAACAAACCCAACGCAAAAAAGTTGGTGATAAGAGAAGATCCCCCATAACTTAACAGAGGCAAAGGCAAACCCGTGATCGGGAACAGACCGATCGTCATCCCAATATTAAAAATAATATAGAAAGAAAGAGAACCAACGATACCCAAAGCAACGAAAAATCCAAAACGATCTCCCGCACGATATGCAATGTTCAAACCCTTCAGAATGATGATCAAATACACCGTCAGCAAACCAATCACACCAATAAAACCAGATTCCTCTGCAAAAACAGAAAAGATAAAATCCGTGTGCTTCTCAGGAAGAAAATTCAAACGGCTCTGCGTACCCGCCAGCAAACCCTTGCCCCAAAACCCACCCGAACCAATAGCGATCTTCGACTGGATCGAATGATAACCCGCCCCCAGTGGATCCAACTCAGGATTAAACAACGTCAGCAAACGAGTCTTCTGATAATCCTTCAAAAAGAACCAAAAAGTCGGCGTTAGAATGATCCCGACAGAAAATAACTTGAGCAAAGTTCGATAATCTATTTCAATCGCCGTAATAAAAATCAGGAAAAGGAAAAAAATAATCATCGCAGTCCCGAGATCCGGTTGTGAAGCAATCATCAAACCAATCGTCAACGTCAAAACCGTCGGAATAAAAAGGTCCCGCAAGCGATATTTCCCCTGCGACCGATCTCCCCCAAAATACTTTGCAAGAGCAATGATCAAGGCAAATTTAGCAAATTCAGATATTTGCAAAGTCAAGGGGCCGATTCGAATCCATCGTTTCGCACCCGAAGCCACCACACCGTTGATCAACACGTATCCTAAAGCCAGCAAAGTGAGACCATAAAAAAGATAGGCGTAACGGTTCAAAAAGCGATAATCCACACAAATCGCAAAAATCATAACGATCAAACCATAAAGAACCCAATACAATTGTTTGACGTAAAGATGGCGAAAAAAAGCTTCCGGGCGACCGTGATTGGCACTGTAAATAAAAACAACACCCGCCAAAGCCGTAGCAAGGATGAGAAAAAAATACCACCAGCAAAAATTAGAAATGAGTTTTGGATTGATCATTGATAAAGAGAAAGGACTGTCGGAAAAACGTTTTTGAAAGCATTGATGCCTGCGCTTCCCGTTCTAAATTCGATTATATAATACATTGCTTTTGAAAGAGTTAAAAAACTGCATTCATTTTAATCAACACTCTTGTTAGAGCGATACAACACTGTAATAAAAAGAGATTTCCAATTTTCCCCACACGTTTTCCACAACATTTGTGGAAAACAATTATGCAAATACCAACTGTCCCAAAACTGGCTGAAAATAAGCCTGCCGAGCACCAGTAACAGATAAAAACTTGATTTTATCAAACATTTTGCCCCCGCCTATCCAAATCCCGCAGAAAATAAGGAACTCTGAAGACAAGCAACTTTCCTTGTAGGAAAAACACCTACAAAGAAGGCTGAATCAAGCGTCAAAAATTCTATTTTTTTAATTCCCTTTAAACTCACGCAATCCCCACCCAGAACATCAAACTTCCCCTCAAAAAAGAGGTTTTAAAGCCCAAATAATCGTCAAACAATTGACTAAAGCGGAAGCTCAATACAGACAAGGGTAAAGCCACCTTCGACAAGGCACCACAAACTGTGGAAAAGAATACTTCTGTCAATGCCTTTTTTTCGCTTGCTAAAACCAAAAACTCAATTAACGCGCAAACCATTGAAAAATAAGAGTAATTATTACGATCAACAAATGACCTCTTTATCAAAAATCAGCTAAACTTCGCAAATTCAATGACACGATCTTACTTATCCACAAGTTTTCCACAGGGTCTGTGGAAAACCATCAAAAGAAGGAGACCCTGCAACTGTACGTTTTTTTGCTAATTTGATTAAATTTTGACTCTTTTCCCCAGGCCCGAACTAACAGGGCCTTTACCGCCCCCTATCCCCACCCTGAAAGCCATGAATTCATTCAAGCAAAATAGTGAGCGCACTTATTTCCTATTCGGAAGATCAGCCATTTCTTGCATTTGATCAAGAAAGAATATAACTTAAACAAAGAATCCATAGATTTTCTGAGGGGAAAATTACAGGCCGCATAACAATAGCGACTTTGGAATATTTTTCCAGATCAACTGGCAATCGAGTCAAAACAATCTTATATGAAGAAGAGAGGGGGCGAAACGGTCTCGACGGGAAGGGTGATACAAGGGTTGCATGCACGGGATGCCGTTGGCCCGTTAAAAAACGGCAAAAACATAATCGCTAACGATTATGATGTTGCAGTAGCTGCTTAACTAAACCTTAAGCCAGTTACCGTTCCTCTTCCTAAGTCTGCGGGGAAGGCAGGAACGTCATTTAGCGGACTGGTCGGGTCGGCCCGCTTCGAGCCGATCGGACGAGATTCCAGAAGCTGGCTGAGAGAGTATCCGGTCCCAGGGAGCCGCTCTCAGCGAGATCCAAACTTGGGAATAAGCATGTAGACGCCTTTGCTTGAAACTTTTCGGACGGGGGTTCGACTCCCCCCGCCTCCATTTTTAACAGATTCAATACAGTCCAATGAAGTCCAGAAGCCCTAGGAAACTAGGGCTTTTTTATTGCTTTGAGGTCCGACAAGGGGTATTATGATCCTATTAAATCCAGTACTGCTTAGGGGTAACTATAAGGGTTCCCCTATTTGACAAAAATGAGATACCCCCAGGATGCCTCTAACAACCAAAATCATAAGAAATGCGAAGCCTTTAATAACTCCTGACGGTAGAAAAACTCAAAAATGTTACCGGATATCGGACTCAAAGGGGATGTATATCGAAATTGATCCATCTGGAGGCAAATGGTGGCGATTAAAATATCGCTTCAATGGGAAAGAAAAACGAATTTCCTTAGGGGTTTATCCTGACGTCTCCCTTGCAATGGCCCGGAAAAAACGAGATGCCTTTCGCACATTGATTAGAAAAGGAATTGACCCCAGCCAGCGCATAAAAGAAGAAAAAGCCGCTCAACGTGCTGAAGAGACACGGCAATTGGCCGCATCCCGATTCAAACTTGAAAGTGACGGAGGACTCACTCTCCAGTTGCGTAACCGTTGCCTTGCCTTAACTCCAGT
The DNA here is from genome assembly GCA_002787235.1 of Nitrospinae bacterium CG11_big_fil_rev_8_21_14_0_20_45_15. GTDB lineage: Bacteria > Nitrospinota > Nitrospinia > Nitrospinales > VA-1 > Nitrohelix. Next base: position 90,650 of record PCWG01000010.1, read on the forward strand.
TGAAACGATGGAACTTCGCTCCTTTCTTGACGCCACTCGTCCAGAATTGCCCAAGGAGATGCCATGCCTTTAACCAATACTGAAATTCGTAACGCAAAACCCGAAACAAAGGCGCGTAAATTGTTCGACGAACGCGGCTTATTCTTGCTGGTTACCCCCAAAGGCGGCAAATGGTGGCGTTTCAAATATCGATTTGAAGGTAAGGAGAAGCAATTGTCTCTGGGCGTTTATCCCGATGTTAGTTTGAAGGACGCCAGGGACCGACGCGACGAGGCACGAAAACTGGTCGCCAATGGCATCGACCCGAGCGAAAACCGCAAAGCGAAAAAAGCCGCCCGGGAAGGCATTGCCGAAAATAGTTTCGAGGTGGTAGCGCGTGAATGGTTCACCAAACATGCTGATAACTGGTCGGAAGGTCATAGCGGTCGAATGCTCCGACGTCTGGAAAACGACGTGTTTCCATGGATCGGTCCGAAACCGGTCGGAGAAGTGAAAGCCCCAGAATTGCTATCCATCATCCAGCGCATCGAAAAGCGTGGTGCTTTGGAAACAGCGCACCGTGTTTTGGGAAACTGCGGACAAGTCTTCCGTTATGCAGTCGCTACAGGACGTGCCGAGCGTGATCCAACTGGCGACCTGCGCGGAGCCCTGCCTCCTGCAAAAGTGAAGCATCTGGCGGCAGTCACCGAACCCAAACAGGTTGCAGGACTATTGAGGGTAATGGACGGTTACGAAGGAAGCCTTATCGTGAGTTGTGCTCTGCGTCTTGCACCTTTGGTATTCGTGCGACCCGGAGAATTGAGAAAAGCGGAATGGACAGACGTTGATTTGGATAAAGCCGAATGGAGCTACATCGTAACAAAAACAGATACCCGGCACATCGTTCCCCTGTCCCGGCAGGCAATTGAAATTTTGAGAGAGATAGAACCCCTGACAGGAAGAGGACGTTACGTTTTCCCCGGAGCACGGACCCTGAGCCGCCCCATGAGCAACAACGCCATACTGGCCGCAATGCGCCGTATGGGCATCCCAAAAGAAGAAATGAGCGGCCACGGATTCCGCGCCATGGCACGGACAATTTTGGATGAAGTGCTAGGAGTGCGCCCGGATTTCATAGAGCATCAACTCGCCCACGCCGTCCGCGATCCTAACGGACGCGCCTATAACCGAACCGCCCACCTCGAAGAACGCAAAAAAATGATGCAACAATGGGCTGACTACCTAGACCAACTCAAAGCCTGTGAAAACGTGGTTCCGCTATAGAGTGCAGTTTGATAATTATATAATATTAGACTTTAAATAAAAATTGTCTTAATAATCTTTTAAAGGATTTTTGTAACAACATTATCTACCAATCCCAGTTGTTTCTTGATAGATTTTTTTGGCTTGCCGATGTTTTTAGGGCATGTCATATTGCATCGTTAAATTATTTAATACTCAAGGGGGTATTTCTGGATGACTGATCTGTTTTACGAGCACCCAATCCTTAATTCCCCTTACGACTGCCCAAGCCGCCACTGGCAACTCGATGGAGAGGGTCAACCTACTCAACAAATCGTCGAGGAACGCCGTGGTGCTGACTTTGTCACTCCCATTCCCAAGCCCAAAAAACGCAAATCAGTCAAGCAACAACACATTGATTTTGATGAAGACCATGGTCTGTCTACAGCGGATCAACGCTACGATCCCAACCCGAAAATCAACTATATCCGCCAACAGCTCGAAAAATGGCGACGATCTCCGAACCCCAATGATTGGCAAGTAACTCCTGAAACTGCTCGTCTGCTACAACATTGGAGGCATCACCAGTTTAGTTCCGTCCGCCCTTTTTTCTGCCAACTGGAGGCTGTAGAGGTTGCCATCTGGCTGACAGAGGTTGCACCCCAAATCAAAGCCGGTAAATCCATTCTGGAGTACCTTGCTGATGCCAATAACGATGCCAATCCTGAACTCATGCGTTTTGCCTTGAAATTGGCTACTGGTGCAGGAAAAACCACCGTCATGGCCATGCTCATCGCCTGGCAAACCGTCAATGCGGTACGGCATCCTAATAGCAAAAAATTTACCCGTGGATTTTTAATAGTTGCACCCGGCCTGACCATTAAAGACCGCTTACGCGTTCTCCAGCCCAACGATCCCGACAGTTATTACAAAGATCGAGAGTTGGTCCCGCCGGACATGCTGGATGATGTGAAACGATCTAAAATCGTTATCACAAACTATCACGCATTCAAGTTACGAGAGAAGATGGACATCTCGAAGGGCGGTCGCTCCCTATTGCAAGGTCGAGGAGAAGCCCTAAACACCCTCGAAACGGAAGGTCAAATGCTACAGCGTGTGATGCCTGATTTGATGGGGATGAAAAACATTCTCGCCCTCAATGACGAGGCACATCATTGTTATCGAGAAAAACCCGGCATAGAAAACGAAGGTCTCAAAGGGGATGAAAAGAAAGAAGCCGAAAAGAACAAGGAAGCCGCTCGCCTTTGGATTTCTGGCCTCGAAGCGGTGAATAGAAAATTGGGGCTGACACGTGTGATTGATCTTTCCGCAACTCCATTTTTTCTGAGCGGCTCGGGTTACGCAGAAGGTACTTTGTTCCCCTGGACGATGAGCGACTTTTCTTTAATGGATGCCATCGAATGCGGCATTGTCAAATTACCCCGTGTTCCCGTCGCAGACAATATTCCCAGCGGGGAAATGCCCATGTTCCGAAACCTATGGGCGCATATCAGTAAAGAAATGCCCAAAAAAGGTCGGGGAAAAGGGGGAATGCTGGACCCACTGGCATTGCCGGTAAAACTAAAAACTGCTCTGGAAGCTCTATATGGTCATTACGAAAAAACCTATGACTTGTGGAAAGAGGCAGGTACGAAAGTCCCTCCCTGCTTTATTATCGTTTGCAACAACACCTCTACATCCAAATTGGTTTACGACTATATCTCGGGTTTCTCTCGCGAAAATGAAGATGGCTCCAGCATTCTGGAAAATGGTCGTCTCAAGTTGTTTCGCAATTTCGACGAACATGGCAATCCCTATGCGATGCCCAACACTTTATTAATAGATAGCGAACAGCTCGAATCGGGCGATGCTCTGGACGATAAGTTTCGCTCAATGGCGAGCGATGAAATAGATCGTTTCAGAAGCGAGATCATCGAACGCACGGGAGACCGCAAGCAAGCGGAGAACATCACCGATCAGGAATTGCTTCGGGAAGTCATGAACACGGTCGGCAAAGAAGGCCGACTTGGTGCAGGAATCCGTTGTGTGGTTTCCGTCTCCATGCTCACCGAAGGTTGGGATGCCAACACCGTCACGCATGTATTGGGAGTGCGTGCTTTTGGCACTCAACTTTTATGCGAGCAGGTCATCGGCCGCGCCCTGCGTCGTCAGTCCTACGATCTAAACAATGAAAATCTGTTCAACGTAGAATATGCCGACGTGCTGGGAATCCCTTTCGATTTTACAGCAAAACCTGTCATCGCGCCGCCACAAAAACCACGCGAGATCATTCATGTCAAAGCCATTCGCCCTGAGCGTGATGAGTTAGAAATCCGCTTCCCGCGTGTTGCCGGTTTCAGGATCGAACTACCTGAAGAACGGTTGACCGCTAAATTTAACGACGACTCTATTTTGGAACTGACTCCTGAACTTATCGGACCTTCCATTACAAAAAATTCCGGGATCATTGGCGAAGGGGTCGATCTCAATCTCATTCATACCGGGGATTTGCGCCAATCAACGATTCTATACCACCTCACTCACCGTCTGATCTATACCAAGTGGCGCGACCCAGGTGAAGACCCCAAACTCAATTTATTCGGTCAACTCAAACGAATCGCCAAACAATGGCTGGACACTTGCCTGACATGCAAAGGCGGAACCTATCCCGCCCAGCTCATGTATCAGGAAATGGCAGACATGGCTTGTGAAAAAATCACAGCCGCTATCACCCGTTCGCATATAGACAATCGTCCGGTCAAAGCGATGCTCGATCCTTACAATCCGATAGGCTCCACTTCTCACGTCAACTTCAACACCTCAAAAACAGATCGCTGGGAAACGGATGCACGCAAATGCCATATCAACTGGGTCATCCTCGATAGCGACTGGGAGGGCGAGTTCTGTCGCGTCGCCGAAACACATCCGCGTGTGAAAGCTTACGTCAAGAATCACAATTTAGGATTGGAAGTCCCTTACCGCTTCGCGGGTGTCGCACGCAAATACATTCCCGACTTTATTGTGCGAGTGGATGACGGACACGGCGAGGACGACCTGTTGAACTTAATCGTCGAAATCAAAGGTTATCGTCGTGAAGATGCCAAGGAGAAGAAGTCCACCATGGACACTTATTGGGTTCCTGGGGTCAATAACAACGGAACTTATGGACGTTGGGCCTTTGCAGAATTCACCGAGGTCTACCAAATCGAATCAGACTTCAAGGATAAAGTAGAATCTGAGTTCAATCAAATGATCGAGTCCGCAGTCATCGGCAATCCCGCGATGGAGATCAAGGCATGAAACACGAAACGGTGATAACGCTTACAGGCAACTTTGAAGCACACGCACAAGAGACCGAAGGCGGCATAGAATTTTGGCTCGCCAGAGACTTGCAACACTTGTTGGGATATTCAGAATGGAGAAATTTTCTGAAAGTTGTCTCCAAGGCAAAAACAGCTTGCGATATTTCAGACCAAAAAATTTCAGACCATTTTGTTGGCATCAACAAAATGGTTGATTTGGGTTCTGGAAGCAAGCGCGAAATCGACGATATCATGCTCACCCGATACGCCTGTTACCTGATCGCGCAGAACGGCGACCCTCAAAAAGAACAAATTGCCTTCGCTCAAACTTACTTTGCCCTCCAAACTCGCAAAGCCGAATTGATCGAAGAACGCTTGCTGGAGGCAGAGCGGGTTTCCGCCCGGCAGAAATTGACAGAGACTGAAAAAGAATTGTCTTCGGTGATTTATCAACAACTGGGTAGCGATAAAAACTTTGGTTTCATTCGTAGCAAGGGCGATCAAGCCTTGTTTGGCAAATCAACCCAAGCCATGAAATCACAATGGAAGGTTCCCAACACGCGCCCTCTGGCCGACTTTGCGCCAACCATCATCCTCAAGGCAAAGGATTTTGCGGCAGAAATCACCATCCACAATGCAAAAGAACACCAATACAGTACGGAAACTGCCATCTCGAGGGAACATATTTCAAACAACAAGGCGATTCGTAAAACACTGATTCAGAGAGGCATTCGGCCCGAAGCACTTCCTCCTGTAGAAGATGTCAAGAAAGTAGAACGCCGCCTGGCCGCAGAGAAAAAATCATTAAAAAACCCCGATTCGCTCGGTTCGGAAGGAAACGACAAGTAAATGGCGACACGCAAGAAGGCTGTCAAAAAAAAGAAAGTGGTTGAAACGATCACGCATGAGGATGCGTCACGCAAGAACATCCCCACCGCCGAATATCAGTCCATCATGCAAAAGGAGGATCAAACTCCCATTCGTGTGGCCTACGAACGCAGGAACCGCGACCTCGATCCGCAACTGGTATGGCGCGGCAAGGACGAGCAGGACTGGTCCGACTTGGTCACACAGGCGCCGCCGCTCTATATTCAGGAGAAAGTCCATCCCAAGGTATTGATCGACGACCTGCGCAAGCAAAGCGAAAAGGCGGAGACCGAAAAGGAAGAGGCTGAAACGGGTTTCCAGAGCAACCTCTTCGGCGATTTCAATGGCCTGCCCGACGACGATGCAAAAACGGAGTTCTACCAGCACGACGCCAACTGGTCCAACCGCATGATCCTCGGCGATAGCCTCCAAGTCATGGCCAGCCTCGCCGAGCGCGAAGGCCTGCGCGGCAAGGTGCAATGCATCTACCTCGATCCGCCCTACGGCATCAAGTTCAACTCCAATTTTCAGTGGTCTACCACCAGTCGCGATGTGAAGGACGGCAACACCAGCCACATCACTCGCGAACCGGAACAGGTGAAAGCCTTTCGTGACACCTGGCGCGACGGTATCCACTCTTACTTGACCTATCTGCGGGATCGACTCACCGTGGCGCGGGACTTACTCAGCGAATCAGGGTCTATCTTTGTGCAGATCGGCGATGAAAACGTGCATCGAGTACGGGCCGTCATGGATGAGGTATTTGGGGAAGAGAATTTCATTTCACAGATAAATTTCCAGACCACTAGTTCACGAGGCTCAGACCAAGTTGACTCTATTGTCAATTATATCCTGTGGTATGCGAAACGTAAAGATTCTATTAAAATTCGAAAGCTCTATACGTTAAAAGGTGGCAACGGAGGCATTGGACAGTTCGATTATATTCGCAGTGAAAGTGGCGTAGTAGTTCCAATGCAAGAGAGTACCAATAGAGAAGAGTTAGGTGACTATCTTCTTGCCCATACGGACTCTACCAGTCAAGGGGAAACCAAGGATGGGAATTATCCATTTTCTTTTCAGGGGTTAGAATATTATCCACCCAGCAACAGGCATTGGAGTCAGTCACGTGATGGCATGCGACGACTACTTTTTTCTGACAGATTATTCGCCTCGGGTAAAAGACTACGCGCAATTCGATATTTGCGTGACAGCTCTGCGGTTCAGTACGGGAACATCTGGACTGATACTATTATTAGTGGCTTTGCTAAGCGCAAGGTATATGTTGTCCAAACATCAACCATAGTTATCCAACGCTGTATCCTCATGGCGACAGACCCGGGCGATTTGGTACTGGACCCCACCTGCGGCTCCGGGACCAGCGCATACGTTGCCGAGCAATGGGGGCGGCGATGGATTACCATTGATACTTCTCGTGTGGCCCTGACGTTGGCGCGGGCGCGCATCATGGGTGCGCGTTACCCCTATTACCTGCTTGCCGACAGCAAGGATGGCCAAAAAAAAGAAGCGGAGATCACTCAAACTGTGCCGTCCCGTGCGCCGACACGTGACAACATCCGTCACGGCTTCGTTTACGAGCGTGTTCCCCATATCACTCTGAAATCCATCGCCAACAACGTCGAGATCGATGTCATCTGGGAGAAGTTTCAGGAGACGCTGGAACCTCTGCGCGATCAACTCAACAAAACCCTCAAGCAAAAATGGGAGGAATGGGAGATACCCCGCGAAGCCGAGGAAAATTGGCCCTCCAAAGCGAGAGACCTGCACGGACAATGGTGGAAAGCACGCATTGCCCGACAGAAAGAGATCGATGCTTCCATATCAGCCAAGGCAGACAACGAATACCTTTACGACAAGCCTTATGAGGACAACAAGAAGGTACGTGTCGCGGGACCTTTCACCGTCGAGAGCCTGTCGCCGCATCGTGTTTTGGGAGTGGATGAAAACGATGAGTTGATCGATGGCACGGCAAAAGCTCAAAAAGAAGAAGGCGGGCAGGATTTCGCCAGTATGATTCTGGAAAACCTCAAAACCGCCGGGGTGCAACAGGCGCATAAGGAAGACAAGATCAATTTCACGTCTCTCACCCCTTGGCCGGGCGATCTGGTTTGCGCGGAGGGCAAGTATTTTGAGGGAGACGAAGAGACCGGAGCGCAAAAACGCGCCGCCATTTTCATAGGCCCCGAGTTTGGCACGGTGTCACGCGCCGATCTGGTGGCCTCAGCCCGAGAGGCGGGAGACGCCGACTTTGATGTGCTCATCACCTGCGCCTTCAACTACGACGCGCATTCGACAGAGTTCAACAAACTGGGGCGCATCCCCGTGCTAAAGGCACGCATCAATGCCGACCTGCACATGGCAGACGACCTCAAGAACACAGGCAAGGGCAACCTCTTCGTCATCTTCGGCGAGCCAGACATAGACATCCTCGACGCAGAGGACGATCAAATACAGGTGAAGGTGAATGGCGTAGACGTGTTCCATCCCAATACCGGCGAAGTGCGAAGCGACGATGCAGATGGCATCGCCTGCTGGTTCATCGACACCGACTACAATGAAGAAAGTTTCTTCGTGCGCCAGGCCTATTTCCTGGGAGCCAACGATCCCTACAAAGCACTGAAGACCACCCTGAAAGCAGAGATCAACCAAGAAGCCTGGGAAACCCTCCATAGCGACACCTCCCGCCCCTTCAACAAACCCAAGTCCGGCAGAATCGCCGTAAAAGTAATCAACCACCTCGGCGACGAAGTCATGAAAGTATTCGCCGTCAAATAGGAGTCGATTAATTTATGAAAAGAAATCAATGGTATCCCATTAAAAATCAGAGTCTAGCTGTTTACGCTCGAAATGCGGGGTTTGATATTTCGGTCTACGATCATTACTCAAAACCTGTTAAGAAGGAATTAAAGGAACGTTCGATAAAGGAAGCACTTAAAGAAATTAAAACTGCTTGCGACGATGAAGGTTTTGATATCACCGCAATCAAACAAGGCGTTTATATTATTTCCCTCTCTGCCCCTCTATCAATCAGGTATCCCTCAAAAAAATGTTCGCAAACTATTTATATTGGAATGGGAAGCATCATTTCACGTATTAAAGGGCAATTTGAAAGGAACTTATTTGACTTCATGCAGAGTCTTTCGGGAGCGAATTTTGATTTTTATTTTGCACATCCCGGACTTAAATCTGCTGGAATGTACTACAAACATGTTGAATACCTGATGCTTGAGCACTTCCGCAAGCAATACGGGCAACTTCCAATTCTTAATAAAAATGCAGGTGCAAAAAAAAATTATAAACAGGGTAGTGGTTGGTGGAAAAAACATCTCAAGTCATCAGGAAAAAAACCTCTTTGGGAATTAACTCCTACAAAGCATTCAGACTTCGCAAAAACTAATGATGAAAACGAGTAACCATGCATCTTATTTCACCAGAACTTACATTTTAGTACGAATACTTTTCGTAGAATCATTTAAGTATTTCTTAGTTAATAAGATAGATAATTTGAGGGGTTGAAATATGCTTGTATACGCTAACCACATAACTTGTTCTGGCATCGATGCAGAAGACGCGGTATTTAAAGCAATCGGTGGATGGATCAAGGAGCAACTTGGCGTTGGATTACATCCTAATCAGTTAAAAGTAGACGGTACCTTCGACGGGAAACGCGATAGTCGTCCATCTAGACTGAAAATTATAGCGACCACCGAGGAAAAACCTGAACTTTATGCTTGGATACTGACAAATACTGACAGCTCTGTTTCTGGTCGGCAATGGATAACTGAATTGGGTCTAAAGATTAGCCAAAATAATATATTAGAGCTTACTTGTATCGTGAAAACTGATGAGTTGAGCACCAAGGTTACAGAACGGGTTACGGCATCGTGCCCACGAGTCATCCAATATATTTTAAAAAATATTATTGAAGCTAAAAATGCCAAATTTGGTGATTCTATTATAGGGTTCGATCTAAAGACCGTTGGACAAGATCAAGATTCTTATCACAGTTTTCTTGCTGAAATTAAACGGTTAGATCGAGACCGTCCTATTGTAGTTGTGAGTCCAGATAGGGACGGGAATTATTTGATAGATTATAATCGTTTAAAAGATGTTTTGTTTGGGCTTGCCCAGGTAGTAATCGTATCACCAGAATTTAGTAGTCACGAAATGGAGAGCGTTTTAGGACAACAGCTGTCGGCATGGAACGGTGCAGTAAATATTATTCATATTCCTTCCGCGACAGGTTTTGTGTACAGCAGATTTTTCTTGTCTGATGAAATTGAAGAATGGGGAGACAGTCCATATTCTAGAATTTCAAATCTCCTTTCCTGGGTCACAGATAACACCAATGCCCGCCTTCAACGAAAACGTATACGTTCTGAAGGGGTCATGCAACTGGCTGTTCATCGACGATTACAAAATGTTCAAGCTAGAAGTGGGCAAATGGATGCCACTCAATTGAGAGAAGAATTGGCGCAATCATTCCAAAAAATAAGAGATTCTGAAGAATATTTCAATGAATTGGTTAACGAAAATACACAATCTGAAAATGCCATCGTAGCGTTAACGGATCAATTACAAGACGCAAGTGAAAAAATAGACAAAAGAAAATATGAAATTCAGTCATTGAAGGTTCAGCTAAACGCTAAAGATACAGATCAAACTAGTATTTTTGATATGAATGAATTGTTCAAAATTGCTTGCAGTAACTATTCACCCTTACCTGAAGCCTGCCTAAGTATCATCTCGAAATTATACGAAGATAAATGTATTGTTCTTGATAGTGCAATAAATAGTGCTCGTGATATGAGTCGTTTTGGAGAGGGGCGACGACTCTTGGGTATGCTAAAGAAGTTGGTTAATGAGTATAGAAACCAGTTTGTTTTGGGAGGGGATAACAAGGCAAGAAACGTATTTGGGAAAAACGAATACGCCGCGAAAGAATCCGAAACAGTAGAAAAAAATAAAGAGTTGAGGAACGCACGGACCTTTATCTACAACAAAAAACCGGTCGAAATGTTTCGTCACCTTAAAATTGGAGCTGGAGATGACATCAACAAAACTATTAGAGTTCACTTTTATTGGGACCCTATCAAAGAACTTATAGTAATAGGCTATTGTGGAAAGCACCTCCCCATTCTCAATCATTAAAGTGGTTCGACGCATTATAAAATTAAAGGGTTCCAACCATTATTGATGAATCCAATAAAATGAACTTCCTCATTGCCGCAACATTCACGGATAGCCTTAGCAGACTGAACGGCGACGAACAAAAGGCTATCAAGACTACAGCATTTGACTTGCAAATGAACCCGGCCAATCCGGGGATGAAGTTTCATAAGCTCGACCAGGCGAGAGACAAAAATTTCTGGTCGGTACGAGTCAGCAAGGACATTCGATTGATCGTTCACAGGACTCCCGACAGTCTGCTCCTTTGTTATGTGGATCATCACGACAAAGCCTACCACTGGGCCGAACGACGCAAACTGGAAATCCATCCTAAAACCGGGGCCGCTCAATTTGTTGAGGTGAAGGAGACGGTTCAGGAAATCATCATCCCCAAGTACATCGAAGAAGAGCAATCTTCTCCAGCAAAACCCCTGTTGTTCGCCAGGCTAACGGATGATGAATTGTTGAGTTACGGCGTACCGCCGGAGTGGCTAGATGATGTGAAACAAGTCAACGAAGATGAACTGTTGATATTGGCGGAACGTTTACCAAGCGAAGCCGCCGACGCTCTTTTGGAATTGGCCACGGGAGGCAAACCGGAAGTTGCCAAGCCGGTCGCTATCGGAACCGATCCCTTTGCTCATCCTGATGCCCTGCGTCGATTCCGTGTGATGAATAATATCGAGGAACTGGAACGCGCTCTTGATTATCCCTGGGAGAAGTGGACCGTTTTTCTCCACCCGGCTCAACGTCAGTGGATTGAACGAGATTACAATGGACCTGCACGGGTTTCTGGCTCGGCAGGTACGGGCAAGACCATCGTCGCGCTTCATAGGGCCGTTTTTCTGGCGCGAACCTATCCTGACACGCGAGTATTGCTCACCACTTTCTCCGACATTCTCGCTAACGCTCTTCGTACAAAACTCAAACGGCTGATAAGTAATGAACCGCGTTTGGCTGAGCGGATCGAAGTACATTCCATCAAGGCTGTGGGACTGAGGTTGTTCAAATCACACTTTGGCCAGCCCAAGATAGCTTCACAGGAAAAAATTTTGGAACTTTTGGAAAAGTCTTCTGTCGAAGTAGGAGGGCATAAATTCAAACTGCCCTTATTATTGACAGAGTGGGAGCAGGTTGTAGATGCCTGGCAGCTGGGAAGCTGGGATGCGTATCGCGACGTAAAACGGCTGGGAAGAAAAACTCAATTACCAGAGAAACAACGCACTGTTCTCTGGTCTATATTTGCTCGGGTACGTGCGTGTCTGGAGTCGGACGGATCAATCACAGAGTCAGGGTTATTCCAAAAGTTGACTGATACGATAGCTAGAAGTAAAAACCCGCCCTTTGACTTTGCTGTTGTAGATGAAGCGCAGGATTTGAGTGTTTTTCATTTACGCTTTCTTGCCGAGCTCGGAGCGGATCGACCGAACAGCCTTTTCTTCGCTGGCGATCTTGGGCAACGCATCTTCCAACAGCCTTTCTCCTGGAGGTCCCTGGGTGTGGACATTCGAGGAAGGTCCAGAGTATTGACCGTCAATTATAGAACCTCGCACCAAATTAGAATGCAAGCGGATCGATTATTGGATCCTGAAATGTCCGATGCCGATGGCAATATAGAAAAACGAGGCAATGCTGTTTCCGTTTTCAATGGGCCGAATCCAATCATTCAAATATTAGATAACCATGAAGCAGAGATAGAAGCCGTTGGGCAATGGATGCGAAACCTTAGCGGTGATGGTGTGATGCCTCACGAGTTTGGAGTATTTGTTCGTTCGCAGGCAGAATTGAGTCGAGCGCGTGAAGCCGTCGAAAAAGCAGAGCTTCCTTTTAAAGTGCTGGATGAGAACGTTGAAACCCTCAGCGGTAAACTATCAATCAGCACGATGCACCTTGCCAAGGGACTTGAGTTCCGTGCTGTCGTTGTCATGGCCTGCGATGATGAAGTGATCCCTTTGCAGGCTAGAATCGAAACAGTGGTGGATGACTCAGATTTGGAGGAAGTCTATAATACCGAACGGAATCTGCTTTACGTCGCCTGTACCCGTGCTCGCGACCAACTTCTCATCACAGGAGTTGATCCCGCATCAGAATTTTTGGATGATCTGAAACAGTAAATTTTTTAATTATCCATTTGGTAAGCCGTGCAACTCATCCCCCTAAGACCAGATAGTTTCAAGCTCAACATCGTTCATTACTCACACAGACAGTTTTTCCGTAGGGGGCTCAATGTTTTCTGTTGGTAAGGTATTTCCAAATATTCACGAGTCCTATTATGGGCAGGGACAGAGTTTGTATGCATAAGGGGCTAAACATATACAGCGGAGTAATTTTATGAACATGGATATGATCTGCGATGTATGCAATACGGTAGTCTCCCATAACCTAGGGAAGATTGTTTCAGCAAAAGATTTCAAGACGTTGATGACTCAAGGATTCGGGATTCACAAAACAAACATTGAGATGTTAACTTCCTCAGGAATTTCACAAGATGAAGCGATAAATATCCTAAAACAACAATATGCCACTTCCACCACCGATTGGTTCCTATGCCCTCAATGTGAAATCGAGGCTACAGAAGCAATGCGGGGAAATGGATCCACCTCTTAGCGGGTCTCTAAAACTTTTTTTAAAATTAAGAGGTCATGAATAGCGTGTTTCAGTTCATCCTCTCTTATTGAAAAGAATGCGTAATGAAAAAATCAAAGAGAAAAAAATCGAAGAGAAAAAAAACAAAAAAGGTCGGGAAGAAAGTAAAGTCTTCTCGCAAATCAGCTAAGAAGACCTTGATAAAGAAGACTCTTGCTAAGGCGAAGAAACTCATTCAAGCGGATAATTTGAATAATGAACTTCTGGCGCGACAACAGTTATGGACGGTGACTGTGCTCGAAATAATTTTGTTTAGAAAACAATTTCCTTCTTTTTTGGTTTCCAATGAGGATGAGTTTGAATCTCCTTGGAAGATCAAAATTGAAAACGAATGTAAAAAGCTGAGGGGTAATATTAAACGCGCTATTAAGTGCGGCGACTTGGAAATCGTCGAACAGGAAATTGATTTTAGAGTCGGGAACTACGACGAACCTTTGATGGGAATTTTAGAGGGGAAGAATGAGCAAACACCGATGGACTTCTATTTTTTATTCTCGCACAAAGAGCCGGGCTATAAAGCAACTCAGTTGTTAAAGGTTTTGCATGATTTGGGGTATCCCGTTCCACATGGATTAATCAAAGCCATAGAAGAAAAACGGTTTCAGGACATTGGTAAACTGATTTGGGGTCTTCATCAGAATATGATCTGTTGGCTCAGGTCAGATAAAAAATTACCCACCGATCTTTTCCCTTGTCCCCTGGAAGAAACACTCTCGCATGAACCATCCCCCGCACCATCCCCCGCACCAGCACCAGCACCAGCACCAGCACCAGAACCAGCACCAGCACCAGCACCAGCACCAGCCATATTTTTAGATCCAATTTTAGTAAAGCGCGAAGCTAGGAAATTAAATACTAAGGCAATGTACGAAAGCTGGAGGATCGCATATGCAAATCTTAAGAAAGAAAATCCTAACAAATCTGATACATCGTGTGCGGTTCAAATAAGTAAGATGCCAATAGGCAAAAAACATTCTCCTGAAACAATCAGAAAAAATATGAAAAAATAAAAAAAGTTGGGCGAAAACAAATCGCCCAAATCGCCCAATGTAACCATTTGATTTTATATTAGTTATAAAGTTACCATCCCGCCGATTTCCCCCTAATTGCAAGCTCTCCATTATTCTAAACTATCTAAATAAAACATATTTTTTAATGTGACTCGTTTAAATAAAAGTCTAGTATCGCCCAAATCGCACAGACAGACTCCAATTACACTTAATATTAACTAATGGAGACTATCAATGTCCTATCGAATTTTAAGACTTCCTGAAGTAATTGCTCATTCTGGATTATCCAGAAGCACTATCTACCTTCGAGTTTCGCAAGGTGCCTTTCCGAAACCGGTAAATTTAGGAGGGCGCGCCGTGGGCTGGATAGAAGCTGAAATCCAAGAATGGTTGCACCTTCAAATAGAATCGAGTCGGAACATTGGCGACGCAAACGGAGGACATTCAAGATGACTCCAAAAACAAAAAGCCGTTCTAACACACCTCATGAAAACCGAAGGACTTTGATCCCTAAATGCTTTATCGCTTTTGCAAAGTTTTTCCAATCAGGAATCATCACTCTGGCGTTGTGGGGATGGTTTCCTTTAGGACTGGCAGATTGGATCAGTCAATGGAGGAAACATAATGAGAACTAATGCTGTTTCCGAATTCAAAGATGCAATCAGGTCCGCAGGACTGAAACCACCCAATTTTATCGAGCCGGGAAAGCTCCATCGGTTTCCCGGTGCCGGCAAGGACAAGGATAATACTGCGGGATGGTGTCGATTGTTCGACGATCAACAAGGAGGATGTTTTGGAGACTGGTCCACCGGATTGGAAGAGCACTGGCAAGCTACTCGAACGAAACCTTTCACTCAAAAGGAAAAGGACGCTTTTAATCGCCGGATCACTGAAGCGAGGGCGCAAGTCAACGCCGAAAAGGATTTGGAACAAACGCAAGCAAATCAAAAGGCAATTAAAATATGGGAATTAGCGGCTCCTGTTGAGAGTAGACATCCTTACCTTGTTCGCAAGCGCATAGGCGCGCACAATACACGAACATATAAAGGGGACTTACTGATTCCCATTTATCAGGGTGATACTTTGTCTTCACTCCAGTTCATAACGTCCGAAGGAAACAAACGGTTTTTGACTGGAGGGTGCATTTCTGGCGGTTTTTTTATCATTGGCTCCACTCATAACGCAAAGAAATATTGCGTTGCTGAGGGTTTTGCAACGGGAGCAACAATTCATGAAGCGACGAGGCTCCCTGTTGCCGTTGCTTTTAACGCAGGAAACCTCAAGTCTGTTGCAGTGAACCTTCAGGAATATTACGGCAACCCTGAAATCATTCTATGCGCTGATGATGATGCCAAGACTGAGGGGAATCCTGGACTTACTAAAGCAAGGAAAGCGGCACAAGCAGTTAATGGCCTGGTTGCAATTCCAGATTTTGGTGATAATCGGCCTGATGGTGCAACCGATTTCAACGATATGGCAGTCCAATATGGGTTGGAAAAAGTAAAGGACACGGTAGAGAGGGCGTATCCCAGCGAACCTGTTCTATCACAACCTGAATGCCCGGGTTCAAAGGTTCAATGGCCGGAGCCTTTGGCGGACCAAGCTTTTCATGGTCTTGCAGGAGAAATTGTAAAAGCAATCGAACCGCACACAGAAGCGGACCCTGCGGCTTTGCTCATTCAACTGTTTGTGGCTTTTGGAAGCATAGTGGGGCGGAATCCATTTTTTAAAGTCGAGGCGGATCGACACGGAATGAATCTTTTCTCTTGCCTGGTTGGTTCTACTTCAAAAGGGCGAAAAGGTACTTCAAAAGGCCATGTCATGAATCTGTTTAAAAGCATTTCAGAAGAATGGGTTAGCGAGTGCAATCACAGTGGCTTGTCCAGTGGCGAAGGATTGATCTGGATAGCTAGAGACCCCATAGAAAAACGAAGTCCGGTGAGACAAAAAGGAAAAATTATCGACTACGAAAACGAAATTGTAGACCAAGGTATTACTGACAAGCGGATTCTGGTATGGGAAACAGAGTTTGCCAACACGCTTCAAGTTTTGAAGAGGGAGGCCAACACTTTGAGTCCGGTGGTACGTAATGCCTGGGACGGATTGGACCTTCGCATCATGACCAAGAACAATTCCGCCAAAGCCAGCGAACCGCATATTTCTATCATGGGGCATGTGACCAAAGATGAACTTCAACGCCACTTGGACACTACAGAATGCGCTAACGGTTTCGCCAATCGTTTTTTATGGTTGTGCGTTAAAAGAAGCAACATTCTTCCCGAGGGTGGACGTATCTGTGAAGTGGACTTTGCTCCGATGGTCAAGCAACTGGCCGAAGCCGTCAAGTTTGCCCAGGAGGCAGGAGAAATCAAACGTGATGAAGAAGCGCGAGCGATATGGATTGGCATATACGAAGAACTATCCGAAGGAAAACCAGGACTCTTAGGTTCTGTTATTGCCAGAGCAGAAGCCCAGGTCATGCGCCTATCCTGTATTTACGCGCTCCTTGATCGATCTTCAATTGTTAAAGCAGAACACTTGATGGCGGCTTTGGCTCTTTGGGAATATTGCGATGCTTCCGCCCGATTCGTATTTGGTGATTCTCTTGGCGATCCCGTTGCAGATGAAATCAAACGTGCACTGGATTACAAGCCCGAAGGAATGACTCGAACTGAAATCAGCAATTTATTCAAAAGAAATAAGGCCAGCGATCAGATCGGACGAGCCTTGAACGTTTTGGCAGAAGCTGGACTGGCCCATTGTTCGACCGAGTCTTCAGGTGGAGGACGCCCAACCGAACTCTGGTTTTCAATGAAACATTCAACGAAAAAAACGAATTAAACGAAATAAGTGATACCGGCATAATTCTTTTTTCGTATATTTCGTTTAATTCGTAAAGGGACAAATAAAATCATGGGTCAATATCTTGAATTAGCTCAAAAAGCTTTAGAAGAAAAAAGACGTTCTTGTGAATCTCCATCTCCCAAACAATTGTTGCCATATCAGAAAGAAGAAAATCAAATTTCATCCGACTCTGATATTCCTAGACCTATAGCAAGCGTATATCCAGAACCTTATTTCAGGGAGAATGGGAGTTTGGTAATTCCTTCAAATTCCAATCCTCGTTACCATTGGTGGAATGGCGGAATGCTCATTGAAGAAACCATTGCAGAATTGAAATCTCGCAAAAGGTAATTATTTATAGAAAGTACCAAGTTCACTAATGATTTCGGTAAAATCTGGAGAGAAATATGGGAGGCATAGGAAGCGGAAGGTACTTGTTTAACAATTCAAACGATACCACCTTCGACTATCGATCCATTGACGTAAGACGGTGGAAGAAGGACGAACTATTGCGTCCTAATCAAGACTTTAATTGGAACTGGTCAAGAGATGGAAAATCGGTAGCATCTATTCAAGTGCACACACAAGTAAATGCGGTGATTCTAACCTATCGGCATCGGAGTAGTGGAGGTAGTTGGAAAAATGAAAGCTATCCCGTGACACTCGATTGGACCGATTGTAATTTTGGTGGGCAACGTCCCTGGTTTCTCTGTCCCGCAAAAGGTTGCAGGCGGAGAGTTGCAATTCTGTATGGTGGAGGAATATTTGCATGCCGACATTGCCACCGACTCGCCTACCCCAGTCAAAGAGAGCCAGATTATGAAAGGTCGGGAAGGCGTGCCGACAAAATAAGAGAACGACTAGATTGGGAGCCGGGGTTTTTGAATGGCGAAGGTTTGAGGCCAAAAGGAATGCAGAAGCGTACTTTCGAGCGTTTGAGAGCGGAACATAATGAGCATGTAACCAAGTCGCTGGCTGGAGTAAAATCGAGATTGGGAATATTAGAATTCTAACGCCGATACGCTATTGAGTAGGTTATCATTGGAATGAAAGAATCAAAATATGAGGAAATGATGAAAGAAGAAACTTCCAAAGTATCTACACCTAGTTTAGGGGCTTAACACGTAACACTATGTTGAACTTTTATCTTTCGGAATATAGAATCAACGTATATCTAACTAAATTCACAAACCGGTTCAGACTCATCTGACGACTTACACAATTTTGACTTTAAATATAAATTAAGGTTGTTATCCTTAAACTAAAGAAAATATCCAGTGAGCTCCCAATGCCCTCATTTGGTCTTAAATTCAAAATCGTTTTTTTAACTTCCGCCTTAGTTATTGTCACCACGTGTTCCATCGGATTCTATTTTTATAAAAAAACCAGCCAAGAACTCATAGACCTTGTATTCAAAGATCTACAGTCTGAAGTCGAAGTAAACTTTATACAATTCAAATCCCAATTCACCGAATTGAAGAGAGACCTGCGAATGATTTCAGGAACGCCTCCAATCAAGGCAATCACCAATGCCATGTCAAACAATGGAATTGACCCTGAAAGTGGAGATAGCCTTGAGGTTTGGAGAAATAGACTGGAGATTATTATGTCTGAAATGCTCCGCTCGAATCCAAATTACTACCAAGTTCGGTTGATTGGTCTTGCGGATGAGGGGAAGGAGATTGTCCGGGTAGAAAGGTCGGACTCACAGAAAATAATTGTTTCAAAGAAGTATCAATTGCAGTCCAAAGCAAATAGGGACTACTTCAAGGAAATTATTAAAATTTTGCCCGATACCATCTATTTCTCACCAATCGATTTAAACCGTGAATATGGGAAAGTGGTGGAACCCAAGATGATTACCATCAGGGCAGGAATTCTTATTTACGATTCCGAGGGTAAGATTTTTGGTTTTATGATTATCAATCAAATACTAAACGATCTTTTTGATTTATTGAGATCGAGGGATTTCTGGTTGCTGGGTAGAGACGGTAGAGTTTTTGTTCATTCAGACAAAAGTCTGGAATTTGATTATGACAAGTCCAATCCCAGGACCATCCAAAATATTTATCCTGAATTCAACTTGCCTGATTCGAAACAAGAAGAAGCCAATTCGTTTTTTGAATTGAACATAAATAAGGAAAGCTTTAAGGGTTTTTACAGGGAATTGAATCACGCCACAAACCAACCCGATCGTTCTCTTATTTTATTAAAATTGAAGAACCAAAGAGAAATCCTGGCTCAACCATTGGAAACCCTGACGCAAATTATTTATTTTGGATTGGGGATGATTCTTCTTGCATTGATTCTGTCTTGGATCATGGCACATTTTCTGACCCGAAACCTTGCACTTGTTACGGCTGCCGCGGAAAAGCTGGGAGCGGGAACGGATGAGGATTATCAAATTCTAATCAAGTCCAAAGATGAAACTGGGATATTGGCCCGTTCTTTCAATGTTATGAAGCAGCAATTGAGAGAAAGGATACAGATGTTGGAAGATAAAGAATCCAACATGACGGCCATTTTAAACAGCATGGTCGACGCCCAAATTACCATTAATAATAAAGGGATTATTCAATCAGTTAACAA
Organism: Nitrospinae bacterium CG11_big_fil_rev_8_21_14_0_20_45_15; assembly: GCA_002787235.1. GTDB lineage: Bacteria > Nitrospinota > Nitrospinia > Nitrospinales > VA-1 > Nitrohelix. The sequence continues at coordinate 110,316 of PCWG01000010.1, forward strand.
AGCCACACGAAAGATTTTTGGTTACTCAAAAGAAGAGCTTCTGGGTCAAAACATCAAAATTCTTATGCCGGAACCTTATCAGTCTGAGCACGATGTATATTTGGAGAATTATTTTCGAACCGGGGTAAAAAAAATAATCGGGATAGTACGGGAGGTAAAGGGCCTTAAAAGTGACGGAACCATTTTTCCTATTGAAATATCTATCAGTGAATACGAGATAGCAGAAAACCAATGGTTCGTGGGTATCGTTCGGGATATTTCTCAAAGGAAAAAAGTTGAGCTTCAATTGGCAGAGGCCTCCAAGCAATACCAATTAACAATAGATACTATGGGGGAAGGACTTTACAGGGTCGATTTAAATGGGAATACAACATATATCAACCCCCAGGGTTTGAAACTACTTGGATATACCGAGAATGAAATGCTTGGAGTGCCACAACATGCATTGATTCATCACAGTCATCCTGATCGGTCACCCTATCCCAAGGAAGAATGTCCGATCTACAATGCCTTCCGTCTGGGCAAAGAATTTCATGTGAACAACGAAGTGTTTTGGCGCAAGGACGGATCCCCAATGCCAGTAGATTACATCAGTCGTCCTGTCAGGGAAGAGGGAAAAATTGTGGGTGCCATCATCACATTTCGCGATATCTCCGAAAAGATCAAGGTAGATATGGCTTTAAAGGACGAGCAGGAGAGAAGCCAACTGATCAAAGAAGTAGCTATGGCCGCGAATGCTGCTCAAAACCTGGATGAGGCTCTTGATCTGACTATTCAGTATATTTGTCATTATGCTGGATGGCCGATAGGCCATGCTTATAAAGTACAACCTGAAACTACACTCTTGGTACCGACCCAAATCTGGTTTACTGAAGACAAGAAAAAATTCCAAAGTTTTATTGATGTTACAGAAGAAACGACTTTTGAAATCGGAGAAGGATTGCCGGGTCGGGTTCTTAAATCCAAAAAAGCTGAATGGATAGACGATGTCGGAAAAGATCCAAACTTTCCAAGGAACAAAAGTTTGAACGACCTTAAAGTTAAAGGTGCCTTAGCCTTTCCAATATTAACAGAGAATAAACCGGTGGTGGTCCTGGAGTTTTTTTCAGAAAATATTGAGGAACCCGACCAGGCTCTTCTAACTCTGGTTGCGGATATTGGGGTCCAACTAAACTTTCTATTTGAAAGATACCAAGTTATCCGCCAGTTAAAAGATAGCGAAGCAAGAATCAAGGGTATTTTAGAAAATACGGATGCTGTAATTTATATTAAGGATATAGAAGGGAAATACCTGTTAGTTAACCGTAAGTTTGAAACTTTGTTCGGCGAAACCAATGCTTCTGTAGAAGGCAAAACTGACTTTCACTTTCTCCCAGAAGATGTTGCGAGGCAATTCACTGATAACGATAAGAAAGTTTTGGAAAAAGCGGAAGCAATGAGCTTTGAGGAAAGAGTTCCCGTTCAGGATAAAAAGGAAACATATTTGTCCATGAAGTTTCCCCTGATCAACTCTGAGGGAAATATTTATGCCCTATGCGGGATCTCAACCAATATCACGGATCGAAAAGTGTACGAGGCGAAACTGAGGCAGGCGCAACAATTTGCAGAAGAGGCCAACAGGGCCAAGTCCTCCTTTTTGGCCAATATGAGTCATGAAATCCGGACACCCATGAATGCCATTATAGGGATGGCATATCTTGCCCTGCAGACAGACCTGTCCCCGAAGCAAAAGGATTTTATTGGGAAAATCCTGTCGGGATCAAAATCACTTCTTGTCATTATCAACGATATTCTGGATTTCTCCAAAATTGAGGCGGGAAAACTCCAAATTGAATCACTGGATTTTGATCTGGAAGAAACTTTTTTTCGAATTGCCAGCTTTGAAAGTCTCTTGGCAAATGAAAAAGGCTTGGAACTTTTCATACATATAGGATCCGATGTTCCTACGCAAATAATTGGAGATTCCATCCGCCTCGGGCAGGTTTTAACAAACCTGATCAACAATGCCATCAAATTCACTTCGAAAGGCGAAATAGTCGTACAGGCTGAGCTTATCCAGGAAATTGAGGATGAAGCTTTTATCAGGTTTTCTGTCCAGGATTCGGGAATTGGGATGACCCCTAAGCAAGTGGACAGTCTTTTTCAGCCTTTTATCCAGGCAGACATTTCCACCACCCGTAAGTATGGAGGAACCGGCCTCGGACTTTCCATTTCCCAGAGAATTGCTAAATTGATGGGTGGATTGATTCAGGTAAAGAGTCTTGAGGGAGTAGGCACTGAATTTTATTTTGAAATTAAATTTAAAGTCTCAAGAAAAACTATCGACCTACCCGTTCCACCAAAAGCAATCCAAGGCATGCCTGTTTTGCTCTTGGAGCCCAACCCCAAAGGCCGTGAAATAATAAAACAAAAACTCGAGGCATTCACTTTCAAAATCGACGCTGTAAAGTCTGGCGAGGAATTCATTGACAAAATTCACAATTCCTCAAGCTCTCTATATCCTGTAGTTATTATCAACTGGAAAACACCGGACTTCGACCCAAGCACCCTCGTCACAAAGATCTATAAGGAATTGGATACTCCTCAAATACCCAAAATTCTTTTGATGGCCCCCGCCGGTCCGGAGGAAACCATCAACTACCTTAAGGAAGTATGCTCCGATGGTATCCTGTTCAAGCCTCTTTTTAGATGGACTTTGTTCAATGGTATTATGGAAGTTATGGGACAGGAAATAAGAATGCCGAGCCCTCAAACTCATGAATTCTTACTTGCGGAACATAAAAATTCTTTCAAAAATGTTAAAGCCAGGATTCTTGTTGTAGAGGATAATGAAATCAATCAGGAAGTTGCATGCGAATTTTTGAGGGGAATCAATCAGGAAGTTCAGATCGCAGAAAATGGAAAAATTGCACTTGAGATACTTGAAAAATATAATTTCGACTTGATATTAATGGACCTTCAAATGCCAATTATGGGTGGCTTGGAAGCCACAAGGGAAATCAAGAAAAACCCAAAATGGCACCATATCCCAATAATAGCCATGACGGCAAGTGCCATGCCGGAAGACCGGGCCAAAACCATCGAGGCGGGAATGGTTGACACCATATTGAAACCTATCGATCCGCCTGACATACTGAGGGTCCTTATGAAATGGCTTCCAATGTTTTCCGAAGGGACCTCCTTGCAATTGAGTTCTGAACAGGAAATGCAATTTTTGTTAGATACTCCAAGTCTTGATACCAAGTCAGGAATGGCCCGTATGAATGGCAATCAGAATTTATATAGAAAATTATTGTTAAAGTTTGACAACAGCAATCGGGAGCTTGTCAAAACTTTAGAAATGCAAATCGATGAAAATAAATGGGAAGATGCCTCCAGCCAAATCCATATTCTTAAATCGACTTCTGGCAATATTGGGGCTACCGAAATTTTCAATCTAGCAACTCTCATGGAGAAAGCCTTTAAATCCCGTAAACCAGAAGCCATATCCTCCCTACTCAAACAGCTTGAAGATTCACTTGAGGCTCTATTTAAAGTAACAAGTAAACTTGATCAAAGAAAATCTCAGCGACCATCAGAAAAAGTGATGCCATTTTCTCTTTCCCAGGAACAATTGAAAAACCTTCTAGAATCCATTCAAGAGATGAAACTTTTACTTGAGGAAGGGGATATTGAAGCCCTGAATCAGATTCAATCCGTTCGGCAGACTTTTGAAAAAACACAATTCGGCTTAAAAATCCTTGAAGTTCAGAAGGAAATTCAGAATTATGATTTTGAAGCCGGTCTGGTCCTGCTCGACAATTTGGCAGTCGAACTTTCCAATTTAGAACCTAAATAAAAAGTCATGACAGAAAGAGAAACAAAAGCCACCCTATTAGTGGTCGACGACACTCCTGAAAATATTGATGTGCTATCAGGAATGTTGAGCAAGAATTATAAAATAAAGGTTGCCCTGAATGGTAAAAAAGCACTTGAACTTGCCATGACCACAGTGCCCGACCTAATCCTTCTGGATATCATGATGCCTGAAATGGATGGATATGAGACGTGTAGGAAACTAAAAGAAACTGATAAAACAAAAGACATCCCTGTAATTTTCATCACCGCTAAATCCGAAGAAGAGGATATCGTACGGGGTTTCCAGGCGGGTGGAGCAGATTATATTACTAAGCCCATCAAATTTGAAGAAGTTGCGATTCGTGTGGCCAATCATCTGGAAAGGAACCAGTTAAAAAAGGATTTAGAGAGGCAATACCACGAAACAAAAGTGCTTCTTGAAAAAACCTTAAGCGGGAGTGTACGAATATTAACCGAAATACTTTCCCAGGCGGATCCAAAGTTGTATCAGGAAGCGAGTAGCCTTAGGAGCATGGTAAAAGAGGTTGTAAAAAAATACCCTGTAAAAAATGCTTGGGAGTTGGAATTGGCTTCTATGTTGTATCCGATCGGGTATGTTTCTATCCCCTCTGATATTTTAACCCGTTTCCGGCAAGGCAAATCGTTGATGGCAGTCGAAGAGAATCTAATTCTATCCGTTCCTGAAATCAGCTCTCAATTGGTGTCTGGTATTCCTCATCTCAAAAATGTTTCCGAAATTATTCTTTACATGAACAAGCATTACGATGGGACAGGGTTCCCGTTTGACCCAATCAAAGAAAATAATATACCTTTAGGTGCGCGTATACTCACCCTCCTTCGAGATGTTGTTTCTGAGGAAGAGCAGGGAAAATCAAGAATGCAGGCGTTGGATCGCCTTCAGACTAAGCAAGGATACTACGATCCGCAAATAAAGAAAATGTTGGTTCCTCTTTTAAAGCCCGATTATTTTAAAACCTTAGATGGAAATAAAATTATTCCAATCTCTTTAACAGACCTCAGGCCGGGACATACCCTAGCCAAGAACGTTGAGTCCTCCAAAGGCGAATTTCTGATGTCCAAGGACACGAAAATCAGCTTTGTAAAACTAAAGCTTTTGAGGAACCAAGAAAAGATCAATGGACTGAAAGAGCCAATCTTTATTTACAATTTAATGCCCGATGCGGAATATATTCCTGGGAAAGGGTAACAGGCTTTCTTTAAGCCCAGATGCAGAGTATATAATTTAAACAGATTAGTTCCATCAGAAAATACAGGAGCCCATTATGGACCAAAAAGATGAACGGATCACTATTTTGATAGTAGATGATGTTCCGGAAAATCTTGAAACTTTGACGGGGATGCTTAGCCGGGATTACAAAGTAAAAGTTGCCCTCAATGGAAAGAGAGCAATTCAAATTGCTCAATCACAGCCCCATCCCAGTCTCATTTTACTTGATGTGATGATGCCGGAAATGGACGGCTATGAAGTGTGCCGCCAACTCAAGAATAATGCATTGACTCGTAAGATACCCATTATATTCGTGACGGCTCTTGGGGATACTGAAGATGAGGCTAAAGGTTTTGATGCGGGAGGTGTTGATTATATTGTAAAGCCCGTGAGTTTGGCGATTGTTCGGGCAAGAGTTAAAACTCATCTTGCTCTCCATGACCAGAACTTGGCTCTAGAGGATTTGGTTCGGGAACGAACGGCAGAGCTGAATTTAACTCAGGACGTTACCATTTTTGGCCTGGCAACACTGGCCGAATATCGTGACAATGAAACAGGAGGACACATAATCAGGACGAAGAATTATGTTCGCGTTCTTGCCGAACACCTTAAAAGCCACTCTAAATTCAGGCAACATTTAGATGATGAAACAATTGAGCTTCTGCACAAATCCGCTCCTCTTCATGATATAGGCAAAGTCGGGGTTAGGGATTCAATTCTGTTAAAACCGGGAAAACTTACCCCAGAAGAATTTGAAGAAATGAAAAAACATACCACCTTTGGTCGGGATGCAATCCTCAAGGCAGAAGAAACCATGGGCGTCTCACCTAAAACATCATTTTTAAGATTTTGCAGGGAAATCGCTTATTCCCACCAGGAAAAATGGGATGGCTCTGGATACCCCGAAGGTCTCAAAGGAGAAGACATCCCGATTTCAGCTCGACTGATGGCGGTAGCAGACGTGTATGACGCACTGATCAGCAAGCGATGTTACAAACCCTCATTCACACACAAAAAGGCCGTTGAAATATTGACCGAGGGGAAGGGCTCCCATTTTGATCCTGAAATCATCGAAGCATTCCTTAAATGTGAAAACACATTTCGGGAGATTGCCATCGAAAATGCCGATTATGGAGAAGAGATTCAGAATTTAAAAGAAAACTAATAAACCTTCAAGCGACTTTTCGAGGGATGGATCATGGCTTTAAAGATCAGCACGACTGGAGAAGATTGATTCCAGAATGTATGGTAATTATATCGTAGACAGCATCACCAAAGAATACAAACTAGAAAATCATGGGCGCATCAGTATTATATTTTTGATTTCCAAATACCATATTCGATATCACTCGAAATCATCGTCGAAGATTTCACATAAAGCTGAATCCATGAACAAAAATACCTCAAAAGTAACGTGTCCGGTCTGTCAGTCTAAAGATGTGCTCCCAATCGTGTATGGATATCCTGGGCCAAATCTTGAAGAAGAAAGCTTTCAGGGGAAGGTTGCGTTAGGCGGTCGTATTATCCATGATGAAAATCCAGAATGGGAATGCCCAGCCTGTAAAGAGTCTTTTTGATTCTTTTTGCTCAGCATCGAGGCAACTGAACATAAGCAAATCAATAAAGTATTTATTTTAAGTATATTCATAAATAGCATTAAGTAGCCCCCGCCGCGATTTTTTAAAATATGCGAAGTGTTCTAGAATCGGGAACGGGGTATTCGCACTTGGGCTGTCTCAGTCCGGTAATCTTTGAGAAACAAAATGCGGCTTAAGTTTGCGTCCACATTTTCAGGGCAAGATCAGATTATGGGTAAGCTAATAATAAAAGTTGTGCCCTTTCCTTCTTCGCTTTCTACTTTGATTTCTCCATTGTGCTCTTCAATTATTCCATAAACCACAGATAAGCCCATTCCAGTCCCTTCGCCTTCTGGCTTGGTGGTGAAGAAAGGATCAAATATTTTAAGCCGAATCTCCTCACTCATACCTGTGCCTGTATCGCTGAAGGTGAATTGATGAAAATTTTTAACAGCAAAACAACTTACGGTGATGGTACCGCCCTTGGGCATAGCGTATTTGGCGTTATGGAGTAGATTTAAAAACACTTGCCTCATCTTATCGGAGTCGTATAGAACCTCGACGGGCTTGTCACACCACTTTCTTATAATCTCAATATTGTCCAGCTTGTATTCTTCCTCTACCAGGACCAGCACCTTCTCTATATCGTCTTTCAAAAAACCCTTTTCAATTTTCGTTCCGCCTTCTCTTGCAAAAACTAATAATCCTCCCACAATTTTTGTGATTCGGCCTATTTCATGTATCACCTTGGTGCAGTGTTCCTGAATGAGCGGGTTATCTTTAGTCTTTCTTTGCAACATCTGGGTTTGAACCGAAATTATATTAGCTGGATTCAAAACCTCATGGCTGACTCCAGCGGCCAATTCGCCAACAGATGCCAGTTTATGAGAAACCAATAATTGTTTTTGGGTAATTTTCAGCATCTCCTCATTTTTCTTTTTTTCAGTGATATCTTCCTTGATGGCTATAAAGTGAGTAACGTTTCCATCTGTAAGGAGGGGTGAAATAATGGCAGACTCCCAATATATTTCTCCATTCTTTTTTTTATTTTGAATCTCACCGCGCCAGACACGCCCCGATTTAATGGTATCCCAAAGCTCCTTATAAAATTCGGGTGACATTTCCCCCGACTTTAGCACCTGAGGATTTTCCCCTATCAATTCCTTAAGGGAGTAGCCAGTTAAAGCAATAAAAAAAGGATTTGCATATTCAATAGTTCCATCTTTATCTGTGATAAGTACAGAAACGGGACTTTGCTTGACGACTTCAGACAATTCATGGACTCGTTCCTCTGCTTGCAGGCGCATTTTTGCCATTTTTGCCATAGAATTTGCCAAGTACGAAATTTCATCATTTCCCTTTATATCGATCAAGGCTTTAAAATCACCTTTTGAAAAATTTTCGGTGGCTAAAACCAAGCCCTGAATCCGTTGGGTTACTTGAAAAGAAATATATAGCCACAGCCCTACCACCAATAGACCCAGAAACAAACAAAACTGGACAACCTGATTCTTTACCAAGTTTAATGCAGTAGCCTTTGGGGCACTCAGGTCTAACTGAGCAATCAGCACACCCAATTTTGTGGGACGAAGACCGCCTGCTGAAGAGCCAAATTGAACGGGACAGATTCCCCATAAAGTGTTCTTGTCGTCACTTAAAAGGGTTACTCCAGCGAGTCTTTTTTTGGCTAACACAATCTGCTTTTTAATCTCATCTCTTTGGATTTTATCGGAGGGCAGGATATCGTTAAGTATTTTTCTTTTGATATCAAATTTGCCTTTCATAAAAACATTATCTTTTTCATCTATCAGAGATATATGTTTAAGATTGTAATCAGATCTTAATGAGGAAAGTTTTCTTTGGATTCTATGAAAATCTTTTGTTCTTAATTCATGCTCGATATCTTCCTGAAGAACAGTCAGGGTGATGTTGAGTTTTGCGCGCATACTGGCCTCAACATTTCTCATGGAAATGTCTCCATTGGTCCTGAGACTCCAGCTCGCCAATGCAATAGTGAAAAGAACGAGAAGAGCAGGAATAGTTATACGCAGAGGAAATTTCATAGGACTTTATTATCTCTTCAATATCGCTATTCTAATGAGGCAGTTGACACCGCACCTCTGATATTTTTCAACACAGAGGGTTCAATAAAATCTGTAAGCACCACTTCTCTTTGCAACAAGTGCGTTTGTAGCATTTTACTAGCAAGCTGAGTCGCTGTTTTCAGCAAGGGTGCTTCTAACCCAGCCATTAATCTCAGGTTTTCCTCTAAGTCTGGCCATATCATATCTTTGTAGGAACTAAGAACAGCTTCAGTGCTAACCTTCAATCTGGGAGCCATTTTAATAGCCGCCTCCTTTGGTTGTGTCTTTATATAATCCAATGTCTTGAACCAACCCTGTAGAAGCGTTTCTACCTTTTCGGGATAACGTAAGAGAGTGTCATTTGATACGACTAAAACATCAACAATCTCACCGGGTATTTTAGAGCTATCAAAGATTACATGAGCACCTTGGGTAAGCATACGGGATCGTATCGGTTCAAAAGTAACAACGGCATCAATCTCATCTTTTAAAAACATACTTTCGTGTTCGTCAATCTCAGAATCAACAATGATTATATCTGAATTTGAGAGTCCCACAGCTTCAAGGGCTCGGGTGAGAAAAAATGCTCCAAGTGCTGTATTTTCCACGCCTACCCTGCGTCCCTTAAGTTCACTAAGGCTCTTGATTTCAGGCTTGGCCATAATGACATCTCCCCCATTGGATATATCTACTACCAAAATAACACGTGGGTCGAGTCCAACTTCTAAAAGCAACAGAACCTCATCCAGGGTAAGGGTCGTAGCTTGAATCGTATTATTTCGATAAGCACGAATGGCTTGTGTTGCTGACGTATATTCCACCAAACGAATAGGTTCATTCTCAAAGTATCCAAGACTACGAGCCAGATAAAGTGGTTCGTAGCCGAGCCAAAGATTAGTACCAACTTTCAAAGGCACTACTGGCACTTCCAAACCGAAAAAGTCCAATTTATTTAAATTTTTGGTATTGGTAAAAAAGGTCGCCGCCAACACAATCAGCAATCCTATAACTAAGATCAGAGCTTTTGATGAATTATGTTTATTCATTTTTGTCAAACTCGCTGGTTAGTACAATTAGCGTCCACAAATGACGGCAAGCTAAATCAACCCCACAATATCTTATTATAGAACAGTTCCTGATCGGTGCCCTAGCGAGGATTTAAAGGATTACAAAACATGTATTACAAAGATTTGGAAGAAAATAATATAATCCATATCTATTAATTACTTTCTTTGTGTTCATTATTCCGGGGCAAGATCACAGTATGACTGTTAAAAAAGGAGAGTTGATCACTTTTTATGAAATACGAAATCATCATCCCTTCGTCAATCTATACCCCAATCAGTATCACACAAAGGATCATGTTTTTGAGCTAAGGAAATACTACAAGCAATACAACCATCTTTTCTTTGTCTATGAAGAGGAAGACCTGATTGGTATCCCCAGGAACATTCTTGAAGAAATCATTCGATGTTATCTGGCTAATTTCTATGAAAAGATTTTTGAATTGAACTTTTTCGACAGATCTTTAAAAAGAAATAATAAAAGAAATCTGGCAAAAGTAATTTTTCCCAGACTTTCATTTTTTGATAAATGCGTCTATGAAATAGAACCTACTGCCTTGGTGCTCCCTGGAGGTTCATTAGAAACGGTTTTTGAAAAATACTTTGAGAACTGGTTGGTTAAATCTAATTTTAAGTTGTCCGGGATGTCACCCCTGGAAGCGGTCAAACATAAAGATAAAGCCATAAAGGTTGCCGAGCTTTTACAGCATTACGAAAGTATTTCTATTGTAACGTTAAAACCTGAATATGATTGTTCATGGGTTTGGGAAAGGCTGGGTTTAGACAAACCTCAAATCAACTCTCAAAATATGGGCGGGGGCACCTAGAGAGATATATGAATTTAAAGTAGTATCAAGTAGTCCCCGCCTCGTGGTCTGTAGGGGAATTGGCGCAGGTCAGGGCATCCCAATGTTTTAACGGTATTTTGTCTATTGTTTCCTAGTCAACATAACTTCTCCATTCACCTTCTTTGAAATTACTCAAGACTTTGCGAGCAATACCTTCATCATCTAATGCGGCATGAAATCTGGTTGCGTAATCTATAAACCCTTCCATTGTTTTGGCCATCCCGGTCGTGTCAACAAAACCCATAGACCATTCTCCAAATTCTCGGGTATCCACATTCTTTTTCAGTAATAATTTGAATTTCTGATGCCGCGGGTCCTTTTGAATTTTTTTTATTAAAGGTAATACGGCATTTTCCGGGCCTTCAAGAATTTGCAAAAATGATCCATCATGGTAGATCAGCATTCCAGTAATGTTCTGACTCGAATTAAATGCTCTGGCCTTGCCCAATAAATCGCTTAGCTCATTGGGTTTCATTCTCTGAGTAGCGGCACTGGCATATATAATAATTATAATAGGTTCTTCGTTGTCAGCTGACTTTTCATCCATGATGGTTTTCTCCAAAATTAAAGTATGGATCAATACAAATCAGATGTTTTCCCCGATCAAAATCGCCCAGTACCCGTATTCAAAAATAAAGTCTTGGATCATAGGAAACGGTATCTTTTCTTCTCTGGAAAAAACAAATCAGGGGGATGTTTCATACTCCGGCATTCGTGCATCAACCGGAGAAATCCGGCGTATTTGAAAACACTCTGCTCTGGACACAGCACACTTTTGCGGGGGTGTTTCGTAATGCGGTGTTCAATGCTCCGACTTTAAAAATACCTTCATCTTCATATCTTCATTTAAAATATGATTGATGAGCCAGTCGTGCAAAACCTTGAACAAACCATCCTCGGTATTTTTAATGATTTTAGCTTCTTTTTGATTTTCCAAATTTAAAATAATTTCGTTCAGCCGATGGATCAGAGCTTCATGAGCCTTCTTGTGCTCAAGACAGTGTTCGTAGTTGTGCTTAGATTGCATGGCCTCTTCTTTTGCAAAATGATCTCTGGCATAGTTCAAAAGTTCATTCACATGCGATAACAATACCGCTTTACCCAGCTTGCAGTTGACCGCCGCCTCGACTGTATTGATCAGACAGATCAAGTATTTGTGGTAATTATCAATCTCCAAGTTTCCCACGCACATCTCTTCACGCCATTGGATCGGCATAACAGTGTCTCTCCATATAAAACAGAATTTCTCATCTACAAGGCTTCTACACCCATCAGACTTCACAATTGATTTAAAAACTTATTTAAGCATTTTGACATCAACAAAACAATCCTTTCAGCGGACACCGGAAAACACATTGAATATATCCTGATCGGTAAATTATGAAAAACCCGCTTTCATAAAAACCGGAATCTGGTATCGTAACTTCCAGACCGACTGCGTCTGATCTCTTAATGAGCGGAATTTAATTTTAAAATTTCATGACCGCTTGAGAGGTTCTTCGGGTTGTCATTTTAAACTGTCCTCAATTTGCAAGTGCCGTAAAAATAGACGCCTATGAAAATTCTGGTGATTGAAGACAACGTTGATATTTTAAAAAACGTTACGGATTTTTTAGACCTCCGTGGTTTTACAACGGACTGCGCTGAAGACGGTTTGACCGGATTGCACCTGGCGGCCACACAGGATTTTGATTTAATCATTCTCGACTTGATGCTTCCCGGCATTGATGGTCTTACCTTATGCCAACGTCTACGCAGGGATGCAAAAAATCGCACGCCGATCATCATGTTGACAGCCAAGGACAGTATTCAGGACAAGCTTGCGGGTTTTGAGGCTGGTGCGGATGACTATCTTGTCAAACCTTTCGACCTGTCGGAGTTGAAAGCGCGGATCGATGTTTTACTCAAAAGGAGCTGGAAGGCTTCGGATGGAAATGTTTTACAAGTCGGCGATCTGGTGTTTGATACTTCTACGCTGGAAGTGCAACGCGCGGGAATCCCGATAAAACTGGGCCCCATCGGACTGAAAATTCTTGAACGTATGATGCGCGCGTCACCCGAAGTTGTTTCCAAGGAAAGTCTGTCTGAGTTGATTTGGGGCGATGAACCCTGTGAAAGCGATGCCTTGCGTACTCACGTTCATCATCTGAGGCAATGCATCGACAAACCTTTCAAAAAAAATACGCTGATAACGGTCACTCGTATCGGTTATCGATTGCTGGCGCATTCTCATGAAATTTAAGCAAAACCTGAGGACCCGACTGGTCATCGCTTTTTTTTTGCTGACGCTCACTTTATGCGGAGCATTTGCGATCGGCATTTTCTCAATCATCCATAGCCTTGAGAGTGATTTGTTTTATCGTCATCTGGATCAGGATGCGGAATGGATCATTAAAGCCGCAAAAAAAGAATCGGCTCCGGTTTTACCCTCTGGAATCAAGCTCTACATTGTCAACGACACTCCTCCCCCCGATTTCCCGGAATATTTGAAGGACCTGAAAAAGGATCACGCGGAAATCATTCTAGACAATGAAGCCTATCATGTGGTCATCCGGGAAGAAGGCGCGATTCGCTATTATCTGGTTCAGGATCAAAGTCAGTTCGAAAGTCTGGAGCAATCCATCGGCATCACCATCATCATTGGATTTATCATTGCTCTGGCAGGATCGATCTGGTTGGGTTACGCAACCGCAAACCGGATCATTGCCCCGGTCATAGAGCTTTCCAGCTGGGTCAAAAATATTGATTTGGCAGATACGGAATTGAAAGACATTGCAAGAGATTATTCCAACGATGAAGTGGGATTGCTGGCCAATGCTTTCAGCCAATACGCTCAAAAGCTTCAGGTTTTTCTTGAAAGGGAAAAATTATTTACAGGCGATGTGAGTCACGAATTGAGGACTCCGCTCATGGTCATTTCCAGTTCTTGTGAATTGCTGTTGGCTGAAGAAAGTCACGACGACAAACGTCACGAGATCATCACACGGATTCATCGGTCGTCTAAAATAATGCGGTCATTGGTCGATACCTTCTTGACCCTGTCGCGGGAAAATAAAAATCCCAGCGCAAATTTTTCGGCATTCAAAGCAAAACAGATCGTTCAGGAAGAAATTGATGACCTTAAAAATATCTCCGGTGCTAACAAACTGAAACCCAGCCTGATCGCCGATTGCGACCTCATCGTAGAAGGTGTCCCGCAAATGTTTCGGGTGGTGATACGAAACCTGTTGCGCAACGCACTGCACCACACCCAGCAAGGAAGCATCCTGGTGAAGATCTATCCCGATTCGATCCATGTGGAAGATTCGGGATCGGGCATTCCAGAGGAATTTAAAAACTCCATATTCAAACGTCATTATCGGGTCGCATCCCTGGAAAATAAAAGTCAGGGAGAAGGCATCGGCCTGTCCATTGTGAAACGTATCTGCGATTTCCACGGCTGGCAGATCGGCGTTGAAGCAGTGCAACCTCATGGAAGCCGTTTTATAATTACCTTTGCCCCCTCCGAAAAATAACATCCCCCTCCGTCCTGTTTTTCGATCCATTCGGTACGATTTAACAGTTTTTTAACAGTATTTTTACATTCTTAAAACTTCCCATTTGTTAATTTTATAGAACATTGCAAATCAAATGGGTGGTCCATGTACCAAAACATCGTTCAACTTAAATTGTTTAGTCGGTCGAATCCCTTGTCAAAAGCGTACCGCAACGTTTTTCCCGCCTGGGTCGCGGCGGTATTTCTATTGACCGGATGTGCCTCTACGGTCCCTTATAAATCTTATGATTACGTCTCAGAAGAAATTGCAAAAAATATCGGTGCGGTCATCACGCCCGAACCTGTTTACGGTGAGGAGCAAATACCTGACGGCATCTCTTTAGAAGATGGATTGACGGAGCAGGAAGCCGTTGCCATCGCCCTTTGGAACAATGCGGCTTTTCAAGCCGATCTGGCGCAACTGGGAGTCTCCCGCGCTGAAATGTTGACGGCGGGAATGTTTAAAAATCCAAACTTCACAATGCTGTTTCCTATCGGCACCAAACAGCTCGAGTCCTGGTTACTGCTACCATTGTCCGAATTTAAAATGCGTCCACATCGACTGGACATCGCCCGATTAAGCGCAAGTAAAGTGGCCGACAGTTTGATCCAGAATGGTCTGAATCTCGCACGGGATACGCAACTGGCTTTTGCCAATCTTTTCCAGGCAGAAAAAACATTGGCCTTGTTGACCGAACAAGCTCAATTGGATTCCAAAATTGCTGACATTGCAAAGAAGCAGTTTCAGTTAGGTGATATCAGCGAATTGGAAGCCCATCGCAAAGCCATCGATGCCATGAACGTATTGGACCAAAAAAATCGGATGGGGCACGACGTACAAGTGTTTCGGCATCGCCTTATCTCTCTGCTAGGGATTGAGTCCGTAGAGGACTTCAAGCTTGTTCCCGAAACCATTTCATACGCTGGTGAGGACATCAACAACTTGCTCAAGACAGCCTATGCTTCACGCCCGGACCTTCGTATTGTGGAACTTGAAATTGAATCTGCCGGCAAACAGATCGGATGGGAAGAAGACAAAGTAATAAATTTCATTGGCATACTCGATGCCAATTCGGTCAAAACCGAAGTGGGACCGGGCATGCGACTGGACATTCCCATTTTTAACCAGAATGAAGGTGGAATCGCTCGCGCTCATGCCGAGCTTGACGTCGCAGGCAAAAAATACCTGGCAGTGCGGGAAAAAATAAAATTGTCCGTACTCGAAACTCATACCCAATTTCTTTCTGCCAAAGAAGGATTTGAGATTGTCACGAACAAGATACTTCCTCAACAGGAGAAACGATTGAATATCTCTCGACAAGCCTTGGAGAATGGTGAGATTTCATTTTTATCCAATCTTGAAGTAGAGCGCGATTGGATACTCGCAAAAGTACGAGAGATCGCGGCTTTGGCAGATTTACAGCGAACGACAGCGCAGTTGGGTCACAGTATTGGCAGGCCAGTCCATTTAATGAAAGATTCTACATTATGAATTATGATTCCAAACGGTTCTACAAAACAGTCGGAACTTGTCTGATGATTTTTTTATCTTTGAGTGTGTCCGGCTGTGATTCTTTGCAAAAAGATGCGGTTGTGATAGCGAATCGTATTTTTTCAAATTTTTCCTTGTCTCCAGTAATTAAAAATCAAGAAGCATTGCCAAAGGAGACGACAAAGCAAAAGCCTCATGTCAAAACAACTTTGCAAGAAAGTTCGTTGCTGAACATCAGCCTGTCGGATGTGGCACGAAATCGTCTGGGAATTCAAACTTCTGTTGTTAAACGCAAGTCTGTTCAAAAAACCAGAACACTCGGTGGCGAAGTCATGGTGCCTGCAGGGCAAACCATTTCCGTTTCAGCTCCCACTGCGGGGGTTATTCTTGCTCCTGAAAATTCTTCAATTCCGGTCGTTGGCACCAGCCTGAGCAAGAACCAGAGCGTTCTACGTTTATTGATGCTCCCTCCCGAAAAAGATCTACTGGCTTCCAGAGACGCGCTGGAGTCTGCTCAAAACCGACACGATCTTGCCGTTAAAAAAGCCGAACGCGCTGAGCTTTTGCTGAAAGAGGGTGCAGGCAGTGTCCGATCTCTGGAGGAAGCCAGGCGCGAGCTTGAGGACTCCCGTGCGGGTTTGAGGTTGGCAAAGTCGGTGGCCAATATGATGGACCATCCCGATTTCAAAATCTCGGCAAAAGAGTTTACACCTTTAGAGGTTGGGGCTCCTATCAATGGCATCATTGAAAACCTGCACGTGGCTCCCGGACAACGCGTTGCCGCAGGGTCGGCTCTATTTCAAATGACAGCTCAAAATTCTTTATGGGTCCGCTTGCCAGTATATGCCGGCTTGCTGAACCAATTCGATGCCAAACAAACTGTGAATGTCCAAAATCTATCATCCATCCTTGAGGGTAAAGGTGTTTTGGCGCAACCTGTGAACGCGCCACCTTCCGGCAATCCTCTGGCGGCATCGGTCAATTTATTTTATGAGTTGCCCACAAATGATCGGACCTTCCAACCCGGACAAAAGGTAGCCATCACATTAAAATTGGCAAGTTTGAAGCAGGCACGAGTCGTGCCTCGATCCGCTATCGTGTATGACATTCATGGTGGCACCTGGGTTTATTTGAATCCGCAAGGCAATGATTTCGTGAGAAGCCGGGTCGAGCTGGAGACCATCGAAGGCAATTTGGCCATTCTGACCCAAGGTCCTGCAGAGGGAACCAAAGTGGTGAGCACGGGAGTTGCCGAGTTGTTTGGAACAGAATTCGGGAGCGGCAAATGATCCGTTGGCTAATTACCACAGCACTCCAGCTTCGTGTCGCAACATCCATATTAGCCATTGTATTGATCGTTGGAGGAACACAAATCATCCGCCAATCCCCGCTCGATGTTTTCCCGGAATTTTCTCCTCCACTGGTCTCAATTCAGACCGAGGCACCGGGCTTGTCAACGGCTGAAGTTGAAACGCTGATAACCGTGCCTATAGAAAATTTGCTCAATGGAACCACCTGGCTGAAAACCATACGATCAAAATCGGTGCTGGGGCTTTCTTCTGTCACTCTGATTTTTAATGACGGCACCAATTTGATTCAGGCCCGGCAATTGGTGCAAGAACGCTTGTCGCGTGCGCCCGGATTGTTGCCAGTCGTCGCGCGCCATCCCGTCATTCTCTCGCCATTATCTTCAACCAGTCGTGTTTTAAAAATTGGACTGACATCATCCAAGCTCTCTCAAATGGAGATGACAGCCATTGCAAAATGGACCATTCGACCGCGCTTGATGGCAATTCCCGGTGTCGCCAATGTCGCCATTTGGGGCCAGCGCGATCGGCAATTGCAGGTTTTGGTCGATCCCGACCGCTTGCAGGCAAATGCAGTGAGCCTCGATGATGTCATACGCGCGTCTGGAAATGCGGTCGCGGTGAATGGTGGAGGAGTCATCGACACACCCAATCAACGACTTGCAATTTCGCACACCTCATCGGTTCAAACACCTGAAGACCTCTCCAAAGTAGTCGTGACTTTCAAGAATGGAGTGGCTCTGGCACTTGGAGATGTCAGTGATGTGGTTGAGGATTTTCCTCTTCCCATTGGCGATGCCGTCATCAATGGGGAATCCGGCTTATTGCTCATCGTCGAAAAACAGCCCTGGGGCAATACCTTCGAGGTCACACACAATATAGAAAAAACATTGGAAGTATTGCGACCGGGCCTCAAAGATATTGAAATCGATTCCAAAATTTTTCGCCCGGCAACTTTCATTGAGATGTCACTGGATAATCTGAAACATGCTCTGCTGGTGGGTTGTTTGCTGGTTGCCGCGATCCTATGGATTTTTCTAAACAATTGGCGCACCGCTGTCATCAGCATCATGGCCATCCCCTTGTCCCTGACTTCAGCCTTGCTGGTTCTCTATTATCGGGGAGAGACCATCAATACCATGGTCCTTGCCGGACTGGTCATCGCGCTCGGTAGCGTGGTGGACGATGCGATTATCGGAGTCGAAAATATAATGCGTCGCCTGCGGGAAAATTCGGGGAGAGATGTACCCGAAGACACCTTGCAGGTCGTTCTCAAGGCAACGCTGGAAGTTCGCAGTGCGGTTGTGTATGGAAGCCTGATCGTTGTTCTGGTCGTGTTCCCGGTTTTTTTCCTGAACGGACTGGTGGGTGCATTCTTTGCCCCGCTGGCACTCTCCTATGTGATGGCAATTGGCGCGTCTTTGCTGGTGGCCCTGACGGTGACACCGGCACTGTCCATGCTTTTTTTACCGCGCGTGGCAAAATTCGCCGAAAAAGATGTTGCTTTGGTGAGGGGCTTCAAATGGATGTACGGGCGCGTGCTTCCCAAACTGGTTCGTTTTCCCAAGTTGGCGATGTTAATTATAACTGCGTCTTTAGTAACGACACTTCTTGTCATGCCTTTGCTGGGAGAAGAATTTTTACCCAAGTTCAAGGAATATGATTTTCTAATGCACTGGGTTGAAAAACCGGGGACTTCCCTCGATGCCATGGTCCGCATCACCAAACGTGTGAGCAAAGAACTGCTCGCCATTCCCGGCGTTCGTAATTTCGGGGCTCACATCGGTCGCGCAGAGGTTGCCGATGAAGTGGTCGGCCCCAATTTCACCGAGCTATGGATCAGCCTCGATCCATCGGTCGAATATGAGGCGACGGTGCAGAAAATTCAGGCCGTGGTGGACAGCTATCCCGGATTGTACCGCGACCTGTTGACCTATCTGCGCGAACGCATCAAAGAAGTTCTGACGGGTACCGGAGCTACCATTGTGGTGCGGATTTACGGAGACAATCTCGAAAAACTTCAACTCAAAGCCCGCGAAGTCGCAGATGCCATACGCCCTATAAAAAGCGTGTCCAATCTAAAAATTCAGGCCCAGGTTCTGGTTCCGCAAATTGCGGTACAGCTCCGCAGTGATGCCGGTCCCTTGTTTGGCATTTCATCCGGCGATGTGAGACGCATCACGACAACCCTGCTCCAGGGCAGTAAAGTGGGAGAAATTTATCATGACCAAAAAGTGGATGACGTGGTGGTGCGCGGCATTCCCGGCCTTCGCCAAAGTGTCGACGCGCTCAGGTCCATGCCCATCACCTCACTCTCTGGAAGCAATATCCCATTGGAACGGGTTGCAAATATTACCATCCAGCCCACGCCCAATCAGATCACACGAGAAGCCGCTTCAAGAAAAATTGACGTCACCCTGAATGTCGAAAATGGCGATCTCGGTCAAGTGGCTCGGCAAGTTGAGGAAGTCGTTGGTAAAATTGAATTTGAGCGCGGGTATCATCCCGAATTCCTTGGCGAATTTGCCGCCAGACAGGAAGCCAGAAACAAGTTGATGGAACTGTCGATTCTGATGCTGTTGGGTATCTTTCTGATACTGCAAGCTCACTTTGAATCGACCCGGCTGGCTCTGTTGGTTTTATTGGCCATGCCCTTTGCACTGATCGGCGGAGTGGTCGGAATATTTTTCAGCGATGGCGTCCTTTCACTGGGATCTCAGATCGGATTCATCACCGTACTCGGCATTGCCGTTCGCAACGCGATCATGCTCATCAGCCATTACCGCTATCTGGAAAGCGATGAAGCGATGCCTTTTGGATTGGAGCTGGTGATTCGTGGTGCGAAAGAGAGATTGGCTCCCATCATGATGACAGCACTCACGACCGGACTGGCATTATTGCCCATCATCGTTACAGGCCTGCAACCCGGTCAGGAGATCGAGCATCCCCTGGCAGTGGTCATTCTGGGAGGACTAGTGACATCTACTTTTCTCAGCCTGTTTTTGTTGCCCAGTCTGTATCTCAAGTTCGGCAGGACAGAGAAAAGGGGTCCGCGAATTTTAGGAAATTCCCCAGCGATTTAACGGCAAGGCAAATTCGCAGAATATAAAAACATCGTGACTATCAAGATACAACTTTGTTTCTTCCTGCTTCCTTTGCCCGATACAAATTGTCATCCGCTTTTTTTATAAGTTCATCCATGGATAATTCAGACCCGGAACTACAGACGCCAAAACTCATTTTGACATTCATCGTCTGTTCATTATAGACAAACTTTTCGGATTCAATTTTCTGGCGAATATTTTCTGCTAATATCGCCCCTCCTGCTAATTCTGTTTCCGGTAAAACAATTAAAAACTCTTCCCCGCCCCAGCGCGAAACCAAATCCTGACGTCTCACCGCATCTACCATTAACCTGGAAACTTTTGTTAAAACGAAGTCCCCTGCTTCGTGCCCATAGGTATCGTTGATTTTTTTGAAATGGTCGATGTCTCCCAGAACCAGCGAAAAGCTCTTTTCGTTTCGTGCAGATCTTACCATTTCCTGTCCTATTTTCTCATTCGCATCCCTGCGATTGGACAAGCCTGTTAGAGAGTCTGTTCTGGAAGCTTTATCCAATTCAACATTTACTTTCAGCAGTTGCTCCACAAGCAAAAGATTGTTTTTTAGTAAAGTCTGATTTTGCAGATGCGTTTTGATTCGACTGAGAATTTCCCTGTACTGATACGGTTTCGTTATATAGTCCACACCCCCAACATCAAATGCCTTAACAATGTCTTCTGTTTCAGACTTGGCGGTAACAAATATTACAGGAATTTCTTTTGTAGCCTCATCGACTTTCAATTTCTCACACACTTCGAAACCATTGAGCCCCGGCATCATGACATCCATCAATATCAGGTCGGGCATGGAACGGGGAATGACATTGAGTGCCACTTCGCCATTGGGAGCCATCGAAACGTTGTAGCCTTCCCGAGATAAAATAACTTTCAAAATGTCTACGTTTGCGGGCGTGTCATCCACAATTAAAATATGAGATGCCAAGAGCGTATCTAAAGGACTATTCAAAGAAAATTTCTCCTTAGCGCGTCAACGAACTGCCGTTGAGCGTTGCCAAAAGCTATTTTACGCCTGAGTTTTACGATCCCGTTTCCCAAACCTTCCCGATGAAGGTCAAGACACTCACGGATAGGGAATATCGATCACATTATTTTTCCATGTTATCAAAGGTAATTCATAGAATAATACGAAAAAGATAATAAACGTATCCTGTTGTTTTGAACTCTCCGTCAAAACCCATTTTCTAAAACCACTTCACTCAATGACAATTGCCCGGGTTTTGGCCATGCTTCCTTCACGCCTTTGCCAATAGCGACCATTGGACCCATCACATGATCTTCAGGCAGGTGAATCAGTTCCGCAACTTTTTCAATGTCAAAGCCAATCATAGGGCAAGAATCGTAACCCATCGCTTTCGCTGACAGCATCAAAGTTTGCATTGCCATACCAATTGATCTCTGAGCCTCATCGCGTTGCAACCATTCGCGCCCTTCGTGAAAAGGCCCCATCCAATTGACCAGAAGTTCTGCGACATCTTTCGGCGCATTCTTCCAATAGCGTTCCGGGCTTTTCTGCCATGCTTTGGCATCGGCTGTCATGAGGATGAGTAGAGAAGCATCCGTCATTTGGGACTGATCGTTGCCAAATTCTTTACGAATTTTCAGGCGCAGTTCTGGATCACGCAAAATAACAAATCGCCAGTGTTGAATATTGAAGCTGGTTGGTGCCTGTATTGCGGCTGAGAGAAGCTTGTTTTCTTCTTCGGATGAAAGCTTGTGTTGACTGTCAAACTGCTTGATGGCACGTCTTGCGTAAATAGCCTCAAATGTCTCCATACTGTGTTTCTCCTTTTTAAAGTAATGCGTTATTGTACCGGACAAATAAAGATTTTTTTTAACAGAAACGTTATCAAGAATCCAAAATATGCGATGATGGGCAAGAAGGTCTGTGGATACATTCAAAACATCCGCACCCTGACATTTTGCAGGTCAATAACAAATTTCTCCAGGCAATTTTTAAAGGTCTGGCAACTCTTAGCTTAAGGAATCCTCCCATTATGAAGGGACTGACATTATTACCCTCAGCAACCGAAATCGTATGCTGGCTGGGAAAACAAGACACGCTATTGGGTATTTCCCATGAATGCGATTATCCGGAAACCCTTGCAGGATTGCCCCGGCTGACGGCTTCGCGTTTGGGGTCTGCCCGCACAAGTTCGGCAATACATCAATCCATCACCGCTCTACTGGAGTCAACGATGGGTGTTTACAAACTCGATGTTGAACAGTTTGTAGAACTAAAACCCGACTTTGTTGTCACTCAGGATCTGTGCAGTGTCTGCGCCGTCTCTTTACAGCAAGTCGAAGAAGCGTGCCGAACCGTTACTGGGAAAGACGTGCAAATCATTTCCTTGCGCCCTAAAAAATGGGACGATATCTGGAACGATATCAAACGCGTGGCAAAACTACTGGGTGCGGAAGAGAAATGCACTGCATTGCTCAACGATGTTTCGTCCCGCGTCGAAGTCATCAAACAGCGCGTAAAAAATGCCTCTGTTCCTCCCAAAACCGTATTGACGATTGAATGGTTCGCGCCCGTGATGATAAGTGGTTTATGGGTTCCAGAAATGATTGACTTTGCCGGAGGTGTCCCCTTGTTTGCAACTTCTGGGGAAAAATCCCGGACCGTATCTTTCGAGCAATTGTCCACAGTGAATCCCGATGTCGTCATCGTCAAACCCTGCGGTTACAAAACAGAGCAAACACTGAGCGAATTTGAAACACTGAAAACCCTTGCCCCCTGGGGCCAATGGAACGCCGGACGCAACGATGAAGTTTATCTGGTCGATGGCAACAGCTACTTCAATCGTCCCGGGCCGCGCCTCATTGATTCGCTGGAAATTCTTTCGGCCTGCATCCATCCCGGCCTGTTCCCAGAATTTGAAACACGCTACCCTGTTTTAAAAACAGGCAGAGACACGCCGTCTCTGCTTTAACTCTGGCTGAATTGATAAAGAATTCTTGCAAAGAACCCTCCCAAGTGCATAAATAATAGTGTATTATGCGGGATTAAAAAAAATTCAAGCCACTATAAAAATGAAACAATATGATGTCATCGTGATTGGCGGTGGACACGCCGGGTGCGAAGCCGCTCTGGCCTCCGCTCGTATGGGTTCCCGTACCTTAATGATTACTCTGGATCTGGAAAAGATCGCTCTCATGCCCTGCAACCCCGCGATTGGCGGTGTCGGCAAAGGCCATATCGTGCGCGAAATCGATGCGTTGGGTGGCGAGATGGCCAAATGTATCGATCGTACCGGCATTCAATTTCGCATCCTGAATCGATCCAAAGGCCCCGCCGTACACGGTTCCCGTGCCCAGGCGGATAAAGAGCTTTATAAAAACGACATGCGCCGCGTTTTGGAAAATCAAGACGGGCTGGAACTCCTTTGCCGTGAAGTCAACGAATTATTGATTGAAGACAACATCATTCGTGGCGTCCGCATGGACGATGGTTCTGAATTGCTTGCAAAATCTGTCGTCATCACCACTGGAACTTTCCTGAACGGCAAAATGCACATCGGCATGAAAAATTCTCCCGGTGGTCGCGTTGGTGAAAAACCATCCAGTCACCTGTCCCAATCCTTTTTATCGATCGGGTTTGAACTTGGCCGCTTGAAAACGGGAACGCCGCCTCGTCTCGCACGCGACACCATCAACTTTGACGTTTGCGAAATACAGAACGGTGATCCCTTCCCGCAACCTTTTTCATTCAGCACCGATAAAATCGACCGTCCGCAGATTCCCTGTTATCTGACCAATACCAACGAGAAGACCGCGCAGATCATCCGTGACAACATGCATTTGTCACCCCTGTACAGCGGAATCATTGAAGGCATCGGGCCGCGTTATTGTCCATCGATTGAAGACAAGATCGTCAAATTTCCCGATAAAAATTCGCATCATATCTTCCTCGAACCCGAAGGCCTCAACACCGACTGGATCTACCCCAGCGGCATATCCACCAGCCTTGCTCTTGAAGTTCAGGAAAAACTGATTCACTCTATCCTCGGCCTGGAAGAAGCCAAAATAGTGCTTCCGGGCTATGCCGTGGAATACGACTTCGTTCCCCCGACACAACTGTCCGCAACACTGGAAACCCATCGCGTTAAAGGACTCTTTCACGCCGGGCAGATCAACGGGACATCCGGTTATGAAGAAGCCGCCGGACAGGGATTGATTGCAGGAATCAACGCCGCTTTGAAAGCTCAGAACCGCCCTTCCTTTGTGCTTACACGCATGGAAAGTTACATCGGCGTGATGATCGACGACCTCGTCACCAAAGGAACCGAAGAGCCCTATCGAATGTTCACCTCGCGTGCCGAGTATCGTTTACTACTGCGCCAGGACAACGCCGATGCGCGTCTGATGGGCAAAGGGCTGGAATTGGGCCTGATCGATGCAGACACTTACAAACGATGCACCGAAAAACAGGCCATCGTCGAAAAAGAAATCCAGCGTTTGACAAAAACAAAAGTCGTCCCCAATCAAGCGACCTTGCCGACTCTGGAAAAAATCGGCATCGATGACTTGAAGACCCCGACCACACTCGCCGGGCTTCTACGACGACCCGAAATCAATTACGTGCAATTGACTCAGGCATTTGGTGACGAAACGCTTCCCCCGCTTGAGGGAGAGCAGGTAGAAATTCAGGTCAAATATGAAAGTTTCATCCTGCGTCAAAACCAGTTGGCAGAAAAACAAAAACGTCTGGAGAACTATCACATCCCTCCCAACTTCGCTTACGATCAGGTTTCAGGATTGTCGCGCGAAGTTGTGCAGAAATTACAGAACGTAAATCCCGGCACATTGGGACAGGCTTCGCGAATTTCTGGAGTCACCCCCTCTGCCATTACCTTGCTCATGCTCCTGCTTGAGCGTCGTACCAAAGAGCCCATTCCCCTCAACAAGCAGGCCGGATAAAATGATTCCACGCGACACCGTACAACGCCGCTTTCAAGTTGAGAACAAGGACATCGCCTACATCGTCAGCATGTTTGAATGCTATGACCATTTTGCCATTGTGCGCACGGTTGATCGTTCACGTGGCTGGATCGAACTCATGATCGCCCCGGATTTCCTCCACGAAACCGAAAAAATGATGATCGAACTCGCCAAAGAAATCTCTATCACACCCATCGAAATTTAGACTCTTTACTCAACTCATGAAATTTGTTCACCCGCGACCACACCTGCCTTTCAATCAAGCCCTAAAGATGCTCCGTGCAACTCTGCAAATCCAATAAATCATCCCGCCACAAAACTATACATACGGTGAAAGGTCGGGTATCATTGCGAATCAACCCACTTTCTTTTCTGGATTTTCAGAGAGAATAACTTTATTCTTCAGTTTCCCGTGTTCACTCTTTGTGGGATTACTTCATGCTGAAAATAAAAGCATCTGTATAGAATCAGACTGCGTATTGTAGGAAATCTGCAATTTCAGGTCCTCACATACCCTCTTTGAATTTAACTCTGATTCACTCAAATATTTAGCCCTTTATGGAATCTGAAATACTGCTTCAAAAATTCATCGCTGTTATTTCTCTAGGCATCGTCGCCCAGTGGATAGCGTGGCGTTTCAAATTGCCCTCCATCGTACTGTTATCCCTTTCAGGAATTTTGGCGGGCCCGGTATTTGGATGGATTCATCCAACTCAGGACTTTGGCGAATTTACAGTCGTATTGATTAAACTCGCGGTTGCCATCATTCTTTTTGAGGGCGGGCTGAATCTTCACTTGCACGAACTCAAAGCCGCCGGGAAAAGTGTAAGGCATATCATATTGTTTGGACTTCCGCTGGCGTGGTTCTTCGGATTTTTAGCCAGTCATTACGTTCAGGGATTGTCTTTTCCGGTGGCTATGCTTTTAGCCGCCATCCTTGTTGTAACCGGACCCACCGTAATCCTTCCCCTGATCCGGGAAACTAAAATTTCACCTCGCCTGGCATCCATATTCAAGTGGGAAGGAATCGTCAACGATCCGCTGGGAGTCCTCCTCGCCATTCTGGTATTCCAGTTTTACATTGCATCGGAACATGCCGACGCCACTCAGCAGATTTTTCGGAGTTTTGGTTTGGCGGTAGGTGTTTCAGCGGCTCTGGGACTGGGTAGCGGATTGCTCTTGAAGTACATTTTTAAAAAAGGATTTGTTCCCGAATTTTTAAAAGTTCCGCTCATCATCAGCATGATCTTTTTCATTTACGGAATCGCAAATTCCTTTCAGGATGAAGCAGGACTGCTGGCGGTCACCATATTCGGAGTGATGACTGGCAATATTGGGCTGTCAATCATTCACGAACTCAGAAGGTTTAAGGAAAATATAACCACCTTGTTGATATCCACCGTTTTCATCATTTTGACTGCGGATCTCAATCCCGAGCAATTGAGCCATATCGATTGGAAAAGCGTTGCTTTCCTTTTGTGCATCCTCTTTCTGGTACGCCCTCTCGCGATCTGGTTATCGACCATCGGTGCCGGATTGAACTGGCGCGAGCGCATGATGCTGGGCTGGATCGCTCCACGTGGTATCGTCGCCGCCTCCATGGCCGGATTGTTAGCCCCACAAATGATAGAGCATGGTTACGAAGATGCCGCGCTGTTGGTGCCTTTAGTCTTTGCTGTGGTTTTTTCAACGGTTATTTTGCACGGTTTTAGTTTTTCTATCGTCTCACGCATGCTGGGATTATCTGCAAAAAATCAGGAAGGATTGATGATCGTAGGTGCCTCTCCATGGACGATAGAACTTGCCGTTGTACTCAAACAAGCAGGAATCCCTGTTTTGCTTGTTGATTCTTCATGGCATAATTTGAAAGAAGCCCGCCTCAAATCCATTCCAATTTATTACGGCGAGGTATTGTCAGAGACCAGCGAGCAAAATCTGGACCTGACTGAAATGGGTTACTTACTGGCGGCAACCATGAATGACTCCTACAACGCTCTGGTTTCTGGAGCCTTTGTCCACCATTTCGGCCGTGAACGAATCTATCAACTTGCGGGCAACACGATCGGAGAAGAAAGCAGAAAAGAAGTCAAAAGTGCCAATCGAGGGCTCACCGCATTTAACAATGAACTGCGCTACGTCACCCTCATGAGTCTGTACTACCAGGGATGGAAATTCAAAAAGACCCGCCTCACAGATGAGTTCACTCATGAGGATTTTGTAAAATTAACGAGTGGGAAATCCACCCCTCTTTTCTTGATACAAGAAAATAAAAAATTAGTGTTTGCCTCTGCCGATCATGAGATGCACCCCAAACCCGGTGACACTCTCCTCAGTTTTTCAAATTCTGAAAAGAAGAAATCGGATTGATTTACCTGGAATGATCTTCAGGTTTCTCTCCCATTTTCTTTTTCAAGGCAATGAAATCCACCACACTCCAAATAAAAACCAGAGAGACTCCTATACTCAAGATACCGACACACAACCAGGTAAAAGTGCTCATGCAAATTTCCCTCTCTGGTCTTTAACATACCCAATGATAAATCCCATAAACGATGCAGGCACCGCGATGAACAGCAAATGTTCGCGATGCAAATGCACGCCAAATTCGGACAAAGAAAGTATCCGTGTCTCCAGATCAGGATCGTAGATTCCCAGCGTTTCAATGGCGATGAAGATCAAAGTGGCGGTCAGAAATCCTGCCCAGATACTGTAAATTCCCGACCGTTTTCCCGGACGCTTTAGCAAAAAACCCGCCATCAACGGCACCAGCAAGGACGAAACCAGAATAGAGGCCATGAATATCCATGCGTCGCGAATTCGTTCAAATCGAAAAGAAATTAGCATAGAAAGAGTGATCACCCCGGCGATGGCAACCCGCGTAAAGAGGAGCAGTTGCTTGTCACTCAACCCCTCCTTTTTGTAAAAATGGAGTCCGTCGTAAACCAGACTGCTGGCAGAAATCAAGGCATAGGAATCCACCGTAGACATGGCCGTTGCCACACAACCCGCGATAAATAATCCCAACAAGCCCGATGGCAACAGATAGGCTGAAACGTGAAGAATGATTTCTGACGCATCCAGACTGCCGGCGAGCGTTCCTTGCGCGACCATGTACTTCCCAACGATTCCCAGATATATCACAATCCAATCGAGTGCCATCCATATAAAGGTACTGAGTATCAAAGCCCGTGTAGCAGACTGTGCCGACCGTGACGCAAAGATTCGCTGATAAAATGCGGGCTCAACGAGAGGCGTCAAGGATATCGCCGCATAGATGAGAATGTCGGCTGTGGACAAAGTTCCCATGGGTTGAAAGAATTTGGGAGGCATCGTCAGTTGCAATTGCTCGGGAGTGCCTATTTCAGACATCGCAAAACAAGCCGCTAATGCGAGTGTCAGACACATGATGAAAAATTGTAAGGAATCCGTCACGACATCGGCCAGCAACCCACCAAACAGAGTGTAGAGCGCGGCAATGCCTGCGCCCAGACACGCGGCAACGAGCGGATCGATACCAAAAAAGAAATGCCCCAGTATCCCGAGTCCTGCCACTGAAACTATGGGCAGGCTATAAAACAGCGTTGCGAGTATGGCAGGAATTCTTCCGCCCGGACCGTAATAATGCGCAATGGTTTCGGGAATCGAGCTGACGTTCAATTTAAAAAGGCGCGGCACAATAAAAAAAGCAACGCCCAGATAACATAAATAAAAAGGCAGGCTATAAACAAAAAATGTCGAAACCCCTTCAAGGTAAGCGGTTTCAGAGGAGCCAAAGGTGACATCCAACCCGTAATATGTGGAGATGAGCGTGCCTGCAAGCAAAGGCACACTCAGCAATCGTCCTGCAAGAGCAAAATCTATAAAGTTTTTTATATTCCGGGAGACAAGGAAACCAATGAGAAGCATACCTGCGAGATAAATTCCAACGACGAGGGTATCCAGTGAAGAAACAATCATCAAAAGTTACCAGTCAGTCTTTCCTCGCAATCTAGAAGAAGATGCGATCAAAAGTAGCCAATATGAGAACAGGGGGAATGATTCCAAATTGAAAAACTCTAACATTCTGGACTGAAAAACGAAACGGGAAATTTTTGGAAGGAATTCAGCGGGGGTGACAATAATACCATCTGTAAAACTACAGATGGTTGCGGATTTCAAACTTCCGGCAAAAACTGGAACAACAAGTCAACAATTCGACAACTCCCTATCAGCTGTTATTAAATGTTGATACCAGAGAATTTTG
Organism: Nitrospinae bacterium CG11_big_fil_rev_8_21_14_0_20_45_15; assembly: GCA_002787235.1. Lineage (GTDB taxonomy): Bacteria > Nitrospinota > Nitrospinia > Nitrospinales > VA-1 > Nitrohelix. Next base: position 139,615 of record PCWG01000010.1, read on the forward strand.
AATGATTGCAATAAATGAAATGTATCGAGACTGGCCTGATCTACCTCGTCGATAGCGGATAAATGATTTTTTATTTTCTCCGCTTCGCCAAGTATAAATTGATGTTCCTTCTCATGAAACTCTATTTCCAAATACCCTATTTGCTCTTGGAGTCTCTCTTCCCTCTCAAAATGCTCTAGGCAATGGATTAAAAAATCAGAAAAAAGTGCATGAAGGGTTCTCATGTCAACACGATCGTTGAAGCCCGCATTGACCCTGTTGAGCATCTGGTTAAGACGTTTATGATCCTCATCAATATCATCATAGCCTGTAACGAGTTCTTCACTCCAAAGAATTGGGGCAATTTCTCTCTCCAATTCTTCCTTCACGGTATCCTCAACAGTCTTCTGCAGATAATCAAGATCCAACGGTTTGAATATGTAAGAATGTGCTCCTGCCGCAAGACATTTATCAAGCAATGCCATATCAGCAAGAGCGGTCATCATAATGACGAGGGCGACACTGCATTCTTTAATTCTTTTTAATGCCTCAAGACCATTGACAACGGGCATCCGAATGTCTAATAGAATCAGATCAGGTTGCATACTTTTAGCCTTTGCAATTCCGTCCTCCCCATCGTACGCCACCCCAACAAGATATCCCTGATCCTCAAAAAAATATTTTAACAGCGAACACAGCTCAACCTCATCATCAACTATGAGTAATTTTGTCACGCTTTTTATAAGAGGCATAAGAGAGACATTTGAGTTAAAATTCGGAAGACCAGAATAATGTCTTTAGCGAGGATAGTCAAGCTTTCGCTTTCAGTAAATTTGATATCCTTTAAATTATCGAAAAACCCGATCCTTTTGTAACAGATATCTTGCCAAAGAAATAAAAAGCACTTTGCGATCAACCTCAGATATTTTCTAAAATTCTTTTTTAAGGTTGTGAATGTAAATCTTTTGGCCTACAATGAACGCTTATTTTTCTCAAGAAGTCTCAATTGAAAATTCAAATATACTTTTTTCGTGAACAGCCACCACATCATCCCTTTAGAGGTCAATGAACTGATAGATCGTTACAGATCAGGCGACCATATCGGCATGTTCTACCGATCCGAAGAAGAGCGGGACATGATTGTTTCCTACTGCATTATGATAGGATTGGAGGGAGAAGAGCGGGTTATTTATATTGATCGCTATGAGGACCATTCAGCGATCATCCGAGCTTTGCAAAAATTGAGCGTTGATACAGATTCTGCGATGGCCTCGGGTCAACTTTCCATCACGGATTGCAATAGCACTTATTTATCATCAGGGGATTTCGATGCTGATCGCATGATCAATCGATTGAAAAATTATTCCGAAACCACCCCAAAAGAAAGTTTTTCTGGCTTAAGAATAATAGGCAACGTACCCTGCAACGGCGGGTGTCAAACCAGCATCGACAATGTTGTGAAATATGAACGTGAGCTGAACCATTTTTTTCCCGGAAGCAATGTTTCGGCCTTGTGCCTTTATAGCCTGTCTTTATTTCCAGAAGATTCTCCCCACCACTCTCAAATTCTCTCCGCTCACCCTTTGATTTTACGTAATAATAAAATCTTTGAAAATCTGCACTATCAACCGCCTTTAAAAAAAGAACTTGTTGAGTGAAGGCATCCCCTTCGCAAACAAAAGCCTGGCGATTCAGCTGACAATCCCACTTGCGATCAGCTTCAGACACATTCTGTATTTTTTTATTTGCAATTTGCAGATGAAAAATTTTTAGTCTAAAATAAGCACTTTATTTTTAAAGATTTCACTTTTTATATTTAAATTACTCCTCATGAACAGCTCCCACATCATGCCTTACGAGGCAAATGAATTGATAGATCGTTGCAAACCAGGCGATCATATCTGCATGTTCTACCGCTCCGAAAAAGAACGGAACATGATTGTTTCCTATTTCATTATGATAGGATTGGAGGGAGGAGAGCGGGTTCTCTATATTGATCGCAATGAGGACCATTCAGCGATCATCCGAGCTTTGCAAAAATTGAGCGTTGATACCGATTCGGCAATGGCCTCGGGTCAACTTTCTATTGTCGATCAAAAGAGTACTTTTTTATCATTAGGGTATTTCGATCCTGACCACATGATAAGTCAGTTGAAAAACTACTCCGAAACCACCCCAAAAGAACGTTTCTCTGGCTTAAGGCTGATAGGTGATGTTCCCTGTGACGGCGGGTGTCAAACCAGCATCGACAATTTTGTGAAATGCGAATGTGAGCTGAACCATTTTTTTCCTGGAAGCAATGCTTCGGCCTTGTGCCTTTATGACCTGTCTTTATTTGCAGGCACCCCCCACCCTCAAATTCTTTCCGCTCACCCGTTGATTTTACGCAATAATCAAATCTTTGAAAATCCAGACTATCAACCGCACTTAAAAAGTGATGTTAGTGAGTGAGTACACCTTCTCCACTCAAACGAAACTCTTCCGATTCAATGGACAATCCCGGCAGTTTTATACGTTGAATCGGAAATGCATGATGTCGCCATCTTGCACAACGTACTCTTTGCCTTCGATTCTTAATTTTCCCGCATCTTTGATCGCCGCTTCCGACTTGCACTGGATCAAATCTTCCAGACTGTAGACTTCGGCCCGGATGAATCCTTTTTCAAAATCGCTATGGATGACTCCTGCCGCTACGGGAGCCTTGGCATTTTTAGGAATGGTCCAGGCCCGGGTTTCCTTGATTCCCGCTGTGAAATAGGTCGACAACTCCAACAATCCATAACCTGCGGAGATCATGCGGTCCAGTCCCGTTTCCGTCAACCCCATTTCATCCATAAACATTTTCTGCTCTTCCGGGTCTTCAATCTCCATGATCTCCCCTTCAATCTTACCTGCGAGCGCGACTACGGACGAGCCATCCTGCTCGGCAATTTTTTTGACCTTTTGCACATAATCGTTTTCTACATCACTGGGGTCCATGACATTACAAATATAAAGCACCGGCTTGGCACTGAGAAGAGACAGCGTTTTGAGGTATCGGGTTTGCTCGCTGTTCAAATCAGTGAGGGTTCGCGCCGGCTGGTTTTTATCGAGACAGTCGACCAATCTACCGATCACTTCGATTTGCATGCGCGCTTCTTTATCACCCGATTTTGCCAGCTTTTCAATTTTGAGTTTTCTGCGTTCGAGGGACTCCAGATCGGAAATCATCAGTTCGGTATTGATGGTTTCAATATCAGAAACCGGATCGATCACATCGCTCACGTGCGGCACGTTTGCGTCATCAAAACAACGGACAACATGAGCAATGGCATCCACCTCACGAATATGTCCCAGAAACTTGTTGCCCAATCCTTCGCCTTTCGACGCACCCTTGATGAGCCCGGCAATGTCAACAAACTCCATCGACGTGGGAATGATCTTATTGGTCTTGACGTAACTGGCGATGATGTCCAAACGCTTGTCGGGAACAGGCACGATTCCGCTATTGGGTTCAATGGTCGTGAAAGCATAATTCCCCGCCAGAGCTTTGGTCCGGGTCAACGCACCGAACAGGGTAGATTTTCCCGCATTGGGGAGGCCGACAAGGCCACAGGTAAATCCCATAGAACTTTAAATCCTTAATTAAATAAATTTGTGTGGTTTCCAGCAGGAGAGGCCGGGAATGGTTTAAAAAACAGGAATAATAATAACAGAAATTTCCAAAGGACGACGATTAAAAAAAATATTCAATGCGTCGCGTGATGGACGGGTCAGGGCAACTGTTCGGGGATGAGCCTTTGCTTGTCAGCTATTCGAGTCGACTTTTTTGGAAACGGTGAGATTCATCAAACAGGGTATGAGGACCAGTGTGAACAAGGTGCTGAAAAACAGGCCAAAAAGAATGACAACACCAATTCCACGGTAGATTTCGGTGCCTGCTCCAGGAACCACCACGAGTGGCATCAATCCGAACAAGCTTGTGAAGGTGCTCATAAAAATCGGGCGAATACGGATTCGCACGCTGTCAATGATCGCGTCTTTCGCTTCCATCATGTTTTCCCGAATGTTTTGCAGGCTTTGGTAAACAATCAAAATGGCGTTGTTAACCACCACGCCAATGAGGATGATAAAACCAAGCATGGTCAACACATCCAGCGGTTGCAATACAAAACGGTTGAGAACCCACAATCCAAACACACCGCCCACAGCCGCCAACGGCACACTCAACATGATGACCAGCGGGAAACCCCAGTGCTGAAAAAGCACCGCCAGCAAAAGATAGGTGATAAAAATTGCCAGAATAAAATTTCCTCCCATCGCTTTGCGCGTGCTCTCCAGTTTGTCTGCGTTACCCGTAAGACGTATGGAATAACCTCCAGTCAGCTTGCCTTCACTTCTGAACGATTCGACAATTTCCCTGTTTACAATTTCAATCCCTTCTTCCAGCGTCATCGTTAGTGGTGGAACCACTTCCAAAGTGATGGAACGCTGACGCTCAAAATGCTGAATTTGCTCAGAGCTGACGGTTGATTCTATATCCGCAACTGTATTGACAGGAACCGCAAGCATTCCCGGAGTTTTGATGATGATATTGCCAACATCCTGCGTGCGCTGAATATCTTTTTCACGACTGATGAGAACCAGATCGATGCCATCGCGCGGCAGATACGGCACGGTCAGCTTTTCAGAATCGAGATAAACTTCATCTGCATAAACACCATCCATGATCGCCGAGATGGCATAACCCAGTTCAAACACATCGAGTTTTGTTTCAGCCATTTCCAACCAGCGCGGAATCACCTGAATCTGTGGTTGCCCCAACTCCATTCCCGGAACCGGTCGCAAGGACGCATCGGGCATGAGTTTTTTCAATTTAAAAAAAGCCGTCTGCGTCATCGCTGTGAGTACCCTGAGATCCGGCCCCATGAGATTGATCTCGATACCCCGCGAACCACGGAACGCACTCGACAGCAGGGACAATTGACGCGTCACCGCAATCATTCCGGGTACCTTCTGCAACTCCTCCTTCAAAATGGGGATGAGTTCCTTCGCGCGTTCGGGATCTTTCGCTTTCACCACCGTGAACAAACGTCCCCCGCTTCCAATGAAAAGAAAGTTTCTGACCGCAGGCCCTTTCAATTTGGCTTCTTCCGGGCTTCCTGAAGCGGCTTCCCAGTAAGGTTTATAAATCTCTTCCAATTCATTACCGATGCGGTGCATCTCATCGATGTTGTAACCCTGCGGAGGAATCATCATGCCGATGATAACGTTCTGGTCCCCCTCAGGCAGGTATTCGGTTTTCGGGAGCATCTTCCAGGCCGCATAAGTCGGGCCAATGACGAGTGCAAGGATGGTCACCAATTGAAGTGTTTTGGATTTAAACAATATTTCCAGCGTGCCAACGACCATTCGATTGAATTGTTGCGCCAGCGGAACCAATCCCAAAAGATTCTGAAACAGTTTGCCAAAAAAGGAACGCCGATCCGAAACATGCATTGATTCATATTTCAACAAATGCTTGCTCATCACAGGTATGACCAGAATACTGACGATCAGGGACAATGTGACCGAAGCACTGATCGCAACGGCGATATCGCGAAACAACTGCCCCACTTCCTCTTCAATGAAGAGAACGGGAATAAACACCACCAGCGTTGTCAAAGTGGTCGCCAGTATCGCGCCCCAAACTTCTTCCGCCCCCTGAAGTGCAGACGTAATGACATCTTTCCCCAGCTGACGGTGACGATGAATATTTTCCAGAACGATGATAGAAGCGTCTACAACCATACCGACAGCAAACGCCATGCCCGCGAGCATGATCACATTGATGGTTCGTCCCATCAAGGTAACCACCAGAAAAGTTCCAATCACGCTGATTGGAATAGAGAGCGCGATGATCAACGTGCTGTAAAAACTGCGCAGAAACAACAAAAGAATAACAACCGCAAAACAACCTCCAATCACCAGATTCATCTGCACGATGTCGATAGACCGGGTAATGTATTCCGTCTTGTCAGCGGTTTGAACCAAATACAAACCCATGGATTTGAGAATATTTTCGTTCAAATCCTTCTGAACCGCTTTCAACTCCTTCATTACCGTCAGAACATTAGAACCCGATTCTCGACGTGCGTTGATCGCAATTCCAGGCAGGCCATTGTGTCGCACGTAAGCACGCAATTCGTCGTACGCTAGCTTTACTTCCGCAACATCTTTGATATAAACAATGCGTCCATCCTTTTGAGAAAGGATGGTGTTCGCAATATCTTCTGTCGAGCGATATTCGCCACGTGTGCGCACAATGTAACGACGTTTGCCTTCATCAAAATCGCCACCGCTGATATTTCTGTTCTGGCTACGCAGAGCCTCCCGCAGTTGCACAATGCTGACGCCACGTTCTGCCAGCGCATCCGGACTGAATATCACATGGACTTCCAGCGGACTTCCGCCACGCACCTCGCTGTCCGAAACTCCGGGAATACGTTCAAATCGGGTTTTGATCTCATTTTCTGCAAAGTCGTGATATTGATAAACATCGACCTTGTCCAGCATTTCAGGCAGGGGTTGAAGAACGAACCAGCCGATCGGACGATCGGAAACGTTGATGGTTTTAATGATGGGCTCATCCGCATTTTCCGGATAAGACGAAACCTGCTGAAGAGAATTGGAGGTACGTACCAGCATCTCCTGCAAATCGGCACCGGTGCGAAACGTCAGGTAAATTTCCGCTCTCCCGGTCTGCGCCAGGCTTTTCATTTCGATCAAACCCGAAATCGACTTGAGATGCTTCTCCTGTTCATCGATGATATCGCGTTCCACTTCTTCAGGGCTCGCACCCGGCCAATCCGTGGTCACTGTCAATTCCGGCTGGCTCACATCGGGAACCAGTTGGACCGGTATCCTGAACAAGGACATGATTCCGAACAGGACGATCATGATCACCCCAACTGCAACGGTCACGCCATATTTTAACGAATGCTCAATCAGTTTCATATAAAGCGGCTAGTGGGATTTCTCATTGATTATTTCTACACTCACTCCAGGGCGAAGACGCTCATTACCCTGAATCACCACTTTTTCCCCGGCTCTGATTCTTCCCTTCTTCGGAGAAATTGCCACCATGCTGTTTTTTTCTTCACCGGGTGTGACCATGATTTTGAATGCCGCCATCCCCTGCTCTGGATCGGGACGCACCACCCACACCGCCACTTCATCCGGCGAGCGAACCAGCGCATCTTTGGGGACATAGATTTTTTTGGAAGGCGTCTGCGGAGGTTGATAGACCACCTTGACCAGCATTCCCGCTGTTAAAATGGATTTCGGATTTTCGACCTCAATACGCACAGGGAACGTACGCGATGCAGAATTCCCAAAGGGAATGATCTCGATCACCCGTCCCTTAAAAACAGAGTCGGGAATATCTTCCTGTCGCAACTCTAAAATAATATCGACCTTGATGCCCTCGGTGACTCGATACAAATGGCGTTGCGGAACATGAACTTCGACCTTGATAGGATTGGTAGCGATCAAGGTCATCCCCGGATCACCTTTTTCCAACCATTGCCCGACTTCCGTCAATTTTTCAATGACCACACCGTCAAAAGGAGCAAAAATTATAGAGCGGTCGATATTATCCACAATGCGTTTTATCTGCGCATCCGCCGCCAGCAGTCGAGACTCCTGCTGTCTGATTTCTTCCGCGCGAACCCCGGCCACCAACTCATCCAACTGCGCCTTTTTCTCATCATGATTGGCTTGCGCGCGATCCACTGCCGTTTTCGCATTGTCAAAATCATTACTGCTCAGCACGCCCTCCTTGAACAGCTTTTCAATGCGAGCCAGCTCCGTTTGCGCCAGTTTCAAAGCCGCTTCTGTATTCTTTAAAGCGGCCTGTCCTGCGGCAATGATTTCCGGGCGCGTCCCTGCAACCATTTCCTGAAGCCGATTGGACGTCATCTCACGCTCTGCCTGAGCCACTTCCAGCTCCAGCTTGAGAGGTTGCGTGCGCAGATAAATCAGAGGCATCCCCGCCGCCACAGCCTGGCCCTCATTTGCCATGATTTTTTCCACACGACCTTCGACTTCCGCCGCCAATCGAGATGTAGCCCAGGGCAATACATTGCCGGGTAACTCAATTTTGTTTGTTTCCTGAATCATCTCCGCTTTTGCCACCCCAACACGCATCGGCTTGTCTGATTTTTTGGCCGGCTCCGGCTCTTTGCCTGCCTTTTGCTCTATTGTTTTAGCGGGTGCTGTTTTTTTCTCTACCTTCTGCGCCTGAGCAAGAGTTTGCCCCTCAAAAAAACCAAAGACCACACTCAAAAACAGAAAAATAAGAAAAAATGAGCAAAAACGACTGGCAAACTTATTCCCAACGTATAATTCCAACAGAGATCTCCCTGAATAAAACATATTATGGTCTGACTATTATTGATCGGAAAAAATATGGATTTTCTATAGTAAAAATTTGAATAAATTACTATTTCATAAGAGATTACATCTGTCGAGCCTGATTTATATTTTCAACAAATAATTTCTACAGGTAGGATTTTTCCTCGGAAAAAGTGATTTTATCAGAAGAGAATCATCGGGAGAGCGGGAAAATCTTTCATTTTCAAAACAAGAGATGCCAAATACTTTTTAGAAAAAGAACCGACGGCCGGATCAAACCCGACCGCCGATCAGGATATGGCTATTTCAAATCCGCGATGGAAGCACCAAAATTGATGTGATACGGAACCCCTTCTATCACTAGAGCGGGGACCGACTGGACTCCCATCGCTTCGGCTTCCGCAATCCGGCTCTTGTCTTCTCCGAGATGAACGGTTTCCACGGTATAAACCGATGGATTCATGGCCGTGGCAAAACCTTGCTCTGCTTCAATACAAACGGGACACCCTGCGTGGTAAAAAGTCGCTTGAATCATTAAAATTCTCCTTAAATGAGTTACATGTGGGAAAAAGTGAGACACTCAACAAATATTCCTTCTGTTCATCCCCTACAGTCATTTCCGCATCTTGGAAAAAACATAACCCGACGTTTCCTGAGAAGCATGGCAGGCATAACAGCTCTGGCCGCCATCGCCTGCAAGACGCTGGGCCTTGCTGTCCCCTGCGAACCCTTCAAACCCCCACCCCCCCGTAGATTTGAAGGAATTTGAATCTTTCACCATCACACCCACCAGTTTTCTTGCCCCCTCCTGAATTGTTTGCCCCCCCTGCTTGTAGTTCAACAAATCAAAAACCAAAACCGAACCTTCAGGGTAATTGCCGCTCTTGAGTCCGTTCATCGCCTTGTCGTTTCCATAAACATGGTGCAAGCCTTGGAACGGATTCTCCAAAGGATGCCCCGGCTCAATGAGCATGGATTTGATATGCGTCCAATGCCGATAACCTTCCGGGTATGCAATTTGCGATGTCTCCGCATGGGCCTGCGCTCCGATCGGCAACAGGAGGGTGAATAAGAAAATAATTGCCTTTTGCTTCATGATCTTGAAACTCCTTTTAAAAAATAGTATTGAGTCGAAACTAGTTTAAAGGTTAGCTTTAGAAAAAGAATTTGTCAAATTAATTTCGATTCGATACAATAATTTCATGAACGCTTTACTTTTACATGAATACATCGAAAGAATTTCCCGCCTGTTCGATTCAGAAATCCGATGGGTGGGTGCAGAACACAACCTGCAACCGATACAGCTCAATGCCCTGCATTTTCTGAATCGCTCCAACCGTTATTCAAACACCGTGCAAGGGGTCACTGAGTATCTCGGTTTGACGAAGGGAACGGTCTCGCAGACTTTGGCGACTTTGGAGAGCAAGGGATTTATCAAAAAAAATGCGGATAAAAAAGATGGTAGAGTCGTGCATTTGAATGTGACGCGTGCCGGCCAGAAATTATTGGAGAAAACAATGCCTTCCCCCGCCGCGCAAAGAGCCTGCGCGGGAATGCAAGAGAAAGAGCAGACACAGCTCATAGAAAACCTGAAACAATTCCTGACCGCAATGCAAAAAATAAACGGAATGAACGCATTCGGCATCTGCAAAACCTGCCGCTATAATCAGAAAATTACAGAGAACAAGTTTTTCTGTGGATTGACACAGGAAAATCTAAACCCCAAAGACACAGAACTGCTTTGCCGGGAACATATCCCGCTGTAGGAGTTAAATACCAGCGGACTTAAAGTATTCTTTGAACCCTGCTGACCACTGGAATCTGCCATGACACTCATCACAAACAATCAGAGATCCATTCTCCTCGCCTACAACACCGTCGAGCGACTATTGAAGGGCGATTTTTTCCATTTTTCAAACATCGAAGAAATTGTGCAGGAAATTTCCGGTTTTGAAAAAAATTGGCCCGTTATAGGATTGGGAACCACGAACTGGTACAAACGCAATGGCGAAGCCATGGTGGAAGGCGCGGTCGGGAAACCCTCGTTTTTATGGGCCGATCCCGAAAGCACTCCGGCGGGGAAAGTGATCAACCTCAATTTCGATCATCCCGATCATGAAGAAAATTTGCAAAGCCCTGTCATCGGTCCCAATGACACTCAACCCCAGTTCCCGTTCATGGCGATTGCGATATGCGATCCTCAATATGTAAAAGAATACAATTTGTCCGCCGGTGAAAACATTCACCTATGGATTGAAAATGAATTTCCGCAAGAAAATCTGGGGCTCGCAGCAATCCACATCAGGGGAAAACTGACGGACGTGCAATCCACCGCCGCATGCCACATCCCCCTGGGGGGGATGGATTTGAGTGATGGTTATTCACTCAAAGACAATTTTAAATTCATTGAATACGCGAAAGGAAACTGGAACCTGCAAGGCTTGTATGGCGTCAATCCAACCATTCAGCAAGTGTTGTCTGTGCCGGGACATCCCTTGCATTTGCACGGATATGAGGTCAACGAAAACCGCGGGGGTCACATCAATCAAGCCATCGCCACCTCGAATACCCAAGTCACGGTTTATCCGATCAAGGACATCAACATCCGCATTAAAAATATGGATCAGGCTTTCATGCCCATCAAGCTCATGTGATTTGGGTGAATTAAAAAAATGCCCGCAATTCCTGCAAGCATATAAAATACTTTTAAATTTTTTTCCTCTAAAAAATTGAGCGGAAGTTTGATTCTCATTCTGTTACACTTTTCTTAAAAACAGGTCGAATCGTTGATGGATAATATGCAAAGCGCGACCCAGAATCATCCGGGGCCAACCCTCAGAATGTCGTTCCGTTGGTTTATGCAATGCCCCCAACCCTTTACAGGAGAGTTTCATGATACGAAAGGCAAGTCACATTGCAGTGGTCTTCTTTCTGGGAATTTTGATTTCTCAGCCCGGTTGGGCCTACGATGCCAGCAAACATCAAAAAAGTGCTGGAAAGCATGAAGGTGCCGGGAAGCATGGCGGCGGCCATGGTGGAGGTCACGGCGGTGGTCATGGAGGCCATCATTACGGTCCCTCGGGTCCACCCGCAGATGTTCCCGCGCATATTAAGGAACGCACCAGCCCCGATGGCACGGGCATCAACCTGAACCGATCACAAATCGGAGTGGAAGGGATCACCGTATTGGCCAACACTCCAGAACTGGCGAATGTAAAAACGCTCGCCCTGCAAGGCAATAAGCTGGGAGATGAGGGAGTCCAGATTCTCGCGAGTTCAGAGACCTTCAAACATGCAGAAAAGATTTCCCTGTGGGGTAATGAAATCACTGAAAAAGGGGCTCAGTCCATCGCTCAGTCCACCACCCTCACGCACTTGAAAAATTTGATCCTTTCACGCAACAAATTGGGCGATGCAGGTGCCATTACCATCATAAATTCAGACAATGCCCGCTCTCTGGAAGTTTTGAATCTCGACAACAACCAGATCACAGACAATGGGGCCAAGGCCATCGCCAGCTCTGATAAATTGGGGAATCTCAAAGAACTCGATCTGCTCGCTAATCAGATCAGTGCTGAAGGAATCAAAGCCTTGATTCAATCTTCCACACTGAAAAACCTGGAGTACTTGCAGGTTCTCGGCAACCCCTACGATATCGACACCGCACATGAGCTGATGAAGTCGATCACCTTGCCGAAGTTGAAGCCTGAAAATCTGATTTTATATTAGAGTTTGAAGCAAGGCAGGAGACAACAGAAGTTCAAACGAATACCGCCCGGTTAAAAAACCGGGCGGTTATTTTTTTGCATCAGAAAAACAAAAAGTCATTGAGCGTCGTCCACACAAACCCTCTCACCAGCGAAAGCCCACCTGACAAAGCGTACGCTTGTCGTCTGATTTCAGGAATAATTCTTAATGTCGGAAATGCCGCATACCGGTGAAGACCATCGCAATGCCGTGTTCATCTGCCGCCTGAATCACTTCCTCATCGCGGATGGAGCCGCCGGGTTGAACAATGGCTTTGACGCCACATTCTGCGGCCGTGTCGATGGAATCGCGAAAAGGAAAGAAGGCGTCCGATGCCATCACGCAATTTTCCAATGATTTGTTGGCTTTGGAAACCGCTATTTTTGCAGAATCGACCCGGCTCATTTGTCCCGCGCCAACCCCCAGTGTCTCCAGATTTTTAGCATAGACAATGGCATTGGATTTGACATGTTTGGCAACCGTCCAGGCAAATTTCAAATCTTCCAGAGTTTGCGCATCCGGCTCTATTTTCGATGCTGTCTTCAATGCATCGGGACCATAGACCACCGCATCGCGATCCTGAACCAGCAACCCGCCGCCGACACGTTTGAAATCAAAATCCCGCTTGGGTCGTGGTGAATTAACCGCAGGCATCTCCATCAAGCGGACATTTTTTTTGCTACTGAAAATGGCAAGTGCTTCCGGCACGAAGCCCGGTGCTATAACCGCTTCTACAAAATTTTTGGCTATTTCTTCAGCCAACTCCGCAGAAACCGTGCGGTTGAGACCGATGATGCCACCAAATGCCGAAGTCGGGTCGGTTTCTCTGGCTTTGATAAAAGCCTTGAGAATATCCTCGTCGAGTGCAACACCGCAAGGATTGGTGTGTTTGATGATGACCGCCGCAGGGGCTTCAAACTCTACCGTCAGTTCCCACGCCGCATTCAGATCCAGAATATTATTGTAGGAGAGTTCTTTGCCCTGCAATTGCTTCGCAGAAACAATGTCGGCCGCACGCGGACTCGGTTCACGATAAAATGCCGCAGATTGATGCGGGTTCTCACCATAACGCAGATCCTGTATTTTCTCGAACGCTGGCAGAAGAAGCGGTGAGAATCGCGACTCTTCCTCCAACTGCTCTGTCAGATACGCTGAAATGAGCGAATCATAACGTGCCGTGTGCGCGTACGCATCGCGGCTCAGTCGCATGCGGGTCGCTTGCAACGTTGCGCCGTTATTTTCCTTCATTTCCGCAAGGATGATTTCGTAATCCTCAGGATTCACCGCGATGGTCACATCGTTGAAATTCTTTGCCGCAGAACGCACCATGGAAGGTCCGCCGATATCAATATTCTCTATCGCCGTAGCCAGATCGCAACCTTCTTTAGAGACCGCTTGTTCAAAGGGATAGAGATTGACAACAACCAGATCAATGGCCTGAATGCCGTGGGTTTCCATAGCCGCCATGTGTTCGGCAACATCGCGACGCCCCAGAATGGCTCCATGTATTTTAGGATGCAGGGTTTTGACACGACCGTCCATCATCTCTGGAAATCCCGTAGCCTGAGACACGGGTGTTACCGGGATGCCGTTTTCTTCCAGCAGTTTAGCTGTGCCGCCTGTGGAAAGGATTTCCACTCCGGATTGGTGCAGTTTGAGCGCAAAATCAGCGACTCCCGACTTGTCGGAAACGCTGATCAAAGCCCTTTTTATTTTGCTCATAATTAGGGTCAGTTACGTACTTTGGGTTTTGGGGCCGGAGTTTTGGTAATTAGAATATCTGGGGTTATCAACTGAATGCCCTTGAGCATCCAAACCGGGAAAGACCCATAAGAGTCCATGATGCCCAATTCTTTTTTAATTTCCTCGCCCTCTTTTTTTTCTTCTTTGGCGGGTTCCTTCGTTTCCGTCATAATTTCCTCGCTTGTCTTTTAAAAGATGCGGAATTCTACACTGTTTTGTTTCATTTTAAAATAAAAAAGCATTAACTTTTGCGGCCCCATTTTATACAAATCGCACGAATGTATTTCCACTCAATCGTTCCTTTGGGATTCAAACCTCCCAATTGATCGCACAGATGTCCCATACTGTAGGCAATCAATTCTCTGCAATAACGCTGATCGTCTTCGGTCCATGCCATGGGGCATTTTAATGCCGCTTCGACAAAAGTGCCCTCTATATGCGGCTGAGGTTGTTTGATATCGCCGGCATGAATATTGGGAAGAAAAAACATTTCTATAAAACTTTTCGCCGCAACTTCATTGAGAGGCTCACAAGAAATTTCCTTGAACATAACAAAGCGGGCCAGTGCAGTTGCTGTCAAAATAACGATGTTCATTGACTCGCTGTCTTCTGGAAAAGAACACTCAGCAACCAGACGATCCATATCGCTGGGAAGCAGAGACAAAACATGGGTTGCGAATCGCACATGAAACTTTTGTCGTTCCAGAAAATCTTCCATTCCTACGATTTCCTCCAGCGACTGAAATTCTCTGAACGACCAGGACGGTCCCGTCCCTTTCCCCAATTCGCTGGCAAGAGGAAAACGCTCTACCAAAGCCGCAAGGCGTTCTTTGTCGGCGGGAGGAATCAAAAATTCTAAAAATGCACCGCGCTCGGAAATCAATTTTTGTGCCGTGGCTTTCAAAGTCAACAATCTTTCATGCCCGACCTGAAACAAAGACTGCACCCAGGTTTTCTCCAACAGGCGAGCACCCTTTTTAGGATCTCCTTCCGCACCCACCTCCAGACCAATGTTGATATAGGCCATGGCTTTTCGCAGGCATTCGTTACGCGCTTCAGGTTGTGAAGGTTCTTTTTTATCCGCAACCATTACCTTGTTCGCGATGAGGACCATTTCCCAACCCAGAGCATCCATACGCCGAGTGCGATCCAAAAGAAGCAGGCTTTGTTTCAAAAATGAAGGGGCAAAACCATCGACCATGGGATAAAGCGGCGCGGCCTGACCTTCGAAATATCTCAGGTCATCCGGGTCCGGTGGCAACTCTGTCAATACCGATGGATTCAATGGACTGTAGATCTGCATCGCTTCCTCAAATTCAGGAATGCCTCGTGCTGCAGTTCGATTCGTGCGCCAATGATAGGCACGTTCAATGGTTTGCGTAACGGGATACCAGATGATCGCTTCCATCAACGAAAAGTAAATCTCCTCTTCGGTGGAACGTAACAACATGAGAAATTTCTTCAACGCCCCCGTTTCTTCCACTTTGAAATAAATATCGTAAACACCGTCGAGAGTGTAATGCTCTAAATTCTCCACTCCCTCATAAGAATCGGTCATTTCATCGTTCTTATAGACCTTCATCAAAGATTGCATGACCATGACCTTCTGCTCAAACTCTTCCGTGACCAGCCACTTGAGCCACTGCGGTTCACCACATTGATCGAGAAGGTCAAGCCATTTCAAAGCTTCCGAAGGGCAAAACTTGTCACCACGCCACCACTCAAGATCGAAGATGTATTGCAATTGCTCTTCCGTAGCGATGGACAAAATCGCAAGAGATTCCGATTCCCCTGCGTCCTTGACCATCTGGTAAACCTCTTCCTCTGGCAAAAGTGCCATGACTTCTTTGGAGCATTGACTCAAGATCACAAGGTCTATCTTTTTCCGGCCAGGAAAGCGGAGAATTTCGCGCGCCTGTTCCTCCGGTGTCAACTTTTCCAAAAAGTTTTCAACCATATGTGGCTGTGTATCGATCCAACCGATTGGGAAAGGTACTGCAAATTCAAACGTGTCGTTTTGTGATTTTTTCATGGGTTGTAATCAATTATCAAAGAAAAATTTTAAAAGCAAACCACTCATTGTTTGTACAACTTCGAACTAAAAAATACGGTCCCATTTTACCCAGAGTATCGGGCACTCAGGCATCAAGCAACATACCTGCGGTGATCATGCGTCCCGTCGTGCCTTCCCTGCGATAAGAATAAAATAAATCGAGACGACAGGATGTGCAATGTTCAGATAAAAAAACATTCTCACGAAACAACCCAGCAGACAGTCCATCTTCGAGATTAGCCGCACAAAGATCAAGCAGGAATTTCCCGTCACTCACAGGCACTGCCAAAGCTTGCCAGTTGTAACCGCTGTCTTCAAAAGGTTGCCGACAGGACTCCCCGACTTCATAACAGCAATTTCTAATACTCGGTCCCAACGCGACTAATAGAGTTTCAGGTTTAGAGCCAAACTCGCATTGCAAGGCACGTATGGTTTTAGAAAAAATACGTAAAGACGTGCCTTTTCTTCCTGCATGCACAACTGCGATCGCTTGCTCTACCGGATCGAAGATTATTATCGGGACGCAATCGGCCGTAACCACCGCAATGGGCTTTCCGATCATACGGGTTATGATTGCATCGGCAGGAATAGAACTCAATGAGTGTGGAGTCATTTGTTCATCATTTAACAAATAAATTTTATCCCCGTGAACTTGTCGGGCTGTATACAATTCGTTTTTATTTTCATCACCTAATTTTGAATAAAAATTTCTTTCAGAATCATTTTTTTCTAAATTTTTAAACGATGCAAAATATGAACACCCGTTTTCAGCCTTTAAAATAGCTTGATCTCGGGTACTCGTCGCATGGATTATTTTTTTTTGGTCTTGAAAAATTTTGTATAAAATCAAAAAAAACCTCCACAATTTCAAACCAACCGTTCCATGTTATTTTCAAAACTCATTTTAGACTAATATTTTCTTGACTTTAAATGGGTATCGCATAAAATATTTTCTAAATATTTGGGTGCTGAAACGAATGCCAAATATTAAACGAAGGAGATCTTGATGGCAACCAAGGCAAAAGCAACAACCAAGAAGAAGGCGGCTCCAAAAGCAAAAGCAGCTCCTAAAAAAAAGGCGGCTCCAAAAGCAAAAGCAGCTCCTAAAAAGAAGGCGGCTCCTAAAGCAAAAGCAGCTCCTAAAAAGAAGGCGGCTCCTAAAGCA
>PCWG01000010.1:156707-198679 GCA_002787235.1 Nitrospinae bacterium CG11_big_fil_rev_8_21_14_0_20_45_15
CCTAAAAAAAAGGCGGCTCCTAAGGCAAAAGCAGCTCCTAAAAAGAAGGCGGCTCCTAAAGCAAAAGCAGCTCCTAAAAAGAAGGCAGCTCCTAAAAAGAAGTAACACTACTAAAGAGTGTGACATAGGTCAGCTCAAAAAGCCGATCCAAAGTTTTTTACCGGTCAAACAGGCAATAAACCAAAATTCGTTTCAGCACCCCAATACTGTTTTACAAAAGTCTTTTCCTCAGTCTGCTTACCATCAATATTCTATTTGAAGATAAATAGCCTTCAAGTAGTTATCTTCAGGGGAAATCGTGAGGTGGTCCAAAGCATGCTCACTCCTCCCGCATTCCTTAAAGCCGAACCCCGCGTTCTTCACTCCGCCAACTATCGTATTAAAAAACTGCACGGAACTCACTGGCTTGGAACACGACGCCGCAAGCAAAATCCCATTTTTTTTCACTAAACGGACTCCAGCCTGTGCCAGTCGATAATATGACTTGAGTGCGGCTTCGATCTGCTTCTTATTCCGAGCGAATGCAGGCGGATCGAGTATTACGATATCCCACTGCATCTTCTTTCGATGCAAGTCCTCCAAATGAAGAAAAGCATCGCCTTCCAATTGACTCAATTCTTTTCCACCAGATGCATCGTCTTCACCAAAATTCATCTGCCAGTGACGACGCGAAACCCCCAGTGCCTTTCCATTCGCATCGATTTCTAAAACCGACTCGGCCCCACCCGCTCGGGCATAAACTGAAAATGCTCCGGTGTAGCTGAAAACGTTCAGCACACTTTTGCCCTTTGACAATTCTTTCACACGTTCTCTGTTTTCTCGTTGATCGAGAAAAAAACCGGTCTTTTGTCCTTTGACCAAATCAGCAGTAAAAGTCAATCCATTCTCACTGAAGGCAACGGGTGCCAACAAGGGTTCGCCTTCCAATATTTGACCGTCGTAAAAATGTGAAAACGATTCATGACTCAATAAATTGTCCTGCATCTCTCGACTCAAACGTAAAACGATCTGTTTGAAATTCACGACCGACTGAAGGGCCTCTAATATCGCATCCAAATGAGGCAACCAGCACATGGCGTATAATTTCAGGACTGCCGCTTCTCCATAACAATCCAGAACCAAACCCGAAAAGCCATCTCCTTCGCCATTGACCAGGCGATAACCGGTCGTGCCATTTTTTGCAAGTGGCTTTCGTTTTTCTACGGCTTCGCAAAACAACTTGCGGAAAAATTCAATGGAAATCGCAGTGGGTTTTCCTGTTTGCAGGACTCGAAAACGAACAGGAGAAAACGGATCGTAAAGACCAATCGCCAGAAAACGGTTGTTGTTATTATAGATCACTCCCAAGTCACCGGGCTCTCCTCCCGGATCATTCTCGATTTGATAATGGAAAATTTTAGGCAAGCCCTTGCGAACTTTATCCTGCAATGTTTTTGAAATTTGTATTTTCAGCATTCTTTTCAATACATCATGTAATTGGAACGCAGGTCTTTAAATTCCTGCAATTCAGCTTCCCAACTGCGTTCTATGCCTTCCAGATTGTTTCGTTTTCCCACCCACTCGTTTCTGAAACCGTCATTGCCATAAAGCAGGTCGATGGCCAGACGGTCGGAAACAAATTCGTAAGGTTCTTCGCGCCATTGAAAGGATGCGGGATACATTTTTTGAACGGTATGAATCACTGCAAGTCCCGTCAACAGAGGTCTGAAAACTTCGCGATCACGCACATGCATCTGCGCACCGCCGCTCACTTGTCCTGCACATTTTTGAAACATGGCCTGAAAATAATGCGGTCGGAAATAAACGCCGGGCAAGTTGAGCCCATTCAGTTCTTTCGCCAGCGCATGCGCGTCGATGAACGGTGCCCCAAACAATTCAAATGGCAATGTCGTCCCGCGTCCTTCTGAAAGCAGAGTGCCTTCGATCAGGCACATTCCGGGATACACCGTAGCGGTTGCGAGGGTCGGCATATTGGGAGATGGCAGTGTCCAGGAAAGTCCGGTCTGATCGAACCACATTTCACGTTCCCACCCTTGCATGGGAACCACGCACAAATCGCAGTGGATGCCGTAATGCTCGTTGAACATTTTTGCCAGCTCTCCCGCCGTCATGCCATGTCGATTCGCCAACGGGTAGCGTCCAACAAAAGATTTCCACGCTTCCCCCACGCGATTTCCTTCGACCTGCACTCCGTTGATGGGATTGGGCCGATCACAAACCACCATGCGGGTTCCCGTCTTCGCACAGGTTTCCATGCAATGAGCCATGGTGTAGATGAAGGTGTAGTAACGCGAGCCGATATCCTGAATGTCAAAAATCAACTCATCGAGACCGGTCACGTCTTCTACCTTTGGGGTCAGCGATGCCTCTTCTTTGCCATAAAGACTGATGATTTTCAGTCCGGTTGCGGGGTCCATCGTATCCGCAACCGAAATCATGTCCTGTGCCACGCCATAAAGGCCATGCTCAGGCGCAAATAATTTTTCCAGAGACCAGCCCTTCAATTTTAAAAAAGCCTCTGCGGAGTATTCTCCGGCCTTTGTCTGGCTGGTGTGGTTGACGACCATTCCAATCTTTTTACCTTTGAGGTATGAAGATGGATTGGAGAGAAGCCGATCGATTCCAGGAATGATTGAAGACATAAAATTTAACGTTGAATGTAAAATGAAACGATAAAACAAATAAAAGCAAAACTGCTCTTATTCAACTCAGAGTTCGAAGACTCTTTTCAAACGCTGGTTTTCTTGAGCAGGACCACGGCGTATGCGGCAATGCCTTCTTCACGTCCGGCAAACCCCAGTTTCTCGGTGGTGGTGGCTTTGACGTTGATTTCCTCTATGGGGATTTTCAGGGCTTTGGCCAGATTGAGCTTCATTTGCGGGATGTGGGGGGCCAACTTGGGTTTCTGTGCGACGATGGTTGCATCTATATTGACGATCTGCCTTCCGTAGCGGGCGCAAATCTCAACCACTTTTTCAAGCAACAAGAGACTGGAGATACCTTTCCATTGCGCGTCGGTGTCCGGGAAATGGGAACCGATGTCGCCTGCACCGCAGGCTCCCAGCAGGGCATCGCAAAGCGCATGAAGCAATACATCGGCGTCGGAATGACCGTCGAGTCCCAGACTGTGCGGGACATCGACTCCGCCGATGATGAGCTTTCTGCCTTCTACCAGACGATGAACGTCGTAACCATTGCCAATGCGATACATAGAATCAGTGAACGACGGTGATTTGTTTGCGCGCGTTTTCACGAGCCCAAAGGTCGGCCGCAAGCACATCTTCAATGCAGGTGAGGGAAACCGCTTTGTGGCTGTCCAGCGTTCGACGTATGGTTTCTGGAATTTCTTTATAGGAAATCAATTCGTCGAGAAAGGCTTGCACAGCTATTTCGTTGGCGGCATTCAATACGGCGGGATAGGTTTTCCCCTCGCGCAACACTTCCTGAGCCAGTTTGAGACAGGGGAAACGTTCGTAATCGGGTGCTTCAAAAGTCAATTTACCAATCGCCGCGAGATCCAGTGAGGGCAAATCCAGTTGCAAGCGATCAGGGTAAGACAGGGCGTATGCGATCGGCACGCGCATGTCGGGGATGCCCAATTGAGCGATGATGGAAGTATCCACAAACTCAACCATGGAGTGGATGATGCTTTGCGCATGCACCACAATATCCACTTCCGTTTCGAGGCCGAAGAGCCATTTTGCTTCAATGTACTCCAGCCCTTTGTTCATCATCGTCGCAGAATCGATGGTGATCTTGGCACCCATGTTCCAGTTGGGATGCTTGAGCGCATCGGCCACCGTCACATGCTCCATTTGCTCCTGAGTGAAGGTGCGGAAAGGTCCACCCGATGCGGTGAGCGTAATTTTTTTCACACGTTTCTGCGATTCGCCATTGAGGGCCTGAAAAATGGCACTGTGCTCGCTGTCGACGGGAAGGATTCTGGATTTTCCCAAGGCCGCTTTCAAAACCAGCTCGCCCGCGACCACCAGAGTTTCCTTGTTGGCCAGAGCAAGATCTTTGCCCGCCGCAATGCCCGCAAGCGTGGGGACCAGGCCTGCACTTCCCACAATGGCAGAAACCAGCAGATCGGATTCGGGCAAAGAAGCGATCACAGACGCGCCTTCTTCACCGCACAGAATCTCTACTTTTTCACCGGATAATTTATCTTTCAACTCGTCCCGTTTCGCGGGATTCATTACCGAAATGGCTCGCGGTCGAAATTTACGGGTCTGCTCGACCAGCAAGTCGATGTTGTTTCCTGCCGCCAAACCGCAAACTTTGAATTGCTCCGGGTTACGCGCGACAACATCCAGTGTATTGACTCCAATGGAACCCGTTGATCCCAGAATGGATATAGTTTTCATAAATTTTTTGTCTCTTTCAAGAGAGTTGTTCCTGAGAACGGGCCGTCAAACAACGAGGTATTTGAGGTAAAGGTAGAAGGCCGGCGCGGCAAACAGCAGGCTGTCGATCCGGTCCAAAATACCACCATGCCCGGGAAGCAATGTGCCGGAATCTTTAACGCCGCAATTGCGTTTCAACAACGATTCGGCAAGATCACCCAACTGACCGATGATACCGCAAATGAGCGCAACAAGCAAACAATGCAACAGGCCCACTTGCTGAAGAAAAACATAATGTCCGATCGTCGCAAACACCAGAGTTCCAAACAATCCGCCCCAGGCACCTTCGATGGTCTTGCCGGGACTGAGCAAGGGAGCGAGCAGTCTTTCATTGTAGTTCCTGCCGACATAATAGGCACTGGCATCGCCGACCCAAATGACCAGCAGAACAAACAGAATGAGTTTTTCGCCGCCGGGAATTTCACGGATCAATAAAAAGTAACCAAGAAATCCGCCGCAGTACAACGCACCAAAGAGCGTGAAGGCGATCTGATCGAGCGCGATTTTCAAATCCACTTCTTTCCATATCCAGCGTCCAAAAATCAGAAATCCCGCGAACGCGCCCCACTCCAGAAAATAACCGGAACCGAATTGAAAATTTACAAGCAAGAGGAAAGTCAAAACCGCCCCAACCACCGGGAAACAGTTTCTGCCAGAGCGCGAAATCATGGCACTCAATTCCAGATTGGCGAGGACTCCAGCGATTGCAACGAGGAGGAAAAATCCCCAAATACCGCCGTAAAACAAAATTCCCAATAAAATGGGAACGCCAACGACGCTGGTCAGAATACGAATCAAGGGTTCTCCCGTCGCAGATCAATAGGGCGTGATTTGCCCGGTATTGTAGATTTGTTCCTGAGTCTTGCCAAAACGACGTTCTCGCTGTTGAAAATCAATGATGGCCTTGAGCATCTCAGCCTCATTAAAATCGGGCCACAAAACGTCCGTGTAGTACAGCTCTGTGTACGCAGATTGATACAGCAAAAAATTACTGATTCGTTTTTCACCACTGGTCCGGATGAGCAGATCGGGATCGGGCAACGGGGCTGTCGCAAGGTGATCGGAAAAAACCTGAAAATCTATGTCATCGACTTTCAATTCTCCGTCACGTGCTTTTTCGGCAATGCGTTTGACAGCGTCGAGAATTTCTTGCCGCCCCCCATAACTCAATGCCAGGGTCAGAACCATGCCATTACAATCGCTGGTAAAATCCTTGGAGTATTGAATGAGTTTTTGGATGTTGTCGGGCAATTCGTGAATATGACCGATGGTGTTGAAACGGATGTTTTCGTCCTTCATCCGCTTGATCTCTTTTTTCAGGTAATGATCGAGAATCTTCATGAGCGCGCTGACCTCAGATATGGGCCGCTTCCAATTCTCGTCGGAAAACGAATACAACGTCAAGGCAGGTATTTTGATTTCTCTACAGAGGGTAACAACACGATCAACGGTCTTAACTCCTTCGCGGTGTCCTTCGACACGTTGCAGGAAGTTTTTCCGTGCCCATCGACCGTTGCCATCCATAATAACGGCAATGTGTTGAGGCAGGCGGTCGAGATCAATTTGATCGAGCAGTTCACGAGGAATCATGAAATCATGTTTCCAGCAGGTCTTTTTCCTTGGCCAGAGCCAGTTTGCCTGCGGAGGCAATGTGTTTGTCGGTTGACTTCTGTATCTCGTCATGGGCTTTACGACTGTCATCTTCAGAGACTTCATGCTTTTTCTCTGCGGCTTTGATCTTGTCGTTGAATTCTCTACGCACATTCCGAATGGCTACTTTGCAATCCTCTTCATGTTTCTTCACCAGCTTGACCAGTTGCAAGCGTCGGTCATGGGTAAGAGGAGGAATGTTCAGGCGGATCATTTTCCCATCGTTTGAGGGAGTCATTCCAAGATCGGAATTGACAATCGCTTTTTCAATTTCTTTGAGCAGAGAAGCATCCCAAGGCTGGATAGTGAGGGTATGCGTGTCCGGGGCACCTAATGTTGCGGCTTGACTGAGTGGAGTTTTGTTTCCGTAATAATCTACCTTGATCCCATCAAGTAACGACAAAGTGGCCTGCCCGGTACGGAGCTTGCCCAACTCTTCCTTTAAATGCTCCAGTGCCTGTTGCATCCGATCATCACTGCTTTTCTTAAATTCGCTAATCACAACTCAACTCCTACGCTGGTTCCAATTTTTTCACCCATCAATGCACGTTTGATGCTTCCCTTCTCACGCACATTGAAGATGACCATAGGCAATTTATTATCCATACACAAGGAGACAGAAGTAGAATCCATCACTTTCAAGCCCTTCTTCAAAACATCCAGATAAGTGAGGTGTTCGTATTTTACTGCATCTTTATCGGTCATTGGGTCCGACGTATAAACACCATCGACCTTGGTGGCTTTAAAAATGATGTCCGCATTGATTTCCATGGCACGCAGAGATGCGGCGGTATCGGTCGTAAAATACGGATTGCCCGTGCCTGCGGCAAAAATGACGATACGCCCCTTTTCCAGATGACGGATAGCTCGACGGCGCACATAAGCTTCAGCCACTTGATGTATCTCGATAGCGGTTTGAACACGGGTTGGCAAACCCACAGACTCCAATGCATGTTGCAGAGCCAGAGCATTGATGACCGTTGCCAGCATCCCCATATGATCTGCCGTGACACGTTCCATCCCTAAAGCACTCGCAGTAGCACCCCTGAAGATATTACCGCCACCAATGACAATCGCAAATTCTACGCCCAAACCATGTGCGGCAAGAATCTCTTCGGCAATATTCTTTATTGCGTCTTGATCAATACCAAATCCGGCATTTTCGTCTGCCAGACTTTCCCCTCCCAGTTTTAGGAGGGCTCGCCTATATACAATCTCGCTCACTCAGCCCCTTAATTATTTAGAAATTTCAAGACGGCGGAAATTACCGACGACAATGTTTTCGCCCAATAGCGCAATCTTCTGTTTTATCAATTCTTGAATGGTGACACTGTTGTCTTTTACAAACGCCTGTTCCAACAAACAGTTTTCCTCATAAAATTTTTCCATTTTGCCCTGTACCATTTTTTCGATGATATTTTCGGGCTTGCCAGACTCTTTCGCCTGATGGATAAAAATCTCTCGTTCTGTTGCGAGATCCGCGTCTGTCACTTCTTCACGTGCTATGAAACGGGGTCGTGCGGCGGCAATGTGCATGCAGATATCCCTGAGAAGTCCTTGAAAATCGGGGGTGTTGGCCACAAAATCGGTTTCGCAGTTCAACTCAACAAGCACGCCAATTTTGGCTCCTTGATGAATGTAGGAACCCACCGCGCCATCGCCAGTTTCCCGACCTGCTTTTTTATTGGCACTTGCCAGACCTTTTTTACGCAAAAAGGTAATCGCTTCTTCCACATCGCCATTTACTTCTTTAAGAGCTTTCTTGCATTCCATGATTCCCGCGCCTGATCGTGCGCGCAGGTCTTTGACCATTCCTGCGGTGATTTCCATTCTATTTCCTTTGTTCTTTCGAGTGTTTTTTAAAGTAAGAGTGTGTTGAAGCCCCGTAGCATATTCGTGCTACGGGGCCCAGATTATCGAATCAACCGTTTTATTCAGTTTCAGTTTCAGCTTCAGCTACTGGTGCTGGTGCAGGTGCTTTCTTTACGGCTTCTCGCTTTGACGATGAGCGTGGCTCGGATTTTCTATCGCCCTTTTCCTCACGTCCTTTGGATTCCGCTTGTCGCGCACGGTGAAGCTCCTGACCTTCCAGACACAAATCCGCAATCCGCGAAATGAACAATTTGAGAGATCGAATCGCATCATCGTTGGCAGGAATAGGAAGGTCCACACCATCCGGATTACAATTAGAGTCAACCAAAGCGATGATTTTCACTCCCAGTTTGCGGGCTTCTTTCAATGCGATATGCTCTTTTTCAATATCGACAAGGAAAATGGCATCTGGAATGCCTTTCATGCTTTTGATTCCGTTAAAAAATTTGTTGAGCTTGACGATTTCCTTACGTTTTTTGACAGCTTCTTTCTTGTGAAGCCTTTCAAACTCACCTTCAGCTTCCATTCGTTCAAGTTCCAGCAAACGATCGATGCTCTTGCGCATGGTGGGGAAATTGGTGAGGGTTCCACCCAACCAACGTTCGTTAATAAAGAACATTCCACAGCGTCCCGCCTCATCAGCGATCAATTTCTGAGCTTGCTTTTTGGTACCAACGAAAAGAAGCTTTTTGCCTTCCTGAGCCATTTTTCGCACGTATTCTTCCGCTCGTCTGAATTCAACCAGTGTCTTTTGCAGGTTGAGGATATGAATCCCATTTCTGGATGCATAAATATACTTGGTCATCTTGGGGTTCCAGCGTGTGGTTTGATGGCCAAAGTGGGCACCACATTCCAGCATGGTCTTCATCGTAATTTCCGTCATTTACAACTCCTTCTTCTTTAAGTTTTGGTTTGAGCCTCCGCCGCAGTCTGTTTGAACGAAGAACCTCTGGAAATCTCTGCTGAACTGCATCATGGAAATTCTCAGGTTTTTTAAACTGAAACAAAAACCCGATCCTGATCCAAAAGCAATCTTCTATAGAGATATCTGAAGGCCACCCTCCGCTCAATCCTACAGCGTGTGAATTTTGCAGGGATTCAATTCGATCCATTTCCCAATGATTTCAACGGGTCTAAAAGACCTAAATCATTGAAATTTTCAGTTTCGAGAATATCAGGAATACTCTGCAAGGATTTGACCGGCTACTCTAGCACAATGAGTCTGGAGTGACAAGTCATTAAAACAACCTTCAGCAATCAAAAATATGGGTACGGGGTCTTTCTGTAAATAAAAAATCATGTCTATTTCAAACTTCAGGGTGTGTGTTTTAAACATTTCGGACCTTTTGGCAAATTTTAACATACAAAATGCAGGTTCAAACGAGCGTCCAAACTGCCAGACACGAGCTCCAAACTGAAATTCTGGCGCGCTTTGCACAGGTTTTCTGCCTGATATAACAATTAGGGTTTATTTTTTTTTCCTGTCACTTATAATAATGGCTCAAATTTAAAAATTTTATAGGGGAATTTTGTGATTAAAAAAAATGACGTTGTGAGCATTAGCTATATCTTGAAAAATGCCAAAGGTGAAGAACTGGGACGCGCCGAAGTAAAAGAACCTTTGAACTACCTTCACGGAGCGGGAAACATTGTTCCCGGTTTGGAATCTGCGATTACCGGGTTGGCTGTCGGGGATAAAAAGGAAGTAACCATTTTGCCGGAAAATGGCTATGGTGAAGTTGATCCCGCACTCATGCTTAAAATTGCTCGAACAAATTTCCCCGCTGACATTGATATCCAGCCTAATATGCAATTTTCTTCGGATATGGGCGGTCAGGAACGTATTTTTACGGTGGATCGTATTGAAGGAACGGATGTTTGTGTGAATGGCAATCACCCGCTTGCGGGGGAAACTCTCAACTTCAGCGTTGAAATTCTTGCCGTCCGCGAGGCAACTCAGGAAGAACTGGCGCACGGTCATGTTCACGACGGTAGCGGCCATCACCATTGATTCCTGACAGGTGTTTCAAAGAAAAGCCTGTTTAGTTTCCTCAATCAGTATAAGGCTCAATCCTATTGAGCAGGCACCGTGGCCGTAAACTGCGGTGCTTGCTCAATTTCCCAATAAGTTTTATGGCATTGCCTTTTCATTGCCCAACCCCCTCTGGTTTTATAAAAAGAGCTCTTATTTCATGCTGCAAATTCACGAAATTTATAAAAGCATTCAGGGTGAATCGACCTATGCCGGACTGCCCTGCATTTTTGTTCGGTTGACAGGCTGTAATTTGCGTTGCAAATGGTGCGATACGCCGCAGGCTTTTTTTGGCGGCAAAGAAATGTCCATCGCACAAATACTGACCCATACGGCCGAGATGAATTGCAAGTTGATCGAAATCACGGGCGGTGAACCGCTTTTGCAGGATGCGGTTTATCCTCTGATGCAAAAATTTCTGGAACGCGGGGATCGGGTCTTACTGGAAACGAGTGGCTCTATCTCATTAGAGCAAGTTCCATCCGATGTTATCAAAATAATGGACTTGAAATGCCCCGCAAGTGGCGAGTCGGAAAAGAATCTTTTTGAGAACCTCAAACTTCTCAGTCCCGCAGACGAAATCAAATTCGTCATCGCTGACCGGGCAGATTACGATTGGTGCAAGGAACAAATCAAATGCTTTTCCATCCCGCAAAATCAGGTCTTGTTTTCATCGGTTTGCGATCGTCTGGAACTCAAAGATCTTGCCAAGTGGATTCTTGAAGACGGCTTGAACGTTCGCCTGCAAGCGCAACTCCATAAATTCATTTGGGATAAAAACGCAGTGGGTTGCTGAGCCAGACAAGACCCAGTGCAACCGACGGGGTGCTCTAACAAATTCTTTGGCGAATCAAATTTATTTTTTTCAACAGGCCTTCCAACCTTCAGATTCGCCTTTTCAGGTATGTCCGATACATTTATCATTCAAAAATCCCTTCTTTGCTGGTACCGAAAAGAACGTCGCGACCTCCCCTGGCGTCGCAGTCAAGACCCTTATGCGATATGGGTCTCAGAGATCATGCTTCAGCAGACTCAGGTCAAAACCGTTCTCCCCTACTTCGACCGCTGGATGAAGGCTTTCCCGACGGTAGAAGATTTAGCCTCTGCACCGGAAAGCAAAGTTCTTAAATTATGGGAAGGATTGGGTTATTATTCGCGTGCGAAAAATCTGAAAAAAGCGGCGGGTCTGGTTAGAGACCAGTATGCTGGCAGGCTCCCTTCCACACGGAAAGAAATTCTTGCATTGCCGGGCATTGGGCCATACACCGCAGGGGCCATCCTCAGCATCGCCTTTGGTATGCGCGCGCCGGTCCTTGACGGTAACGTCAAGAGGGTGCTGTCCCGTTTGCTCCGCCTCAACGAAAATGGAAAAACCTCGAAAAGCGAAAAAATCCTCTGGGCCGAAGCCGAACGACTTTTGCCGGAAGAAGATGTCGGCGACTTCAATCAGGCCTTGATGGAATTGGGCGCACAGGTCTGCCTGCCGCAAAAACCACAGTGCATGATTTGTCCTCTCAAAAAAATTTGTCAGGCTTTTTTGCAGGCTGATGTCGAAAATTTCCCGCCCCCAAAACCTCAACCGGTGATCCAGAAGATTGAGGTTTCCGCCGCTGTGTTGTTTCAAAACGGGAAAGTTTACATTCAACAACGGGTAGAAAATGGATTGATGGCGGGGTTATGGGAATTCCCCGGCGGTAAAATTGAAGAAGGCGAATCTCCTGAAGAATGTATCGTGCGTGAAATTCGAGAGGAATTGGGTCCCGAAATGGAAATCGAAGAAAAGATGACCACTATTCGCCATAGCTACACCCAATTTAGAGTCACCTTGCACGTTTTCAAAGGTCGTCTTTTGTCGGACAATATCACTCCAACGGCTTGCCAGAGCTGGAAATGGGTTTTGCCCAAAAAGCTGGTAGATTACCCCTTTCCCTCGGCAAATGTTAAAATCATAAAGCTATTGCAATGATTTTCCGGATTCAGGAAATCGGGACAATATCTTTTCCATTTATCGCTTCAAGTCTGATCCTGGAGTTTTTTCATGCTTAATTTTGTAAAAAAAGATCCGGGTATGTTCGCCATTTTTGTTGGCATTCTGGGAAATATATTTCTCACGGCGATTAAATTCTGGGGAGGGATTTGGGGCAACAGTGCCGCTCTGATTGCTGATGCCATCCATTCACTTTCCGACTTATTGTCGGATGGCATTGCGTTGTTCACCTATAAAATCGGTCAACTTCCCAGCGACGACAATCACCCTTATGGCCACGGTCGTTTTGAAACGGTTGGAAGTGTTTTGATCGGAACGGTCATTGCCCTAGCCGGTTTGGGATTACTGTTTGAACTGGTGGAAACGCTTCGGGCTGGCAACGAACATATTCTTGATATCTGGGTTTTAATCCCTGCCGTCTTATCCATCCTCATCAACGAATGGCTTTTTTGGTACACCTACCGACTGGGTAAAAAAATTCACAGTCCCACTCTCGTGGCGAACGCCTGGCATCACCGAAGCGATGCGATTTCTTCGGTTGCGGCTTTGGCTGGAATCGGCGGTGCGTTGGCAGGCTGGCCTATCCTCGATCCACTGGCAGGGGGGGTGGTCGCTCTCATGATTATTGGGACCGGATGCAAAATCATTGTGGAAGGTTGCCGCGATCTTATGGATGAAGGACTCGATGAAGTGAAAATCGAACAAATTGAAGAGATCATCCTCGAAACACCGGGCATATCAGGTTTTCATCAATTGCGAAGCAGAAAAGTGGGCGGAAAAAGCTTCATTGATACAAACATCCTCGTTGACAAAGACCTCACCGTTTCGGAAGGCCATCATATTGCGGAAACTTTACGGCGAAATTTATTCAGGAAATTTTCGTTTATAGAAGACGCGCTCATTCATGTCGATGTCGAGGACGATAGCAACGTCGAATCTATTTATCAGGCTTCGCGTGAGGAGTTGGAACAACATGTCGCTGAAATTTTGAAGTTGGAACCAGCGATTTTAGAACTGCGCGCTTTGCGCCTGCATTACTGGAAGGGGAAAAATACCCTGGAAGTTTTTCTCAGGGTAACACCTGAGAAAACGATCGAAGAAACGGCGGAAATCTTGCAAAAGATTCGACACAAATTACTCGAACTGGAAACCGTTCGCGAAGCGCGTCTTTATTTGGACCCGGGGTTATCGGGAAAGTAGGTGTCGTGATCGGAAAATACTGGCGGACTGTGAAAGTTAAGAAGGTCCAGTCCTTCTCTGTGGGCTGAAAATTCGTGCAGGGTTTTTGCCGGCACACGAAAAAAACAGCCCGCTTGCAATTCGTAATTTTTATTGCCAAGACGCGCGGTTCCCCGCCCTGAAATTACGTAATACAGCTCCTCGGCTTCTTTATGGAAACTGGGTTTTTTGATCTGGCCGGGTTCGATATGCACTCGGTAGGCAGAAAACTGCTGGCAGACCTCCCGGCTCAGATATTGTTCGATGCGAATGCCCTTCAAAACAAATTCCGGGGCCGTTCCCGGTTCGACAAACACCACTTCGTTTTGAAAATTCTTCATTTCAACGGGCCCGACTTATTTTTTCACCGTCAAGCTTTTCAAAACATCGCCTTCCCACTCACAAACCAGCGCAGATCGCCCTTTGTGCAATCCTTTTTGGTAAGCATAACCATATATCAGTGGAAGGGAAACGCTGGGCTCCACAAACGCCATCGCAAAATTGGCATTTTTATTCACTTTGCCCCAGGACTGCGCTTCTGCCAGAGTGCTTCCACTCAAACCGCCCCAATGTGGAACGTCGGTGGTTACCTGAAGCGCGTATTTGTGCCCGCCTGTGTTTTTTCCGAAAACAAAAGCCATCACCACAGAGTCATTGATATAATTTTTGGGGACGCCACCGGCTACGTAAAAAGCGGCCGTGCGTGAGGAATTGACCACAATTTGCGTCAATTCATAATTGTCGCGGATGGAATCGATGGTGATCGGAGTCCGCCCTGCTTTGCGAGCGTTATTATAATGTTCGGTGAGACCAATGCCGATGCTGGAATCGTTGATGGCCGGACAGAAAATTGGCACGCCCTGTTTTCGCGCGGTGACAAGAATGGAATCGTCATCGTCAATCGTTTCCGACATGAGGTGTAAAAACTCTCGGGTGGAATAACAGCGTGGCTCAAGAGTGTCTGCAAATTTTCCTACCAGCGTATCGTCCTCCGCAAACAACTCTTCATCCACATAGGTATCGTAAATGCGGTTGATAAACAATTCCCTCAATTTGGTATCATCCGCAAGCGCACTGCCATAATAATGCCCGCCACCCAGTGCGGCATAATAATCCTGATACATCACGGCGCCGGTAGAAACGACGACATCCACCATCTTGTTATGAATCATATCGCGGATCACTTTGCGCAAGCCTGCCGCAATCAATGGACCTGCCAAACCGAGGATGATGGTGGGTCGCTCTTCATCGGTCAACATTTTTCCAAAAACACCCGCCGCCAGACCTATGTTGCGAGCTTGAATGGAAGTGGACTGAAAGCTTTCAACGAGATCGGCGACACTCTCAACTTTTTCAAAATCGACGGGAGCAATGCGGGTATTCAGCAATTCCTTTTTCAGATTTTTTTGTTCATCGTTCAAAGGATCTTCCATTAAATAATCTTTGTAAACCATAAGGGCAACTCCAGAAAAATCAATCAAAAGGAAATAGGAAAATGATCACAAGTTTTGCGACCCGCGCAAACTTGCTCCACCGTCGGTTGAAACGCAGGCATGACTGTTGAATTTGCAGAAAGACCGATGCGCTACGCCAAATCTTTATACTAAAGCTTGAGGGGGACTCAGGTCAAGCAAGACCTGATCTCTACGGGAAAAAAGAATCACTACGGGAGGACGTGCTATCTTTTCTATATGAAAGAAATTCAACCGATAGCGGATATCATTTCATTCTACCGTATGAATGAGGAACCTCCTTCTGTCAGCAGAAAATCAGCCGACCATGATTTCTACAGCTTCTACACTTTCCTTAATTTCTTCCTCCAATACATTCAGGTCGTCCTCTGTCATTTCCCAGGCCTGGAGCTCTTCTTCACTCAACGCTTGCACAGGCCCCATTTTGATGCCATTGTTCATCCCGAAATGGTCTGAAATTTTATGGGCAATCGCAATCACAGATGTCAAACCTTTCGGTTTTATCGGCGAACGCTGAGGCTTGTCTTGATTGAGGATAGCGGCGATTAATTTGTCGGACATGGGCCAGGACTTTTTAATGAATGCGGCTCCCAATTGATGGTGATTCACACCGAAGGCCTTCTCTTCCAACTGAATCAAAGGAACCTCGGCCCCATAGTTTTCTCTGATAAACATACCGTATTCTTCGGGTAGCAGATAATCAAATATGACCATCCCAATGTCATGAGAAAGACCCGCCATATACACCTCATCCATGACCTTCAAAAGAACACGATTGGAACTGGGGGTTGCAATATTGCGCGCAATGCATGCAACTGCCAGAGAGTGTTTCCAGTATTGCTTCTGATCGAACGATCGGGGAGGGGGGAAAATACCCGGCATTGCGAGTGAATAAACCATGTCCAGAACCATCTTTGCTCCCAGACGCAGGAGAGCAGAGTTCAGATCATTCGCCTGCTCCCTGCCACCCCCAAAAAACACGCTATTGGCCATTTTGATCAAGTTGCCGGCCAGGATCGGCTCGCTCGCGATCAACTGCGAGATGACCCAGATATCAGAATCCGGATTGTCCACCTCTCGTTGCACACGATTGATGATATCTGGAAAAGGAGGAGGATCACCTTTTTCTACAAGAAGTTTTATAATGTCTTCTTTTTTCATAAGCTCACAGTGCTGTATGGCGAGAGCACCTGCTGATTTGAAACCAGCGATTCAATCTCATGAAGAAATGATGTCAGAAGGAACGTGTCAGCTGGGTCAATTTAATTTTTTTATGTTTTGACCAGAATTATACTGACTGTATCTACCATCTTATGAACAATTTTTCAAAATTTCTTAATTTCCAGATACTCCGCAAGCAAAAAAATGCATTACAAATCGCTCCGTCATTCATCACCCCAAAAAACTTCTGCAAATCCATCAAACCGTAATTTTTTCGACACTTTTTAAAAATTAAGGTATATATAAGCAATCAATCGCGTGAAAATCGCTTCGACCGCGCAATAGAACTGCGCGAAGAGATTCATTCTCTTAACACAGTCAAAAGTTGTGCACGCAATTCTAAAATCATAATTAGGTATGATTGTCAGGGCATACAATCATTTAACTATTTCTAACTAAAATGAATATTTTAAAGAAAATTTTCTCTGTAGTACTTTTCAGCGCAGTGTGCACAATTTTTCTTTCCTCCTGCACCGAAGATGAAGAAGCCCAGGACAAAAAGTCACTCAAGCTCATTGAGCGAGAAGTCACCTGGGTCAAAGAAAAACCCGTTGCCTCCACTCAGGAAGAAGCCCTGGCTCAAAAAAAGGATACTTCTCGTGACATTGAACCCATCGAAATACTGGCGCAACGTTTGAAAAAAGAAACAGCCGGTACCCCCGTTACCGACAGAGCCACTTGCCTCGCCCAGGTAGTCGTTCAGGATAAAATACGAACCGAAGTTCAGGTCAGAGGTGGATTGTGGGGCTGGTTTGAAAAAAATCCGGACATAAAAAAATATTCCGACCGCGGGATGCAGTTGGACAGCTCTATCAATAAATTGGTTTTTGCCTTGGGGCGACTCTGTCAAACGGCAGAGGGTGCGCCGATGAACAACCACGCACGAAGAATATTAAGGGACCTTCAAGAAAAAGGCGAAGATCGGGTTAGAAAAGAATTGGTCTTGCAGGGTCGTGCCCCCGAAGACATCGACATCTGGATCAATTTTGCCCGGGCGTCAGATGCAATAAAAGACCGCAATCTGAACTATTCCGAACTCGGCACTTTAATAAATCAGGCGGCCACATTGACTCATTTTTATGCCGAACTTTCCAATCGCCAGGTCGATACAAACAATGCCGAAAATTCTCAAGCATCGGCACAAACCCTGCTGACCGTTTTGAAAGACCTGTTGGAGAATAACAGCCATGTAACCATGGCCCTTAAAGAAGACAACAGAGTTCCCTACGAATCGCCAGCCGAGATGTGATTTTTCCTCCAGGCGGCCGATAAAAATCCTGTCGCATCATTCAAAATCGCCTCCCATTTTGGGGCATCCCAGAAAATCCCTTTATGCCTGCCTGAGGTTTTTCCAGGCGATCAACACCGCCCAGTAAGCATTGCCAAAGACCACTACCAGACCAAAGAACACATCCACCCGGTCTGCCAAAGCAAAAATCACAAACATCATATTATTCGTACACGCACATAAAGGACTCGCCCAGGTCATGAAACATTTGTCCTCATACCAAATCCCGTTTGCCACAGCCGAGCGCGATCGGAAATGCCGATCGAGACTGGCAATGGCACGGTCCTGCCAGCCATAAACCACGGAATGAAAAACTTGCAGTTTTAATATAAAACGCGAGGCCTCATCTCTCTTACCCTTTTCGATATCCTTGCGCGTCACCGACTCATCCGCACGGTTCTTGGTGTACGTTCCACATTGATCCGTGTATTTGACCAAATAATAAACGAAGTACGAACAATGCAAATAAGAAGAGAGTAGTGCCGCCAGAGCCAGAAACACCCAGCCCCATTCCCCCGTATCCACCACAAGACGCCACATGGCAGAGCAATAAACAAGCAAAGAAACTGTAAAATCAGTCAGCGAATCAAAAAAACGGCCGAGCCGCGATTCCTCTCCCCGAACCCGGGCGAGGTTGCCATCCACGTTGTCCAAAATAATTTTCAGGTATAAGAAAAATCCGGCCCACAGATGGGAAGACTCCGCTCCCCATATAAAACTGACCGCCGACAACACCCCCATCACAAGCGACAATCCCGTCACCTGATTGGCCGTGATCCGGGTGGGATACAACAAACGAACGATCCACACATTCCAAAAATACCAGAGATCATTCACATCAAAGAAACGATCTTCAACCGGTAATTTATTCATCTTTTGAACATCAAACGACATGAGAATCCTCTGAGTTTACTCAGCCAAACAATCTTATTTATTTCATAAAGAAAAGTTTCGTGTGATTAAAACATATTTTTGCCCAACAATTCAGTCCAAATTTATTATCAATCAAACCAGACCCTTCAGCGTATCTGCCCAACCACAATAAACACTTGTTCACTCCACGCTAAAAGGCTTAATAAATCTCCGGTTCCACACCACAAAACAATCCTTTCTCAAATTATTTTCACCCTCGAATTCAATCGACACAAATTATCTTACATTGCATGAGAAAAATTTTTACGTGATACAATAGAAGAATTCTTACATTGGCATTGGAAAAATTATTAAATGTAAAAAGGGACTGCAAAATTTTAGGAATCAAATAAAAAACTCAGGCGTTAACAAGGCGATGCATTTGAAAATGCACACGTCATTTAAGAAACGAAAGTTTATAAAGTAGAAGCGCAAAACCGGGGAAGGATGGCCATCGAGTGCTCCATTTGCACGAGCCCTTCGATAACAATCTCCATCGGATTTTAAACGCTGGCTGTGAAAACTCCATCTTTTCTAGAAAAGTCCTGTCTGTTTTTAAGAGATGGGAATAGCCAGTATACATAGCTAATCCAGGAGGTTAGGGACCTTTTCCTCCTGAAATAAAAATAACTTTCTCCATTTATAGCGCATGAAAACGGCACTGATATTTCCTCCGCAATGGTACCCTAGCCAACCCTATCTGGCTTTGCCTACGTTGAAAGCCTACCTTGAAGGAAAAGGATTTTCAGTCGATCAATTTGATTTCAATATTGAGAGTTACGACATCATCCTCAGCCGCGATTACCTCACTCATTGTATCGAGCAAATTCAGCGACGACTCACCGCTCCCCCTATCACCGAAGAAGACCGCGAAGTACGACCGGTGTATCGTCAAATATTGGGGGATACAAACTACCTTGAATCGATTCTGTCTGAAGTGGAGTCTGCAAAAAATGTGTTACGAAACGAAGAGCTTTTCTTCCAGTTTGACCTCTACAAGGATGCCTACACGACCTTAAAAATTGCGATGCAGTTGGTCTCCTTCGCACATCACCCCAGTCGGCTCGATCTCGATTCGTTTTTCATGCAAGGCAACCCCGAAGAAAGTTTGCACGGTATCCTTTCTGCCACGCAGGACCGGCTGAGAAATCCATTCGTTCACCTTTTGGAAAAACAACTCCTGCCCAAAATTTCGTTTGAGGATTACGGGCTGTTGGGGATATCCATCATCCATGCGGGTCAAGTGATTCCAGCTCTGACACTGGCTCGACAAGTGAAACGAAATCACCCTCATTTGCACATCACCATTGGCGGTAGTATTTTTGCACGCCATCAAGACTTGCTGGAAGACAAACAGGTTTTGTTTGAAGAATTTTTTGACAGCATCCTTTTGTACGAAGGGGAACTTCCGCTGGAAAAACTCATTCAGCAATTGGAGGAAGGTAAAGACCCCAACGAAACACCCAATATGATTTACATGCGCGATGAGAAAATCATACGCACACCGAAAGCCAAAGCCCTCCCTTACGAGCTATTAAAACGTCCGAATTTTGATGGATTTCATCTCGAAAAATACCTGATGCCATTTCCTGTCCTGCCTTATATGGCCAGCCGGGGTTGTTATTGGGGGAAATGTACTTTCTGCACACACAGCTTCACCTACGACTCGCATTACCGCAAAGAAAACGAATCGCGCGTCGCGGAAGACCTCGACTATCTGGGCAAACGCTACAACACGCGATACTTCACCTTCTCCGATGAAGCCATTTCACCGAGTGCTTTCAGCCGGATGTCGAAAGCCATCCTGTCAAAAAAAGTGGATATGCGGGCCTTGGGGATGCTCAAGTTTGAATCGGGAGAAGTAGAATCTCCTGAGCTGTTTGATGAAATGTTTCGAGCCGGATTCCTCATGCTCTTCTTTGGATTGGAAAGTGCGAATGATCGCATCCTCTCCATCATCGACAAAGGTTGTGACCAGAAAACCGAAGGCCGTGTTCTGAAACACAGTTCCGAAGCCGGGATATGGAATCATCTCTATCTGTTTTTCGGCTTCCCCACTGAAACTCGGGAAGAAGCCGAAGACACCATCGACTTCACTATCAAAAACGGTGAGACCGGCGCAGGACACATTCATTCCGTAGGACAATCCATCTTCTCACTGGAAAAAGATTCTGCTATCTATCACAATCCCGGAAAATTTAAAATCGACCGAATCATCAAGTCGCCAGAAAGAGATATGGCCATCGTCTTCGATTACGAAATCAATGAGGGCATGAACCGCGACGAAATTTTGGACGTCTACAAAAACTTCGATACGGTGATTGAAGATCATTTTGAATCGCGCACAGTCTGGAAATATTTATCACGCGAACATTTTCTGCTCTACCTTGACCGCTTCGGACGCGATGGGATATTGGAAATGTCCCGAAACTCCTCTGATGTAGTGAGTTAGCCTCCACGACTCCAACAGCGCAAAAAATCGCCTTAATATAGAAAATATAGATTTGACCCCTAATGAACCCCCGCCAACTTCAAGCTCACTCCTTTTTAAGAGCAGAATTCACCTTCCCCAAAACCTCATCCAAATTGATGGGTTTAGTGATAAATGCATAAGCCCCCAAATCAAGGCACTCGTCTCTTCCTTTTATATCGAGTGCTCCTGAAACAATAATTACAGGTGAAGAAGTAATCGCACTGATTCTTTTCAAACATTCAACACCGCCCATCATAGGCATTTTTTTGTCTAACAAAATCACATCCGGCTGGAATGTCTCCACTTTGGACAAGCCTTCCACCCCGCTATTGGCCATTTCTACAGAAAATCCTTCTTCTGAGAAAAAATCTTCCATAAGAGAACAATATTCTTTTTCATCATCTATGATCAATAATTTAGGTGGGCTATTTGATTGCATGACAGTTATAGAATATTATAGATAAAATTTTTTAAAGAGTTTGAAAAAAACGAGGCCGTGATAGTCCGTTTATCACTCAATCTGCAATGGGAAGATCTATTAAAAATGTTGTGCCTTTACCTTCGGCAGATTCAACTGAAATCTCCCCACCATGTTCTTGGATAATTCCGTGCACTACCGATAGCCCCATCCCCGCTCCCTCGCCTTCAGGCTTTGTTGTAAAAAAGGGATCGAATATTTTTGAAACCACTTCTGGGCTCATACCTGTTCCATTATCGCTGACCTTGAATCTGTGGAATCCCCTTTTCTTACCCTTCAGCTGTTCACAGGATAAAGTTATAACACCACCGTTTGGCATCGCATATTTTGCATTTTGGAGAAGATTCACGAACACCTGATGTATTTTATCTGCGTCATATAAAATCGGGGTAAGGTCAGAACACCAATGCTTCTCAATCTGGATACTATCTAATTTGTACTCCTCTTCCACGAGGTTCAGCATGCTTTCAATTGTAACCTTTAAGAACCCTTTCTTTAGTTTAGCTTCTCCCTGCCTGGAAAATGCCAAAAGCAAGCCCACGATCTTTTTTATACGCTCGATTTGAAAATCAACTTTCCCGCAAAATGATTGAATTATTTCATTATCGTTATTACGTCTTTTCAGCATCTGATTTTGAAGACCGATTATATTTAATGGATTCAGGACTTCATGACAAACACCTGCTGACAATTCGCCTACGGCGGCGAGTTTCAGAGAAGTCAACAATCGCCCTTCAGCTATCTCAATCTTTTGCTCCAAAACCTTTTTCAGTTCATTCAATTCTTCAGTGTTTTTTCGTAACGCGTCTTCGGTCTGCTTGCGATTTTCTATCTCTCTTATAAGGTCCAATGTACGTACTGAAAGGCTGCTGTACATGCCTGACATTGCGTCGATTAATATTTTAACCGAATCACTCATTTCCCTATTCGAAATTATTTTGGCCTGTTCCAAAGATTGGCCGGAATCGATTTGATGTAAAACAATAGCCAGACGTTTGTCACTGTCCAAGATGTGATAGATCAGCCAGCGAATCAGAAATTTGATGACGTCTTCAACAACACGTCCACCAAAAGGTGCTCCATCTTTTTCCTTTATTTTTGACACTTCAGGTAAAAAAGAGCTGTGAGTTTGCTGGTGCTCGGTAAACCAGACATCATCTTTAAAATAAGGCCGCCAGATACTTTCTTCCGTTTTGAAATGGTAATCTGCATATGCCGCTAACTCGTCAAAAACTCGAGTCAACTCAATCTCGTCATTGGCAATCAGATGGGAACCCAGTTGATTCAAGAGGTCTACCAATTTTTTATGCTGTTCATCAATCAGCGGTATCCCCGTCTCAAAATTCTCATTCCAGAAAAAAACATTACAATCCAGACTTTTATCTTCTGTCATAGTCTCTCAATTGACCTGTGCGAATAGCCTGGAAAATGACGCAAACTATTAAAGTGTTTCCCTAAGCAGCAGGGCCATCAACATATTGGTAGCGCATGTTCCGACGTTGGGGGGTCCGACCCGCATCCTTAATGAGGCGGCAGATGGCTTCCTCATCAAGACAGTGAACCGTACCCGCGGCGGCAACTACATTTTCTTCCAGCATGGTGCTTCCCATATCGTTGGCCCCATAACTCAAAGAAACCTGCCCTATTTTAGGGCCTTGGGTGACCCAGGAAGCTTGCAGGTTGTCAAAATTATCCAGAACGATTCGGCTGATGGCCAGTGTTTTGAGATAGTCCAGTCCGGTGACCGCCGAGCGAATACCCATATCCAGACTCAGTTCCGTGTTCCCCGGTTGATAAGTCCAGGGAATGAACGCCGTGAATCCCCCCGTCTTGTCTTGTTGGTCGCGAATGCGAAGGAGATGTTCGACCCTTTCTTCCAACGTTTCAACATGACCAAACATCATCGTCGCAGTCGTCGGGATGTCCATCCGGTGCGCTACATCCATGATCTCCAGCCATTCGTCCGAATTGCACTTATGAGGACTGATTTTTTGTCGCACTCGATCGACCAGAATTTCAGCACCGCCGCCCGGAATGGAATCGAGCCCCGCCTGTTTCAATCGCTCCAGAGTTTCCTTCAGTGACAATTTGGAAACCTTACGGATATGATGGATTTCCGATGGTGACAAGGCGTGCAGATGAATTTCAAAACGTTGCTTGATCCGGCGAAACAAGTCTTCATAATAATCGATTTTTAAATCGATATTATGCCCACCCTGCAACAGGATCTGGCTTCCCCCCAGATCAAGCGTTTCCTGAATTTTCTGCGCGATGGTTTCAAACGGAAGGACGTAGGCATCCTCATCTTTTTCCTTACGGTAAAAAGCACAAAAAGAGCAGTCCGTAACGCAAATGTTGGTGTAATTGATATTGCGATCAACAATATAAGTGACGGTATCCGAGCTTTGTTTTCTGCGCATCAGGCGCGAGGCAACATTGCCCAGAAGGAGATTGTCCTTGATGGAAAAAAGTTGCAGTGCTTCCGCTCCGTCGATGCGTTCGCCCGCCAATGCTTTTTGTAAAATAGTTTCTATGGTGTTCAATGGTCGCAATGAATTTCGAGATGGTTAAAATCGGGATCGTTGAAATAGACAGACACACCGTCCCCGCGTTTGACAGGGCCACTGGTAAGGGCCACATCTTTAGATTTGAGTTCCTGGATTATTTCTTCAAAATGTTCCGGCGAGGCCTGAAAAGCAAAGTGCAAATACCCTTCGTCGCTCAACTGCTCCAGCGGTTTTCGGGTTGCAAGTTCGGGAACTTCAAAAAGGGCGATAGCGGCGTTTCCCGTATCGAGCATCATATGACGCAGACCTTTGGAGAATCTCTGTAGCACCTTGAACCCAAGCACATCAACGTAGAACCGCTCAGCGCGATCAAGATCCGCTACATTCAAGGCGATGTGATGAATTCCGTCGAGTTTCATGACCAAAACGGATTAAAGCGTTCCATCGCCGGCACCCATGGGCAGGTTGATTCCGTCCATCCCAGTATCACCCATCGCCTCTTCATCCGTCACCAGAAAAACATGGTAACCAAATCGGCTCTTGATAGGGCCACCCAATTCGTGAACGGGAGTTGCCATGGCGGCTTTTTCAAGTTCGGGTGCCGCCGTGTTGAATTCGAGAAAACCGAGGTCGCCGCCTTTGTTTCGCGTACCACAGGCACTGTATTTTTTTGCCAGGCGTTCGAAGGTTTTGAACAACAATTCTCTGCTCTCGCAGGATTTCAGATTTTCCATCAACAAGTCGGCCAACTCTCTTGTTGATAAAACAATGTGGCTGACGCGGATGGATCGAATAGACATCTTGAATTCCTTTTAAAACTGGGTTGGAGTGATTTATCATTATACCTGCCAGGGAAAAATCGGGCAATGTATAAAGCAATTTTTTCCGGGACCATTCCCACAATACTATTTTCTACAGGAAAAAACTTGCAAAACTCATGGTGCGAGGAATCAGCTTGGGGCGGGCCAATCGAGGATCGAATTCTCGCATCCTGCGCTTG
Source organism: Nitrospinae bacterium CG11_big_fil_rev_8_21_14_0_20_45_15 (assembly GCA_002787235.1). Classification (GTDB taxonomy): domain Bacteria; phylum Nitrospinota; class Nitrospinia; order Nitrospinales; family VA-1; genus Nitrohelix. The sequence goes on from PCWG01000010.1 coordinate 181,224, forward strand.
TTCTCACGCATGCAAAGTGACACAAATTCCTTGGGCGACAGTGATGAATTTTCATGCTCCCGGGCTTGAATCGTAAACGAGGAACCGCCAAGGTTTTTGATGTCCATGAGTCGAGACCATCCTGCATCCGCAAACGCCCATAAGTTGCGGATAAAATGCACCGGTTGCATTAAAAACGGTTGTCGATGCCTTTGATAATGCATCCAGTTCTGAATAAATAATATGTGCCGGGCTTCTTCCTGAACGATGGGTTCCATGACTTCGATCAACTCAATCGGATAATCTCCCGTTGACTTGGAAATTTCCAAAAATCCAAATGCAAAAAAAGAATCAATGCACTCCCCTGCGCCTGTACTCATAAAAGCCCATTCCAGATCAGGTGGGAGAGGCTTATCCGGGATTTCATTGAACGGGATATCGTAATGTTTGAGAAAGTATTTGAGGATATCCGCGTGCCGTCCTTCTTCGTAGGCTTGCAAAGCAAGGGCTTCTTTAATCAGAGGATCGGGTTCTTCTCTGGAATAGGCATCCAGTTTGTTGAAAACCTGACGTTCCGTATGAACGGCATAATCCCAGATAGGGAAATCGGTCAGTTTTTTTAAAACGTTCGCATCCAATTCAGGCCAGGGAAGTTCTTCTGGCGTAAAAACTTTATGCGTTTCAATAAAAAATTTACAGAACAGTTCTTTATGTTCTTCCGATCCCAATTCCATTTTTTCCTCACTAAATTAAATAATATTAGGATTTTTAAAAAGAAAAATGCAGTCGGGCATTTTAATCGTTTCCATTATGAATCGAAAGGTTTTTTCTGCGCAATAAAATAGGACTCAATCGCATCGGCCAAGGCATCTGCCGTGTAATCTTGCGGCACAATATCAACGCTCAAACCCTTTTGACGTGCCGTATCAGCAGTGATGGGACCAATGCAGGCAACGGCTACCGATTTCAGTTTTTCTAAATCTGCCCCCTCGATCAATTCCATAAAATTGATCACGGTCGATGATGAGGTGAAAGTGAGTGCATCGATTTCTCCGTCATTCAGCTTCCGCATAAATTCTTCCCGCATTATAGATAATGGCGCAATCGTTTGATAAGCAGGAACGACATCGATTTCCGCGCCTAATTTTATGATTTCTTGTGGCAAAATTTCACGGGCAACTTTTGCGCGCGGAAGCAGGAAACGTTTGCCTGCAATCGGTTCCTCTTGCAAACATTCGAGCAACGCCTCAGCAATAAATTCTTTGGGGCTTGCGGTGACACGCAATCCCAGGTTGCGAACGGCCTGCTCTGTTTTGGGACCAATCGCATAGATGCGAACACCTTTCAAATCACGCAAATCGTGGTCTGTTTCCTTCAGCCTCTGCATGAAAAAATCAACGCCATTGACGCTCGTAAAGATCAGGCCATAATAGCTGTCCAAATTCTGCAATGCCTTGTCCAGTGGGCCCCAATCGTCTGGCGGAATCGTCTTTATCACCGGCATGGCGAGGGGTTCTGCGCCCATTTCTTCCAATGCCCGAATAAACGATTCGGATTGTCTTTCGGGTCGAGTGACGACAATGGTCTTACCGAAAAGAGGCAGTTTTTCGTACCAGTCGATTTCCTTCTTCAAATTGACCACTTCGCCGATAACTGTTAAAGCGGGCGGTGAGATATTTTCCTGCCTTGCTATTTCGCTGATAGTTGCCAACGTCCCGATACAGGTTTTTTGTTCACCGGTGGTGCCTTTTCGAATAACCGCAACAGGTGTTTCAGGATCTTTCCCGTATTCAATCAGCTTGGCAACGATGTGCGGCAGTCGGCGCGCGCCCATGAGAAAAACCAGAGTGCCACTGCGCTTCGCTATATTTTCCCAGTCAATGGTTTCATCCTCCTGCGATTTTTCAGCACTTCCGGTAATGACTGAAAACGACGAGGACAGATGGCGATGCGTCAAGGGGATGCCTGCGTAGGCCGAAACGCCGGTGAATGAGGAAACTCCGGGAATGACAACAAAAGGGATGCCCGCTCGATTCAATGCCTGCGCTTCTTCGCCGCCGCGTCCAAATATAAAGGGATCGCCGCCTTTGAGGCGGGAGACTATTTTGCCTTCTCCGGCTTTTTCGATCAACAGTTCGTTGATCTCTTCCTGCTGGAGACTCGCAGTGCCGGCAATTTTTCCTGCATAAATCAATTCGCAGGAGTCCGGCGCATAACGCAAAAGAGCTTTGTTCACCAAGTGATCGTAGACGATGACATCCGACTTGATGAGGGTGTCTCGCCCTTTCAAAGTAAGGAGACCCGCATCGCCCGGCCCCGCACCTATCAAATAAACAAAGCCTGTTTTATTTTTCAAATTCTTCATTAGAATGATAGAGAAAATCAGCAAGATCTGCAAATTCCTGCAAAGAGAGTGTTTCTCCTCTGCGGGAAAGGTCAATATCTGCAAGGAAAGTATGATCTTTCTCTTTTTTGAATTGTTTGTGCCAAAGTTTGAAATTATTCTTCAGCATTTTTCGTTTGTGAAAAAATGCCGCATGAACCACTTTGAAAAAAATCTTCTCATCCAAAGTCTGAACACGTGGTTTTTCAAGAGGTGTGATTTTAACAACAGAGGAATCCACTTTCGGTGCGGGCAAAAAAGCATTTTTCCCAACCTCAAGCACACGCTCTACATCACAATGATATTGCAAATATACGGTGAGGGATCCGTACTCTTTACTGTCTGGCTCGGCTGAAAATCGATCCACCACTTCTTTCTGCAACATCAGCGTCATGTCCTGAATATGAGCGCGATAAGTTATCAAACGCTTCAGGATATGCGTGGCGGCATAATAGGGTAAATTGGAAACGACTTTGAACGGATGCGGCAGAGAACCGAAATCGAATTTCAAGGCATCGGCGAGTATGAACTCGACGTGTTCCTGTGAAGCAAATTCTTTTTTTATCGGACCAAAAAGTTTGGGATCGATTTCAATGGCAATCAATCGCCCGGCCTGTTCTGCCAGTCGATGAGTCAACACACCCTTCCCCGGCCCTATCTCTACAACGCAATCGTCTTTGGAAATTCCAGCACTCGCTACAATCTCGTCGGCAACTTCTTCATCGATCAGGAAATTCTGTCCCAGCGGTCTTTTCTTCATCCCTTCCCCACACAGGCACTTTTGGAAAATTGCGCGGCTGACTGGAGAACATTGATCATGCTGGTGGGATCGGCTATGCCTTTCCAGGCAATGTCGAACGCTGTCCCATGATCCACCGAAATACGCAGGATGGGAAGGCCGAGGGTGATGTTGATGGCATGACCTTGCGATTCCATTTTAACAGGTATCATTCCCTGATCGTGGTACATGGCAATCACCGCATCGTGTTGGATCGTTCGCGAAAACAGGGCATCGGCTGAAAACGGACCCTCTGCCAGTATCCCTTCTTTTTGGGCTTTTTCAATGGCAGGCACAATCGTTTCAGCTTCTTCTTTGCCAAACACGCCACCGTCTCCACAATGCGGATTGAGTCCGACCACTGCAATCCGCGGTTGCGCGGTGACATGACGGACCAACCAATTGTTGACTAATTTGAGAGTATCGTAAATGGCTTCTGTTGTGATGAGTCCGGGAACATCCTGGATACTCGCATGGGTGGTGACCAGGGCAACACGAAGTTTCTTGCCCGCAAGCATGAGTACCGTTTTCGATGCACCGGTCAACTCGCCCAGCAACTCGGTGTGTCCGGGATAATGATGGCCCGCCTTGTGAATGCTTTCCTTACTGATGGGAGCGGTGACGATGATGTCAATCTCCTGTTGCAAAGCCATTTGAACCGCTTTCTTAATATACTCAACGGATGCGGAACCCCCTGCAAGACTGGCAACACCGGGCGCGATGTCTTCCGACATTGTGTTTGGATCAAGCACACAGAGTTGATTTTTTTCCGCGGGCAATTCCGGAAAACTTGTAACGGGGACAATGCTCAATCCAGTCGCCCAAAGGCGGGCGGCTCTTTCAAGAGTGCAAACATCTCCAATGACGACGACTCGACTGCTTGCAGGTAAAGGGTATTGGGAAAAACTTTTGACGATGATTTCGGGGCCCACCCCAGCTGGGTCTCCCATCGTCACAGCAATTCTTTGAAACGATTCCAAGGATTAGGCTCCGCAAATGAATTTTCCGGTCGGGCAGGACTGCCCGACCGGGAAGGGATCAACTGATTATTTTATTTTACGTACTGTGCCCTTGATCTTGCTGGCAGGAGTTGGACTGGGGCTGGCAGAAAGGATTTCTTTGCTGACCCCTTGCTCGTATTGTTTGAAATTTTCGATGAACTGCGCGGCGAGTTCCTGAGCTTTTTTATCGTACTCGTTCTTTTTCTTCCAGGTATTTCGCGGGTTCAACACATCATCTGGAACATTGGGAACTGACTTGGGAATATGCAATCCAAAAATCGGGTCGGCCTCAGTTTCAACATTGTTCAACGAGCCATCCAATATCGCGTGGATCATTGCGCGCGTGTGTGCAATCTCCATGCGGTTGCCAACGCCATACGGTCCACCCGTCCATCCCGTATTCACCAGCCAGCAGGAAACTTTGTGCTCGGCGATTTTTTTACCCAGCATATTGGCGTAAACCGAGGGATGAAGCGTCATGAACGGCGCACCAAAACAGGTACTGAAAATAGCAGAAGGTTCACGGCTCAAACCCTTTTCGGTTCCCGCTACTTTAGCGGTGTACCCTGAAATAAAGTGATACATCGCCTGTTCTGGTGTCATCCTTGAAACCGGAGGCATAACGCCATAGGCATCGCAGGTGAGCATGATAACGTGTTTGGGATGCCCGCCCATGCCCGATGGAACCGCGTTCGCGATGTGGGAAATGGGATAACTGGCGCGCGTATTTTCGGTGAGACTGGCATTGTCCAAATCCAATCGACGGGTATCTGGATCGATCATCACATTTTCCAAAATAGTACCAAATCGTCGGGTACATGCGAAAATTTCCGGCTCGGCTTGTTCCGACAAGCGGATCACTTTGGCATAACAACCGCCTTCAAAATTGAACACACCCTTGTCACTCCAACCATGCTCGTCGTCACCAATCAATTGACGATCGGGATCGGCCGACAGAGTGGTTTTTCCTGTTCCCGATAAACCAAAAAAGATCGCTGATTCGTCATTGGCCCCGATATTGGCAGAACAATGCATCGACATGACATTGTGTTTTTGGGGCAACAAATAGTTGAGTACGGAAAAAACAGATTTTTTGATCTCGCCTGCGTAGCTGGTTCCACCAATAAGAACCAATTGGCGTCCGTAATCGACGACCACAAATACTTCTGAATTGGTACCGTCAATTTCTGGAACGGCCTGGAAATCCGGAACGTGGATGATGGTGAATCCCGGATCGTGCGTTTCGAGTTTCTCTGGATCCTTGATTTGAATGAACATGTTGCGCGCAAACAAACTATGCCAGGCATGCTGGGTAATCACCCTTATGTGAAGCTGGTGATCGGGATCCGCACCGGCGCAACAATCCTGTATATAAAGATCTCTGCCTTGAAGATAGGCGAGCACGCGGGAATACAAAGCTTCAAATTGGTCTACAGTGAAAGGGCGATTGACTTTGCCCCACCAGACGTTCTCTTCACTGGAGGATTCCTTAACTATAAATTTATCATTGGGAGCCCGGCCCGTGTGTTGTCCGGTTTCAATGCAGACAGGCCCCATATGTGCAAGCATACCCTCTTTGTTCTCAACGATTTTTTCGTAGAGCTGGGCGGTTGTTAGATTCCAATAAATTTCTTTAACGTTCTTTATGCCGTGTTGTCCTAAGCCAACTTTGTGTTTTAAGCCTTTTTTGGGCATCGCGTATCCCTCTGGACAGAAATGTAAACTAAATGAATTGATAAAAACATACTATCATAGACGGCTTTATCAGCCGAATATTTTTTTTCTAAGGAACCAAGACGAAAAGTATTGTAAAATATGCACTTACTAACACCCGATGGAGAGAAATCTGTTGACGGACAACAATAAAACTGCAAATAGTCCGGTAATCCTTGCCAAAACCGAGACGAAATTCAACCTGATTTATGTGATCCAAACAGGAGACTTTCGAGAAATCTGGTTTAAAGGCAAGGGGGAACGCGATTTTTTCCTGCAGAGCCGTATCAACCTGCAAAGCCCTTTCGATCCTGAGCTGGTGTATTCACAAATGATGATGGCCTCTCTCTTTTTGAAACCGAATCCAAAACGAATCTTAATGATCGGTTTGGGAGCCGCCGTGGTCTCCAACTTTATGCACCATCAATTTTCCAATCTTCATCTGGATGTGGTGGAAATCGACCCGATGGTACTGACGGCCGCAAAAAAGTATTTTTTTCTGAAAGAATCACCCCGCTACAAGGTGCATATTCTGGATGGACGCGTCTTTCTGAAAAACCAGATCGGCGGTGAAACCTACGATATGGTTTTTTTAGATGCTTTCAAGAGCGGTTCGGTTCCTTATCACTTAAAAACGGTTGAGTTTTACCGCGAAATCAAAGCGGTCTTGTGTCCCGACGGACTGGTCTGCTCCAACCTTTACGGCAAAAGCAACGAGATGAAACCCAGCGACCGCAAATCCTTCCAAAAAGTATTCTCCAATATTTACACTTTTGAAGATCCCGATCGGGTCGCTACGGTTCTTTTAGCCCAAAATGGAGAAAAGCAGTGGTCTGCTAAAGACTTTAGGAATTCAGCAAATCAATGGGAGGGGAAATTTGGATTTTCCATGAAATCCGTCGCGAGTTATTTCAAACAGGGTCAATTTGCCCCCGACTCTGGAAGCGAATTCAAAGACGACTTTACGAATGCGGAGTTTGCCCGCGCGGTCGAAAAAAACAACTCCAACGATTCGCTGTACCGGCCCTACCCCATCCAGAACACGCATTGAACTCTTTGCAAAGCCCCATCACGCTTTGCCTTTCCAGCGGCGTACGTCTTTCATGAATTTGTTGCGGTCCATTTCGCTGTCCCAGGGGAAAGCATCCATCAAGGGTTCGAAGGCGTAATTCGATTTGTCTTTCGGCGGTATCTCGAAACTGCCGTTTGCCACTCGATAAATATTATTGAAGGTTCGGTAATTTCCACACAGGGCAACATAATCCCACGACGTCTCTCCCTGAATCAAGGCATGCAATTCAGACGCTGAAATGCCTTCGTAGAGGCTGATTTTCCCAAGCGCGCCGTTTTGAATGACGAAGGGCACTTGCTCGAAATCCACGCTCCATATTTCCGAACCGTCTTGCCCGAACACTTCCAATTGATAAGCGATCTGCCAATGTTGCCAACCGGCCAGGGTATCGCTTTTTCTCCAGCGATCAGCCAGTTCATTTTCTATAAAGTTCCGAATGTTTGCCATTTCCTCTTCGTGACATTTGGGGTCTTTCGTCTGTGTCCGAATCGGTGGCACCTCTGCACCGGGCTTGAAAACAACTTTGTGGCTGTCGTCTTCTGCCACACGCACAAAAGGGGACGATTGCTTTTCAATCCGAATCTCATTCGCAGAAATATGCGCAACGTCGCCGGGAAAATAACATTCGCATTGAACATCAGGATAAAACGCTTTCAAATCCTGGAGGTACTGCTCCTGTGTGGTGGGAAAGGAATAACGGTTGAGAAAGGTGAATTCATCGCGATAACGAAATGCGGCGGAACCGGGGACCACAAACCGGGGCTCCAGTGCGCGGATGATATTCAAAAAGGAACAGTACTCATCCATCGGCAATTCCATCGGCTTGTTGTACGAAAAATTTCCTTCCAGCAGGGGAAGAAAACGGGCGTGTGCAAAATCGAGATGCCCGTACAATTCACGAATGTGCTGGATGATCTCGGGACTGACGATGGTATCGACTTGATTCCACACCGTTACTTCGCCATCGTGAACGATGAGTCCATGCTCGGGAAAATAATCCTGAGCGGTGCTGGACTGATTGAGCGACGGGGTGGGGATCAGCGTCACATCGCGAATTTTGATCGGTTCAAAATCGGCAACGATGCGGACGTTTTCAAATTCCAATTCTTTTATGACTTCGATGAGAATGTCATCGTTGGGAACGAGTATCGTCGCATCGGGCTTGAGAATGTTTTTTCTATTACGCGCAATATAAGCAAGGGTGCGAACGTCGAAATGATCTTGATGCCGATGGGAAATATTGAGGACATCGACGGGTGGAATTTTATCTATTTCCAACTTTATCTTCGGACAGAGAACGTTGATTTCCTCCCAAAGATAATCAAACCATACGGGATCGGACAAAATAACGGTTTCGGCAGATTGGGTAACAAGACAGGCGTGCCCGACCAATGTGGTTTTTATCACGATGCATTCCTTAATTTAAGAAGTCAAAAGAGGGAGGATACCCGAAGGGACGTCGTAATTCAAGCGGGCAACCGGGCCTCGCCCGATAGAAATTGAACTATCCAGAGATCGTTGCTATAAAATTCAAAGTTTCTAAATGGACCCCGCTTCCGGCGGGTGCGTGCTAAAATACAATTAGATTTGCGATTGCGCACAACCCGCTAGCTAGATAGATAGGCAAGGTAAAACCAGTTCACTCCCGCTTGGCGGGCGGGGATGGCTCGTCAGGCAGACGGGCTAAAAGGTTGAAGGTGTTTTCAGATTTGAGCAAGCGGTTGGCGATCCAGGCGACGACTCCATACCGGCGCGAGCAATACTTTTCGAGATGAAGGATTTCCATCCCTTGCGAACGCAAAACTTCTGTAACCAAATTGGGATCGATCCCGCCAAATTGGCGTTGATAATCGGCCAATTCGTATTTGTCTTCAAACAATGCGATGCCGCGCCATTTCATTTCCATCCGATAAGCGACCTCGTGCACCCAGGTCAGCAAACGATGCAGTTGATAACGAAACGGCGATTTTATTTTTTGTTTTAAAGGTTCAAAAAAAATCAGAAGCACTCCACCAGGTTTTAATTTATCGCACATCTTCTTTAGATTCGTCTCGGGATCGTAGAGATGGTGCAGGAGTGCCGAGGCGACGATGGCAGACCACTGATCTTCGTTTTCTTCCAAAAAACTTTCGACATCGGAGCAGATCAACCGCGCACGCTCCTGATCCTTATCTTCGATTTTACTTTTCAAAACATCGAGCATGGCTTCGGATAAATCCACTCCTGTCATTGCGTAACCACGCTCAAGAAATTTCAGGTAGAGATAGCCCGTTCCACAACCCAGATCCAGAATCTGCCCGTCGTCTGATCCGATTTCCTTGCAGACCTTATGCACGGCGCGCCGCAACACACGTTTCTGAAAAAAATTGGTTTGCTCGGGATGGCGTTCGAGGTAGAGCGGGCCTTCCAATCGGTGAACGACTCTGTTTTCCTCAAGAATTTTTTCGCGAAGCTCGGGATTGAGATCATTCATGATAGATACTCTGCATTAGGAAATTCAGACTTGCTGGAAGAAGAACCGTTTGGGGGTTTTGGAAGTCTCGCATTCGTTGCAGTTGACACAAACTTCCGGGAATTCTTTTGCCTCATGCGCCTGACGCAAATCTTCGATGGCTCCCCTCTGCCACAAGTCCGTGATTTTATCATCCCAGGCGTTGCCCAAAACCAGTGTGGCGTTGTAATCGACGCAACAGGGAATCACCCTGCCATCCCACAGCGCGACCAGTTTGCCGTAGTCTTTGCCAAAGGGTTCCGGGCAGGCAGACTCGCGCGGACTCTGAATCAATTTGGGTTGCAGGCGCACATGATCGACAATGTTTTCCCAGTAGGCAATGTATTCTTCAACGTCTTCCTGACTTTCCTCTTCGACCGTGAACACCACGCCAAGGCTGAGTGCCGGGCGCAATCGATCTCTCGCTTCTTTGACTTTCAGAATATTTTTTTCGATTTCCGCAAGTTCCACACCACGCACGCGCTTGTATGTTTCGGGTGAGCCGTCGATGGAAAATCGCAGGATCGTCAACGGACCTCTCACAATCCGGTCGATCGTTGCATCGTCGAGCAGTGTTCCATTCGTGTTCATGACGATGTTGGGGATGCCGGACTGCGATGCGTAGTCGAACATTCGGAACAAATCTTTGTTCAAAAGCGGCTCGCCCCAATTGTGCATGCACAGGTGTTCGAGGTCGGGACAATCGTCGATGATTTTTCTGAAGAGGTCGAATTCCATGAACCCGCCCTTGCGTGTCATGCCCTCGGTCACAAAGCAAAACGAGCATTTCAAATTGCAAACATTCGTCGGCTCGATGATGAGTGAGGTCAGCTTTTTTACAGGTATCATTCGATCACCTTATCGACGATGTAATCGGGCCGATCCTGCACCCGTAAATGGACCCGCCCCAGATATTCGCCCAACAATCCCATGGACAGCAATTGAATGCCCGCGAGGAAAGCGAATGCGGCAGAAAGCAAAACCATGCCGTCTACCAAAATGCCACGCACAACGCGTTGGAATATCAAAAAAACCATCAAACCAAATCCGGTGCCGGCACCGAGCAATCCCATGTAGGTGACCAGGCGCAGTGGGAAATTGGAGTATCCCGTGACGATGTCCCAGGTCAATCGAATCAACTGCGACAGGCCATATTTCGTGACACCTTTTTCACGCGCAGAGTGTTCAACTTCCACCTCCGCAGTGGGAACGCCCATCCAACTCATGAGCACCGCCATGAATTGCGATTTGTCTTTGCATTGATCGATCTTGTCCACCACGCTCGGACGCAAAGCGCGGAACGAGCTGAGGTTCAGTTTGCAGGAAGGACCGAGCATCCTTTGCGCGATGCATTGCAACAATCGCGAACCTGCCACGCGCGTCCAGGTGTCTTTGCGTTTTCTTGGAATCGTTACGACAAGGTCGATCGTGTCCGTCATCGCATTCAGCAATTTGGGAATTTCTTCAGGCGGATTCTGCAAATCGGAATCGAGTTGCACAATGATCTCGCCTCGACAATGACGAAAGCCTGCCAGCACGGCGGCCTGTTGACCAAAATTGCGGGTGAAGCGCAGGATACGGATGGAGGGATCGCCTGCGCGTAAAACTTTCAATCGCTCGAAAGAACCGTCGTCGCTTCCATCATCAATGAAAAGTATTTCGCATTTTTTACCAAGACCCGCGACCACCTTGCTCAGACGTGCATAAAGTTCGTCCAGTATCTGAACCTCGTTATAGACAGGAATCACAACGGATATATCGACAGACCCTTTCAGCGATGAGTCATTGCCTGTCAATGATTCCGTGTCGGATTGTGATCGTTCTCCCATCGGATTCCGTATCAATTCGACGACGAAGTCGGTGCGTTGGTGGGGGCAATGGCGTTACGCCACAACAGGGCCAGCGGAGTTTTGAGGGCCGAACGAACCAGCCACTTGAACTCCATCGTTTGCAAAACCTTCCGCGCCCGTCGGGCACTCAAATAAAATCTGCGATGCCCTTCTCTTTTGATTTCGAGCAATTCTCTCGCGCTGACCTTGCACGCTGTTTTATCAATATTGAAAGTCGTGTACTGGGAAAATTCCTGACTGTTTTTTTCATTTTCAGAAATAACCGTTTGCCGGATTTCTGTTCCGGGATTGGGAATCACCAACGAAAAGTTTACCGTGGTGAATCCCGAACGACAGGCCAGATCGAGGGTCTCGTACATTTCTTCACGCGTTTCGGTTGGAAAACCGAGCATGAAGAATCCATGCACGCTGATTTTTGAGTTCGTCAGGCGCTTGACCACACCTTCAACGAGGCCAATATCCAAATCTTTTTTGATCATCTCCTGAATACGTTGCGAACCCGCCTCGACGCCCAGTGCCATGCGGTAAACCCCGGCGCGCTTCATGATGTCGATCAATTCATCATCGAAGAAATCGACACGCAATCCGTTGGGAAAGCTGATATGGATATCGAGTCCGCGATCGATGATCATTTGCAGGATCAGTTTCGCGCGCGGCATATTCAAATTGAACATGTCGTCCACGATATGAAATTCTTTCACGCCGTAGCGTTGCATGAGAAATTCAATCTCATCTAATACCACCTCGGGCGAACGATAATGCATGGTCTTGGAAAAAATATCGTGACAGTAGGTGCAAAGGAAGGGGCATCCTCTCGAAGTCACAATGGGCAAGAAGTGACGATCACGGTAGGCCGGGAAAAAATCCATTGAGCTTCGGAAATCAAAATACCGCTCGACCTCTATCAAATCGTATTCCTGCTGAAGCCAGTCAAGATCGGTGATAACAGGACGGTCCATCGTTTGAACACATTCGCCATTTTTCCGATAGGCTATGCCTTTGACCCCGCTCAAATCAGCAGAAGCTTCTAACGCGCTGATCAATTCGACGATGGTGCGGTCGCCTTCGCCACGCACGACATAGTCCACATTGGGATCGCTCAAAATATATTGTGGTTCGTGCGAACAATGCGGCCCGCCAAAAATAACAGGGACATTGGGTTTTAATTTTTTCACTTCCGCCGCGCCGATGAATCCGCATTCAGCCTCAATGGTCATGATGCCGATGCCAACCACCTCGGGATCAAACGCCGCCATATTTTGCTTCAATTCAGCGTCTGGCGTATTGGAAATTCGCAGATCGAGTATTTTTACTTCATGTCCTGCACGTTTGAGGACAGAACCAATGGCAACCAGTCCCAGCGGGAAAGATCGAGCCATGGATGCGTTGCCTCCTGCGGCGGGTCTCAGTAATAATATTCGCATAATATATATTTTCCTTTATATCGCATGTGCGATGTTTGAGGTAAATTGTACCACAATCTCAGCTTGCATCGGTTCCGACATATTCGGACTGACAACAGCCGAGGCATCCGGGAAATATCTTTTCCTGAATGATTTTTGCTCTAAAATTTTTGGCCCTTTCAGCGTTCCAGAAAAAAGCGCGACTCCCCGCATTGCCATCGCTGTCAAAATTTCCAAGCGGATAATGCGGGCAACTGTGCACATCACCGTAGGCGGAAAACGCCACTTTGCTCCAGGCAATGTTGCAACGGTAATCTTTATAGGAACTCTGGTTCGAGTAATAACGCACGATTTCGTCGGTGCTGATATAGTTCGGTGAAAATCGCAATTGCGATTTGTAACTTTTGCTTTTTTCGACCAGCAAATCCAATTGTTCCTTCAACACAATCGGATCAATGGGGTTTACAGGACGCGGTGGAACGGCGAGCCGCTCTTCCTGATTGTAACCCTTGCGATGCCCGTATTCGGCGGTGTTTTCCAAGACAAAATTGCAGACTTCGATGCCCAGTTTCTCACTGTAATCGTACAAGGAAACCAGATCGAGCACGTTGTCTTTACCGATCACACAAGTCAGATGAATTTGCGGGTACTTGGCATTCAATTGACGACGCTTTTGAATCAATGCTTCCAGACCTTTCAGGGTCTTGCGATGCGAGCCGGGTATCTGGGTGATCTTGTCGTGCAAGGCTTCGCCCCCCTCCAGCGAAACGCCCAGAAAAAACAATCCCGAACCCCAAATCGAGCGCAATCGTTTGGCAAGCAATCGGTCGATCACCGCGTCGGTCAATAACGTACCGTTGCTGATGATATGAACTTTATTACGCGAGCAGGCATAATCGAAGATCTCCTGAAAATCACTTTTCATGATCGCCTCACCGCCGGTGAAGGTGATCGCTGAAAAACGACTCAGCGAGTCTATCGCGCGGCAGACTTCTTCCGCGTTCCGCTCTTCCTTGTATTTTCGTTGTGTCTCGGTTTCTTCAATGATCTCAAGATAATGGCACATTTCGCAACGCAGGTTGCACCTGTACGTCACTTCAAAATAGGCATGGATCGGCGGCAAGGCGTATTTCGGCGCAATGACTTGTGGCAGTAGGGACACGAGACGCGGTAGCGTCCTCTGCAAATATTTAAAGGAAAGCATAGGTTTTAATCCGGTCCACGCAATATTTTCAGACTGTTTTCCCCACAGTTGAACAACAAATCAACCGCTGACAGATAAGGAACAAAACCTGGAAAACATTGACCATACTCAGGGTGCTGATAATGCTGGAATTCCAGCCCCACCGCACGTTGCTCGAACGCCTTGGGATCGAGATAGTTTTCCGCCGCATCGCCACTCAAATAATTATCCGCTTGCAAGGCCTCACAAATTCCAAGAATGCGGTCGCCCTTGGAACCGCCAACATTTAGATCTGAAGAAAGAAAGGTTGGCGTCTCTATTTTGAATGATTCTTTCAGAAACTCGATGCCCGTATAACAAAGATCGGTGAGAAAACGGTAGTCTCTATTATATATCGACTCAAGCGCAGGAAAATAAAGATCAAAGTACGGAGCGCGTGAATAATTGGAGCGTATGGCTTCGCAATGTTTTCTCTTCCATGAAGATGCCGGGTCGATTTCGGTCTCCTGCAAGGATTGCTGATAGCGGTTTTTTTGCAAAACCGGCACCGTCAACCAGGCCGATCCCTGAGGCGTCCGAATCCTGTTACGGTTTCTCCAGTCGCGGCGAGTGAATTGAACGTCGTCTAAAAATACAAATTTATCGACACGCGCCATCTGATCGAAATAACCGATCCAGGGCAGATAGGAAGGTTGCAGGATCGCAATTTTCATATTGCGGGAAACCTTGATTTCATGGGCAAACAATGCCGTTCAGTTTTTCCAGCGCAAGTCGTCATCCAGACGGCCTCGTTTCATCAAATCCTTGATACAACCGATGCGGAAATACTTCCCCGACGCCATACCTTCGAGAGACAGTTTTTTTTCAAGATAGGCCTTGTGCAATTCCTCGATGCCCTTCTGTAAATTCCATTGTGGTTTGAAACTAGGAAGAACTTTCTGAATTTTTGAGCAATCGACCCGATATGTACGACCGCCTTCGCCCGGAACAAACACAATCTCAATCTCTGGATAGGGAAGCGATTCTTTGACCTTCTCGGCGATTTCCCGGACCTGGAAATTTTCTTCGGTGATACCGACGTTGATCGCCTGATTGTGAATGGTTTGCGCCGGTGCCTGCAAGGCACAGGTAAACGCCCGACACAAATCCTCAACATGAACCATGGGACGCCAGTGCGCGCCATCACTGAAAACGGTGATCTTTTTTTTCAGCAAGGCATCCGCCGTCATGATATTCAACACCAGGTCGAGTCTCAGTGCTGGCGACAACCCGTAGACCGTTGCATTCCGCATGAAAACCGGATGAAAGGAATCATCCGCAAGTTTTGCGATTTCATCTTCTGCCCGGGCCTTGGCCTTGGCGTATGCGGTGATGGGATTCAGTTTTCCCGTTTCAATGATCGCTTGCGAATCATCGGAAACACCGTACAAACTGCATGAAGATGAAAAAATGAAACGCTCGACCCCCGCATTTTTTGCTTTCCGGGCCAGTTCCCAGGTTGCCATGCCGTTGATATCATGCGTGAGAGCCGGGTTCATTTCGCCCAGAAAATCGGTGGACAAGGCGGCCAGATGGATCACCGCCTCAACCCCTTCCAAATCCTTTTCTTCCACATCGCGGATGTCTTTATACAACTGTCTGGCAGGTGGAAAACTATCTTCGTAAAAAAGATTTTCCTTATAAAAACCCGCATCCACCCCGAGCACATCGAATCCCACTTTGCCAAGATAACGCGTCATGATTCGACCGATGTAACCCAGATTTCCTGTGACAAGTATCATTGAAATAATTTTCTTTATATTTATATTAGAGGACGCAGAACATCGCGACTAGAGACAGAGCATCTCTTCTTAACGGGATTCCGGCCGCTTTACTTTAAGACAACTCGCAGGCGCATGCTTCACAAGAACCCACACATCGTTTTCAGAAAGCCCTCGCCTGAGGATGGCGAAGGAAATGGATCACCAAAGGCCGTTTGGAAATGACAGGGAAATGTCTAAAGCATCTTGATCAATTGCTCAACTGCTCTCTCAATACCGTCCGCAACTTCTGCTATATTTTGCCCCAGCATATACGCCGGACCCGTGACAATTTTGTTTTCCACATCCACTACAAAATTTTGAACTCCGCAGTCTTGATGTTTGCTTCCCATGCTTTCGATTTTTGAACCGATCCCTTTGTCATTGCCTATCGTGAGCGTGGGATGCACATCGGTAGAATCGAAAACCTTGGCAACCATCGCCGGAGCAATACAAACAGCCCCCTGTGGTTTGTTTTTTTCACGCAGTTGTTTGACCAGCCGCGAAACTTCAGGATGGACCTGGCAATTTTCACCCGTCACCGCAAAATCACTTAAATTCTTTGCGGCTCCAAAACCACCGGGGAAAAACAGACCGTCGATATCATCCGCCGAAATTTCCGCAATGTCTTTAATATCACCGCGCGCGATGCGCGCCGACTCGATGAGAACGTTGCGTTGTTCGCCTTCCATCGGCTCACCTGTCAAGTGATTGACAACATGCATCTGAGACATGTTCGGGGCCATGCAAACAGCCGTCGCGCCACCTCTTTCGATCGCCAACAGGGAAATCACCGCTTCATGAATTTCGGTACCGTCGTACACACCACAACCAGATAAAACCACTCCAATTTTCTTTTTCATGAGTCACCTCGTTGCACAATTGAACAGGAAGAATGATTGACTAAAAAATCGGACTCAGCTTAGCATAATTCGATAATTTTTTTCCATAAGGCAAAGAAATCCAAGCATAAACCGATCAGCGACATGATAGTGGTCAAGAAGAAGATGATCTTGTCCTTAACCTTGACTCAAAAAGTAACAATTTAGCTCAATGATCAACTGAAAGTATATTTTTTGTTGAAATTTTTGAATGTCTGTCTGAACATATTTATATAGACCTGTTTGATTGTAAATCAACCATATCAATGTAATTCAAACACTGGATTGCCGTTGTGGTCTCTTGCAACAAGTAAGGCTCTATCGATTGATAGCGAAATATTCAACATTTGAATTTCCTCCATAAATCGCAGTTGATCTAGGAAATGGTTAGACATGACAACAAAACAAAAATCAGGAATATTTGGATTTTTTAGTAACAGCAATCATGCGGTTGAAGAATTGCAGGCTAAAATAGATGCGATTGGAAAATCTCAAGGCGTCATCGAGTTCAATTTAGATGGCACCGTTATCACGGCCAATGAAAATTTTCTCAATGTTTTGGGCTACTCTCTAAATGAGGTGGTTGGGGCACACCATCGACAATTTGTTGAACCTGCTTATGCCAAAAGCAACGAGTATCGACAATTCTGGGAAAAACTCAATCGCGGTGAGTTTGATGCCGGCGAGTATAAGCGCATCGGCAAGGGGGGAAAGGAAGTTTATATTCAGGCTTCCTACAACCCTATTCTTGATCCTGAGGGAAAACCTTACAAAGTTGTTAAATTTGCTACAGACATAACAGAACAGAAATTAAGAAACGCGGATTCTCAAGGCAAGATAGATGCGATTGGAAAATCTCAAGGCGTCATCGAGTTCAATTTAGATGGCACCGTTATCACGGCCAATGAAAATTTTCTCAATGT
>PCWG01000036.1 GCA_002787235.1 Nitrospinae bacterium CG11_big_fil_rev_8_21_14_0_20_45_15
GTCGTCGATAAACAAATAATAATCATAATTCAGCAGGTCTTAAAATTCCCAAACGCATTTCAAAAAATTGGGGATTTTGACGTCCCTGCTGCGGATAAAATATTCTACTGGGTCGCGAAGGCTGAACGGGTGAATGTTATTCTTAGTTGAAAATGAAGAAAGGCTCCGAGTAAGATTGGCGGTTAAGAGACCGAAACGTTGATGTATGAAGCATCAACCCAACCCTACAAGGAGCCAAGAACATGGAAAAGATTGTACGGCAAAAGCGAAAGAAATCGAAGGTAAAAATTATTACGAGAAGAATGATGGAAACGATGCCTGAGGGGGCGAAGACAATTGACGGAAAAGCGGAGTTGATTCAGCTGCTGATCCCGTTGGGATTGGATGCGGTCAATAAGTTGCTACAGGAAGAAGTGGATCTATTGGCCGGTGGCCGCTACCGACATGAAGGAGGGCCCTCGCGTTGGGGCAAACAGGCAGGATCGGTGTATCTTGGGGATGAGAAATTTCGTATTGAAGTGCCGCGAGTGAGGGACGGGGCAAGGAACACAGAGCTTGGGCTGGCCAGTTACTCCCGGTTTCAACAGCCGCGGGCGTTGGACGAAGGCGTGATGAAGAAAGTGTTACTGGGCTTAAGCTGCGGCAGATATGAAGAGACGGCCCGGACGATTCCGGAGGCCTTTGGAATCAGCCGGGCCACTGTTTCTCGGAGAACGATCAGGGCCAGCGCCAGGAAGCTTCGAGCGCTGATGAGCCGGCCCTTGAATCAGGATGATTTTGTGGCGCTTTTTGTAGACGGGAAAAGTTTTTCGGAAGACGGGATCATCCTGGTAGTCGGCATTACGATCAAAGGCGAGAAAAGGATCCTGGGATTTGTGCAGGCCGCCACGGAGAAAGAGAGTGTGCTGCATGAATATTTCGGGACCCTGCTTGAACGGGGGCTGGATTACCGCCAGGGACTGCTTTGTGTGGTCGATGGATCCAAAGGCCTGCTCAAAGCCTTGCGAAATGTTTTCAACGGCTACGTTCTGATCCAGCGCTGTCAATGGCACAAACGGGAGAATGTGGTTGGCTATCTTCCCAAGGGTGAGCAAGTGAAGTTTCGCCAAAAACTTCAGGAGGCCTACGAGAAACCGACTTACGCCGAAGCCAAAGGGGCGCTTGGAAAGATTCACAAAGAGCTACGGCTTTTGAATCAATCAGCGGCGGCGAGTCTGGAAGAAGGCCTGGAGGAGACCTTGACGCTACACCGGCTTGGGCTCTTCGAGAAACTGGGGACGAGCTTCAAGACCACCAACGTCATCGAATCCATTCAGGCTCGGCTGGGCCAGTATACCGACAAAGTGGATTACTGGAGAAACTCAGATCAGAAGCAGCGGTGGGTGGCAGCGGCTCTTTCAGATTTGGAGCCACGACTCAGGAGAGTCAAGGGAATGAGATATTTGCCCGAGCTTCGAGAAGCGATTCAACGTGAACTCGGGATTCAAAAGCAGGAGAAAATCGCGGCATGAAACTCTGGAGCTTTTCTTCAATTCCAACTAAAAAAGAGATTGACTCGTGAGGAGGGCCGCATCCCGAAGCTGGCTAAAACACCACTCGTATGGGTAAGAAATGAATGGTACAAATTCGGGTTTTATGACTTTGTAGCACTGAGAAGGGTCCGGGCCGGTAATTTCGGTTTCTTCAAACGGCAGCAGATGTCCCTGAGAAGAGAGTTTATTGTAGAGGCCAGACTTGATGAGACATTCGAAATTTTCGTGGTAG
>PCWG01000022.1:0-30890 GCA_002787235.1 Nitrospinae bacterium CG11_big_fil_rev_8_21_14_0_20_45_15
AAAGATTATGATCTAGAAACCATTTTTTTTAACCCCGAGTGGTACACTTTTACTCCGCCACGCTGGTACATTTTTAGTCCGCCCTTGACATCCTGCGCTGTTCATGGCCTGAGCAATTCTTTCGTCATTCCATTTTTTCCTGTTTTCCGCCTCCGTCCATCTCTGCCTTTCCTGTGGCCGTGGGTGAGAAAGGCACCCGGTGTTCGGGCCTAAAGAAAACAAGGAAAACAAAAATGACAAAACTCATCACAAACCGTGAACTGGCAGGACTAACCTTAAGGGAATTGCAGGGGTTATTTCGGAGAATTTTTAACGAGCTTGCGCAAAGCGATCCCGGCACGCCCCAAAGAAGAAATTCTTTGGCTTCCCTGGAAAATATTCAACGGGAGATTAACCGGCGTTATGCCCGCCAGTGGAATCCGGGAGCGGGCCTTTAGGCCCACTCCTATAAGTTTTCAGCCCGTTGCCGGATTTTATCTATGATTTCATCAAATCCCGGCTGGGTTTTATAATAAAGGGCCTTCGTATTTTGGTAGGATTCTTCGTATTGCTTGTAAACCGTTTGGTTATTTAGCAGGAAGGCTTCATTTTCTGTGATGACAGGGTTATCTCCAGAACGAAATCGTTTTTTTTTGTGTAACTTATACTCCGCTGTACCAATGAAATCCTGAACCATCGGTTCATCAAGAAGACAGAAAACATCGTAATAATGCCGCATGAAGTTGATCGGAAAGGCTCCGCTTTCCTGCTGAGTGCGGTACTTTGTCGAAATCGTTTGAAGCTTTTCTACGAAGGTGTAACCGGGATGATAACAAAGTACGGCTTTGGCACAGTTATCTATGATCTCAACTTTATCTGCCGCATAATCATAAGCCCATGAGCTGATATCTTTGGGCATATTGGGGGTCACATCATCAAACCCGACTTCCAGCAAAATACCTTCCTTTAAACCGGTCACGGGTCCTGCCGTGTTTTTGTAGTTTAAACGGATTCCACCGCTTCGGTATTTTTCATCATCAAAAGCCTCATCGCGCACAACCTGATAAATTCCGTCAAGGGTGATGGTTTTGGCTAGCCAGTCATAAAACTCTTTCCGGCTTTCAATATGAGCGGGCTTGTCCTGATTGCGGCCTGTTTTGACATCTCTGTCCGCTGGCGGCTGGATACGCAGGTCAATATCTTCTGAAAACCGGTTGATAATATCAAATCCCTTGGAAAGGGAGGTGCCGCCTTTGAGTTCAAAGTTAAGGCCCATCTGCTGCAAACCAAACAGACAATGCATCACCCAATAATCTTTTTCGACTAAAGCCGGATCAATGGATTTTTCCTGTCCGACAATACGGATCAGGTCGGCAAAATCGGAATGGTTGTGAAGATAATCAGAGGGCATGGCGTAATGTATCATCCGCTAAAGTATCGGCAAAGAATTTCCTGGCCCTCACACCACCATACTCGCGTACAGCTTTTGTAAGGGCTCGCTTGCTTACCGAACTGGCTTTCTTTTTAACGCAATCCAAAACTTGTTTTTGGTTTTCAGCCAAAAGGTCCAAGTTGTTGACTAAATCAACGAGCAGGAATTCTTGATTGATAGATTTTGGGAAATACGGCTTTACCCGAAAATCAAACACACGTCCTCCCAGCTTAAAACGGCCATGACGTTTATGATTGTAAACAACGGATTCGTTGTAAAGCTGAGTAGTTCCAACACCCAGTGCGTTGTAAGCATTGGGTGACGTTAAAAGGAACCGACGGTCTTTTAAAAAGGTTTCAACCAGTCGTTCATCCTCTGCCGGAGCTTTCCCGAACATCGTTTCCTTCGGACAGTGATAAATGCCACCAGATAGCTTGACCAGTGTTCCATCTTCGCACAACTGCTTCAAATGTCGGTCCACGGCATTGGAGTGTTGTGCGAGTTCAGCACGCCGGTAAACCTGGCCGGGCTGTAAGTGTTTTTTAAGTTCATCTAGTTTTGACATATTTATTCACCTCACTATTAAGTATGATGAAAACCAGATAATTTTGCAAGTTTTATAAAGTAAAATTCATGCAAATAAAGCACGCATCCAAGGACGATCCTTGGTCGAAGTCCAGCGGCGAAACGCTGGCCGTGATCCAACAGGCGGAAGCGTTGGCGGCATCCAAACCGCGCAGGGTTGGGCGAGGGGTCCAGGGGGCTATGAAATGCCCCTTGGTCATGGGGGTGTCGGGGGTAGCTCGAAGGCTCCCCTGACTGGTGATGCACCGGCCAAACGGTTGCGAGTGATGAAACGGCGAAACGTTTCACTGGTGCAAAAAGGCTCAATGCCTGGATGCGCCAAGACCGAGAGGGATGCAACGGGAGAGCGGTTAGCGTCTCCCTTGCCAAGAGAGTGTTGTAGTACAACACACATCTTGCGGTCGTTCTTAAGTGCTTTATTTCTACATATTTTAAGCTGACCGGCCTTTTGGCGCGCTAAGGTCCAACCGAATCGCATTCAACGCACCATTTTTTCCGTTAAATGATTTTAATGGTGCAATGCAAAATATTTACCGGGAATTAAGTTTCATTATGAATAGCGGAATTTTGCTTAGTGACTATTTCAATTCCTAAAAGTGGCTACTCATTACATCGGATTAGGGGGCAGGTCAATTTGCCACTGACTCATGTAACTGCTGAGACGTCAACTGAAACTTTATCAACTCTGCGTTGATAGATGTCGCCTATGGTAGCTTTCTCAGGGTAGAAGAGTGCCAAATTAATCCCATCACTTACTGAACTACGAAAAATAACACCGTCATAACCACATTTTTTAATGAATTCGCATAGATATTGACTAGGTGTATAATCAAATGCAGTAGCTTGGCGGCTAACAGGACGAGTTAGCTCATTGCCAAGGCGTTCCAAAAACTCAAGATCAAAACGCATTTGACCTACATTTTCAGCCCCACCTCCTGAAAACGGAGAAACAGTTTTACGAGGATGCCGTAAATCTATTAGTTCCAAATCATCTTGAATAGAAAAATTCGCGACACAAGCAATTTCACCGGTATGCGGCCTAATTTCCGATATTGACGTAACAACCTCTGATCCTAAATAAAGATAAGGAATACCTGCCGGGTTTGCTCGCCCATGGGATGCAATATGAGGAGGGGGTGCTTGCATATTATCGGCATCAAAAATCGTGTCTTCTGACTGCATTCTTGCCCTATACCAAGCCGCTGGCATATCAGCTGTATTAATCGCCAAAAGAGGTAAAAGTCGAGCTAGCTCATCTAAGTTTACTTGGCTCTGAGGAAAAAAACGGTTTTGATGTATTAATTCTTGTCGAAAATCATCCCAATTTCCCAATCTGTCAGGATCATACTTATCTGATGGCACCAAAAGTTTACGAACTATTTCACCATCATTAAAAATATCGCCCAATAGCATTTGTGAACGAGCATCATCCATTTTAGGATGCAAAAATAAAAACCAATCCTTTTTTAACCAATACGCTAATGGACTTCCAGTTGCGTCGAAATCATATGTATCTAATAAAGGTTCAAATTTCAGCAATAATTCTTCCGGTGCTACGAGAGCTACATTTTCGAAATAGCAATACCCACATGTTCCATTTTCTGATGAAATAAAAGATATTTCGTTTTGCAATCCTTGATCACCAAAACAATTTGCGCAGCACTTCATTTCTACGTTTACTCCGCAAAGTGGTCTGCTAGCGTTTCAATATGATGCTGCATAGATAATTTTTTCAAATACCCTAAGCCTGGATAATGCTTTCGGTTATGAAGCTCACGAAATTCTTGCACTGCTTTAGTTTCCAGAACTTTTGAATTAGGTTCATCCAATTTTTCAACTAATTTATTTAATGCTTCTAAAAACTTTCCGGCAGGATCTTTAGGAGTATCTTGGCGGATCGAAACAAAGTGATAAATATACATCGCACCATCTTTATCATTGTCAATAAACGTTAAGTGAATAGCGACCGCATAGGCAGGGCCACCACTTTCAGAATAATCATCTCCAACGATAAGAAAATCTCCGAAACCATCCATATTTTCCTCTGGAAAAGTTGCATGTAGATCAGAAAATAATTCCACTTCTGGATGTTCTCTATTCTTACGCCTTTGAAAGCCGTCTCGAATTAAAACTCTTTTGGCATCTTTGAAATGTTTTTGATAAAGCTTGCCAGAATCGACCTCGAAAAAACAATGAACCATAGAATTTGATTTATTACCCAAAGCATAGGCCAGCCCTTTAGCATCTGAAAATCCCGCGTGAATAAGGGTTAGAGAACGATCAGCATGGTCCTCACAACACTTTAAAACGTCATCCACCGACATATCATTTTTTAACAAAATGCCAGCAGATATCCCATCTTCCAGTGAAAAGTGTTCTGCTAATAACTCTGATAAAGTTTGACCATCCTCGGAAAAATCACCGTGAAAAGGGTTAACTATAACTACAGCCTGACCTTTTGCTTCCACAACGGCATCGAGTGCTCGCTTAAGGCCGCTTATTGTTTCCTTAACAGGTTCAATAATCGGAACGAACCCTGATATGGCTAAGAGGGTAGCATTCTCCCGAATTGTTATAAGTTCGTTTTGTTTGCCACGAAAATAAGGATGATACATTCTTAACCTACTACCAATTTATTGCGTCATTAAAACGCGTATTTACAGCTTCCAACAATCTTTCTTGATCCATTTTTCTAAATGGCACCGAAAGTGCCGCCGATTGAAGAGATTCAGGAAGTTGTTTAACTATGTCAGCAAGCGGCAATAAGTTTCTTGTTTTTTTTAAGACGGCCACCATACCTGTGTGCGCTGTTTCAGGGGGCAATTCAACAAATAGTTCCCGTAATGCCGAATATAACTGAGTATTAGGAACAGACGGAAGATCAACACCGTTACTCTCTAAAATTTTTACAGCTTCATTTAAACGAATTGAATCAAAAATAGTAGCTGGATTTGTTCTTTCTGGCTGATCCAACGCATCCCTAAGTCGTGAAATAGTTAGACGACTTGAAAGTTTCATAACACCTACATCTGATGGTACTGCATTAAAAACGGCATCAACGTGATTTTCTCCAGCAATAACATACACTTTAGCAAAAACATCCCTATAGGAAGCAATTTGACGCTCAAGCCTACTAAGTGAATCCCGTTCGGACTTAATTTCATAAACTGTGGCAGTACCGTTAAAAATTGCCACGTCAGCCTTACATTTTCCAACCCTGAACTCAGTTAACATCGAAGCTGTATTAAGAGAATGTGTTCCTAATAATATATTCTGTGTAAGTGCTGATTTATAAACATACTCATGTCGATTTGCTTTTTTCTTAAGTATTGCAAAAGCATTATCAAACACATCGCGCACGAGATCTGATGAAGACGCCTTTGAAAATAATAGTGCTTCATTTGCAAGTCGCGCAAACATTGGCGATTTACCCTTGCGCGCCATTTCTTGAACGACACTTGATGAAAAGAGTCGTGCAACAGCGGATATCTGAATGGACCCTGTGATTGTCATATATATAAAATCGGATTCGCGCACATAATATTAAAGCTCTGTGTTCATTCTAATACATTGACGCTTAAAAGCAAGCTAAGCGGATAGGCTCGTAATACCTTAAAAACGACATTCACAAGCTCTATTAAGCATATTTCCCATCGGAAAAATGTAGAAATAAATCCAGTTTGTTAATGTCATGAAGGCTGGCGACATGGTGTAAAAAGGCTTTGTTAGCATTGTCGGAAGTTTCTATGAGGTCACGTAACAACTCCGTATTCTTAAGATCAATACCGGTAAGGGCAAGACGATCCTTTGCCACCTTATTTGCCGAGGCCTCAGACAAATATGTATGCATCTTACCCAGAACTCCAACGATAATATCAGAAATTTGTATACCCACTTCAGTAGCAGAATCTTCAAAGCGATAATTTGTGACTGGTTTGCCTTTTTCAGTCAGGGGTCTATCTGCAAACGTGTTCTGAACTATAGATTCCATATCAATGATATGAGCAGAATATTTGAAAATAGCAATTCTGTTTTGGTAGAAATAGCTAAAACTCTCAATCAATTTGTGCGGAGAAAAACCTTCAATAAACTCAAGGTGTTCTAACTTTTTTCCTGCCTGTAAAACTTCTATGAGTTTTATTGTATGAAGCTCAGAAAGGACATTATCATTCCTTTCAACTAATGCAATAAGCTCATCCAAAAATAAATTGCCGTTTTCGGGAGAAACATCAGGATAATTATATCGTCGAAAAATATCAATTGCGGCAGAAAGGTCCTTTCTAACGACTTCGTTGAGATCACTTTTTAGCAACGCATGGCCTGGTATTAATGCTGGTGCATCATTGAGAAAGGGCAAAATTGAGTCTATTATATCGACCACAGACCAGTACAATGGGTCGAGACTGTGATATTGAAGTATAAATCCGTTGTCTATGATCCATTTTAAGAAAATGCTTAGCCTTTCAGAATGCAAAAGATCAAGAAAATCACCTTTAGCAATGTGCTTGAGCTTTATCTCTTTAGTAGATTTTTGGATACCCATAGCTTGCCGCAACAAACCGATATCTATAAAGCGAGGCGAGCCTTCATGGACAATCCCACCAAGTACAAAAACCTTCAATTTCTCTACATTGAGGCCACGCTCAGCTATATGTAGTTTGCGAATATTGTTTGTTTCATCATGATAAAATGTATAAGTGCCATCAGCTCCGCTCAATTCATGCAACAGTATATGTGGGTTTCGTATGTCATCTACATCAATCATTTAATCCCTTAAGTTTTTAATAGCACCTGTAAATATAGGGCTTATTCTTAACCAGAATCTTAAATAGCTAGCCGTCACATCATCCTGTGCAAATTTGTTAGCTCAGAATTTCTAGCCGTATTCTTACAGCATTTAGCAAAGGTAAGCCATGTTAGTCCAAGAGAACGGAAATTTCTGATTGTTATTTTTTGTATTCTCGTAGCGTTCCTTATGTGTCTGTTTTGGGGCGTTTGTCTACTTACAATCACCGCTATCAAAAGTCTTCTGCTATCCAATTTTACCTGTTTAGATAAGTAAATGGAAGTGGAGTGTTTTGGGGAACAGCCCACTATTCGAGGGCTTCGGGGCGACAAGCTAACACCCTGCAAGAACATAAATCTCTGCCGGGAAAACCTAGCCGTATTCTGAAGGGTGTTCTCGATCTGCTTGAAAATCTTGGTGACGTAAAATTTTGGAGGTGGTTTTTCCAATCAAGCCGATATATTCATTACTGCCCCTGCCGTATATTTTGTAATCCTCTGGGTTATAATCATCATCCGGCGAAAAATCGCCGGATGTGATTTTATTTTCTACCCTGCCGCTAGGGTTAAAGGTTGGCTTGCTTCTTGTCCTGCACTCTGAAGCGAATAATCTGCCGCTTTCTGGGCTTTACTGGCGGCTTGAATGATGAATTTGTTATCGCTACGAAGGCGGGTAAGCCAGCTCTTGATATATTGGGCGTGGTCTTCTCGGGTTTTTTGTTCTAATCCAAGGCTTCCGCAAATCATCGCACTGCCAAGCTCAGCAACCAGTTCTTCAAAGGCGTATTCTTTACTTCCGAATTTTCCGGAAAGATCGCGGTCCAAGCGTTTCTTATTGCCTGTTGAATGGGTGATTTCATGGGCAAACACGCTGTAATAATGTTCTGGGCTTTTGAACTGTCCTAGCTCGGGCATGGCGATGTGTTCAGAGATTCCGCCGCTGTAATAGGCGCGGTCTGAATTGCGAAGCGGTAAGCCTTCGTTTGTCATGTAACTATCAACAAAGCTTTGCGCCTCCGCTATCGGGTCATGGTTCAAAAGTTTCTCTTTGAATTTTTGTTCAATCTCTCGGGCAAATTTCCCTTCTACCTGCTCGGAATTAAACACTTTGAAATAGCGTGTCATGACAGCGGAGGTTTTCCCGGTGGCGTTGCCTTCCTCATCCGCTTCGTTAAAGAATTTCCAGAGCACGACCATTTGCCCGCGATCACCCTTTTTGACCTTGCATTCTTTTTCTTTCCATTGGTTGAACGTTCCCCAAATATTAGAATTATGGCCGGAATGAGATAACAAAATATGATTGATTCCTCTATAGGCCGTGCCGCGCAAATTAACGGGGGAGTGCCCTACACAAAACCACGGCTGGTTATAATCGGCGGTGTTTACCTGTTCCAGTTGCTTGATGATCTGGTCTGTGACGATCTGATAAATTTTATCTGACATTTTATTTCTCCTTTTAGTTTTTTGCTCTGCCCCTCCTTGAGAAGGGGCCGCATACATGCAACCCTGCCTCTCTGACGAAGAGGGGGGTAGCAAGCGCAATCCGAGGGGGATCACCCGGCCTGCACAAGCGAAGCCACAGGCGTAGCGCGGAAGGTTGGGGAGTGGATTGCGGGCGCGAGGGCGCAGCCCTTAGGAATTAAAAGAGATTTGAGAATTTTGGCTCAGCCAAAATCAATCCATTTACGGGGAGTTGCGGGGTATCCCCGCTAGAAAGGGGTGCGTCGAAAACCGCAAGCGGTTTGAGACCAGGGGAAAGACCTTTCCCCAAAGATAAGCAAGACTCTAAAAATACTCACTATTGAAAAAGTGAGCGCTTACAATGAGCAATAAAGACTGGTTTTATAGCTCATATTAGTGTAATATTTGAGTAATATAAGGAAGAGGTATTACTCATGACATGGAACTGGGAACAAGACGATTGGCCAAATTTTAGCTACGATAGCTCTGCTCTAAAAGGCTTTGAAGAACAATTTCTCCATCGCTCTGGGCTATTGTTTGGGGCCTACAAGCATATCAATGATGAAGAAAAGGATACGCTCAAGGTTGATCTGATTAGCACGGAAGCTCTGAAAACTTCCGAAATTGAGGGGGAGTTTCTTAACCGGGACAGCATCCAGTCTTCCATCCGCCGGAATTTGGGACTGGAAACAGATAACCGGAAAATTCCTCCGGCAGAGCAAGGCATCGCTGAGATGATGGTTGATCTCTACCGAAATTTCGCCAAACCGCTTTCTCATCAGACCCTTTTTGCCTGGCACAAAATGTTAACCAGCGGAAGGCGAGACCTTAAGGATATTGGCCGTTACCGGACCCACGCCGACCCCATGCAGGTTATCTCCGGCCCTATAGGGAAAGAGAAGGTGCATTATGAAGCTCCGCCTTCGACTTCGATGAAAGCGGAAATGCAACGCTTTCTTGACTGGTTTAAAAAGACAGGTCCCAAAGGGGACGAGCCTTTACCGGCTTTGACCCGCGCCGGAATTGCCCATCTTTGGTTTGTTAGCATCCACCCCTTTGAAGACGGGAACGGGCGCATTGGCCGGGCTCTAGCGGAAAAGGCTCTCTCAGAATATCTGGGGCATCCGGCTCTCATCGTTACGTCCCAGACGATCCAGACTAACAAAAAGGTGTATTACGCCATGTTGGAGCAGAGCAATAAGGACAATGAGATTACGGAGTGGCTGAAGTATTTTTCCAAAACCATTCTAGAGGCGCAGGATGAAACGCAAACGCAGATAGACTTCTTGATTGCAAAAGCGAGGTTCTTTGAGACATTCCAGCTCAATGAGCGGCAGAAAAAAGCCGCTTTGCGCATGTTCAAGGAAGGGCCAAAAGGCTTTAAAGGGGGTTTGAGCGCAGAAAACTATATCACTATTACCGGAACCTCCCGCGCCACCGCGACCAGAGATTTGCAGGACTTGGTGCTAAAGGGGGCATTTACCAAGACCGGGGAATTCAAAAGCACGCGGTATTATTTGAAGGTGAAAAAAGAATAATGAATATTTAAAAGTGTTATTTCTCTTTGCGGCGGAGACGGTTGCCGCGCTGGATGTGACTAAGCTCCATAAAAATCATGTGCTTCCTGAGAAATCAGTGATGATATCATGCCTAACATAAAATTCTTTTTTCCCTTCATTTATATCAAAATGCTCTACAAGCTCGTCAATTACAGGAATAAATATTTTATCTTTGGTTAATACCGTTGTTGTAGGAATGGACTTACCACCAGTCGATTCATTCAACAACCGCTCTTTCAGTTCTATATCATAATACAAAGAAATATTGCTGGAAGCATGAGTGAATATATAAACGATTCTGTGCATCCCCCAAATAACCTTTGTTGTATGAGGCTCAAAGAAAAAATCAAACTGCCTACGATACACACGGTCGGAAAGACTTAAAAAGAGACTGAAATTGTTTAAGTGAGGATATTTCTGTGAAGTTTTAAGTATTTTTTTGTCTGTAGCTGTGTCGCTTCTATCGATTGGAGGCAAAGCAACCAAAGTGTCTGTATTTACATTCTCTTGTTGAGCTACATTATCCGTTAAACTAGGGATTTCGTCTTCAGCCGTTCCAACTTGTTGTTTTCCTACAGATTGAGTGTGTGTCCGTTGAATTGTTGTGGATTTTTTTATAACCTCTGACAACTCTAATTCACCAGATACGTAGTCACCGAGCAAGGAATCAAGCTCACCAAGATCAGCACTTTCATATTTGAAAAGCTCCCGGTTTTTTTGCAAAATTTTATGCAGAGCCTCTGCTCCTTGTCTTGTTGATGAAGGTATGTAATCTGAAAATTTTTGGTACAAGTAATTTCTAATAAAATCTTTAACAAAGCCCCCAAACACTTCATACGCAGTGCTGTATGCTGAAATCACCTGTTGAATTGATGATGAATCTCTAGATATAAATATCTTAATTGTATCCCCTTCTTTTTCCACCATACTTGGAACTTGATGGCTTATTTCAGCAAATTGTATTTTATTATCTGCAAGTAAATAATCTTCCGATAGTATTGATGACATCCTAACGATTAAGGCAACTTCCGCCAAAGACAGCTCACTTCTATCAATTAACTTGTTAACCGCAGGATGATCTGGAACTTCTGCTATCCCTTTTTGCTTAAGGACTTGCGCCTGTATTCTTCTTCGTGGATTACTCTGGCTAAGATTTAAGAGGTAACTGTTTTCGTTAGCAAATGCTGCAATCGTCGCGGGGTCTCGTCCTCCGTAGTAGTGCACCTTTTTTCCATCTAACTCTTTAGCGACGTTTTCCAATGCTACTGAGCCTAAGTCTGGCTTAATGTCAATTTTAACCTTTCCGGCAAGATTATATTTAGATTTCGCTACAATATAATTTAGGAAAAAATTATTATTATCTACGGCATCAAATTTATATATTTCATTGCCGATATGCTCCTCCACAACATTTATTATATGAGTAACTAAGTTTATACTCTCACGACTCAAAGCCTCTCTTCCCGCAGTAGGATGAAGATTACTTAAATTTACTATGCCACCAAAATTAAAATTATTAGGTACTGGCAAAGGAGCTAGTCCAAAATAATTTCTTAAACCGTAAATATTGCCTTCCCCTTGAGCTAACACAATATCTCCAGTTAATTCCGACCCATTATATGCAATCTTGGATGCCATTAATTTAATGCTTCCATTCTTTGCTAGTTTATATTTGAGCACGCAAGAGACATTACTAAAGTCTATTTTTTTCTCACCTGATGCTTCAATCGAAGTTGGGGTAACATCGAACAAAGAATGATATGATTTTTGACTAACAATATTCCCGTTCAAAAATATTGGCACTCGCACATGTTGAATGTACGGAAGTAAATATTGAAGAGCTCCTGCTTCATTAACAGTGACGTCATTATCAATTGTTGCTTCGACTGTAGTGCCTGGCTCCTCCCTTGCCGCATCTAAAACCGTTAGAGAGACACACTCTTCGGTTACCGATAAATTTTCTCTCTCAGCAAAAGTCTCTAATGTTATGTCCGCTCCAGACCCTCTAGAGATGACTGTAATTTTATTGGCGACACCGAAGTTTGCCATTGCACCAATACCAAAAGTCCCGACCACACCGGCCTTCTTAGCAGCTTCATTATTCTTTCCGCTCGATCCCGCCTTCCAAAAATTATTTGCAAGAACCTCTTCGGTCATTCCAATTCCATTGTCAGATATAGAAACAACCTTATCTTTAATGGTCACTATTATTTTTGGCTGAAAAGAATCCCCGCCATCCACAGAAATTCGCATAAGTATAGCGTCATAAGCATTCTGAATATTTTCACGTAGCAAGGCATACGGAGAGTCGTATATATCATTAGATAGTATTTCGAGAACCCGACTTACCTCTATTTGAAAGTTTAATTTTTTCATTTTTTCTTACCTCTTAGCTGATCACGGAGGTGTGTTACAGAAGGATCAGTCGCTTCCTTTATGCAGGTTAAATTTAATATTTTCTCCACGTTTTCAGCACTACCCACTTCAAGACCAGCATAGAGTAGTCCAATGCATTCGGTGGTATTTTTAGGGCTATCGTAACGTTTAATAATAGTGGTGTTCTCACCTAACTGCTGATAGCACTCAAGCAGGAGACTTCTAACTATAGGGTCTTCCATATCATGCTGCTCAAGTATATCAGCTGCATCACGATAACGTTTTCCACCTAAAAGTTGCTCTGCTTTACCTAAATCCAAAATAGAAAGAAGAGAGTGCTCTATCTCAGTGACATATTCTGTACTGCTTACCCCAAAGACACCAGCTTTCCAAACGGGATTGTCAAAAGAGGAGTCAGGCGTTTTCTCTCTTGAAAAAAGTTTAAATCGAATCTTTTCATTATTTATTCTTGATAACTCTAGAATGTTATATTGCGGATTGTAACCAGTCGGTAGCTCAGAAGGCCCCGCACACAGGGAGCCGGCACTTAAAATGAGCATCATTTCTTTGTCAATGATATTGCTTTCTGATCTTAGAACTTCATTCCTATGTTGGTGTCCATGAAATCCAATCTTTACGCCGTCCGAAATAAGACTTTTCAAAAAACTGTCGTCCATATAATCTCGCTCATATGGACCGCCTTTAGTGTTGTGATGCCAAGCAGAAAGAATTAAGTGCCCCTGCCTTCTAAATTTTCTCAATTTTAATGCGGCTTCCCCTATACACTTTGGATTGATTGAACCAGCACTATTCAAATGATCATTGTGAAAGCAACTATTGAAGCCAACAATAATTACGCCATATTCCTCATAGTCAAACACTTCGAATTGACTGTCTGGGTCCAAACTGTATGTCTTTTTTCCTTCATAAAATTCTTTGTACATATTACTAAAACATGTAAACCGATTATTGTAAGCTTCTTTGTCAATTACTCTGTAAAATGACCTATCACGCCAAGACCATTTGATATCGGCACCAGCTTTATTTATCTGTGAAATAATTTGCCTTTTTAGGTTACCGTTTTCTTCAGTTAATTCGTGCTCTTCAATTTTCCCCATGCTTTCTTGGGATTTTTCCCAACTAACATCGTGGTTTCCCGGAATTAAAATTACCCTTGACCTATCTCCGTCAAAAAGTTCATTTGCAACTTTAGAGAGAAAATCAAGCGCTTCTGCATACTGTTGAGCAAAAATTGTTGCATTGCTATCCCCTTGGACAAGATCTCCGCTAACAATGAGGATATTTGGCTTTGATATTCCTTCTGCTTCGCAAGTATCGAAGTCACGCAACAACGAACTTAATAATGCTGCGTTAGATATACGGTTGTCTGGGCTTCTATGAAGATCAGAGATATGGGCTATCGTTAGTTTTTTAATTTTCATATAATTTGTGTGCCGCAATTCTTTCATACATGTTCTATCTAATATGCCAAAATTAACACACTTCTGGCTGTGAAGAACATGTTAAGTATCCTAAGGCTATATTCATCAATAGAGCCAATAAGACCAGAGAGGATTAAATTTAGGAAAATGCCCATTCCCGTCACTACGGCAACTTACATGTTACTTTTTATGATGGCTAAATTTTCAGCGGCTAGGTTCGTGGGTCTTTTCAAATTCACGTTTCAAATCCCTTGATTTCTCCTCCAAGGAAACCCTTCCACCTATTTCGATATAACGGCTAATATCCTGCCTTAGACTTGATATCTCAAGTTTGTGCTCTTGAGTTATATGGCGGATTTGCCCTTGTAGGTTTTGGCGTTCCTTGAGTTGCCGATTGATGAGAACTTGCTTTTCCTCTCTGTCTCGGACTTGGCATTGTTTCATTTCTGATTCATTTTGACTGCGGATTTTTTGGTATTTTCCGGTTATGCGGTGCCAAATTCCTTTTAGGCCTTTGGGGAGACGCCTAGAGCGTTCTATGGTTTCTTTCTCCCAGCGTTTTTCCTGTTTTTCTTTGAGGGCCATTCTGTGTTGTTGATGATGTTTCTTTAAGGCCCGCTTTCTTTGAAGCAGGGGCTCTTTTTGTTTTTTTAATTTCTCGTGAACCTCCTTGATATGGAGTTCCAGAATTTGGGTCATGTTTTTGGCAATTTCTTTTTTCACCATATCTGTGCTGGGCAGTGATTTTGGATCGCCCAATCGGTTTTTCAGTTCTTTGTTTTTAACGCCAATCCAGCGATTTAGTGAGAAAACCTCACCCTGAAAATCAACAACCACAAAGCCGCGCCGGTCTCCTTTGGCCAGATAGAATCCTCGCTCCTTTAATGCATGCGTGAAAGCTTTGCCGCTATCGGATATGGCCCAGCATTCCTGAAATGTGGTTTTGAGGATTTTGGGGTCTTCATTCAGGCGTTTGGCTTGTTGCCACTCGGACAGGGTAAAGTTTTGAGGATTGCGCTCTTTGCTGTCCATCAGGCCGCGCGGCATTTGCCAGCCATGCTGGAAATAGAGCTGTTTGGATATATCCCGGAGTTTGTATTTGTAGTAGGGGAGATTGATTGCTTTCATCTCTTCTGTGTTGATCCTGGACCAAACACAGTGGGCATGCCTTCGGCCTTCCTTTTCATGGAAAACCACGACACGGGGCTGTCCTTCCAATTTCATTTCTTTTTCAATATCGTTTAAAGCATTTTCAAAATACTCGATGGGAACATTTTCTGTTTGTGGGGGATTGAGGCTTAAAGAAAACATAAACTGTTTGCAGCGCGTTCCCTGACTGATCGCATGGATTTCCTTTAAAGCACCGTGAAGATCATCGGACATAAAGCCTCGGACTTCATGCACTTCAACATGCTCATTTTCTTCCGTTTTAAGAAGGTGATGCGCTAGTTGTTTGGCTCCGCCGCGCTGGCTTCCTTTAAGAATCATAATCATTCTCCGGCAATAGACCAAGGGCAACGATTAAAGAGCGGCGAATCCACTGAATATCATTGCAACTATCCTGAATGGCCTGCTCGGTATCGGGAGATACTTCGAGAGAGCCACTATTAGCCGCTTTGGCAAGCTGGTTTAAATTATTGGCAATGCGGGAGCGTCCCAGCTCACCCAGCAATTTCCCTAGCTCTGTATGGTCTTTTACCGGGTGTTTGCCTCGTGTGCGGCGTTTGGGGGCCTCTGAATCAAACAGGCGGGAGCGAATATAGGCTCCCAAAGACATTCCAGCCGAGTCCTTCTCCAGCCGGGCGCGCTCCTCGAACGTGAGGCGCAGGGAGAAGGGGGGCACCTGTTTTTTAGATTTATCTGACATAATCCACTTCCTTTGCAAATCAGGCCAAATTCTAGGAATTTGGACCTAAACCCATTAATGATGGGTATTTGCAGAAGAAAAAGGCCGGGCAGGAGACTCGTTAATCCATTGAGTCATTTGGCCTTTTTTGTGGTCTGTCTACTACGCAGCGGATGATGAAATATCCAATGAGGTGCCTTTGAGAATGGAGTTCCATTGCTCTAAGGTTTCGAATAATTGGTTCGAAGTTTTTCTCTGAACCTCCATATTGATACAAAAGGGCTTAGTCAAATTGACTAGGCCCTTTTTTCGTTGGGGCTGTACCTGGAGATTTATGGGGTAAGAGTAATTATTGAAGCAAATCAAATTACCAAATAAAAAACAGGATCAACTCTAAATGAGAGTATACTCAATAATTATCCTATAAATCGAAGAGGCACATGAAATATTTTAAATCAATTTTGATAATCTTGATTTTAGGGATTTTGGAAGCAAGCTTCATCAAATACCAAGATAGAGGTCCGGCAGAAAAAGCTGGGGAACAATTGGACAAAGCCGTGCAAGATGTTTCCAAAAAAGCTGATGATTTGCTAAAAAAGTAGGGAGCGGTTGAGACACCAAGTCTCATCAGTACCATTTTGATAAAAAGGGCTCAGTCACTGACTGAGCCCTTTTTTCGTTGAGGCTGTAGGGTGGTTTTATCGTGGCGGATTTTTTGAAGCAAAAGCTATCTTTTGCTGAGGGAGCGAGGGAAATGCCAATGGGTATGATTTCGCTAAAAAATACAATCGCAAAAGCCGCTGAGGGGTCGGGCTCCCCTGAGGCGGACAGAATGATAATGGGGATGTTATTTTTTGTTGGGAGCTTTCTTACTTATCAAGCATTGATTTGCAGAATTGGGATACTCTGGCAAAACCGGGCAACGGGGGAATTGGATTATTGAACTGCTTTCAATATGCCACGGATGATATCCGTAGGGCTTGGAGGGCAACCCGCTACTGTAACATTTACGGGAATCACGTTGCTGACCTGGCCTAATGAAGCGTAGGAGATTCCAAACTCTCCACCGCAGACTGCGCAATCGCCAACCGCTACAACCCGTTTTGGATTGGGGACCGCATCGTAAGTCATTTTTAAAGCTGTTTCCATATTACGGGCAACGGGACCGGTAACGAGCAGTAGGTCGGCGTGCCGTGGCGAAGCAACAAAATGGACGCCAAAACGTTCAAGATCGTAATAGGCGTTATTCATGGCATGTATCTCAAGTTCACAGCCGTTACAGGAACCTGCGTCTACCTGCCGAATGGCCAGTGATCCTTGAAAACGCCGGCGCATCACCTCATTCAATCTTTCTCCCAATACTTTGATTTGATTTTCCTCTGTTTTCAGAGGCTCTGTGACCAAACCCTTGTGAATTATTTTTTGTAGTATGCGTCGCATAGTAGCCCTATAAATCGTGCCCAGAATAAGAGCAGTTGAAGGATTTATTACTGAGAGGAAAATCAGGAACAACCGTCTCGCGCACAGCAAGTTCCAAACCCATCCAATTGATCATCGAGGGATCACGCACATAAGAACGGTCGATCTTCCCGTTTGCGCCAAAACGAATCCAGGTAGCGATTTCACCGCGCCAAGATTCAACAGCAGAAAAACCACCGTCACCTTCTTTGGGTATTTGCCAAGCTTCCTGTATGGGGCCTTGCGGAATTTCTGTTAATAGCTTATCTATCAGGTTTGCACTTTCCTGAATTTCCTCGAAACGAATCCACAGGCGCGCAGATACATCACCGCCGCGGCATGTCTTGACCGCAGGGGGAATTTTATCATACGGGGCATAAGCGGCATCACGTCGAGCATCGATGTCACATTCTGTGCTTCGACCCACATAGCCTAACAAACCCATATCACGAGCATTCTCAAAATCAACAGTCCCTGAACCGATAACCCGTTCGCGGATGGATGTTTGATCTTCATATATTTGAAACAACTTGTTCATCTCGCGGGCCACTTCCTGCGTCTGTTCGAGCAACGATTTGATTCCTTCCGCATCCAGGTTGCAGGTCACACCTCCGGGTGTCACGCAATCCATCATCAGCCGATGACCAAATAGAGACCCATGCAAACGTGCCAGATTTTCACGTAAGATCTGGCACTGCACGTGCATAAAACTCCAAGCCACATCGTTACAAATAGCTCCTATATCGCCAATATGATTGGCGATGCGCTCCCGCTCGCATAACACCGCACGTAATATAGTAGCGCGAGGAGGAACTCCTATCCCCGCCGCCTGTTCTGCCGCGAGACAGAAGGCCCAACTGTGTGCCACAGTGGCATCTCCCGAAATGCGAGCTGCCAAACGAGATGCTGAAAACACATCGCGTTCCTCCATACTTTTTTCTATCCCCTTGTGGACATAACCCAGACGTTCTTCCAGATTGAGAATCCTTTCACCCACAGCAATAAACCTGAAATGTCCAGGCTCAATAATACCTGCATGAACGGGCCCCACCGGAATTTCATGGGTTCCTTCTCCGTCCATTTCGATGAAGGGATAGAAACCTTCTTGACGCGGCATAACTGTAGCCACAGGAAAATCTTTCCGCAGAGGATACGTTTTATCCGGCCAGTGCTCGTGCTTGATCCAGTTACGCAGGTCGGGGTGCCCCACGGGAATAAGACCGAACATATCATGAATCACTCGTTCCATACGGGCAGAGCTAACATAATAAGGAACCATGCTGGGAAACTCATCTTGTCCCGCATCCAGTTGCATCGTCATCAAGGCATACCCTTTTTCTTTTTGAGAGAAGGCGGCATGAATTGAAAAACCCGTTTTTTCCTGCGATGCCCATACTGCCAAGAACCGTAAATCTGCTTTCACAGCAACACGAACGGATAGGTCCCAATCTGTGCTACTCACCCGCAAACAAGGAGGCCGCCCTGCCACTTCCTCAGCCTTGCCACCCGCATCGTTGATCAGTCTGGCTAGATGTTCATTGAGATCAAAATTCATTGTGCCCCCCCATGCAATACTATGGCCGCATAATTATACCAGTCTGCAAGAAATTCAGGCATTGCCAGCCCCAGGACTAAAGCAAGCCCCAGATGGATATAAACGGGAAGCATGTTCACGCGCACCACCTCACATTCTTCGGGAGGAACTCCAAATACCATGGGTTGCAGGTGGCGAAATAATCCTGCAAATGCAATCACCAGACTAGGCAAAATCAGACCCACTATCCAAGGATAGGTTTGCAGAGCCGCGGCAATAAGCATGAATTCACTGGCAAACACGGCAAAGGGCGGAAAGCCTGCAATGGCGATCGTACCCAGGATCAATCCCCAGCCAATGCCGGGCTGATGGTGAATCAATCCTCGGATTTTGGTCATGCTCTGGGTTCCCATTTCCTGCACAGCATGTCCAACCGTAAAAAAGATACCGGACTTAACAAGCGAATGCACCGTCATGTGCAGAAGAGCTGCAAAATTTGCCAACGATGAGCCAATGCCGAAAGCAACGGTCATGATGCCCATGTGTTCGATTGATGAAAAAGAAAACATTCGTTTGATGTCATACTGTCGGTGCAACATCAGGGAGGCAATTATTAATGACAACAGTCCAAAACCTATCATTAACTCGCCGGCCATATTTTGCTTCGTTGCGATGTCTACCAGGACTTTACAGCGCACCAGCGCATAAAGTGCCACATTCAGCAACAGCCCTGAGAGCACCGCCGAAATAGGAGTCGGGCCTTCTGCATGGGCATCCGACAACCATGTATGCATGGGGACCAAACCTACCTTCGTACCATATCCCACCATTATAAAAACAAAAGCCAGACTCATGACATTCGGGGACAGGCGTTCAGCATTCTGATATAAAAGAGTCCAGCTCAAAGCATCATTGCTATGCCCCAGAACTTCGGAAGATGTGGAAAAAATAAGGATCGTTCCAAGCAATGCCAGGGCGATGCCTACGCCACAGAGAATAAAATATTTCCAGGCGGCACTAATAGCCTTTGGCGTACGGTAGAGGGAAACTAATAGTACCGTGGTCAGAGTGGCTAGTTCGAGTGCAATCCACAGTACCCCAAGGTTATTGGTGGTCAAAGCCAGCAACATGCAGAAAATAAACATCTGAAACATCGCATGATAAAGCCGGAGACTCTTAGGAGAGACACGGCTTTTTTCCTTTTCATTCAACATATAGGAATAGGAAAATATCGCTGTGGTGGTGGACACGAAAGCTGTAAGGGAAACCAAAAAAACATTGAAAGCATCAAGAAAAAAAGATTGCCCATACAGCAGGATTGTGCCCTTCTCAAATACTTCAAAGCTCAGTCCCAAGGCGGCAAAAAAGGTGAGCATGCCAGCGATAATATTCAATCCTGCCGCAAGCCGGGCGTGCCCCACAAATGCCAGAATCCCACTAGACAATAATGGAATGCCTAAAAGCAGATAAAACAGGTTCATTGTTTTATCTCCATATCTTTCAGATTCAAGGAGTCAAAAGTTTTTCGTATCTGGAAGAAAAACAAACTGAAGATCAACCCCGCGATCAAAACATCGAAGGCCACGCCAATTTCAACAACAAGTGGAATACCGTAGGTAGCCGAAACGGCCATGAAGAACAATGCATTTTCCATGGCAAGATAACCGACAACCATGGTGATCGCCTTGCTTCTGGTGATCATTATCAGCATACTGATCAGCACACAGGCCAGCCCAATAGCGATAATATTACTCGTCAACAGTACCGATTGCTCCGCAATGGGCAAGCTGACATAGAATGAAAACAAAACCAGACCGGCACCAATCAGCAAGGTAGCAAAAATATTGACCAGCGGTTCCACTTCACGATGCACACCCAGATGAATAATAATTTTCCACAGCACCCAGGGAATCAAAATTCCCTTTAGAATAAGGGCCAGAATCGCCGACACATACAGCTCGGGAAATTCGGCACCAAAAGCCACCAAGGCTGAAGTCACCGCAAGTAATCCGCCCTGGATCGCAAGCCAGCGTAATAATGCCTTCATATGTCTTTGTGCAAGCATGGCAAAGGAAGTCAGCAAAAATAATGCTGCGGCTGTGGACATGACCTGCTTCAACAATTCGCTCGACATCAAACACTCACCTCCAGGATGTAGTGTGTCAACATACCTAGAATGGCTAGCAGAAAGGCCAGTCCCAGAACTTCAGGTACACGAAAGATACGCATCTTGGCCATCGTGGTTTCCATAAGAGCCAACAATCCGAATAATGTGAGCAATTTCAATATCCAAGCCATAACGCCAACAAGGAGGCTCGCCCCAGACACTTCAATAGCTATGCCCCAAGGGAAGAAAAGGTTGATGATCAACGTGGCAAATAGTAATAGTTTGATTTGGTTAGCCCACTCGATCAAAGCCAGATAACGCCCGGAATATTCCAGGATCATCGCTTCGTGGACCATAGTCAGTTCCAGATGAGTGGCTGGATTATCTACCGGGATTCGCCCCGTCTCGGCAGTAGCGACGATCAGCATGGCGGCAAGAGCAAAAACGAGTGAAGGCTGTAATCCCAAATTGCCTTTGAGCATGACAGCAACCATGGTGGAAAGATCTGTACTCTGGGCAGCCATAGAAAGTACAAAAACACCCATGAGCATTGCTGGTTCCGCCAAAGCGGAGAGGGTCATTTCACGACTGGAGCCCATTCCACCAAAAGCGGTGCCGGTATCCATGGCTCCCAGCGCAGT
Organism: Nitrospinae bacterium CG11_big_fil_rev_8_21_14_0_20_45_15; assembly: GCA_002787235.1. GTDB lineage: Bacteria > Nitrospinota > Nitrospinia > Nitrospinales > VA-1 > Nitrohelix. Next base: position 21,206 of record PCWG01000022.1, read on the forward strand.
AAAGAAACGCGCAATAGATAATAAACCCACCAGGGTAATAACATCAGCAGCTGCAGACAGTGGCAGGGGTATCAGAACAACGGGAACTATGAGCACCGCCAAAGCCGTAACGATAAAAATAACGTAGGGTGCCAGCCTGAAAATCCATGAAGCCTGATTGGGCAATATGGGTTCCTTGCTAAATAGCTTCGCAATATCACGGTAAGACTGGAAGAAGCCAGGCCCACGTCGGTTTTGAAGTCTCGCCTTCATTTTTTTCAGGGCCATCCCCCCCAGAGGGGCCAGCCCGATCAAAAAGATCGACTCTAAAATATTACATATCCAAAGGTTCATATCAGAAAACCCATGAGGACCAACAAGGTTACAAAAATATAGGTCAGATAGCCTTGAAGCCGTTGTTTGTGTAACCAACCTACGCCATTTACCACCCATTCCATTAAATGCCAGATTGGGATATAGAGGTAATCCCAGACAAGATCACGAATATGCACTGAATAGCGCACACGCTTGACCAATAAATGATGACCATGGTCGGACCGGGTATTCTTTTCTTCCGGATGATAGATATCAGAAAAGATATGTCGCAACGGCTGGGAAAAACTAGTGGCGGTATATTGCATACGTGCATTGAGATGCGGATGACCACAACTCCATAATGCGGCTCGACGCACAGGTTTTCCGCGGCGATACATCAAAAAGGCGATAATCCCCGCCAGAATAAACGCCATCATCACGATAGGTGGCGAATAGGAAGCTCGCTCCGAAGATATTGGCGTTAACCACAACCAACCATTTTGAACAAGCGATTCGAGCTGTCCATTCTGTATTAAAATCTTGGGCACCATCGCGATCAATGGAATGACATATACCGGTAGTAGACCCAGTAAAATACACAACAGCGCAGGCCCGCCCATTCCCATCAGCATCCAGCGATCCACTTCATGAGCTTCCGCGGCAGCGGGTTTACGTGGTGTGCCTTGAAACACGATACCAAATACCTTAATAAAACAGGTTGCTGTCAAAGCCCCCGCTAAAGCCAACATCGCTGCGGAAAAAGGAATCAAAGCGGACAATGGAGTGCCCTCTAAGCTCGGAGCCATGAGTGCCGCTTGAAAGGTCAACCATTCGGACACAAAACCATTGAACGGCGGCAAAGCCGATATGGACAGACAACCTATCAGAAACAAGGCTGCCGTGATTGGCATACGCCGTATCAATCCCCCCATATCCCCCATATTGCTACTATGAGTGGCATGCAACACCGCTCCCGCCCCCATGAACAGCAACCCCTTGAACAACGCGTGATTCAAAGTGTGATAAAGTGCCGCAACTAATCCCAAGGCCGCCAATGATGGATGTCCAAAGTGCATGAAGACCATGGACAACCCTATTCCAATTGCGATGATGCCAATATTCTCCACCGAGTGATAAGCAAGCAACCTCTTCAAGTCGTGTTGTTGCAACGCAAATAAAACGCCACCCACTACCGAGCTTGATCCGATTGCAAGCACCAACCCGCCCCACCACCATGCTGAGGTTTCTAAACCCACCAAATCGAACACCACTCTCAAAAATCCGTAGATAGCAACCTTGATCATTATTCCACTCATCAACGCCGAGGCGTTTGACGGTGCTACCGGGTGAGCTTCTGGCAACCAGACGTGCAAGGGCATCAACCCTGCTTTCATGCCAAAACCAAGACCCGCCAACAGAAAGACCATTGAAGCCGAGAATGGAGTCAATACGGCTGTCCTCATCGCCGCAAATTCGAAAGAGTGCCCATTGACAAACAGAATGGAGAAACTGCTCAGAATAAGAAGACCCCCAAGATGGGCCATCAACAAATATAAAAATCCTGCCTTATGATTGGCCTCCTTCTCATGCTCATAAACAACAAGAAAATAGGAAGCTACACTCATCAACTCCCAGCAGATCATAAAAGCGTAAGAATCATCAGCGAGCACCACGCCCTGCATCCCAAGGATAAACAGGGACATAAAAACACAAAGGGGGGTCAGACTGCGCCCGACCTGCAGAGATTTAATGTAGCCGACCGAATAAATCGCCACAAAAGCGACCAATAAGCCTACGACCACCAGAAAAAATCCGGCCAATGCATCCAGACGCAAATGTATAGGTAGTTCTGGTAATCCGGGCAATCCAGGCAATCCGATAGGAAGGGTAATGGCTATCGGTGCGGCCAATAACCCCATTATTCCGGAAATCACCGTTGCCACTCCAGAAAGAACGAGCAACAGGTTGGTTGAATAATTTTGGATGTTTCTATTACTGGCAAGCAGAAGGCTTACCAACGTAGCAGTAAATGCCAGGGCTGGCCCCAACAACAAAAGGAATGTGCTACTCACCGAAGTTTCAGTCAACCGAAATTCCCCATAGAAACCTTAAAATTTATAGAAATTGGCCTTGGAAAGAGATGGCCTCAAGTTGCAAATTTATTGGAGTGATTTTTGAAGAGGAATACAGGGTGTGCCAGATGCCAGCGTGGTCAACTTTAACCACTAAGCGGTCAAGTCGACGGGGGGTATTTTTTTCTGGTAACGCTCGTTGTCTTAAAAAATTTCCAAAATAAAGGCCTGTAAAACAATCAGTTACAGTCTTACCTAGAAGCAGTATTAAGCACTAAAAGAACATCTGAGCATACAATTCAAAGTGACAAAAAACTCAGATGACTCAAGCATTATATACAAATGCTTTAATTTTGAAAGTAGAATTTAAAGAAATCTATCTAAATGCAAGAGAATAACTGCAGGTTACAGTACAAATACTAAAACTGATTTAGTAAAAAAGCAAGTACAATCAAGCACACCAAAAAGAAAATAGAAGTCATAACAAACATCATCTCTTTACTGCAAATTTTTGATTTGATAAACGATCTGCCTTTCACAATCATGATGATTTTGACCCAAATCCTCGCATAATAAATCGATCCGTTTTCGTGGAGCAGAATATGAAGTCGGGGGTTCGATCCACTCAAACTCCACTCCTAGCAGGAGGGGCAATGGGCCGATACCAGATGTTGTATCTTTTTTGAAACTTTCATAGCAATGTTTTTCCCTTTAGCTCCCTTCAGATATAAAAGGACTGCATAGCGTGTATCGTGAGGATTTACGGGCTAAGGTAAATTATTAAGACCGATCAAATTGGCAAATTAAAAACAGGACCAACTCTAAATGAGGTTATAATCAGTAACTATATTTTTAATCGAAGAGGGCACATGAAACCTTTGAAAAAAATTTTGGTAGTAGGCTTCATCAAATACCAAAACAGAGGACCCGCAGAAAATGCTGGGGCACAATTGGACAATGCCGTGCAAGATGTTTCCAAAAAGGCTAATGAATTACTAGGAAAGTAGAAAGCCGTTGAGGTGCCAAGTCTCCTCAACTCCATTTTGATATAAAGGGCTCAGTCACTGACTGAGTCCTTTTTTCGTGGAGGGGATTGAGGGCAAGACAAAGCTTAACTTCACACACACTTTTTTCAGCCAAGATTACCCAGCGTTAAAGCGGTATAAGAAAATCCCACACTGGCACTGAAAGACCTTATAAATTAGAAGCCATTTTTTATACCCCGAGGCTACACTTTTACTCCGCCACTCTGTTACACTTTAGTCTGTTCCTGACTATATTTAAATACAAGGGAACAAAATATCCTGCCTTGACTTGATAAATTGTCGATAGCTGGGACAGCTATAGTTTAATAAAATTTGAGTTTATTTTAATAACGAAACCAATTGGAGATCACAATGGTTCGAGTGATGCATTATGATCCTGCGAGCGATAAAACTGGCTTTGGCGACCAGTCTTTAATAGACCAGTGGAAATCTGAGGAAGCGAGCTTGATTTGGGTGGACATCAGCGGGATGAATCATGATGAAGAATGCAATTTATTAACTAAATGTTTTGATATCAATTCATTGGCAATAGCTGACGCTCAGAGAGACAGACATCCTCCCAAAATAGAATTCTTTGACAACTATTTTTTTCTATTGCTCAAGGGATTGGATGCCAATACAAGCACCATTGATTTTACAACAATTCAGATTGCATTATTCATAGGCAAACGTTTTCTCGTTACACGAAGAGCTTCTGAATCTGTAAGCCTGGATAAAGGCTGGAAGGAAGTTCAAAACGGATCTCTCAAGCTTTCGCAGGGACTCAATCATATTGCTTATCGTGTATCTCGCCTTATCACCGATCGATACACCCCTATTGTTTTGGATCTTGAAAAGCAATTGGAACAATTGGAAGAATCGATGTTTAACGATCCCAATGATGATTTGCTTGAACAACTCGTGAGCAACAACAGAAACCTTAAAAAATTGCGTCGTATACTCACATACCAAAAGGGGCTTTTTGATGAACTGGCAAAACGGAAAGAATCGCATTTAAGTGATAATGACCAACATGAATATACGGATATCTTTGAACATCTGGACCGGCTGGCAAGCCTGTCGAGCCTTTATCAGGAACTGACTCTAGATCTTCTCAATGGATATATTTCATTAAGCTCTCACAAGCTGAATAAAATCATTAAAGTCCTTACAATTGTCACTGTGGTATTATTGCCTCTCACCCTCATTGCCGGAATCTATGGGATGAACTTTGAAAGTATGCCGGAGCTCAAGACTCCTAATGGATATCATATAGTGTTGGAAATCATGGGGTTCATTGTTTTAGGTCTCATTATATTTTTCCGGAAAATTAAATGGCTATGAAGCGAGTTTGCGGGACTTGTCTGTTTATATTTTTTACTCTGGCCGGATTTAATTCTCTAGTCCTGGCCCAGGATGCAAAAGAAAGTCAAATAAAAGAAGAAATCCCCTTTCCATATCCCAAAAGTCTACAACCCAACTGGTGGAAATTTTTTGAAGTTGAAGTGCCTCTTTTCGGAGAGCGCATTGCTTCAGTTTTAGATCAACTCTCCAAGACTCAGATTCAAACTCCAGAGTTGAATGATAAAAACAATCAAAATCTCTTGCAGCAACTCACCATCAACTTAAAAGCTTTATCGAACCTAAAGACCAACGGTACTTCGCAGAAACCGGAAATGCCTATCATTAGGGAAAGCTATACCCTCGAAGAATGGTTGAAGTTTTCTAATGAAATAAAAAGAGCGGAAATTGAAAAAAAAATAATTCAAGTTGAGATCGATCGTGCTAACGACACAATCAAAACAGAAGAACGGTCATTAGATACCTTAATGGCAGCCTATTTAGAAGTTAAAACCACAGATCCCAGTCGCTATCCAAAAGGGCTGGAGATCATGACAAATGGGTCTTCGCTTGCAGTTGCAAAGGAAAAAAATCAATTAGCCAAAGCAAATCTGGAATCGCTTCAAATCCAAATATCGAACTTGGATTTGCAGATTAAAGCCGCATCCAAAAACTTACAGGCTTCAAATAAGGATTTAGACCGTTTGGAAGTGGAGATAAAAGATGTCGCTGAAAAGCTGGAGCAATCTCGCCAAGAGTTAGTAAAAGTCCAGACTGCGGCCTCAGTTTATTTTGGGAATACCCCAATTGACAAAGCATTATCCCGCTATAAAGAACAGGCAGTTATTCAAGCTTCGTTGGCAGAGGCATTGAACCACATTGAATTTGTCACTAAAAATGTAGAACAGAATATTTTTATATTCCTGACAAAAAAAAATACCTCGAATGCAAAAGAGATTATTGAAAAATTGACGGAATGGGATAATTTTATTTTAAGCTTAAATCAAAAAAAAGATTTCTGGAGCATGGCAACCATACGCGAAAGAGACCTGATCCAGGATCTATTGGCTGTCGAACCTAACAAAGATGCAAACCAGGAATTGGCGGGCATTAACCTTGACCGCTCAAAGTTATCCGGAAAAACCATCCTCGCCCTACAACGTTTGAGAAATGCCATTCAAGATTTAGAACTGCTGATGGATTTGCTCACACAACAACTTCCAACTGAAAATGGAGATTTTCAAACATGGTTTTTAAAGACCGAACAAAACTTCGCAAACTTTACGGCTGAAGCGTCCACCTGGTTGTCCATCAGCCTGTTCAAGGTCAATGAAACCCCTGTCACCACCCTGGGTCTCTTTAGGATGATCATAATTTTGGGACTCGCCTGGTGGATTTCCGGGTTTGTAAGCCAGTTCCTTGGAAGGTATATAGAAAGCAAGGGAGAAAAAGATTTATCCGGAGTTTATACAGTAAGCCGTTTAATCCACTATGGAATCCTTGGACTTGGCTTATTTATTGCTCTATCCTCAATTGGCCTTGATTTAAGCAATCTGGCCTTGGTTGCGGGTGCACTCTCCTTAGGAATTGGTTTTGGTCTCCAGTCTATTGTAAATAACTTTGTGTCGGGTCTGATATTACTATTCGAACGAAATATCAAGATAGGAAATTTTATAGAAATTGCCAATGGAACGACAGGGGTCGTTAAAGAAATAAATGTACGCACCACATTGATAAATACCAACGACAATATAGATATCATTGTTCCCAATTCAGAATTAGTCGGTTCCAGTGTGATCAATTGGACTCTGCGAGAAGCCGTTCGCAGAACGCACATCCCTTTTGGAGTCGCGTACGGAAGCGACAAGGATTTAGTCAAACAAGCGGTATTGGAAGCTGCGGAAATAGTCCCCTATACTTACAAAGGGCATAAAAACCGGGGGCCTCAAGTCTGGTTAATCGAGTTTGGGGATAGCAGTTTAAATTTCGAGCTGATTGTGTGGATCAAACCTGAGATGGTCAAAAGACCAGCGGCAGTCCATGCCGCATATATGTGGGAAATTGAATCCGCACTCCACAAGCATAATATTGAGATTCCGTTTCCACAGAGAGACTTGCATTTAAAAAGTGGATTCCAAAATTTATTTAAAAAAGATATGGAGCCTATCTAATTAACGCCACGGACTGAGTCCTTTCTTGGTTGGGGCTGTAGATGAGGATTTACAGAGTAAGACAAATGATTGAGACCGATCAAATTGGCAAATTTAAAACAGAACCAACTCTAAATGAGGATATAATCAGTAGCTATCTTTTTAATCGAAGAGGTCACATGAAACAATTAAAAAAAATATTGGTGGTCTTGGTTTTAGCGATTTTGGTAGCAGGCTACATCAAATACCAAAATAGAGGACCCGCAGAAAAAGCCGGAGCAAAATTGGACAATGCCATGCAAGATGTTTCCAAAAAGGCTAAAGATTTGCTAGGAAAGTAGGGAGCGGGTGAAGTGCCAAGTCTCCACAGCTCCATTTTGATATAAAGGGCTCAGTCACTGACTGAGTCCTTTTTTCGTTAGGGCTGTAGGGTGTTCCTTCCCCTGAATAAATGAACAAGTAGTTAAGCCCTCTTTGCTTCCTTAAATCAGGTGTCCGTAATGCTCCCGATCCACCGACGTATTTCCTGCTATTGACCCAAATCCTCGCAAAATCGATCCGTTTTCGTGCGGCAGGATAAGAAGTCAAGGGTTCGCTCTCCAAAATAATCAGAATTCTTCCTACAATAAAATCGAACAAAACAGTAATTTATTCCAACTTTGCCGATGAAGTAATCCTGTTTTTCAGGATTCTATCCACGGGGTATCAAGGGTACACTTCATACTGTCTATATCACTAATGGTTCCAAATTACTGTGAGGAGGTCAGCCCTCTGAGCCGTTCTACGGTCTGCGGTCATGCGCTTGTATTTTTCAGGGGGACTCAGGCAGAGATTATCAACATGTGGCTTAACCTTGTATCTGCTAATTGAGGGGAAGTCCACGATGAACCAACAATATACCATGCCAATGAGAAAGACAGGTTCAGCCTATGTTTTCCGCAAATATTGACATCGAAAGTATCCTGGAAGACTTCTCCCTGAAGAACACCACATTCGCTTATAATGATTTTGTAGTTCGTTTTTATAATTTTTGTCTGTCGCTGGGATTTGAGCGAGGGAAAATGTTGCCTTCCCGGGCGTTTTGTTCCGATGAAAATCAGGGATACCTCAGTATTCTGATTGCGAAGCAATTTGGAACCTTTCCCTTCAATCATGGAAGGATCGGCGGTATTGTTGCTACCGATCGTCATGACCCACATTCAGAGCATGGAAAAGATCTGGCCATCCTCCAGGCCAGCCACGTAGGTTTTGATCCGGAAGACGGCTCTTTCGGAAGTTATCACCGCAGGCATACTGAGCATTGCCAGACGACTTCTTCCTGTGGGAAGATCACAAATGTGCTTTCCTGGTACTTGACCCTGCACAATTTTGCTAAAGAAAATATTTTTCTCCATCAGCAAGATAATGTGCTTCTGGTTTCAATCGACAACCAGATTCTGAATGAGAGCAGGGACGAAGGCTTGTTCCTCCACCTTGACAGAATCATCGAAAGGAAAAGTCACAGTGAGTTTTGCCCGCGCAGAGCTTACAGTACTTCTACTTGCTACGTGGCATCTGCGGAATTGCGTAAGCTTTTGGGAGAGACTGCGTGGCCGGCTGATGGACGGCAACCGATCGGCGAGAAGCTTCTGCCTGTGCTATTCAGTTTTAAAAGGAACGTTTCAGGGGATCTGGACACCCGGCTTCTGGAAGAGAATCTTATCCCCCCGATGCCTTGGATCGTTTCCTCAAAATTCCCTCTATTGACTGCCGCACAAGCCAACACGCAGGCAGAGTTCGATCGTACTTTCCGAACGGTGATGAACGCCAAAGGTTATATCGGCAAGCGAATGGTATTTATATCCGGCCTGAACATTGACATTTCTCCTCATGAGACCCAGGTATTCCCTCTTACAACCTTTGTGCCCTGGGCCGCCTACATTAAAGAAGCCAACGGGCACGGTACCATTCTGGAACAAGAAGAAATTGTGAATTGTCTCCGTCAGCAAAATGATGCCAATCCTGATGAAGTCAATCTTGAAAAGGCCATTCAAAAAATGAAAGACACTAAAAAGAGTGATTCGTCCCCTCCGCCATTCACTCCAAATGCTAAACGCTTAGAGTTTGACACCCATTTGATGAGAGACTCGTCTCTTATCAATTTTTGAGGTGGGTATTGAACGGCATCTACAATGGTTCTTTAATTTAAGTTTTTAGAAAAATAAATGAATTATGACCTGTACAAATTTTCCATTAGTGACTGGGCGGAAGTTGAGACGCTTCGCCACCTTGCAATCCAGTGGTTTGTTGGATGAGGTGAATCACACTCACATCCATCGTCTCCATCAATGGCCCGGGGTACAATCCAATACACAATATGAGGATAGCCAATGGGATCAGAGTAACCAATTCCCGATTCGACAAATCCGGGAGCACTTTGGCGGCTTCGGTCGATGGCTCTCCCAACACCACTCTTTGGAGCATCCATAACATATAGGAGGCGGCCAAAAGAATTCCGCCCATGGAGATCAAAACCATGACAAAGCTGACATAAGATGTTCCGACCAGGACCAAAAATTCACCTATGAAATTACAGGTGCCCGGTAGCCCAAAGGCGGCAACTGAAAACAAAAAGAAGAATGCAACAAATCTTGGCATGGGTTTATGCAATCCGCCGTAATCAGAAATCGCTCGACTGTGTGTGCGCTCGTACAATTGTCCAACAGCAATAAACAAGGCCGCCGTAGTGATTCCGTGATTGAACATTTGCAGGACGGCCCCCTGGATACCTTGACTATTGAACACAAAAATTCCGAGTGTAACA
>PCWG01000022.1:30921-62141 GCA_002787235.1 Nitrospinae bacterium CG11_big_fil_rev_8_21_14_0_20_45_15
GCAGAAGCCTCTGGAAACATTGGCAGACAAAAACGTAGAAACCCATAGCCACCCATCTTTAAAAGCACGCCCGCCAAAATCACACTTCCAGCGGTTGGGGCCTCGGAGTGCGCGTCTGGGAGCCAGGTATGAAAGGGCACCATGGGCATCTTTATGGCAAACGCCAGAAAGAACGCCAGGAACAACCAGAATTGCGTGTCAGAAGAATAAGTTTGTTCGCTCAACACCAACAGATCGTAGGTATGTCCTCCGCTGAGAAAGACACCCAGAATTCCGACCAGAAGCAACAAACTTCCTGTCAGACTGTACAATACAAATTTAAGCCCGGCGGCAATACGATTCGGTCCTCCCCAGAGGATGATCATGAAATACATGGGAATCATTGTCAGTTCCCACAGCATGAAAAACAGGAAAAGGTCCAAGGCCGAAAAGACCACAATCATGGCACCTTCAACCAACAAGATCAGGGAGAGAAAAGCTCGTACCCGTGTTTTGATTCCCGTCCACGAACAAAGAATACAGAGCGGACAAAGAAGGGCTGTGAGCATCACCAAAAGAATACTGATGCCATCGACACCAACCGCATACTGAATATTAAACGTGGTCATCCATTCCACGCGTTCCACGAACTGCATGCCATGCATGGTGAAATCAAAATTCTTCCAGAGGATGAGTGAAAGAAAAAATTCCACCATTGTGATGCCTAAGGCAATGCGTCGAATCCATTCTTCATCACGCACAAATCCGAGAATGGCGATTCCTAAAAAGGGAACGGCAATCATCCAGCTGATCAGATAATCCATCAATAAATCCATTCAAAATTCCTCCTGCCTACAAAAGAAGCAGATTTTCATCTTTTCAAGTTAGCGTAAGAAAGATCATCCAAACCCATTCTCAAACAGTTCCATTTTTCACCAAAGAGATACAAATCAGGAACTCATTAAACCAGGATATACAACAGGGTGGTCATCGCCCCCAACCAAAATATCATCACTAATATTTGATGTTGGATGGTACGGGGTTCCATCTCTTTCAGTAATTTCCCCGCAGTATTAACTTGCCCTGCCGCATGTCCCACTTTCTGCTCCAACCAACCAATATCAACCATTCGCAACAACCATCTCGCAATAGAAACAGAGTAAGTCGCTATGAAATAGATGAAACGATCTATAACCATCAAATCAACAATTCGCCACAACCAGCGTGCAAAATTCACAGAATATATTGCGATCAAATGGATGAAACGATCTATAATTTTGTTATCAATATTTCGCCACAACCAGCGTGCGTGCTGAAGGGTTGGGTTTACCAGATAGGCCTCATAAAATTCATCAAAATATCCTTTATTCCAAAACAGGACATACAGCCGATTGCTTTTCCAGTTTAGTTTAAAGACCGGGTGTTGAGATCGAATCTGCGTTGAGTATGCGTAGAACCACCCCGCCACTGCCACACCCAGAGCAACCACAAGCCAAACGGAAAAACCATGCTCAAATGCACCCCGATGGACTCCTGGAAATTTCAACGCCGGGGCAAGAAAGTTGGCGAACCAACTCCAAAACAGAGTTAACAACCCACCTGTAAAAACTGTAGCCAGAAATAAACCCGTTATAATGGAGCCATTAAAAAACTGGGGTCGAACCGATGGGCTGTGCTGTTCTGATGCGGGCCAGTACGTTTTTGGACCTTGGGAAAAAAGGGAAGTGACACTTTTAAAAAGATATTGAGAAGCTACAAATACTGTGATCAATCCAATGACTTCGAATCCGATCTCGGCAGAAACAAACCCCGTGACCTCCCACAAATATTCATACGATCCAGAAAACAGCACCAACGGAGGAAGCAGTGCCAACAATAAGGCCCCGCCATACAAGCCACCCATGCTACCCATGCCCTCAGTGGCAGGGTGTTCATGCTCACCATGACCCAGGCCCCGTTCCACCGATCGCAACGCATTGCCAGTAGATAGAAAAAAGTATGCTTTGTAGCATCCATGGGCAAGAAGATGAAAAATAGCAACGGCAAACGCGCCCAAACCGCAGGCCATAACCATGAATCCGATTTGGCTGATTGTGGAGTAGGCCAAAATCTTTTTGATATCCGATTGCGTTAAGGAAACGATACCCGCAAAGACTGCGGTCGTCGCACCTATGATAAATATGAACGCCATGGCGGATGGAGAAAGGACAATCAACGGACTCAATCGCACTAACAAGAAAGGACCCGCATTCACCATAGTGGCCGCATGAATAAGTGCTGAGACCGGAGTCGGAGCCTCCATCGCAAAGGGCAACCACACGTGAAACGGTATTTGTGCTGATTTTCCCATAGCCCCCATAAAGAGGAAGAAGGGAATGACAGTCACCGGATAGATATAAAAATCCAGGCCCATCCACCCCAGTATATTAATGGTATGGTCCTGCATGCCTTCCGCTTGAGCAAGAATAGTCTGGATATCGAGAGTGCCAAAGGTATAAAAGGTCAGGATGATACCAAAACTGAATCCAACATCCGCGACTGCATTTACGAGAAAAGCTTTGGTGGCCGCCCTGCAAGCTGAGGGTCGTTGCACTGCGTGGGAAATTAACATATAGGAACAGATTCCCATGACTTCCCAACAAATCAGCAACATCAAAAGGTTGCTACTCATGACCAACAGAATCATGGAAAAAGTAAAAAAGCCAATGACAGCGAAAAACCGGTTGTATCGCGGCTCTCCAATCATGTAGCGAGAGGAATACACATGCACAACCGTACTCACTCCTGTGACCAGGATCAAAAGCAGAACCGTCAGTTGGTCCACATATAGAGAAAAATCTATGGTCAAGGAACCCGATTCAAAGAAACGATAAAGGGAAAGAGTAAAAGGCCCATTTCTCAACACTTCAATGAAAGCGGAAACGGATAACACGAATGACAAACCGATGGCAGGAATCCCAACCTTGTGACTTTTCTCACCCCAACGATTTCCACCAAGCAAAAGCAGGAGCGAAGCCAGGAGAGGTAACAAAGGAATGAGGACGAAAATTTCCATAATTTCCCTCAAAGACCTGGTGGTAGAGCATGGCTCAATATCAGTTGAACAATGGGAGCACTCAATAAACCAAGAATCAGAATCGCTGCGGACGTGACTCCCAGCGTCAGTTTAAAAGAGAACGGGATTTCACTGTACTTCACTTCCGATCGAGTTGTCTGGCGGAAAATACCCTCAAACAATTTAACGAAATAGGCAAGTGTCAAAAGCGTGGAGAGTAGCACCGCCGCGACCGAAATATAATTGCCTTCATCCAACGCTCCAAGAATGATGTACCATTTTCCAAAAAATCCGCCTGTCGGAGGCAGGCCAATCATGCCCAATCCCACGATAATCAAACACACGGTGAGCCAGGGAGCTTGTTTCCCAACACGCGCCATGTCCTCAACCGTTCTGACCCCATAATGACAAAATGCTACACCTGCTAAAAAAAACAAGGCCGCTTGCATAACGGCATCGTTCAATAAATAAAAAATTCCTCCGGCAAATCCCGTCTGGTTGCCTTGCCCGATCCCAATGAGAATGATGCCGATGTGCGAAACCCCTCCATAGGCGAATATCATTTTAATATTCCGCTGAGCCAGAGCCAGACTGGCACCTATGACTGCCGCCAATGCTCCAACAATCTCCACAAGAAGCAAGATCGGAATATCATAAATAGCAATGGAAGCACTCAGGACCCAAAAAATTATTCTGACCCACGCCAATAGTGCCACTTTGGTTACGAGTGAGGCCAGGATAGGGGAAGTGGAACTGGGAGCATAAGTATAAGCATCCGGCATCCAGGCATGAAAGGGGACCAGTGCCATCTTGATTCCCAAACCAATGAACATAAAAAGCAGTCCACCCACTACGGCTTTAGAGCTAAGTAAAAAGGGAAGCTTGTCAGCCATATCAGCCATATTCAGTGTGCCCGTCACCGCATAGAGATAACTCACACCTAACAGGTAAAGAGAAGCACCGAGAGTTCCCAATATAAGATAACGAAAAGCTGCAAACAATGCTCTCCCACCCGCAACACCAATGAGTGCGTAACTGGCGATCGCGGCAACTTCCAAAAATACGAAAAGATTGAATAAATCTCTCGTGAAAACAACGCCGACCATGGCGGATATCAATAACAATATTAAAGTATAGTAATGAACGATTCGTCCATCCAATGCCTTTGGCGAAGTGGTTCCAGCAAACACCACACCCAAAAAACCCAAAACACTCAATAGCACCAGGACGATACTGGACAATCCATCGGCCACCCACTCAATGCCGAGGGGCGCAACCCAGCCACTGAACATATACCGCACTTCTCCATGTTCAATGACGTTATAAAGATTCACAATGGAGACCAACGCCATAACCGCGAGAATTGCCAAAGCGATTCGGTGGCTCCAATGACGGTGCTTAAGGCAAAGCACGGGCATTGAAATCGCGGCAAACAATGGAAGAAGGAATAGGATTACAGGAAGTTGGTGACTCATTCTAATTTCTCAAGAATTTCTTGTTCGTCAAGACTTCCATATTTTCGATAGATCGCCGCGCACAGAGCTAAGCCCACGCCCGTGGTCGCCACACCGACCACAATAGCTGTTAGCGTCATGACATGAGGCAACGGATTCACGTAATTGACCGCTTGCACCGTCTCCGTGGTTGACAAGAGCACGGGAACTGTCGCGCCTCTTTTCGCACTGATCGACACCAGAAAAAAAATCACGCTGGTTTGCACCAAATACATCCCGATGAGTTTCTTTACGAGATTGTATCGCGTGACCATGATGTAGAAGCCCCACAGGAATATGATTACAAACGTTAAAAAATTAGGCCGTTGAAAAATTGAGCCGATCGCATCAACCATTTATCGAATCCTCAATGATCTCTTCAGCAGACAAGCTGAACACAATAGAAACAGCGGTCACCGCAACATCCACGGCCACACCAATCTGCGTGAGCACGATCCCCAATGACCTTCGAGCGGCATCTTCCAAACCTGGAATTTCCAAATTCGCATAATTGAGAAACTCTCCGCCTCCAATCATGCACACGCCACCTATCCCAGCGTAAATAAGCATTCCAACACCATCACCATGAAGCATATTTTTGGCAATCTGACTCCGGGAAGCACCATGGCCAAAAATCAAAACCGATAAGATCATCCCAGTGCCCAGAATCACTCCACCGACAAAGCCTCCTCCGGGTCCAAATTGCCCAAAAAACAAGACATATAAACCAAAAATCTGGACGACCGGAATGAGAAAACGCCCCAAGGTCTGTACGATAATGCTGTCGTGCGGACGTATCATTTCGACTCCCTCCTGAGCAGTAAAGCGCAAGCGATGCCCGCCGTAAAAATCACCACGGTCTCGACCATCGTGTCAAGCGAGCGATAGTCCATCAGCACCGAAGTCACAACATTCGGAGTATGGGTATCTTGATAGCTCCGCTCGATGTAGGTCGGCGAAATATGGGTACTCGCTGGAGAGTTCGGGTCCCCAAATCCAGGAAGATCACTAGCGGCATAGAGCATAAGAACTCCCAAGAGAGGAAAAACAATCAACGTTACCAGAGAAGGAGGAGGACGCCGAAGCCGGGTATCTTTAGGAGCTGTACCAAATAGCGTTAATAGAAACAGAACCGTACCCAAGCCTGCGCCTACGACGGCTTCCACGAAGGCGACATCCACAGCTCCGAACCAGGCCCATATCAACGACAGGAAAAAACTATAGGTGCCCAAAAGCAAAACGGAACTCATCAAATCCTTGACCAGGATGGCACCAGCGGCGGTGACCAGCAGAAGTAACAGCAAAGGAATTTCAAATGGGAAGATCATGAGTTTTCCTTTTTCCAGGGCTTTAAACCTGCCCGAACAGCCGCGCGAATGGTGGCATGCGCAATGACCGGATTGAGAATATACAGCAAGGCCAACACAACCAGAATTTTCAAGGTATTTTTACCCAGTTCATCATGCAAGGCGATTCCAACCAACATCAAAAAGGCCCCTAAGGAGTCTGTCAATGATACGGCATGAGAACGACTGAACACATCGGGCAATCGGATAACACCAATCGCGGCCACAATCAGAAAAAACAAGCCCCCGACAATAAAAATAATAGAAAGTATCTCCATGCTACGAAAGTCCTTTTTGTTCCAGATATTTAGCCACGGCAAGTGCTCCCACAGAATTTAGCAGGGCATAGCCCGTGGAAATATCAATGAACATATCGACTCTATCGAAGTAGAGTCCGATGACAATAAGCAATATAATGGCTTTGGTTGAAATCCCGTTGAGACCCAACACACGATCAAAAATTGTGGGCCCCCGCAAGACACGGTACAGATACGCACCGATGAGAATCACCAACAACACTAAAACGCAGAAAAGAAAAGTTTTCATAAATCCGGCTTTTCGTCCTTAAAAATTTCAGCAATTTTCGATTCCATCTGCTTACTTTCAAGATCCTCCCTTGACACGTTATCTATCGCGTGAACAATGAGTTTATTATGGTCAACCTCTGCAGTAATCGTTCCCGGGGTCAATGTAATGGAGTTCCCAAAAAGAACAATGGCGGCGTGATGATTCAGTTTTGATTCCACAGAAATCAACTGAGGCTCAATGGGAAGCGCAGGGTCTAAAATAAGCTTGGTTAAATGGAGACTGCTTTGAACGATCTTATAAAATAGCCATGGAAGGTAAAGGAAGATTCTGAGCCACAAACCAAATTTAGGAATAAAAGGTGAGTGACCCGAGTTGAGCCAGGTAACGCCGAAGGAACAAGCAAGCCCCAAGGCAAGATGAATCCAATCAAAACTGGCAGACAACAAAACCCAAAACACAAACAGTGTCATGGTTTTAAAAAACAGAAATTCTGATGATATAGGTCGGGATCGAGTCAGCATGGGGTCTTAGATGCGCATTTAGCGGAACGGTATCAGTATTTATTTAATTCTTCCAATAACGTTGTTGTAGCCAGCGATTGAGCATACAATTCCGACATTCTCGCAACGTTGCGCACGCCTATTTTCAACAACACATCCAATTTAAGAAACATGAACCGTCTCCCAAGTTGCATCAGGATTGTACCGTTGATATTCAAACTTTTGGGGATCCAGGACAATAAGAGTCAGCCATTGGTTATGAAACAATTGCTGAAGGATCGCGTGTTTTTGAATGATAGAGGACACGACACTCGGTGTGTGTTCGATGATAGCCAGGAGCCGCATCGGCTCATGATAATGAGCCTCCCCGTTATTGACCGTTTGCAAGGGGAACCCCATTTGCAAATCACTTTGGGTTCCCAGCATCATACCCACGCCGCCAACGACATTGTGCAACACCTTGCTCCCACTTCCATACGCCCATGGATCAACCGCAGAAAAATAATAACCCGTATTGATCCACTCGCCGACAATCAACGGCGCGGTCATGATTTTTTCGAGGATGGCACCTTGAGGATCCGCAACAGGATCATAAGAATGCAAGAAAACCCGACCGCCTAAATCCAAACCTTTGGTCAGCTTTCGTCTTCCGATCAGAAAGGCACCATTACCCGCCAATCCCCATTCCGGCCGAGGATTCGCCCAATCGCAACTGCGTTCGTCCACATGGGCAAAAGCCTGCTCTGGAGAAATTTCAGTCGGGGCACTGGGCATGCGATAGCATCGCTCAAGAGCCTGCATCGCACCCGCTTTTTCGAGGCCCTTGTTCAAATCCAGCAAATCTTCTTTATGCGAATCAGGCAACTCTTCCAGATCGTAAAACTCGACCCGATCCGTCGTCGTGTTATGTTTTCCTGGAAGAAACCAGGTGTCATCGGGAATCGGCAATCCTTTTTCCCTGAGAACGCGACGAACTTCAGGCTCATTCGCCATCGCGGCAAAAACTCGGGCATTTGCATCGCCGGGTGCTCCCCCGCAGGCCCCGCAATCCAACGCCCCATAATAGGGATTGTTGTCCGTCTCACTCCCATGGCCGCAGAGACATACCAACCGCGCAAAATTTTTGGTGAGCCCCATGGCACGCAAACCATTTTCGATAAATGTCGCCCGCTCCGAAAGTGAAAATCCCTGAGAAAGCCCATCAGGAATTCCATCTGCACTCACTTCTCCGAGTCCTGGATTTTCAGGATCAGAGGGCGTGGAAATCGAGATCTGAGTGAGAACTTTATGTGTCAATAAACTCTGGATAGCAGAGGTCATTGTATGAAATGATTTTTGGAGCAGGGTCTTCCCCAACAAGCCCATACTAAAAAAGAATCCCAAAACATCAATCATCATCATCGACCCAACAGGATGATGCTTCAGATCATGAAAAAAATGGTGTCCCAATTGGCTCCAGCGGGTACCTGTAGAATATTTTTCTAACGCCGCTCCTTCTCCCAAACGAGGTGTTTCTGTCACCGCATGGTTTGGAGTCAACAGCACCGGACATAAAGAGGCTCGTTGATTGCTATCAAAAGCTTGATGGTTAATGGAAATACCAAAAAACCCTGCATACCCAAAGGTTTCATAGGAACCCTGGGCTTCAATATGGCGACGAAATGATTCAGAACGTACATCAATACAAAAGACGAGTTGCGCATGAGGACGCGTTTCCAGTTCTGACACCGTTCCGCGATGCGCAGAAATTTTTTCCAGTATATTCTCTCGAAAGGAATCTTCGTACGCCTCGATCCATACCGCTCCATGTTGATCGGCAGGAAATTGATCTACCCATTTCAATAAGGTCCGGGCATCATCAAACGAGAGATCGCGAACTTCTCCCGGAGTTAGTTCAAGAAACTGTGCCAAATGGAACAAACGCCAGGCGTGCTGACATTTCATCTGCTGGGTCGAATCCCCAGATCGCACTCCATGCCCCATCTTTTGATGGTACTCTTCCGATCGATCCTTCCAATATGCAATCAGAGAAGAAACCGTTCCATCAATTCCCCATTCCTGTTGACACTTTATATTGACAAACTCCACTTCATAAAATAAGCGCACGGCCAGATATTGCGTGGTGTCTATGGGATGTTTGAGTTGCGCATGGTATGTCGGGTGCTCCCCAAGCCACCGTATGTATCGCGTCCAGCCGGGCAAGGATGAAAGTTGCCTTGAGAGATAATCCTTCCTTTGCTCATGAGGAATTTCGAGCTGGTCCAGACTGGAAAGGATTGCGTCCTCTGGAGCTTCAGACAGGCAATGAACTTTTTGGGTGAAATCCTTGATCCCCAGAAGCTGTCCCGAAAAATCTTCTTGAGCAAGGCTCCGCCAGACATGGTAGAAACCTTCCTCTCGACCCGGCATTTCCCAGCCAGCCAATCCTTCATCGAGAAAAGCCGCCAACCATTTGATGAGCTGATTATTGATCTGCTCGACCAGCACAGCCTCAGTCAAACCATCCACCCAATCGCTGATGGTTCTTTGAGGCGGCAAGGAAATCGGTGCAGAAGTTTGCGCATGCAACTCCTCGGACATCTGAGATGAAGTGTGAAAATCAGATAGCTCGAAGGTGGCTAACACACTCTCCCACAAATTCTTCAAGCAGGCCTCTTCTGGAGACTCCTGAACCAGTTCACATTCCTTGATCGTCCGTTCAATATTTTTTTTCCGGGATTCCTCGGAGAGATCTTTCCGAAACCGTTTTACCGCTCCACCACCGCTCAGCTCCCATTCCAAGAGAGACAGCGGCAGTTCCTCGAAACCAAAAAGTACATGCAATTGCCAAACATCATCAGGGACAATCTTTCGACCCCCAACTTCAACAGCAACTTGCTTCTCAGAGCGAGGCCCAACCCTGGAAAAAGCGCGCTTAAAACTTTCTTTGGTTATGCGGCCGTTGCGGTAAAACTGACGATACTCCTCATTCGCAAGATACCCATTTCCACCCAGTAACTCCTTGCCTTTTCGAACAGCCTGATCAAACGGCAGATACTCCAATCCATGAATGGGGTTCTGCGCGACCATCGTCCGCATAGGCCAAAACGGCGCAATCGGCTCACTGGCGTCCAACACCATCTGCCGAACCCGATCTCGATCCCGAACCCGATCCTCTGAAGAAAGAGAGTTCACTAAGATGGTATTCATATAAGGGCCTTTACCTCTCGCATCGAAAAATCCAGCGTATTTTTCATAAATGAAAACACTTCGCTCAGTTCGCTTTTATCATGCGAAACATTATTTCTCATATCCAAAGGTACCTCTTATTCTACACGATCCATTAATCGGTCAAATTCATTTCAAGCTTTGTCGAGGACAGTCATCTACCCACACTATGACTTGATCCAAATCATTTTTTAATCAAACTGATCAGGTCTTGTACCTGCCGATGTTTCTCAATATTATGGCGCAGAGGCTTGCCACTGAAAACCTTGTAAACATTCCTCCTGCCTTCACGAACGTGCTCTAAATACCCGTCAGCCTCAAGCTCAACAATGATTCTCTGTACCGCACGCTCCGTGATTTCAACCTCATCAGCTATATCTCGAATCCGTTCAGACGGATTTTGAGCCAGACACAACAAGACATGCGCATGATTCGTCAAAAAAGTCCACGATGTGGTCGCCAATTGCTTCGTGCTCATCCTCAATCCTAAACGGGAAAATGAAAAAATATTAAAGTCAAACTTTCGCTCTGACAAATATACATGAAATGCAATACAAGAATCAAGATACAAGAATTATAATACACGACATTTATTTCAGCAGTCAATGAATTTTTAGATAGCAATCCAGGAGACTTGGATTCTCATTATTTGGATCCAGTCTGAATTCGAAACAGATCACCCTTGCCTGAGCTGCCAAAATCAAAAGTGATCTTGCCCGGAATATGTGGTCACGAAGTTAAACCACATGTGGCTTCTCAAAGTATACCGGACTGAGGTAGTCCAGATGCGAAGGACGACCTTGTCGATTATAGAATGCTTCTATGTATTCAAAAACCGCTGTCTTTGCTTCTTTTCAAATTTTTACCTTAATCATACTAAACATGCAAGCTGTGGGAAAACTATCTGCTATCGAATCTGCTTTATTTGCAAGCCGTTTAACTTGAAATTTTGCGGCCATTTTATTACCCCGTTGGATAACGGACTGGATAAAAGAATATTGAAACGTTCTGCACCGGGCTCTCCTTCAAAATCGAATAGCATGGGCAAGGAATAATACCGGATGTAACCCATAGTTTTTTTCTTGAGAAGTGTGCCCTCTTTACCGTAAATGAGAACCTGAATTTTGACTTCCCCTACAGATAAAATCTCGCCCTCCAGCTTTGCTTGATATTTGCCATCAATGGTCATTGGCCAGCCTTCACCCTTTTTCAGCCTGTCCAGATGAATCCCTCCAAGATGAAAATAGGCTATCCCTCGCGCTTTGGCCTTGGGCTCGAAAGTAAAGGAGTCGCTAGATTCTTTCACCACCAGCCCTTGGGACTGGTAAGGCTCTTCTCTTTCTTTTCCAAATTTTAAATGGTAACTCCATTGGCCGGGAGGAGGGGACAGAACTCTGCGGGCGTCTTGAAAGTTCAGTGTCAACAACAAGCCCCATGCGACAAAATTGAAGGTCAAAAAAATACAGAGCGTTTTGTAGACCGAGTTGTCCCTCAACCGCTCTCTAACGACAGGTGCCTTGTTGTTCAGGGCATGGTTGTATAGCATATAAGCGGACAGTCCCAATCCGTGATAGGCACCATACAATACCCAATGCAATTTATCGCCGTGCCAGGCTCCTATCAAAATGAAAGTAGAAAATATGCTGATACAGGAAAGTAGTATCTTGGGAAGAAACTTGAAACGACTGACAAAATACATCAACAGCGGGAAAAAGAAATGATCCCGCATCCAATGAGACAATGTGATGTGCCAGCGATTCCAAAAATCCTGAATATTTCCAGCGAGCATTGGATACTCAAAATTCTCAGGAATTTTGATGTTAAAAAAGTCGGAAATAGCGATTGCTACATCGCAATAACCTGAAAATTCCAGATAAATATAAAAGAAATAAGCGTAAATGCTGAGGGTCAGAATCCACCAGGAAACGGGTTGGATGTGTTGAAATTCAGGTGCGATGATGGAATTTGCGTAAGCCCATTTGGAAAGAAACAGAATTTTTATAATGCCGATGGAAATTCTTAACAGGTTGCTTCTGATTCGTACAAAGCTTAAGGCTGTCGGTTGCCCTGAGAAATCTTTGAAAAAGGGGAGGCATCGGTTGATCGGACCCGATATAAAAGGCGCAAAAAATGTCAAATACGAAAATACAGAAATAAAATTAAAATTTTCCACTCTCCCGGAACGCTGGATCAGTAGAAAATCAATGGCGCGAAAACTCAGATAAGAGAGACCGATCCATTCTATGGCAGAAAGTCGTTCCCAAAACTGGGGATTTCCAAAAAGTAAACTTGTGTAACTTGGGTATTTGAAAGCAAGCAAAAGACCCAGACAAAAGATCAAACCACAGCGAAAAATAATAGTTTTTTTAACTTTTGAAGGATTTTTATTTATGAAATACCCGGCACTCAAAATCAACAGAGCATAGATCAGCGTCAAGGGTAATAGGCGATTGGCTCCCGACAGTTGGCTGAGGAAATACAGGTTGCACGCAATGAATGTGGTTTGCCGTATCAGTGGAGAACAAAAATGACTGACAACGCGAAACAGAACAATAGCAACAATCGCGGCGATAAAAAATGAATACTCAACGTAAAAATTCTGCATCGTTTCCTGTAGTCCTTTCCTTAAGAAGGAAGGAAATCGGAATGGGCGATGGCCTTACGGTCTATTTTCCCGTTGCTGTTTTTGGGGAGACTGGAATAAAACATCAGACGCTTGGGCACCATATAAAGAGGTAGGTATTTCACACAATGAGAGAGAATATCTTTCTCAAAGTCACTGTCAGAGAATCCCTGATTCAGAGAAACTGCCGCAACCAGCAATGCTTGCTCGTCTTGCATCAAAAAGGCGACAGCCTCATCCACTGCTTCATGGCGGGCAAGGATCGTTTCAATCTCACCCAGTTCTACACGGTAACCCATGATCTTCACCTGACTGTCTGAACGACCGACAAATTGAATCACTCCGTCGTCCTCCCTGTAAGCCAGGTCAGAGGAATCGTACATTCTCGCATAGGGGTCCTTATCAAAAGGATGCTTCGTGAATTTATTTTGGGTCAACTCCGGTTGCCCCCAGTATCCGGGAGATACTTGCGCACCGCAAATCATCAACCGCCCGATTTCCCCGTCATCGGCGATTTCATCGGATTGTTGCTTGAGAATAAGAATTTCCGTTGCAGACGTTGGGTGACCTATGGGGATGGCTTTGCAGGGGTCCCAAAATCCATCGTCGCCAATCTTATAATAAGTACAGGCAATCGTCGCTTCCGTGGGGCCATACAGGTTGCAAAGGGGAACGGTGGGATGAGTTTTGATCCAGGAATCTGCATATTCAGGCAAAAACACTTCACCGCAAAATATGGCCCAGCGCAGATGTTTGGCAAATATATTTGGAGAAAGTTGCCCGCTGTTGCGCAATGTTCGAATCACACTCGGAACCGAAAACCAAATTGAGATTTCCCGATCTTTGATGAATTTTCCTGGAAATGATTTGTCGCCAACGTTAATCACAGGACACAAAGTTGCTCCTGAAAAAAAACTTCCAAAAATATCGAACACGCTCAAATCAAAATTGATATCCGAGTGACCGGACATTCGATCACGGGAAGAGATGGAAAAATAATCGATTCCCCATCGCAAAAATGAAGTGACATTCCGGTGCGTGACCATCACTCCTTTGGGAGTGCCTGTACTCCCCGATGTGTACATGACGTAGGCAAGATTATTTTCAACCGCCCGACTTTCCGATGGAGAACCTGCCTGCGCGAGGGTTTCGGCTCCGCAAATATTTTCAAAATACTTCGCAAACTCTTTTTTAAGTTCCAGGCACTCAGGATCATCCAGAGAAGCGTCAATCAATATCAGCGACTCGCCCCGGAAATCTTTGATGGAGGCTAAAACTTTTAGTAACTGCGGTGTGTGCTTTTTTACAGAAATAAGGGTTTCTATTCCTGCATCTACTATGACAGCACCCAAACGCATGGCAGGAAACGCGGGGTTCAATGGCACATAACAGGCATCGGCGCGCAAAATTCCCAGCATGCCAATACAAGCTTCAATGCCATTGCCTGCCAGCAACCCCACTCGATCGTTATTTTGGATTCCGTTCGTTTGCAAGGTAGCGGCAATGCGATGCATCTGATCGCACAAATCCATATAGGATATAGAATGGGTCCCCGCATCAATCGCAACCTGTTGCGGTCGCTGAACAGCCTGACACTCAACAGCTTCATGCAATAGAGAAAAATCCAGAAAACTTTTATTCATTCATCAGCCCGAATTCAAAAGACAAATTACTTTCGCTCAATTGCCCAAAGCTCCTTCCTCATTGAGGAAATCGATGATTGCACTCACCTGAGTCAATTCCCCGATACGGTCTGGTGGAATTTCAACGTTAAACTTTTCTGAAATATCAAGAATCAGCTCAACATGTTTCAGCGAATCCCAACCGAATACGCTTCCCATTGCTGTTGTTGAATCAATCTCTTCAAGCTCTAAACTTTTTTGTATAAAAGTCAACACATCATCATTAGTTGTCATCGTTTGCTTCACATACGTAAAAAAAAATCATCTTATAAAATTGAAGGCCATTGACTTTGTTTGATATCGGTAAATTTATCAGCACAGGAATTCCCCGAATTTTTTTTCAAGATCCAGATAGGTTTTTTTCACATCAATTCGTAGCCGTTCGGTATCTACCAATTTTCGCCCCAGATATAACAGCTCCCATTTACTCCAGAATTTTTTTCCAGATAGTCCCTGCAATTCTTTGCACGCTTTTACTTTTTTTTCATAACTTTGAACGAAAAATTTTATTGCCTGCAAATACAAAATAATACTGGGATGCTGAAGCGATTGTATTTCTGCGGGCAGAGTACTCCACCGCTGAAAGTACTCTGCCTGCTGATCGAAAACAGAGCAGGGAGAACTTGCACCTAGAATATCGAAAGTGATGTCATAAATGGATGCAGGAACTATGGTTTCCAGTGCCCCGTCGGTATCTAAAACAGGTATGAATGGATACAGCTTGCAAAGCAGAGGCTTCTGTATCACGCCCTCGCACAAACCTGCCAGATAGCATGGCGTATGAAAAATATTGAGCGGTTTTGGCCCTCCAAATTCAAATGAAAAAAACTGCGGCGGCTTGCCATCAGCGGTTTTTTCCAGCACCTGCCCTGTTTTTTTCAGAAAATCATATTCCCCCTCCATATACAAAAGAGTCGTTCCGTTTGAAGGAAGGAGTTGAAACGAAAAATCGGGATGATTGTTTACGCAACAATAGCAGGACGAGTCTTTCCAGCAACTGCCGGCAGTAAATTCCTGTTTGTGAATCACAGACCAGTCAGGAGGAGTCATTGCCATCTTAAAAATCCCCGTAATACATTACCCAGGTCGCCTTGAGTCTTTCCATCTTGGGATTGAGGAGCAACGCTATGGCTACAAAAATCAAAAATCCTGTGCCAAGACTTATTAGAATATCTTTCCATGCAGATATTCGCAGAGCATCAGATTGCTTTGCTTTGTTCATCATCTCGTCTGATTTTTTGTTCATGAGTTCATCCTGCTGTAACGAGATTTTACCTCAAATGGGATTTTTGGCAGAACACTGCGATCCCAGGCATAAGAATTTATTTTTCGTGGTGAAGTATCCAGTAAATGCAAATCATGCAACTCTTCAATCAGAAGACGCCCTCTTTTCAAGTTCCCCAAAATGGTTGTTTGGAAGCCTCTTTTCCAACCGTTGGAAGGATTTTTGCGCATTTTCCAATAAACATCGTATTGATTGAGATCATGCCGGATCGTATTGTCAATGATGAGCGCACCATAAGGCTCAATAATACGCCTGATGGGATCTATAAAATCTGGTTTGAATTTTTGATCGTAATCCTGGGCGGAAATACTCAGCATGGGCGGAAAATAATAGATGAGCTGAATGCCTCTTGCCTTGCAAATCGAAGCTAATATATTAAGAAATATCGCATATGATGGTTTCTTTTTTTGATCGTAACTCAGTTTTCTAGCATCCGCCCACAATCGAAAGGTTCGATCATTCATGGGACTTTTGTAGAGAGCGAGAGCCTTCTCAAGATTTCTTTCAAGCGTTTGTTCCCACTCCAGATCGTCACTGCGTTTTATGTGAGAGAAGTTGCTGATTAAAAAATTTTCAAGAGACGAAATTTTTTTAAAAGAATGATTAGAAAATATTTCAGCTATTAAATTTTTTGGCGGCACCGTTCCTTCCGGGAGAATTTTCAAACTTGTCTTGGAAAGATAGTCAGGAAATTTATTTTTCGCCTCCTTAAATTCTTTTGAATCATCAAGACCTTTTAAATATTCGTCAAGATATGCACGAGCTTCAGGAAAAGTTTTTTTCCATTCCTCAAGGATCATGCGCGTCTGCAAAAGTATTTCAAGGTCTTTTTCGTAAAAACTATGAAGCCCTCCGCTCAGATTCGAATAGATAATCGTTTTCACATTTGGGGCTTTTAAAATATGACCCAGTTGAAAAAGATGTTCTGTCACATAGACATCGGGTGCACCCATTTCAAAAAATAGATCATTCTTATCACCGTACTCCTTCTTGAGCAAATAGTTTAATACTTGACTGAGATAGGCTGTGCCATGATGTCGAGGTTGCGCTGGATTTTGATCCCAAAGATCGGTGTACGTCACATTGTTGACCGTAAAACAGCTACTCAGCAGGACGTGTTTGGATTTCCCCTTGTATAAGGGATTGAACAAATCATACGAACGTACCTGCTCCCGACTGCCAATCGTCCTCACAAAATCAAAATCCATCATCCAATATGAAATCACCAGCCCCAACAGGAATCCCATTCCAATGATTAAAATATGCTTTGGGTAATGTATTTTTTCAAACATACGTTTCAAAAAATATCTCTCAACAAACAGGTTGGCAACTCATCATGATTCATAATAAATTGATGTCCAGAACAGGAACGCTCATTGAGCGAATACCCCCCGACTTTTAATAGATTCGGCACTCTTATCACTTGCTTCCGTTTACCGACGAGCCGTGACAACAATCCATTCTTACCATGATTTCATATGGAAAAGTTGAAAATATCCAAACCTGGCGTTTTATCAAATGAGGTCAGTTTTTTTAGCTGTTCCGTCTACTTTTCAGTAGTTTGGAAATGCTTGTTAAACCCGCATGATCGAGGCAATTCCCACCGCAAATCATTTCTACTTTTAAGTTAAGTGTCTTCCCCAAAGTTTTCCAGTTTAAACTTCGAAACAAGTGTCCCGAAATGAATATTCAATACGCATAAAAAAGGGCTCGGCCAAGCGGCCGAACCCAGGTAAGAATCAAAGCAATAAACTCGGACTCGATGAACCTTGATGTCGAACTTATCTGGAAATTGTTACTATCGCCAATAAAGTATGCGGATGTCAGCTATCTGAACAACAACAGTGGAACTTTACAAGTTGTGATGAGTGATGCGGTTGTGCTTCCCAATAACAGGCTACGTATTCGCGTGTGGCTATAGGCACCTGTTATCAGCAGGTCGATTTCATTTTCCTTAACGTAAGCGGCTATAACCTGGTCGGCATGAGAGCTTTGCTCGACTCGGAGGGTGGTTTGGAATCCCGCTTGCTCCAGCTTTTGCCCGGCTTCGGATGAATCGATATCCCCTTCGTTACGTTCGACCACGAGCAAATGACAATCCAATCCCTTGTCTTTGAGGAGGGGTTGCGTGGTGAGGTAGTCGATCGCTTTGCGTACGCTGTCTTTGCCATCGTAAGCAATCAAGAATCGTTTGATAGGACGTATTACGGACGACACAATAAAAAGCGGTTTGTGCAGGGCACGTGCCACTTTCTCCAGATTGGAGCCCAGAAAAGCGGAGTCGATGTTGGCATGTTCTCCGCGCTTTCCCATGAAGATCATTTCCACGGAGTCTTCATATTCCTGAATGGTTTCAACCAGGCTACCACGCCGGTGCAGGAGGTTGACAGTTTCAACGCCTGCTTGTTGCAGAATTCTGGCTCCATGCTTCAGGATGATTTTGCCTTTGTCTGTATCCAGACGTCCGCGCTCCTCGTCCACCTTTGTCAATTCTTCCAGTAGACTGCTACGTTCTTCAAAGCCCATCAATCCAGTATGATCTGTCGGTGCTTCATAGTCTGAAGGACGACGCAATACGTGAAGAAGGTCCACTTCGGCATGAATCTGTTTGGCGACCCAGGCGGCATTGCGGCAGAGATTATCGGCGTAAGCCGACCCGTCGATACATACTAATAGTTTGGACATTATTTCTCTCCATTAATGTTTTGGCATTAGCTCAAGCGCATTGGGCTTATCATACACCCCCAGACGATCCACAATCATCGCACTGGCCTTGTTCATTCCAAGGATACGAACGGCTGTTCCTTCACGACGAAATTTCATGACCACTTTATCCAACGCACCGACTGCAGACAGATCCCAGAAATTGGCTTCGCTGACATCTATCGTGATGTCCTGGACGACTTCCTTGAAATCGAAGGCTTCCGCGAACCGGCTGGCGGATGCAAAAAAGACCTGCCCATAAACTTTGTAAGTGCGCTCTTCACCATTCCCTGACAATTGGGATTCGATATTCAGCAGGCGCGATACCTTACGGGCGAAGAAAAGTGCGCTCGTCAAAACACCAACAAAAACACCGATTGCCAAATCATGTGTGATGACGACTACAATGACAGTGCTTATCATGACCAGGCTGGAAGTTTTTGGATGTGTCCTCAGATTTTTAAATGAGGACCAACTGAAGGTTCCAATCGAAACCATTATCATAACGGCTACGAGGGCGGCCATCGGGATCTGGCGTACCCAATCCCCAAGAACCATCAACAGGAACAGGAGAAACATTCCCGCAAAAAGTGTGGAGAGGCGACCTCGTCCCCCTGACTTGATATTAATGACCGACTGCCCGATCATCGCACATCCTGCCATCCCACCCAAAAATCCAGACACGATATTGGCAAGCCCTTGCCCGACGCATTCACGGTTTTTATTGCTGGGGGTATCTGTCAGGTCATCGACGATGGTAGCTGTCATCAAAGATTCCAGCAGACCGACGGCCATGAGTGTCAGAGCGTATGGGAATATGATCCGTAATGTCTCCAGATTGAGGGGGATATCGGGCAACAAGAAAAGTGGCAAGGTGGAGGGGAGTTCTCCCATATCACCCACCGTGCGCAAGTCCATTCCGAAATAAATACTGAGGACTGTGATGACTATGATACTAACCAGCGGCGAGGGAATCGCCTTTGTGAAACGCGGAAAGATATAAATGATTGCCAGTCCGAGGGCGACCATACCGTACATCTGGATTCCTGCACCTTTGAACTCGGGCAATTGTGCCATGAAAATCAGAATGGCCAGAGCATTTACAAATCCTGTCACGACAGAACGCGAGACAAACCGCATGAGCGTACCGAGGCTAAAAATTCCGGCAATGATTTGTAAAATCCCTGTCAAAATCGTTGCCGCAAGCAGGTATTCCAGTCCATGCGTTTTTACCAGTAAAACCATGACAAGTGCCATAGACCCCGTCGCGGCAGAGATCATGCCAGACCGGCCACCTATAAAAGCAATGACGACCGCAATACAAAATGACGCATACAAACCCACCTTGGGGTCTACGCCTGCAATGATAGAGAAGGCGATTGCCTCAGGAATCAGAGCCAGCGCGACGACCATGCCTGCAAGCACATCATTGCGTATATTGCCAAGCCAGTTCCGTTTAATATATGAAATGGATACAGAGAGCATAAAATAAGATTTGTTAAATTTTCGCGCAAAGATTTCTTCAAAACCAGATCGAAGTGTTCTCAATCCCTCGCGCAGATTAAAGTTGTTTTAATGAGAGGCCTGATTTTGAATCAGGTATTTTTGACAGGAGGAAATAAAAAAGGGCTCGGCCGTATGGCCGAGCCCTTCTCCATCATTATGAAACCGAAAGAACTCAGGCAGAATTAAAATCCTGCCTGAGGATATTTGGCGGTTTTATTTAGCAGTAACGCGAGTGGCTTGAGGACCTTTTTGGCCCATACCCTCTTCAAATTCTACCGCTTGTCCTTCTGTGAGAGTTTTGAAACCTTCTCCTTGGATCTCGGAAAAATGAACAAACAAGTCTGTTCCATTTTCAGATTCAATAAAGCCGTAGCCCTTGCTCTCGTTAAACCATTTTACTGTTCCTGTAGCCATAAAAAAATACTCCTGTGCAATTGTTTGGAAACGTACTTCCAGAAAAGCCTGGAAAACCTTTTTCCTGATTTTAAATTGGGTTGGATTGCGGCAAGAACTTTTTTTAGGAACCACTTGGAGAAATTACAAACCCTCTTTGATCGGTCAGACCAAATCGTTTTTTTAGATTTACTCGAGGCGAGAAACTAGAAAGAATCAACTCACACTACAACAACGCAACCTTTTTTACGAAATCAGTATAACCTAAATCTCATTAATATACTAATTATATTTTAAGGGTCACAAATCTATGGCTTTTATGGTGGATATCAGGGTAAATACTAGCCAGGCAAAACCAAAGATTCATCCCACAATGTATTGCATTGGCCATATCTCACACGCAAACGATTCATTTCAATAAAAATTCAACCCCCACAGGAAAATACAGAACCCTTATGAGCTCCATCCAGATCCCCTTTACCACCATTGGACTGCTGATTCTTTCCAACGTATTTATGACCTTTGCATGGTACGGTCATTTGAAGTTCAAAAGCGAACCGCTTTTGACTGTGATCCTTGTGTGCTGGGGCATTGCTCTGCTTGAATATTGCTTCCAAGTTCCCGCCAACCGCATCGGGCATGGCTATTTCAGTGCCGTGGAACTGAAAACCATTCAGGAAGTCATCACCCTCTCCGTATTTGCAGTTTTCTCGATCTGGTACCTCGGAGAACCGATCCACTGGAACCACGTCGTCGGATTCGTGTTCATCGCTCTCGGTACTTTTTTCATCTTCCACAAAGGGTGAAACAGCAATAGAGGACAGTGCAAACTTGTTCCAAAGACCCTTCAGTATCCAATAAAAAACACCCGAACCTTTTTGGGATTGTATCTCAATTCAAATGAGGTGGAATGGAACTCTCCACAATCTGAAGTGCCCTTGGAAAAAGGATGTTGTTCTCCTCATGAATGTAACGGTGAATTTTCAGTTCCAATTGCTTCATTTTTTTGAGCATGGAGCGGTAAGCAGTGCAAGCATCCTCAGGTGCCACAAAGCCGTTGCTAAGAGTCCTGATCTTGTCGAGAAGACTTATGACGTTTGCATGTTCTTCTTCCAAAAAATGTAACTGCTTTTCTGGAAGTTCATCGTCGGGCCTTGCGCTTGTGTCTCCAGATGCAAATTGCCCGATTAATTTATAGAGCAAATTCTCTTCCTTCAAAACATGCAGACCCAGTTCTTCACGAAGAAGATCGAATAAATGTTCCAATTCAATCAATTCGGGATGCGACTTTCCGTGACGGTGAACGACTCGCTTGACCAATTGGGTCAATTGCGGCATGACATCAAAAACAAAATCATAATGTTGTTCCGTCATATGGTCTAACAAACGATTCATGCCAGCCTTGGACAAATCTCTTTCACATCTTGGGGGTCTTTCGGGAACCGCATTGTAAATTCCTTCCAGAATTCCATCCGCATCGTATCCCGCCTCAGCACACGCCTCCGCAAGGGATATGTTGCCATGGCAGTAGTAGTCCACTCCCAACACTTCCAATACATTTGCCGAGCCTGGTATTTTATTAACCACGACTCCAATCCTGTCGTTTGAATGTAGTTTGTCTTCCATTGTCTTGCCCTCCTGAAAAATTTTAACCACGTTCGGGCTGTTATCTCTGTCCCATTGTTTTGGGACCCGGATCACAATGGGATCTTTCTTGGTGCATTGAAAACAAATACAAAAATCCAACACACCTCTACCTATAAATATAGGCCGCAAGCCACCCCTGTCAAGAGCCACACTTTTTATACAGAACAAAAGAAAGGGCCCGACCGGTCTTGTTTTTTTGAAGGAACAATGCAATGACCCTTACAGGCTCCCAGAAAAGCCTTTCAAGTTTTATCTGACTATTGATTCCTCCGCGCACGAAAGCGGCAGTACTGGATTTTGACAAAATCATTGAACAGGAACCAGAGGATGGCGTAAGCCCAAACGAACAGGGCCAGCTTCCACCCGATGGGTTGCATGAACCCGCCGTACACGGCTACAAGTGTGGCTGAAACCTGTGTCAGCTCCGAGGTCCAAAATAATCTTGCCGAGGGAAAGGGTCGGGTCCAGAACGGACGGGAACCTCTGCGGGCGATGTAGATGGTCATGTGTCCGGCGACAGTCAGCTTGAGAAATATCAGCGTCTGTATGGTGGGGCGATCGAGTTGCAGGATTTGTTCGCCAATCCAGAACATCAGAAAACTGGAGCAGACACCGAGCAGACCCAGCACCACCGCCAGATTGAGCACTTCTGACATATTCCACACGACGGGTTTTGGCTCGATCTGGGCGTTGTCGTAAGCGATCATCAAAATGGGTAGATCGTTCAGCAGTGCCAGCATAATAATCATGACGGTGGTGACGGGATAAAAATCGAACACCAGTATTGAAACGGTCATGAACAGCAGGACCCGGATGGTCTCGGCAATGCGGAAAATCGCATAGGACTTCATGCGGTCGAAAATCTTGCGCGCCTCTTCCACTCCGCGAATGATCACTGACAAACCAACGGAGGTGAGAACAAGATCAGCGGCACTGCGCGCGGCATCCGTCGCACCTTCAACGGCGATCCCGATGTCTGCCTGTTTCAGAGCCGGGGCATCGTTCACGCCGTCGCCTGTCATGCCGACGATATGGCCTTTCTTCTGAAGCAATTTGACGATCTGGTGTTTGTGCTCTGGGAACACCTCGGCAAAGCCATTGGCATTTTCTACCAGCTCTTCGAGCCTGGATTCTTTCTCGCCCCGGAAATCTTCCGGCGTGGAAATGGTTTCACCGAGATGCAATTGCCTGGAAATTTCGCGGGCAATGGAATGATGGTCTCCCGTAATCATTTTGACCCCGATTCCCAAATCATTTGCCAGCTGAATCATTTCTGCCGAATCTTCGCGCAATGGATCGT
Source organism: Nitrospinae bacterium CG11_big_fil_rev_8_21_14_0_20_45_15 (assembly GCA_002787235.1). Classification (GTDB taxonomy): domain Bacteria; phylum Nitrospinota; class Nitrospinia; order Nitrospinales; family VA-1; genus Nitrohelix. The sequence goes on from PCWG01000022.1 coordinate 54,169, forward strand.
AAAGCGGTAAAATCCCCAGCATGGACCAGGAAGCTCCTTCCTCTTTTTTGGCAACCGCCAAAGCGCGAAAGCCACGGTCTGCAAGGGTGGTAACCTGCTCCATAATGAGGGATCGGATTTCATCTTTATTGGGGCACAATTCGAGGATGACCTGGGGAGCCCCTTTGGTCACCTTGTACCTTCGGCCTGCATCCAGAACTTCCGCTTCACTGCGTTTTATCACCGGATCAAAAGGTTGATAATTTTCTATGGTAACGGCGATTTGCAAACCTTGTTCAGCGACTTTTTCGAGAATCGCGATATCGATGGAATCCCGGCTTTCCCGCTTGGAAGCCAGAGATGCAAAACGTAAAACATCTGTATTTTCCGCCATTGGAACGGCGTCTCCAACCACCAGCCGATTCTGTGTCAATGTGCCGGTTTTATCAGAGCAGAGAACATCCATTCCCGCCAACTCTTCGATGGCAACGAGTTTGCTGACAATGGCATTCATCCGCGAAAGCTTGACGGAACCGACGGCCAGAGTCACCGAAAGTACTGCGGGAAGCGCAACGGGGATGGCGGCAACGGTGAGTATCAGAGCAAATTTGATGGTTTCCAGCATCGGCGTATGCCGAAAAAACGCGACCACCAAAATCACTGCGACCAGTGCCAGAGTCATTAGGATCAGAAAATGTCCGATCCGAAGTACTGCCTTCTGGAAATGACTGGTGGTTTGTGTGTCCCGAACCAATCGCGCCGTCGTCCCGAAAAACGTGTTCATGCCTGTGGCGACCACCACACCCTTCATCTCCCCGCGTTCCACAATGGCTCCTGAATAAGCCAGATTGCCGAGGTGTTTTTCAACCGGCATGGATTCTCCCGTCAAAGCCGATTGATCCAATTCGAGGTAATTGCCTTTTATCAATTTGATGTCGGCAGGAATGATGTCTCCAAGTTTCACGCGGACGATGTCTCCGGGGACGAGCTCATTCGAAGGGATATTTATCCAGACTGAATCGCGTTTGACCCGGGCGATCAGGGCAAGTTTCTTCTTGAGTAGGGCAATGGCGTTGTCGGCTTTGTATTCCTCCGTAAAACCAATGATGGCATTGACCATCAACAAAACGATGATGATGCCGAAATCCGGCCAGTCCCGAACAATAGCGGAAAGAATGGCGGCGGTTTCAATCATCCAGGGAATAGGCCCCCAGAAGTAACTTAGAAATTTTAAGGCGGGATGGACTTTTTTTTCTTCGATCGCATTGCGACCAAACTGTTGCTGTCGGCGGAGAGCTTCATCTCCGGAAAGGCCCTCTTCGTCACACTCCAGTTGCGCAAGCGTTTCCTCTAAAGACAAGACAGTGAATTGCTCGCTGGAAAGTGGTTTCGACATTGCCATTCTTCTGGAAATTGTGAGCTGAGTTTTGGCTGTAGGGTTATGCCTCAACTCCAATAGTAACCAATATTTTCAAAATTACGGGAGAAATTTTCGGCGGGCTCATAACGATAAAAAACAAAAAGCAATCCACTTTTAATCGTTTATTTTTTACTCAGCCAACCTTTGCGTTTGAAATAAAATAAGAACAGAATCGCAGTGGTCGCCATGAGTCCCAAGGCAAAAGGATACCCCAAATACCAACTCAGTTCGGGCATATTGAAGGGGGATTTTTCTCTGTCAAAATTCATCCCATAAACGCCCGCAATGAACCCCAGGGGCATAAATATCGTGGCAATCATCGTGAGTACTTTCATGACTTCGTTCATTTTATTGCTGAGGCTGGACAGGTAAATATTTATCAGATCCGAGCCTCTTTCCTGATGGGAATCCAGTATGTCGATGATTTGCACGACGTGGTCGTAGGAGTCGCGCAGGAAAAGCTGGGTATCGTCGGTGAAACACTCTCGTTCTCGGATCAGGGTGTTCAAGGTTTCCCGCAAAGGCCACACATTACGGCGAAGAGATAGAAAGTCGCGTTTCAGCCCATGAATTCGATCTATCATTTTTCTGTTGGGATGTTGAATGACTTCGTCTTCGTAATTATCAAGGCGGTCGTTGTATTTATCCAACACGGGGAAAAAAGAATCGACAATGGTGTCTAACAACGTGTAGGTCAGATAATCCGAACGAGACTTTCTAATACGGCCTCCTTTTTTCCTGACTCTCTGGCGAACGGGATCGAGCTGGTTGCTAGAGGATTCTTGAAAGGAGAGAACAAAACCTTCGCCTAAAACCAAACTGATCTGTTCTAAAATGATTCCGTCGTCCAGAGTCAATGCCGCCCGGGCCACTATGAATAAACCGCTGTCGTATTGCTCTGCCTTGGGTCTTTGATGTCCGCTTACAATATCTTCAAGCATCAAAGGATGAAGAGAAAACAGGGCTCCCAATTGATGCAAGCATTCGACATCTTTCAAACCCTCAACACTGATCCATAAAACAGGCCATTTATTTTGAAATTCTTTTATTTGATCGACACTCTCCATTTCCTGTTCGATGATTTCATCGAGTCCATAAGCCATCATCCTGATTTTGGTGGGATGGGCTTCCGGGTGAGCCACAACGGTTCCCGGTGAGGTGCCCGGAGCGTTTCGGCGATGCTTTACTGTTTTCAGCAGTCTCGTCTGAGCAGGTTTATGTTCCATCGCTTTCCCTTTTTAAATAATCATTCCAAAGTGGATATTTTTTAACAACCGTTCTACTAGTTGTCAAACAACGATATTTTTTACCTCAGAGGAATCTTCTTGATGATTTTCATCGGAACGAGGGTCCAGCAGATTGACTTCGGGAGACGTTTGTGGGATAGGAACAAAATCCTCCCGCTCTTCGATCGGAACCCGTTCGCGTTTGGTAATTCGATAGAAAGACAAGGCCCCTGTAGAAATATGCATGATCGCAGTGAATAGGAATAGGGTCGATTGACCAAAATGCTGAATGAGCTTGGAAGCCAGAAGTGGGCCTATGATAGCCCCAATTCCAAAAATCAAAAGCAGTCCACTGCTTATTTCCACAAAATCTTCTCGATTGGCAGAGTCATTTGCATGCGCAACGCTTAAGGAATAAAGCGGGAATGTGAAGACTCCAAATAAAAAAATCAAAAGCCACATGCCCGCCACGGAGTGACCAAACACCAGGTTCAATCCCAACCCCATACCGCCCGCAAGCAAACAACAAAAACCAATCACTTTACGCCGGTCCATCGTATCGGAAAGTTTTCCCACAGGCCATTGTGAAAGAGCTCCCCCGATGACGGCCACACTCATAAATATAGATACCGAATTGACAGGCATACCACTTTCAAGCGCAAACACCGGACCGAGTGACCAAAAGGCTCCGTTGGCCATCCCCGCACAAAAACAACCCGCACAACCCATAATGGATGTCTTAAACAACTCTCGCAATCGAAGTTTGACTTCCAAAAGTGGAGCGGGTGCCATCGCCCGGGTCAAAGCTACGGGAAGCGTGGATATGGATAAGAGTATCGACACAATGATAAACAGAGTCGTCCCGATTGGAGAAGCCCCGTTGATCATCAACTGCCCCAGTGTGATTACGGTGAGATTGATCGTGGTGTAGATGGATAAAACCTGACCACGCGTTGCATTATTGGTTTGATCGTTGAGCCAGCTTTCCAACACCATACTGATACCGGCAAAACAAAACCCCATTACTATTCGTAAAACCACCCAAACCGGAAAATAGATAATGAGTCCCTGAAGCAATATCGTTGCCGAAGCCGTCGCCGCAAGCACTGCAAATGAGCGTATATGACCGACTCGTTTGACAACATGAGGACAAATCAAACAACAAATTATGGAACCCCCATAGTAGGCCGAACCAAGAAAACCAATGGCCATTTCCGGAAAACCTTCCATACTGGCTCTGATGGGAGTCAGAATGCCTTGCAATCCGTTACCCATCAAGAGAATTGCTGAAGAGAATAAAAGAGCAAACAGGGGGGAAAGGACAGACCTCAAACGAATCTCCAGAATAATGATTGAAATTATTTAATACAATACTACAACGTAATAACGATTATTGTGCAGTATAAGCGAAGATAAAATTTTAAATTGTTAACGAATTTAAAAAAATAAAATGAGTTCACCTGCCCCGGGACTTTCCCTGCATAAAAATTAGTTGCAAAAAGAAGGACACTTATTGACTTATACACAAGATGTTGATTTAATGAAATAAACAAATTACCTTTATAAAAGCAATCGAATCTGGATTTCCCCATTCACAGACCTGTTGAGCGAAACATTTGACGCGCAACCGGGTGGCTGAGACGGCCTCTTTTCCTAAAAAGAAATCAGGTTGGAAACAATGGCTAAGTCTTCCATGAGATGCTCGATAACGTAAGGTTTGTGAATTCCGGACGGAACCATGAGCGTTGCCACTCTAAAAAAAATCCTCACCAATCATCTTTCGAGTCCTCCCACCTCTCTTAGAGGATTGAGAAAGCTTTCTCTATCTCAAGCAGAAAAGCTCCTGCAAGAAATTTTCACTTTCGACAACTATGAAATTGTCCCGTCGAATGGGACTGGAACCGATGCTTTGATCTTTTCCAAATTCGGAGAGAAAATGGTCGTCTCTTGCCGGAATTGGGGACAAGATAAGGTAGGGCTGTCTGAAATAAAAAAATTGCAGGAAGAAATACTGTCGCAAAAGGCCGATGCCGGACTGTTGATAACCACCGGTGATTTTTCCGAGGAAGCACATTCTTTCACCTCAAACAAACCTTTGGTTTTGATGAATGGGGCCATCCTTGTCAATCTGGTCATCACCTACACGAAGGCCTGCAAATCAAGGCCACTCGCTTCCACAGGTCAAGCACAAGCCCACTCATCCAACAAAGAGCCAGTCACCCGAAGCGCACCCGAGCCGGCCAGTTATTTTCAAGAAATTCTGAATCAAGTGCAATCCGCACAGTCACTCCGTGAGACATTGTCCACGCCGATCAATGCATTTAAGAAGTTGATCGACTGCGAATTCATTGCATTTTTTGGACTGGAAGAAACCGAGCGCAAACTCTACTCGCTGAAACTGGGCGACATGATAGATAAAGACGACGTACAGCTCGATGTTTCCAGCGATAGTCTCGTAGGTTATGCCGTCGCTTCAGGTAAGTTTCTGCGCATCGAAAACTCAGAAGATAAAAATGAATTAAAGGATATTTTCTCCAACCTTTGCTGTGACTCCTGGTGGTACCCAACCCTGCCATTCAAGATCAAGTCCGTTCTTGTCGTCCCTTTGACGCAGAACAAAAAAATTATCGGAGTGATGGAGATCATCAACAAAAAAGGGGACAAAGTTTTTTCAGAATCCGACCTCAAACTTGCCCGCCAAAATTCTCCGGCAATGGCATTGGCGATTCTCAAGATTCAGCAGGAAGATTCCATACTCGGCAAAACTCACCGCAGTGTCAACCACGAAGAAAAAGTGCACGAGTTGGCCAAGGCCATCCACTCAGCAGAAAACATTGACAAGATTCTCATCGAAAAAAAGGACGCTATTCTGGAGCCGTTCGACGCGACACTGATCACCATCTACACGGTGGATCGCGAAAAGAACGAAATATTCTCCAAGGTAAAAACAGGAGAAGGCATCAACGAAATCCGCGTGCCCATTTCACCAAACAGCATCGCCGGTTGCGCCGCGTTTTTACAAAAACCGCTCAATATCAAAAATGTTTATCACGACGACGAGTTGAAAGCAATCCATCCCGAATTGTCCTTCAACAATTCATGGGACGAAAAAACGGGCTTCAAGACCAAGTCCATGCTCGTCTACCCGATGATGTACAACAAACAGTTGCAGGGAATTTTGCAACTCATCAATAAAAAAAATACGGAAGGTTTTGGAAAAACCGACGAAAAATTCGCACAGATTCTGGCCGACAATCTGGCATTGGGTTTCAAAACAATGGCCCGCGAAGAACGTGTCCGCCGCATCACACAAACCATTCACTCAGCGGTTAATCTGGACACCATCCTGATTGATCTCAAACCCATTATATTGAGATTGTTTGAAGCCGATTCTATTACCCTCTATGCCTTTGATCCGGCAGTGAACCAGATCTATTCACGGGTAAAAACCGACAACAAGGTGGGGGAGGTCCGTGTGCCTGTCAGCACCGAAAGCATCGCCGGCACGGTGGTGACCATCAACAAACCACTCAATATTAAAGACGTATACGATCAGGAGGAATTGGAGGAAATCTATCCCGGTTTGACTTTCAATCGCTCGTTCGACGAGAAAGCCGGGTACCGAACAAAATCGATGTTGGTTTATCCTCTCAATTATGAGGGGAATTTACAGGGGATCCTGCAGATCATCAACAAAACCACCGAGGATTGCTTCGGAGAGACCGACGAAAAGTATGCGCGCATGATCTCGGACACTCTGGCTTTGGGTTTTAAAAATATTTACCGGGAAGAAAAGATACGTGCCATCAATCAAGCCATCCACTCCGCTTCCAATCTGGATTCGATTTTGATCGATCTCAAGAACTATCTACTCGACTTGTTCGAGGCAACTTTGGTCACGGTTTATACCGTAGATGAAAAGACCGAAGAAATATTTTCAAAATTCAAAAGTGGCAAAATGATACAGGAAATCCGCGTTCCCATTTCACCGAAGACGATTGCAGGTGCCGTGGCCACACTCATGCAACCCGCAAACATTCGCAACGTGAACGATCCTCACGAAGTCTCCTGCCTGCACCCCGCGACACGATACGATAATACCTGGGACAAAAAATCCGGGATGGAATTAAAATCCATGCTCGTCTACCCACTCATGTTTCAGGGCAAATTGATGGGGGTCCTGCAATTGATCAACAAAAAAGGCAAGGAAATGTTCGAAGCGATGGACGAGAAAAATGCCGCGATCGTCTCCGAATCTCTGGCACTCGCTCTGCAAAACCAGAAAAAATACGACCAAGAGGTTCTCAGCCGATTCGGCTTCAGCACCGACGAATAATATCGACCTCCTTTCCCCAATTCCAATCAGATAAACAAACAGAATTGTTCACATTCTGCGCAAGAAAAGCAAGGCCCTCTTTAATTGTCAATGAGCAGGTGTCCAAAAAAAGCAAAGATTCCGATCATGATTCCTGTGACAAACTGCGCGTGAACCAGGTAGGAAAATTTCTTCAACTCTGCGGGCGAATATTTCCAAGTAAGAAACATTCCAAAGAATCCCTGCCAAAGAACCAGAGCCAATACCGCAGGAAAGAATAATATCTTCATGGACATGCCCACCAGCGCGATATGCAGAAGAATGATTGCGAACGCCGCAACCCCGACATACACATGCGTTCTATTTAAAAAACCCAGTAACTTTTGCAAAAAAGATGCGCTGGGAGAGCGTGAATAGTCTGGAAGGATGCGGTCTATGAATTTGTTTTTACCGATTGCTAATTTCAACACCGTGCGAGCATAAATAAAAAGCAAAGCCCACAAACCCAGTTCCCCAAATCCCTCCCCAATCTCGCTCAGAAATGTTTCCCGTTCATGTGTGGGCGAATACACCGCATAGGCATAGAGGTAATACTTGATCGAAACGAACAAAACGATCCCGGTATAGATCAAAAGACCCTTCATGCTTTTCATCGTATTCAGTCCTCATCCGGCTAAAAGTTTTTTGATAAAAATAATGTCACGTATTTTCATTATAATCATTAAAAAAACAGACGCAGTTTTTTTAGAAATTCAGTTATATTTTTGTCTATCTTATTTCCTTTTGTGTAAACTAGGTGTTGATCTTAACTCTCTTTAATTGATAAGGATTTATGTCTAGATACAATGAACTTTGCGAGCTCTACACAGAGTCACGGATGGAATTTTCTCGCTATCAAGAAGCGTGTATGCATTTTCTGGAGAATCTGATTCAGGGTCTCATTGAAGATTTTGATCTCCCGAAAGAAAGTGTCCAGATATTTCCGGTGCTTGTAAAACCCGATCCTGAAAAAAAATACACCGTCCGGGAAGCC
>PCWG01000034.1 GCA_002787235.1 Nitrospinae bacterium CG11_big_fil_rev_8_21_14_0_20_45_15
CCATGGATACGAGTCGGCTTGTTCATGCTCATGCGGCAGTTTCATAGTATGACGATCACGCGCATAAAACGCCCCCTGCGACGGCTGAGCCTTAACAATCGCATCATATAACGCATCTGTTAACAACTTGAGTTCTGCAAATTTTAGGTAATCGATGGAAATAACCCCTTTAAAGAAAATGGCTTCCGGCCGAAATCTCCTATGGAGTCACATCCAAGGAGGGCACAGAAGCCATGGGAACACTTGTCCCGAACAAAGTTACGTCTATCCTCAAGATTTTCTTGAGGGTCTTGAGCAAGCCCCAGATCAAACATTGCCAGGTTTACCTGGTGGGGCTGATCTGGCTGATCAAGTTTCATTCCACTCGAGAAATCTCCACGCAGGTTGCCCAAACGCTTCCCGACAACCTGCAGCGTTTCCTCAATGGTTCGCCAAAGAAACAAAAGCGGCTTCAGGAGGCCAACCAAGATTTTTTGGCTCACAGGGCCAACAAGATCCCGCAACTGCTTATCGTGATCGACGATACGACCTGTTCCAGAGAAGGCAAAAAGATCGAAGGCTTGGGCGTTCACCACTCCTCCGATGGTCTGGTCAAGGGCCAATGTGCGGTGACTTGTGTTTTGCAAATCGCCGGTCAATGGCTGAGCTGGGCCGTGGGAGGCTATCGGCCCAAATCCTCTTGCCCCAAGGGCGAATTCAAAAGCAAAATTCAATTGGCGCAAGAGATCCTTCAGGATCTCCGTCGCACGATTCATACCTCCGTAACCGTGCTCATGGACAGCTGGTATACCTGCGCTCCTATCCTTATTCCTATTATCGAAGCAGGCTGGACTTTCGTGGCCGCGATCAAGTGCAACCGTATTTTGGAAGTGAACGGCAAAAAGACCATCGTCCGTCACCTGGCCAAGGGACCGAGGACTTACATGACCGTTCGTATTTCCAAGAAGCGAAAGCTCAAGATCGCCAAACGAATCGTCCATCTGCCCAAGGTTGGAACCGTGCTTCTGTTTATCACCAAAGGAGGAGTCAAGGAAACCCGATTCTTGATTACCAACAACCTTCATATGAGCGAATCCGAGATGGTCGGGCTTTACAGGCAGCGCTTTGGAATCGAAATCTTCCACAAGGACATCAAACAGCACTTGGCCTTCGGCCACGTCTTTATGCGCTCTTGGCAAGGCGTCCAAACACACTGGACTCTTGTCATGATCGCCTACAACCTGATTACCTTGTCGGTTCCCAAGCATCTCAAGGGGTTTCGTCAAAAGATTCGTCATTTCCGAAGGACCGTTTCTCTTCAGAATCTGTTGGAGTTGCACAAAAAAATTAAACCATTTTCATGAAATTTGCAGAACTCAAGTTATATGCTGGCAAATATTCAGTCGTCTGAAGCCATTCAAAAACAAATAACAAAGCGGCAATATCATTATTATTTGTTCCAGGACAAGGAGGGGGCTTTTATAGGCTATCTAGGATTCACTTTGAGTGGTAAGGATGTTTTTTTGAGCAAAATTTATCTTACGCTTGAAAGCCGCGGGCATGGCTA
>PCWG01000009.1 GCA_002787235.1 Nitrospinae bacterium CG11_big_fil_rev_8_21_14_0_20_45_15
CATTGTTAGTTCTCCGCTCACCGAGCCGAGCAGCAGTCCCGTCGGATCAAGCATAATAGATGGTTCTAACCGAATAGTTTTCCCACTCTAAAGAGGAAGAACTTAATATCCCTCACTCCACGAACTAAGGCTCTGAAGCCTTTCAGCTTGGCATTGAAGGATTCCGCAGAAGCATTGGTAGAGCGGTTGATAAAATAATTTAAGATGGTAGCTTCATGGGCTTTGATCGATTCAGCCGCCACGATAAACGCATCAATGTTTTCCTCGGCCACTTTGGCATACCACTGAGCTAAACGGATTTTTGCTTCTGCAATCGTTTGACGACGTTCATAGCAGGCTCGAAACAGCATGGATAAGTTGTAGGCATGCTGAAGTTGCGGGAATTCTTTAAACAAAATCTCAGCACGTTGTTTCTGTCGTTCCGTCCAGTGACTCGATGCTTTAAATACTAAATAGAAACTTCTGGAAAGCAGTTGTTTTTTGGTATCTCCATTCGCATACACCGTTGGTTGATACACTCGTTTTTCAGATTTTGCTAACACGATAGCGGCTGTTTCTTCTTTCAGAGCTGCCCGTCGCAAGGTATTCCTAATCTCCTGCACCGCTTCGCTGACTAATTGTTGTACGTGAAAGCGATCGGTAACAATATCCGCCTGTGGAAACGCCGCTCGAATAATTGCGTCCATCGCATTGGACATATCGAGCGTCACCTCCATAACAGTATTCCGATCCTGTTCGGGTATTTTTTGTAATACTTTCACGACATCCTTGGCCTTTGTGCCAGCAACAATGGCCACTAACGCACCTTGGCCGCCATGCGCGGCCTTGTTCGTGACAATCGTATATAATTCTCCTTTGCTGACCGCCACTTCATCAATACTTAACTGTGTACCGACGTTGGTTGCATACAGAATCCATTTTTCTGCATGCTCTTTTTGATCCCATTGTGGAAATCCACTGAGATGCTCCTTGTATTGTTTTTCAAATTCTTTGGCTGGGATCCGCTGACACCTTGCGATAGAAGCCAGCGAACACGGTTCCTCTTCCGCCATCCTCTTTTAAAAAATGGGCAAACTCTGTCGCTAGTTGCGTGCCTGGAAACACTAATTTAATATCCCGCTTCACATATTCAACTTGCCCTGCAACTTTCCAATATCTCCGCCGAAACGTCAGTAACGTCCGTTTCCCACGTAACGGAAAGTCTGTAATCGTAATATCGTGAAACTTCCTGGCGATAATCGGTTGATCTGTTGGCGGATCATCCTTTTCTTCAAACGTAAAATAGATATTCTGCTCATCGACCTTGCTTGTGGTTAATTTAAACCACTCAAACGTTCCGGGTGAAAAAATCACTGCTAAAGCATCTTCCTCAATGTGCATAGACTGAACAGGGTTAAACCAATTAACTCTCTTCAGTATATCCCATTCTAGTCTAG
>PCWG01000043.1 GCA_002787235.1 Nitrospinae bacterium CG11_big_fil_rev_8_21_14_0_20_45_15
GGGACCGTAAACGGCCTCTAAATGCTCTCCCTCCAGATAGAAGTCGCGCGTCGCGATCCCAGCGTTGATGCCGATGCGGTAGTCACTCGGGTCGTATCTGTAATCAAACACCTGCGCGCCTTGCTGGAGTTGCATCATTCTCCACTTTTGATCGTAGATGTATTTCTTAATGAAGATTGTCTTTGCTTAGCACAATATATTTTTTTAACAAGATTGTTTCTTGGCAAGTTTCTTTTTGTAATAAGCCAATGTGCGTGGACATCCTAAACCATCAAGAAACCAATTAAACAGCTTTATTGGATTCCAGGATGGCCCATCCCTCATCTCGGGATGCTTAAGGAAAAAAATGATACTCTCGACATAATCATTTATTGCTTCCTCCTTATCCAATCCATCATACAATTCATAATGCCTGGAAAAAATTGGACGTCCACCAATCCCCTTTCCACCTCCATATTCTAAAACGAAATCACCGAAATCTATCCACATATCGTTGACCTTAAAATATAATCCAAGGAAATTCCCATCATCATCAAATTCTTCTTCCCTTGTCCACATATAACCTTCCCGAGACAACTCATCAAGGAGTTTCTTTTCAATATATTTTAAACGTTCATGGTTCATTTGGTACATTTTAGACCCTGCAATTAAGGTAAACCGGTTTTGAAATTTTTAAGTGGACCCAAATGTAATAGTGGTAAATTTATATGATTTCCTCCAATACCAATTCTAAATACAGCTTGTTTTCCTTTAGTCCCAGGAAAAAAGCTTTTTGACGCTTGACTTACCCCAATCCTAAATCGTCCTTTACTAAATTTTTCAGCAAATCCAAATCCGGTGTTATTTAAAACCTGTTGGACAAATTGCCCAATATTTTTAGTCTTTGTAAGGGCCTGAAGAGCCGCCCCGGGAATAGCGAAGTCGGCAGGCGCAGAAAGCCTATAAGCACTTTGATATTCTAAGGAATCTTTATTAATCTCATTGCTTGTACCTAATAATTTTCTAATATCCTCGGTATATCCAGAGGAAAAGCGATCTCCAAGCCCGGCGGCGGTTTCCATTGCACCCTGTAAACCTCCCGAGGGTTCCAGAATTTTGCTATAAGGCAATTGCCAAAGTTTCTCGTTAATAAGGTCTGGATTCTCCAGATGAAAACCTTGGAATTGGGGTTCAAAATCATCCACGTAACTCCCTGCGATATCATCCTCAGCCCCATCAAACCAACTCGAAATCTCCTTAACAGTGTCACTAAAAATTTGGCCCAGATCAAATTCAAACAATCCTGTAGGATCATTCGCATTCATCGGGTTGTTGTTGACGTAGGCGTAGAAGTTGATGCCGGCGCGGAAGCGGAGCGGGTCTTCGGTATAAAATCGTCCGATTTCGGGATCGTAGTA
>PCWG01000013.1 GCA_002787235.1 Nitrospinae bacterium CG11_big_fil_rev_8_21_14_0_20_45_15
CTTCCCCAAATCAGTGGGCGTTTTGTTAAGAGAAAATAGCAGCAGCCGTTTCTCTTTCTTTTTTTGCTTCTTTTTTTCTTTCTCTTTGTGAATTCTGTGGATATGTGGATATCTCACTCATGCCGCAGCTCGTTTTTCGAATTCAAAAGGACTCAGAAATCCGAGCGTCGAATGAGCACGCTTGCGATTGTAATACATCTCCACATATTCAAAAATCTTTCTCTTTGCTTCCTCCCGGGTTAAGAAGCGGCACCGATGAATCAGCTCCACTTTCAGCGTGTGGAAAAAACTCTCAGCAACCGCATTGTCCCAGCAATCGCCTTTGCGGCTCATGCTGCCAACAAACTCATACTGGCTCAGGATCGCCTTGAAATTATATCCAGCATACTGACTGCCGCGGTCCGAGTGACAAATGAGCCCTTTGCCAGGACTGCGCCGTAAAACCGCCTGCATCATTGCCTGAGTAACCAGCGTATCGGCGATTGTTTTATCCATCGCCAGTCCCACCACTCGCCGGGAATATAAATCAAGCACCGCTGCCAGATATAACCAACCTTCCAATGTCCAGATGTACGTGATATCCGAAACCCACACCGCATTCGGCTTCTGGACCATGAAATTCCGCTCAAGCACATTCGGCCAAACCGGATAATTATGCTTTGAATTCGTCGTCACACGAAACCGGCGTTTCTGGATAGCGATAATCCTGGCAACCCGCATCACCTTCGCCACCCGGTTCTCTGAACAGCGAATATGCTCAACATTATTCAGCTGATTCCAAATCCGCGGACTGCCGTAATTGCTCTGGTTTTCCACGAATATTCGTCTTATCTCAATGAGCAATTTCTCGTTTTCAAGACGCCCCAGGCTCTTCGGCCGCTTCTTGAACGCGTAATACCCGCTCCTGGATACTTCCAAGGCCCGGCACATTTTCCCCAGCAAAAACACCGTACGGTTGGCGTCTATGAACTCAAACCGTTGTCGGTCGGTTTTGAAAATATGCCGACTGCTTTTTTTAGGATGTCGCGCTCCATCTCGACTTCACGCAACTGTCGCCTCAGCGCTGCCAGCTCGCTCAAATGCCCTTTACCGGGAAATGCCTTATCTCCCTGGTCCCCAAACTTTTTCTTCCACGTGTACATTTGCGTCGCATGAATCCCAAGGCTTCGGGCTACTTCTGCGGCCGTATGCCCACCCTCTGTGACCATCTTCACCGCGGAAATCTTGAAATCCCGATCAAATCGTTTCTTCTTTCCGTTTTCACTTCCCATTGGACACCCTCCAGTTTTCGAGCCGGCTTCATCCTAAAACCAACTCTTCGTTGTGTCCACTTTTTCGGGGGAAG